>JAWKKV010000001.1:0-986668 GCA_041393015.1 Chitinophagales bacterium | reverse complement strand
ATCTTTCGACTTTATGTGTCGGAAAATGAAAAATATTTATAGAAAAAAACCTAGATCATATTTACTTCCGGTGTAAGCATCACCCCAAATCTTTCCATTACTGAATTTTGAATTTTAAAGGCCAACGCTTTGATATCCTCTCCTTTTCCATTGCCTTTGTTCACTAGTACTAAAGCTTGCTTATCATGCACACCTATATCACCATCCATAAAACCCTTCCAACCGCATTGCTCAATCATCCAGCCTGCCGGAATTTTTATAGTCTTTTCATCCATTACATAATGAGGGGCTTTAGGATAAGCAAATAATATTTCTTCCGCTATGTCTTTTTGCAATTCAGGATTCTTGAAAAAACTACCGGCGTTTCCAATCACTTTCGGATCGGGTAGCTTAGAAGATCTTATATCAATTACGGCCTGATACACATCCTTGATCTGTGGCTCTACAATACCTTTCAATTCTAACGTTTGTTGAATGGCACCATATGAAACATTCAGTTGAGGCTGCTTTTTAAGCTTTAAAGTAACGGCAACAATGATTCCCTTTCCCTTTAACTCATTTTTAAAAATACTGTCTCTATAACCAAAATTGGCTTCGCTATTGTGATATGTTTTTAAAGATTTGTCTTCAAAATTTAAGAATAAAGCACTTTCAAAAACATCTCTTAATTCTACACCGTAAGCACCAATATTCTGAATAGGTGCTGCTCCAACACAGCCTGGAATTAAGGCTAAATTTTCAATGCCGCCCCATTTATTGTTCACACAAAAGGTTACGGTTTCATGCCAATTCTCTCCGGCACTAATTTTTAGCCAAACATGATCTTCATTTTCTTCTACAACCTCAATTCCTTTCAAATTATTCTTAATCACCAATCCTTCAAACCGATCTGAAGTAAATAGCATGTTGCTTCCTCCACCCAATACTAAGTGCTTTTCATTTTTAAATATATCGCACTTCATTAGCGCATCCATATCCGCTAGCTCATTGAGCTCCACAAAATATTGAGCCTCACAGTCTAATTGAAAAGTATTATAGGATTTTAGTGATATGTTCTCTTGAATTGTCAATGATATCTTTTGCTACAAACCTAATAGAAAATAAATGAAATTATTAAAACCACTGCAATTATTACAGGACACAAAAACACCACTGTTGTGAAAAGTAATACTGCATTTTTAACCGCAGTTTTCAGCCATCCTTGCAAATATGCTCTTTTTAATGCAAAATATAAATACAATAAAATCAATGACCCTATAATCCATAATGGAATATGCAAACTTAACAGCCTCAGTAAAACCAATATGATTAACGTAAAGAAAAGAAAACTAAAAAGGTGCAGAGAAAAGATGACATGCTCTACATAATATCTATTTCTTCTCACATATAACAGTTTGAGAATTAAAGCAAATAGTGGCAAAAAGAGGAATAAAGAATAGGAAAGTGAATTTAAGAAAACCCCCATTAGACCTATTCCCTTTTTTGCATTTACCTTTAAAGCTTGTTTTATCGTAAACTTCGCCAACCTCCCTTTATCACTAAAAACTGAATCAACTGCAGTCTGAATAGTTGCGCCATTTTCAATTAAATTAACAGCCGTCTTCCAGTTTTTTAAATTGGTACTGTCGTCCAAGCTAAAAGTCATTCCAGGAACGCCTTGAACCTCCTGTAAGTCTTCTTCTTCAAAGTTTGCTTCTATGGAATCTTGAATGGTAAGAAACACATTATTAAGGTCCTTTTTTGCATTTCTAACAGTTGCCTCTTCGTTTACCTTGATAAGTTTATCTTCTTGAATAATTAGGGGCAATAACAAAAAAAGTACGACCGAAAAAAACAAGTACATTCTAAAAGGAGACAAATTAGAGGCTCTTTTCCCTTTAAGGTAATCGACTGTTAATTTGCCTGGTCGAAAGATCAATTTTGGTAAGCTATTGAATGCTTTGGAGTCAAATGAAATTAAAGAACCTAAAAAATCACTTAGAAGCTCTTTTAAAGTAAAAACATTCTCTTCGTGCTTTTGTCCGCAATGAGGACAATATTGAAAATCCTTATCATAGAATTTCTCGCAATTAGGGCATTTATATAAAGAGGAGTCGTTCACCACTCAAAATTAGCAAAAGTTGTAATACAAAGTTCAGTAACTTATTTCAACCTATTTAAACCGGCCTTAGCTTCTGCATCAATACTGTTTTTGTATTCATGATCACCATAAGTAAAGGCCTTTTTGTAATATTCTTCTGCTTTGGCAATGTTTTTCTCCTTCTCGTAGATATTTCCCAGTTTAATGCAAGAATTAGGTGCAAAATAAGAATCTAATGACCCACCATTTTCAATGGTCCAGATATATTCTTTCTTAGCTTTCTCTAAACTATTCATTTCATCTAAAATCCTAGCTTTTCTATAGCTATATTCTACCTTTTGAATCTCATTACTCAACGTATTTCTATCGATACTTTCAAGAATCGCCAATGCTTTTGAATAATAGGCTCCATCAAATAATAAGCGAGCTTCAAGTAATTGTTTGTTAGGTTTTACTCCTGAAGTTACCTCAGCTAGAGCCGATTTATCTTCGTCTGTTACTGCAGTGCCTTCTAAAATTGTCATTTGAACATGGTAGTTATAGCTACTTGAATTTCCCTTTAATAAATAAAACCACGACAACTTTCTATGTGCTTCTTTGATGAAATTTTTGCCTTTGTATTGAGTAACATACTTTTTCAAATAGATATCTGCATCGTCGTCCAAGCGGTTTAATTTGACAGAACCTAAATAAAAATCTAAATATGGAAAAGGGAAGTATTGCGGTCCTTTCGGTCGGTTTTCCAATAATTTTATAGCTTGGTCATTTTTACCGGTATACATAGCAATACTGCTTGCTGCAAAGCAGTGTGTTAAATTTTTATCCGGTTGTAAAACGCTGGTATTAATAATTTTCCATGCCTCCGTTTCATTTTTATTCAAATGCAATTGCAACATGGCATACATAATTAACGCTTCATCCTTAAAAATAAAGTTCTCGTGTTTGATGGCTTGTGCCAATTCGCTCATGCCTTGGCTGATGGATCCTTTCATACCAAAAACCTTAGCACCAAATTTGTATTTATCCGGAATGGCCCCTAATAGCGTATGTAATACCCCTAAGCTTTTCAAATTGGGTTTGAAATCGGGAAACTTTTCAGCATTATCATTCAATAGCTTATACGCCTTCTTAATCTCTAAAAAAGCCTTGATATACTCCCCATATTTAACCCGAGTAAACGCCCATTGCATATAAATTTCTGCTTGGGTATAGAGATAATAAGGCGATTCCTTATCTCCTGTTTTTAAAATATCTAACCTTCGATCTTTATTTCCTTCCCTTTCCTGGAACATGGCATCCTCTTCACTAATAAAAAGGGCAAGAAAATCAATATAATTCTCTAAAAAAGTTGGCACTAGGTTATTGGGATTTTTGGCCTGTTCGTTGGCTAATGTTCGTTCTGCATCTGCAAATCTTAACTCAAAGATTTGTTTGTAAGCTTTGAGGCAATTTTCATTAAAATCATACGATTGCGCTGCTATATTTAGACTTATAGAACACAAGCAAAAAATGTAGAGCAATCTTTTAATCATTTCCTAGACACCTATTTGTTTATTAGATATTCTGCTTTGAAACAGCGTTGCATTGGAAGTAGGCAAATATCGTTCCTAAAGTAAATAAAAAAGGCTTTCCACTATTGGAAAGCCTCATTATTTGGTTGTTTCTTAAAACTTATGCTTCATCTTGATCGGCAGAAACTAAAATTCTTCCACAGTGCTCGCAAAGTAAAATTTTCTTCTTCTGTCTGATTTCCATCTGCATTTGAGGAGGAACTTTTCCAAAGCATCCACCACATGATTCTCTTTCAACAGACACTACAGCCAATCCATTTTGATAGTTTCCTCTAACTCTTTTATAGGCTTTAAGCAATCTATCTTCAATGTTCTTTTCAACTTTATCCGCTTTCTTGTTCAGCTTAGTTTCTTCCTTCTCAGTTTCAGCAACAATTTTGTCTAATTCTAATTTCTTTTGTGCTAAATTCTTCTTAAAAGCATCTAATCTTTCTTGAGTTTCCGCCAATAATTCTTCAGAAGATTTAATAGTAAAATCAAATTCCTTAATCTTTTTTTCATGTAGCTGAACCTCTAAATCTTGCAATTCAAGCTCTTTTGTCAATGCATCGAACTCTCTATTGTTCTTTACATTGTCTAATTGCGCTTTATATCTTTCGATTAAAGAGTTAGATTCTTTGATACCATTTTGACGTTCAACAATTTCTGCTTTCTTATCATCAATGTCACCTTTAATTTTAGCAATTCTTGTCTCAAGTCCAACTATATCGTCCTCTAAGTCAGCCACTTCCATTGGTAATTCACCTCTAAGAATCTGAATTTTATCTAATTTAGAGTGAATAGTTTGAAGCTCGTGAAGTTGATTTAACTTGTCTTCTATTGTTAATTCTGCTGTTTTGCTCATTTCACAAATATTTTATTGGATTCGTGTTGTATTTTGATAAACGGACGGCAAAGTTATCAAATTTTTGAGACAAAATATCATAAATTAGCTCCGATGTAAATTGCTCACTTTCATAATGCCCAATATCTGCAATTATTATCCTTCCATCAGCATCAAAAAATTGGTGGTATTTATAATCGCCGGTAATAAAAACATCAGCTCCACTTTTAATGGCATTTGGCAACAAAAAGCTTCCGGCTCCTCCGCAAATAGCTACCTTTTTTACTTTATTTTTAGTTATTTCTGTGTGTCGAATACAATTGGTTTTCATTTTTTCTTTTACCATTTTTAAAAACAATGTGGTATCCATTTCTTCCTTCAATTCTCCAACCATTCCCGATCCAACTTCTTGATGTATATTATCAAGAGAAACGACATCATAAGCCACTTCCTCATAAGGATGAGATTTTAATAATGCAGCAATTACTTTTGACTCTACATCCATCGGAAAAAGTACTTCTAACTTATCCTCTGCCTCTAAATGTCTTTCTCCTTTCTTTCCAATAAATGGTTCGCTAGCATCATCCCCTTTAAAAGTGCCTTCTCCTTTACTGCTGAAGCTACATTCAGAATAATTTCCAATTCTTCCCGCTCCTGCTTCAAATAAGGCATCTTTTACCTTATTGGTGTAATCAGCAGGAACATAAGTATATAATTTCTTTAAAATCCCTCTTTTAGGTGCTAAAATTCGAGTATTGACCAAACCGAGCTTATCTGCAAATTTTTGATTAACACCCATCTTCACGTTATCTAAATTAGTATGACAAGCATAAATAGCAATATCATTCTTAATCGCTTTAATGATGGTTCTTTCAATATAATTTTTCCCGGTTAACGATTTAAGTCCAGAAAAAACAATGGGATGATGAGCAATCACTAAATTACAGCCTGTTTCAATAGCTTCTTCTACAATGACTTCAATAGCATCTAATGTTAACAAAACGCCTGTGCATTCCCAATTAAGGTTTCCGGTTAATAGTTGTGCGTTATCGTATGATTCCTGATAACTTCTTGGAGCAACAGATTCCAAATGTTGAAGAATTTGATTGATTTTCATTTGATTCAATTTAGATGATCAAAAATAATTTAAAATGTAGGAAGATGGAATGATCCTACATTAAGTGTCGCATTCACTTATTAAACACCATCTTTTGCATAATAACAAATTAATGGCAAGGTTTTTGAAATCTGAGAAATGTATTTCTAGATTATTACAAAATTAGCTTACTTTGTAGAGTAATAATCGAACTAAGATTATTTATAAAAAACAAAAATTACGAGAATGAGTATTAAATCAGCATGGAAAGGAATTTTATTCTTTTGCTTTTTATTTGGGTTTACCAACGGGTTTGCACAATTTAATGGCAAGCATACTTACATTGCCAAACTTAAAGAAGAAGTGGGAGTAGTAGATATTAAAGTGGGAGATTATGTTTTGTTTTCCATTCGTCCAGATGATGAGTTTATTTATGATACCTTTGGCAAACAGGCATGGATGCCCAACGGAAAATTTGGGAAGATTGATGAAGAGATGGTAGAGAGAATACCCAATTCTAAATATTTTAAATTTGATCATTCTTTAGATTTCTTTAAATTACATGAGGATAATGAGCTAGTAAAGGCGGCAAAAGCAAAAGGCATTAACTATCAAGAAATGTTGAATAGCAGTATTGCCGGCAATACAGATCAATTGCAACAAATGTTCTTATTAATGAATTTATTAAACGGCACTGCCGGAGAATTACATAAAGCAATGATGTTCCGTGTTTTTAGCAGATATGATGACAAAAATTTTGCTACTTTTTTAGATGAACAACAAGAGGATTTAAAGAAAATGATTTGTAAATTTCTAGTTAAACCTTCAACTTTATGGCCCATTGAAGATGAATATGCATATTATAAGCTCTTTTATCCAAAGACTTATACTATCATTATGAAATATAAGGATCTGTAATCTTTTCGCAGGGATGAAGGATCCTTAGAAGCCCCGCCTTTTGGTGGGGCTTTTTATTTTGGATTCGTCTCCTCCGCAGTTCAAAAAAGGTTTTAACAAAATAACTACAGTAATTTCTTTCCCTTTATTGCCTATAACTTTTATTATCTTTTGAAGCCAATAGGTTAATCATAAAAGAGATAAAATAATTCTATTTTTACCCCATGCCTTTTTGGAAATACTTAATGTGGCCGTTGGCTTTTGTTTGGGGGTTGTTTGCCCTACTAAGAAATTGGTTATACGATTCTAATTTTCTGAACGGAGCAGAATTTGAAGTCCCTATTATTAGCATTGGCAACCTAAGTATGGGCGGCAGTGGTAAAACACCCATGACAGAGTATTTCATCCTCCACTTTAAGGAAATCTTCAACATGGCCATTTTAAGTAGAGGATACCGAAGAAAGAGTAGTGGTTTCAGAATTGCAGAGGTAAATGATAATTATACCGCCATTGGCGATGAGCCAAGACAAATAAAAGCCAAATTTAGCGACATTGTTGTAGCCGTTGGCGAAAGCAGAGCTCTGGCCATTCCACAAATCTTGTCTCATGCTCCGCAAACTAATCTAATCATCTTAGATGATGCCTTTCAGCACAGATCTGTTAAACCAGCATTAAACATTTTATTAACGCCATATCACGAGCCATTTTGGAAAGACCAATTGTTTCCAATGGGTTGGCTGAGAGAACACAAAGCAAACTCGAAAAGAGCAGATATAATTATTGTAACAAAATGCCCTGCTGAATTTAATGCAGAAGACGAGGCGAAAATTAAAAGTGAATTTCAACCGGCGAAAGATCAAAAATTATTCTATTCAACACTACAATATCATTTACCCTATCAACTTTTTAATCCCGAAAATGTAAAGCCCATAGATCTAAATTCTAGTATCTTATTGTTTTGTGGTATTGCTGACGGGAAACAACTAAATGAGTATTTGAGCACTATCTCAAAGGAAGTATTTTGGGTAGAGTTCGATGACCATTACAATTACCAGCAACGCGATTTAGAAACACTTAAGGAAACATATTTCAATTTAGAGAGTCCAAACAAAATGATTATTACGACAGAAAAAGATGCTGTTAGATTAGAACCTTATATGGATTATATTCTTAAAGAAGGAATAGAAATCTTTTGTTTACCTATTCAAGTGAAGTTGGTTGGCAGTAATAAAGATCAGTTTGATAATTTAGTGTTCCAATTCATCAATTTTTATAATAGTGCCAACTAAAGAAATAGCATACATAAAAACAGCAGTAGATTACATTCAATCCAAATGTAATGAAAAACCTACTGTAGGAATCGTTTTAGGAACCGGCTTAAGTGGTTTATCCGCCGCTATCCAAGAACCCTTTTCAATAAAATATTGCGACATTCCTCATTTTCCGGTATCCACGGTACAAAGTCATCAAGGAGAACTAATTATAGGAAAATTAGGAGGCGTCACAGTGGTTGCGATGGCGGGCAGATTTCACTACTATGAGGGTTATTCCATGAAAGAAGTAACCTTCCCCATCAAAGTATTAAAATTACTGGGCATTAAACACATCATTCTTTCTAATGCCTCAGGCAGTGCTCACCCTAATTTTAACACAGGAGATATCGTGGTGATTAAAGACCATATCAATTTCCAGCCAGAAAATCCATTACGCGGAGTCAATTTAGATGAGTTAGGACCGAGGTTTCCGGATATGGTGAATGCTTATGACGAACAATTGATTCATTTAGCCCAATTGGCATCCGACAAATTAAATTATCCAATTAAGGAAGCCGTTTACGTTGGTGTGCAAGGACCTAACTTAGAAACGAAAGCAGAATTTAAATTTTTTAGAGCTATTGGCGGTGATATTGTGGGAATGTCAACTGTGCCCGAAGTAATTGTAGCGAATCACATGAATTTGCCGGTATTAGCTTTTTCTGTTGTAACCAATGAGGGCTGGACAGAAGACAGACAGGAAGCTAACGTAGATGAAATCATAGCAGTAGCTCAAAAGGCTGCTAAAAAGTTAGAAAAAATTGTTATTCAAGTATTGCAATCACTCAATAAATAAGTCGTTAGTTCAATAATGTTAAAAAAGGGAATATATATTATTTGTATTGGTTTGTTAGTCTCTTTTATGGCTAATGGTCAATCCAGCCCTACGAGAACATTTCAACGAGATGATGGAGGTTCCGGAACCTATCAGGTAACCGCCGATTCTGCATCCAATATTGCCAATGATGGCGCTAGCGCTGCTTCACAACATCCATTAGGCCTAATGCCCAATCCTATTATTAGAAAAGATACTCGATATACTTACGATGATTTTATTTGGCGGACGATAGATACTTCTATTTTACGTTTTCATGAATACAATTTAGTTTCTAAATGGGAATACCCTTATTCCTATTTAGGTATTGTGGGACAGAATTATCAATCATTGGTATTCAATCCAAACAGAAAACTGGGCTACCAAACCGGCTTCAATTCATTTGAAAAATATTGGTACACAGCCGACAACACCAAATATTACAACACTAAAATTCCATTCACTTCCATTTATTACAACTTGGGAGCAGACGTAGAAAACAATGCCAATGCCGTACATTCCCAAAATGTGAGTCCTTTTTACAATTTTGCGGTCGATTATAGATTAACCAATGCCCAAGGAGCCTTTAATGATCAAAAGACATTGATGCACAATTTGAATATCAACAATTGGTATAACTCTAAAAATCATCGTTACATTCTCCTTTTTGCTTTCATTTTTAATCGATTAGAACTAGAAGAAAATGGAGGACTTGATATCGACAACTTATATGACAAACAGAACGCAGGAACCGCTAGAGATTTAGTGCCAATAAATCTAAATGGTGCCTCTAATGATATTAAAAACAGAGCGCTTAACTTAAAGCAAATATTTTTTCTTGGAAAGAAAGATAGCGTGCAAGTAAATGACAGTACTTACCTAGAAATTGTACAGAGAAAGCATGCCATTAGCTATAATTTTAATTACGATAATTGGAACTACACTTACGAAGATCAAGAAAACAATTTCGATTACTACGACAACTTCTACTTTGATTCCACCGGCACAAGAGACACCTCTAAATATTGGACAGTAACCAATACTTTTAGATGGGAAAACACTCCTGAAACATTGGCTGCGGATTCTTCCATAACTATTCCACGCTTGAGGTATTTTGCGGCTATGGATTATGGATATACCAAGTTTACCAATTTAGATTTGCAGGAAAAATGGCATAATTTGTCTTTCTCTGGAGGCTTGGCGAGCAATCCTTTATTGAATCACAAATGGCAATATGGTCTACGATCAAAAGTTATGGTTAGCCCAAAAAGTGCAGGCGATTTTGAGATTAATGCTTTTCTATTTTGGAAGATCAATGACATGATGCATTTAAGAGCCGAGGCTGAAAGTCAAAGAACCTCAGCCACCCAAAAAGAAACAGAATTTAGAAGCAACCACTTTGTTTGGAACAATAATTTAGATCCTGTTTTTGACAATAGATTGAGTTTGATATTTAGATGCGATCACGGAGATATTGATGGCGAATTAACTTGGCACAACGTTCAACGATATATATATTTAGATGAAAATATAGACTACCAACAGGCACAAAACAATATTAATGTTTTGATTTTTAGAGCGAGCAAAGGCTTCGATTGGAAAAATTTCTATTTGTATAATGGCATCATTGCTCAATATATTTCAGATCGAGAAAAAATCAATTTGCCTAAATTTTATCTTAAACAAAGTTTCCATTACAAAGGAGGATTTGCCAAAGGCAAGCTAACGGCTCATCTTGGAGTAGACATTACTTATTACACCAAATATTTAGCGGACGCCTACAATCCCGCCATCACAGATTTCTATAGGCAACAAACGGAAACTTTAAAATTTTATCCTATAATGGATGCCTACTTTGAAATCTTTATCAAAAGAGCAAGAATCTTCTTTTTGATGCAACATGTTAACCAAGGTATGTTTAAACAAAAAGGATATTACACCGCTCCAGATTATGGCGCTCAAGATCGAGCAATTAAAGTTGGCGTGAGTTGGCAGTTTTATGATTAGGATTGATTTTTAGATATGCAGATGTATCGATTTTAGATTATTACTATAAGAAAGTGTAAACATCTTCATTATCTTGGCATCATGCAAAATAGTTTCATTCATCAATTAGTTAAGCAACTCCCTAACAACCATACTTTCTATCAGAATGCGACTATTATTTTTCCAACAAAAAGGGCTTGCCAATATTTTGAAAGAGCTGTTTTAGAAGAATATAATGGACAAAATCTCTGGTTACCGGAAGTAATCAGCATACAAGAATTTCTATATCAGCATTCGCCTTATGTCATTCTTCCTGAAAATGAGTTACTGGCCATTTTACATCCCATTCACGAAACGCATACCGGATTAAAACAAAGCTTTGTAGATTTTTATAAATGGGGGCAAATGATGCTGAAAGATTTTAGCGAAGTGGATCAATACCTCATCGACCCTAAATATCTTTTTCACTACATCCATTCCTTTAAAACTATTGATGAAGACAGTGAGTTAAGTCCTGAACAAAACCAATTGCTCAAACAATTTTGGGATACTTTACCTTCGGATGAAAACGCCGATATTAGAAAGAATTTCATTAAAACCTGGTCGGCGCTAAGTGATATTTACAACAGCTTTAAAAGCGAATTAATTAAAAGAAATGCTGCTTATGAAGGCATGGCTTATAGCGCTTTGCTCGACCATTTAGAAAGTAACAAGAAAAATTTTACCAAGCGAAATTTTGTGTTGGCTGGATTTAATGCTTTGTCAGCTTTTGAAGAAAGATTGTTTCGTCATTTATCTCACCACTATGAAACTAAAATCTTTTGGGATGCCGATTCTTACTATTTAAACTACACGGATCTGGAATCTTATCTTTTTATAAGAAGATATCAGCAATTGTTTCCAGACAAAGTCAATCAATTAATAACAACTGACATCAGAAAATCCGTCAAACATATTGATTTGGTGGAAGCGCCATTAGATATTGTTCAAGTAGATCATGCTATTGATGCGGTTAAGGATCTCCATCCTTCTGATACTGTAATTGTCTTGTGCGATGAATCTTTGTTGTATCCATTGATCCAAAAATTGCCGGAAGACCTAGATTACAACATTACGATGGGTTATCCGCTCTCATTGCATCCCATTCAAACTTTGGTGAAATTTGTGCTGGATTTTAGAACTTATCAAAGCATCAAAAAATCTATTAGTGCTGCTATTTTTCTCAAAGTAGTTAAGCATGCTTTAGTTCGATCACATTTTCCTCCAAAACAAATAAAAACTATTGAAGAAAGAGCTTTATTGCAGGGTTATCTAAATAAAAATAACATTGTAGATGTATTTGAAAAGGAGGATACATTGCTTCAATTGCTTTTAGATGACAAGATGAGCGATCATGATTTCTTAAATGATTTCTTAGTCTACTTAAAAGACAATGGCGTTAAATCTAATTTAGACATTCTAGCTATTGAAACTACAATTGAAACCTTAAATGAAGTCATTTTATCTACAGCAAAAGGCAATATAAAATTAGAGGAGGAAGATTTGAGCAAACTGATGCGACAAGCTTTATCGGGCAAAAAACTGCCTTTTGATAACTCTTCGATTAATGGCTTGCAAATAATGGGTTTCTTGGAAACGAGAAATTTAGATTTTAAGAATATAATTGTTTTAGGCGCCACAGATAATCATTTACCGGGCACTTCTAAATCGAGTTCATTTATTCCTTTTACAATTAGGAAAGCCTTGAATTTGCCTACTTACACAGAAAATGATGCTATTTATAGTTACCATTTTTATCGATTATTGCAAAGAGCGGAAAACATTATGTTGATTAGTGCGAATGACATCGATCGACCGGCCATCAACCGCTCTAGATTTATTGAGCAGTTAAGTTATGAATGGAAAATTTTTCCTCAAATTACTATGGCTCAAAGTGATATTGAAATTCCATTGCCGGTAGAAACGCCGGTTGTTCCATTGTCGATTAAAAAATCTTCTCCTAATATTGAACAAAAGTTTGAAGATTTTTATCAGCAAAAACGATCCATTAGTGCTTCAGCTTTAATCACCTACATTCGTTGTCCTTTTCAATTTTACCTAAAATACATTGCTGAACTTGATGAGCCGGAAGAATTATCAGAAGAGTATGATCAGAGAATCTTAGGCTTGGTTTTCCATAAGGCGATGCAAATTTTCTATATGCCTTTCCTCGACAATCAAGAATGGATTACCTCTGAGAAACTAGCGGCTTACCTTAAACAGGTAAATTTAGAAGACATAATGATGCAAGCTTTTGAAGCTGAAAAAGTAAGCCAATATAAAAGTAGCTTGGTGGGCCAAAATGTTTTGGTAAAAGACATCATTCTTCAATTGATGAAAATTTTAATTCAAAAGGAGATTGACACCAACGAAACTTTTAAAATCATTGGTTTAGAGCAAAAAGTAGATGCAGTGCCGCTCAAATTGAAAAATGGAAACAACGTTTATTTAAAAAGTTATATCGATAGAGTAGATGAAGTGAAGGATGATGCAAACGGCAATTTTATAAGAATTATTGACTATAAAACAGGGAACGCATCCATCAATAACCCCAAATCGAGATCAAACGAAAAACCTCTAGAAGATTATTTTAATGCTTACTTTGAAAATGATCAATTCAAAGAAGGTTTGCAAGGTTATTTCTATGCTTGGATCTATCAAAAGCAATTCAATGCTAAACAATTAAAAGTTGGTTTTTATTCTGCAAAAAAAATGAGTGAAGGATTAATTCTCATTCGAAATGGTGCTTTTGTATCGAATGAAATTTTAGATGTTTTCGATGATTTCTTAAAAGCGAAGTTGAATGAAATTTTTGATAAAGAAATTCCTTTTAATCAAAGCGAAGAAGACAATGCATATCAATATAGCGCTTATAAAGTTTTAGTAGAGTGATTTTTAGAAATAATTTAAAAAAATGAGACACTAATTACTCTAATTTCTCAAATATTATTAATCATTTGTATTGCTGGAAATCAAATTAATTCAAAATTTCTCAAATTTGTTTGTCGCTTAAGCGACAAAATCAGTGAAACAAATTGAAAGCAACAGAAGTATTATAAGCAAACACTGTTAAACAAGAACTTTAACTGTAAAACAGAAACTTAGTCTAAGAAATTAGTGCAATTAGTGTCAAAAAACTCTATACAATTATGGAGGTTATCTATTACTCCTTTATCTTTTCAAAAACCACCAATAAGCCGCTTATATTTTTATTGTTTGTTGGATTGACCCTTTTGGTTTCTATTATTTGAAATAGCTTATAACCTTGCTTATACCTTTCAATTAATAGCGCCTCTAGTTGAAATTTTAAATCCAATTCATCCATAGGTTTATTTAACCACTTTGTTTCCTCTACGCTTGATAAAAACTCAACCTTATATTGATTGTCCATAATCTGTTTTGTTTTTAAAAATAATAAAACTCACTTCAACCTATTAGGTTCAAAATGTTATTATACGCATCAACTATTGTAAATTTTTGGCTTAACCTAACAGGTTGAATTCGTTAAATTGTCATTTTTTGCCAAACGAACGTTTGTTTTAATAAAAAAGCATTTGATGTAAATTCATCCATTGCAATGCTCCTGTATTTATATTCTTATTTTTGTAGTAAATTAGTTATCAGCATTGAGGTATTTCATTCGATTAAATTATAATGGCAAAAATTACAAGGGTTGGCAAAGACAATCGCATTCGCCTTCCATTCAACAAGAAATTGAAACCGCTCTCTCTACTATTTTTCAATCTACTATAGATGTTACAGGATGCGGACGAACGGATTCTGGCGTTCATGCGAATTCTTATTATGCTCATTTTGATGCCCCTAAAGCATTATCAAAAAATATCATTCCAAGGATAAACAAATTATTGCCTATAGATATTGGAATTTTTGAGTTCCTAAAAACTACTGAAGAGGCACACAGCCGATTTGATGCTACTGCCAGAACGTATAAATATTTTATCCATTTCAAAAAGGATGCATTTTTGCAAGACAGAAGCTATTGGCTATATAATTTTGACTTTGACATCCAAAAAATGAACGATGCCGCCACAGCTTTGTTAGGCAATAAAGATTTTACCACCTTTGAAAAAAAAGGAAGCGATAATAAAACTTCAATGTGTACCGTAAAAAACGCTCAATGGGAAGTTATCAATTCAAATCAATGGTGTTTTACCATTACTGCAGATAGGTTTTTGAGGAATATGGTACGAAGAATTGTAGGAACTTTATTAATGATTGGGTTGGATAGACTAACCATAGAAGACATGGAAACAGCATTAAACAAACGTGATGTTTTGGAAGTTAATATTGCGCCACCTGCACATGGCTTATTTTTGTGGCAAATTGACTATCCCACAAAATTATTTATTGAGTAACTCTACTAAAAATACTAGCACTTTTAAACGGTTGATGCTGCAGGCAATGCCCTACAAAAAATTATTTTTTGGAGCGCTTTCAATTGGGATATTATTAGCTATACTAACGCCATTGCGTCCGCTTTTAATTAAAATTACCATTGACAGATACATCATCAATTACGATGGCAACGGGCTTCGTTTAATGCTGTTATTGATGTTAGGCACATTAATTTTGGAAACGCTTTTTCGCTATATTTTTGCTTATTCTACTTCGGTTCTAGGGCAATCCATTATTAAAGATCTAAGGCTTAAAGTGTTTAAACATCTTCAAAGCTTGAAGCTTCAATATTTTGACAAAACGCCTATTGGTACCACGGTTACTAGAACGATTAGTGATGTTGAAGCCATTAATAATACTTTTTCTGAAGGCATTGTGGCGATTATTTCAGATATCATGACTTTAATCGCCGTAGTTGGTTTTATGTTTTTTATTAGCTGGAAAGTGACCCTCATCTGTTTAACCACATTCCCTCTTTTAATCTTTGCTACTTATATTTTTAAGGAAAAAATCAAAGTGGCTTTCCAATTGGTTAGAGAGAAGATTTCACAAATGAATAGTTTTCTACAAGAGCACATTACCGGCATGAGAATTATCCAAATCTTTAATGCTGAGAAACGGGAAATGGATAAGTTTGATAAGATCAATAATGATCATAAAGTCGCCAACCTAAAATCGGTGATGTATTATTCTGTTTTCTTCCCTGTGGTGGAAATTATTTTAGCTATTGCTTTAGGTTTAATGCTATGGTCGTCGGCCAATGAAATCATGCGAGGACATTTGGAAGTTGGCTCCATTACGGCTTATTTATTATGGTTAAATATGGCCTTCCGTCCATTGAGAATGTTGGCAGATAAATTCAATACGCTTCAAATGGGTATTGTTGCTTCAGAGAGAGTTTTTAAAGTATTGGATACACAAGATCACATCCAAGATTCTGGAACGATTAAAGACATTGAAATAATTGGAGAGGTAGCCTTTAAAGACGTTTGGTTTGCGTACAATCAAGATGATTATGTGTTAAAAGACATTTCTTTTGAAGCTAAACAAGGAGAAACGGTGGCTTTAGTGGGTGCAACAGGTTCGGGAAAAACCAGTACCATCAATATTCTAAATAGATTTTACGAAATTAATAAAGGCCAGATATTGATTGATGGTATTGATGTAAAAGAATACAATCTTGATTTTCTTCGATCAAAAATTGGCGTTGTTTTGCAAGATGTGTTTCTTTTTTCAGGAACAATATTAGATAATATTACACTCAATAATCCAGAAATTAGCTTAGAAACAGTTGAAAGTTCTGCTAAGTTGGTTGGAGCTCATCAATTTATTATGTCGCTGCCCGGCAACTATCATTATACTGTAAAAGAGAGAGGCGCTACATTGTCAGTAGGACAGCGTCAGTTAATAGCTTTTATAAGAGCATTAGTGTATGATCCAAGCATTTTAATTTTGGATGAAGCAACCTCTTCGGTGGATACGGAATCTGAGGTATTAATTCAAAAAGCGATTGAAAAACTGGTGGAAGGTAGAACTTCTATCATTATAGCACATAGATTGTCTACCATTAAACATGCCGATAAAATAATTGTATTGGATAAAGGGGAAGTGAAGGAAAAGGGCAACCATGAAGAATTGCTGAAAATTGAAAATGGTTTCTATAAAAATCTACATGACATGCAATTTGAAAAAACTGGTATACAATTAGAAGAATAATTTTCTTAAGTTCACATAACACGAAACAAATTATTTTGAAAGAAAATTATATTTATTTAGACGAAGTTTTTTCTGAGTTCGATAAAGTTGGTGTCGATCTTAAACGAATGAATGAAAGCGATATAGATAAAGTTAAATCAATTGTTAATCAAAAGGAATTTATAGTTTGGATTACTGATTACATATCAATGAGTCCCTTCTTTATTAATAGTTTTGGAGCTAATTATTACGGGTTTAACGACTTTGACATTGAGAAAAAGGGAAACAAACTGTATCAAGAGTTCATGCATCCGGATCATTACAATGATGTACACAAAACTATTGCTCAGTTAACCAACTATCCCAATGATGCATTTGAAATGACTTATAGGGTTAAAAACAAAGCGGGCGAATGGCGCTGGACGTATAGCCTAACGAAGACGATGACTTATAAAAGTGATGGCCAACCAAAGTTGGTTATAGCTTTTGTTTACGATATTGGATGTCTTCTAAACTCACTACTATCTTCTTGTCATTCCACTTCCCAACTCAACCCCGAACATCAAATTTTATTCGATAGTTTGTCCGAAAGAGAAGTAGAGGTTCTTAAATTAATTGCCGAAGAAAAAACGAGCAATCAAATTGGAGAAGACCTTAACATTGCTGCCTCCACGGTGAATGGGCATAAAAATAGTATGATAAAAAAATTAGGTGTTAAAAACTCATTTGGTTTAATGAAATATGCCACCATTTTTAATTTGTAAGTCTCTGGGCTATCTGCTAGTCATTTCTTCTATTTCTCTCTACATTTCTACAAATAGTTAAATCGTTTAGCTAAAGAACTATTATATTTAGTAAGTTGCATCAAATAAAATCTATCCAAAATTGAAAAAAGCAGAAAAAATAACCAATGAAATTTTCTCTGAATTTGAAAGCAATGGTGCCGTACTCCAAAGAATGAACGAAGAGGATTTACAAATAATCACTTCTATTTGCAATACGAAAAACTATGTTATTTGGATCAATGATTACGCTGGCATGTCGCCCCTATTTATCAACGATTATGCTACAAAATACTACGGTTTTAACAATGATGACCTAAAAAAAAATGGTTTTAAACTGTACGAAAACTTTATGCATCCTGATTACTTTAATGACTTTCATAAGGCATTGTCATTCATTACCAATTTCCCAAAAGAAATATATGAAACTACTTTTAAGGTAAGAGAAAAAGGTGGAGATTGGAGATGGACGCATTCAACCTCAAAAGCGCTTAATCATGATGAGAATGGCAAAACGATATTGTTGTTTTCGGTTGTTTTTGATATTGCAGATATGGTAGAAATTTATTTTAATGGAGATTTTGTTTATTCCAAAGAAGCAAAATTCATCATCAAAAACCGACCATTGTATAACGGATTAACCAAAAGAGAAAAGGAGATACTACAGCTCATTGGAGAAGAACATACCAGTCAAGAAATTGGTAATTTACTAGATATAAAACCATCAACTGTTGATGTACATCGAAAAAAAATGATCAAAAAATTGAATTGTAAAAACTCCTTTGGTTTAGCAAAATATGCCATCTATTTCGGATCCTAATTTTTCAAATAAAATAACAATGCTTATTTATACCCAAATTAGGGTACACAAAATGCATTCAATGCAAAATTTAGTGAAATTTATGTATTTGATGCTATTTGCATATGCTTTTACTTTACAGAACTTTGTAGAATTATGTTAGAAAGCTGCCCTCCTGTTCCCCAGATAGGCAGCTTTCTTCTTTTTATCTAAAGTCCAATAAAGCTTACTCTCCAGCTAACTCTATACTTCTTTCAACAAATGCTGTCAAAGATTCTCCCTTCAACATATTTTGAGATAAAAGTGCTAGATCATATAATTGCTTAGCCATTTTTTGTCTATTGGCCGTTTGCTTCTTCAATATTTTCTCCGCTAATGGATGATTGGTATTCACCACTAAATTGAAAGTCTCCGGCATATTGCCCATAAAACTATTCCCTCCTAATTTCTGCATATCCATCATCCTTCTCA
Source organism: Chitinophagales bacterium (assembly GCA_041393015.1). Classification (GTDB taxonomy): domain Bacteria; phylum Bacteroidota; class Bacteroidia; order Chitinophagales; family JADIYW01; genus JAGQYH01. Next base: position 967,886 of record JAWKKV010000001.1, on the reverse strand, counting down.
TAAACTCATTTCGGGTAATGGTTACAGGAGCATCGGTTGGCGATAATGCCTTCAACTCTATTACCGCTTGCTTGTTAGACGCTTGCTCTTCGAACAAGGCTTTCAATTTAGCTTGTTGATCTTCTGTCAATACCGATTCTCGTTGTTCATCCTTTGGAATAAGGTTATCAATGGTATCAGCATCCACTCTCTTAAACTCAACATTTTCCAGTTTACTTTCTAAAAAGTTCACAAAGTGGTTGTCGATAATCGTATCCATTTTCAATACGTCTAAACCGTTGTCTTTAGCTGTTTTAACGTAAGCGTGCTGCCCTTCTAAGTCAGAAGTATAAAGCATAACAACTTTATCATCCTTGCTGGTTTGGTTCGGCTTCACTTTTTCTTGGTATTCCTCAAAAGTAAATTTCTCATCAGCAGTGTTGACCAACAAACCAAAATCCTTAGATCTATCGAAGAATTTTTCATCGCTTAGCATTCCGTATTTCACAAAAACACTAATGCTTTCCCATTTATCCTCAAAAGATTTTCTATCGTTCTTAAAAAGCTCTTTTAGTTTATCCGATACTTTTTTGCTGATATGACTATTGATCTTTTTTACATTGCCATCGCTCTGTAAATAACTTCTACTTACGTTTAAAGGAATATCCGGCGAATCAATTACACCGTGTAACAGTGCCAAATACTCAGGAACAATTTCCTCCACATTATCTGTTACAAATACTTGATTGGAGTACAGTTGAATTTTGTCTTTTTGTGTTTCAAAAGATTGCTTCAACTCAGGGAAATAAAGAATTCCTGTTAAGTTAAAAGGATAATCTACATTTAAATGAATCCAAAATAAAGGCTCACCTGCCATTGGATACAATTCTCTATAGAAATTTTTATAGTCTTCATCTGTTAGATCTGAAGGGGATTTTGTCCAAGCAGGATTAGTATTGTTAATGATATTAGGCTCTGCTGTTTTACCGGCTTCTTTATCTTCATCAGATAAATATTTGTCTCCAAATTGAATTGGAATAGGTAAAAACTTACAGTACTTTGTCAATAATTCTTGAATTCTATACTGCTTTAAGAATTCAGCATTCTCTTCGTCGTCAATATGTAAAACAATATCCGTTCCTCTTTCTGCCTTCTCAATTTCTTGCATGGTGAAATTTGGACTTCCATCACATTCCCATTTTACAGCCGGCTCATCTTTATAAGATTTCGTATAGATCTCTACTTTGCTCGCCACCATAAATGAAGAATAAAAACCTAAGCCAAAATGACCTATTATCGTTTTACCATCTTCAACATCTTTAAATTTATCTAAGAACTCTTCTGCGCTTGAAAAAGCAATTTGGTTGATATATTTATCAACTTCTTCTTTTGTCATTCCCAAACCCTTATCAGAAATGGTAAGTGTTTTTTTGTCAGTATCAATCTTAACTTGAATGGTTAAGTCGCCAAGTTCTCCACTTAACTCGCCTAAACGCATTATGCCTTTCACTTTTTGAGTAGCGTCAACAGCATTTGCTATTAATTCCCTTAGAAATATCTCGTGATCAGAGTATAAAAACTTCTTGATAATTGGGAATATATTTTCCGATTGAACATTAATAGTACCTTGTTGCATAATATATTTTATTGATTTTGCAGGTACTAGAACAAATCAGATGCCAAGCGAAATAGCTGACAAATTGGCAATAGAAGTGCCTAGAGTTATTGCTCACTTCTAAAAGAAAAATATTTGACACGAATTTCACTAATTTTTGCAAGTATTATTGATGATAAGCACTGCTAATTTTATCCGCTTTTTTAATTCCACAAATTACTTGCCGCTTTAGCGGCAAAAATCCATGTAATCATTTAAAACAACAATAAACATAAAAATTTAATGGATGAAATAGTTCTAATTTAGAAATAAGAAGGACACTACTTCTGACCCAAACAATCTAATAAATTAGTGTAATTAGTGTCTGAAAAAATCACGAATACCTCTAAACTTTATATCGCTTTAGGCAAATGTTACTAATCAAGAAAAAATATTAATGAGATTGTTATGGCTAAAAGAAGAATTCAGGATCTTCGATTAATTCGCCTAAAATGGTTTCGCCGCCCTTTACTTTGTCGCCGAGTTTAACCTTAATTTTAGTATCTATAGGTAAGAAAATATCCATTCTAGAACCGAATTTGATAAATCCAAAGTCCCAGCCTTGTTCTACCATATCCCCTTCCTCTAAGTTGTTGACGATTCTTCTTGCCACTTTTCCGGCAATCTGTCTAAACATAACTTCAAAGTTTCCATTGTCAACTACAATAGAAGTTCTTTCGTTTTCTTCTGAAGATTTAGGATGCCAAGCTACTAAATATCTGCCTGGATGGTATTTTGAATATTTCACTTCTCCTTTAATTGGAGATCTATTAACGTGAACATTAGTTGGAGACATAAATATAGATACTTGTAGTCTCTTATCTGCAAAGTATTCATCTACTTCAACTTCTTCTAACACCACAACTTTCCCATCAGCAGGTGCAATAATTAAGTTTTCATCGGTTAAAATTTCTCTAGATGGGTTTCTGAAAAACCAGGTTACAAATCCAAAAAATGCCAATGAAAAAGAAGATATAATAATACAGTGATATATGCTCCATTCAAATACTTCCCAAACTAAAAAATTAACGATGGCAAGTATTAAAAAAAGATTGATAACAATCTTTCTACCTTCTTTATGAATATATTTTGTTGTCATGTTTGCGTTTACAAAGATACCTTATTTTCTCAATTAGTGCATAATTAACAAATAATGTATCTAATATGTTTAGAATATTAAACGGAAACTAATCCAAAAGATTACAGTAAGCCCACTAAATTAACATATATACAGCAAGCAGGCACTGCAAATAACAGCCCATCGAACCTATCTAAAAACCCACCATGACCCGGCAAAGCGGTGCCAGAATCCTTAATGTTTAGGTTTCTTTTCATCATCGATTCGGCTAAATCGCCATAATTGCTCATAACGGCGGTAATGGCGGCTAAAGCCAACCAATGAATTAATGGTACCGGAATACTATTAGGAAAAACCAACGGAATCAATATATAAGCTAAGTAACCGAAGCCTACCGCTGATATTGCGCCGCCAACAGTTCCTTCAATGGTTTTCTTGGGTGAATATTTAGGAGACAGTTGATGTTTACCAAATAAACGACCAAAAACATAGGCTAAAGAATCATTTGCCCATGCGAAGAATAAAACGGCCAATAAAAACTGATGCTTATAAACGCCATCTTGAAAGGTCATAAAACAAGCCGCTGCCAATGGAATGGCTACAAACATTAAAGCCGATGCATTAAAGGCTACATTAATAAACGGGCGATCGCTATTGCCATACATTTGAATGATAAACCAAGCAGATGGAAACATGATGGCCACCAATAAATATTCATTAGGAATATGTTGTTTGGCCGCTAAAAAAAACAACCCTAGAATAATCAATGCAAAACAAACATTAATGTACTTTGACGCTCTCTTCCAAGATCGCTCTCCACTTAATTTAAGATCGATAATATTCTGATACTCTCTTATAGAGACAGCAATAATTAATGCAAAAAGTGCTAAAAATGAATATTCACTCCAAATAACGCCACCCACCATTACTAGCACAAATACAATTCCTGTTAATATTCTAACGACAAGATTGCTCATTAAATAATCTCCTTTTTTGATAAGATATGCAAGGCTTTAATCACATTTTGGCGTTGAACATACAACTCTATTTCACCAAAAACACCATAAGCTGAGTCCTTTTTATCTACAATCACTGATTGAATATCTACTTCATTCAAAATATTTCTAGCAATATCAACCTTATAGTCGGCATCTGTTGCGTAAATCTTAGCCCAGTTTTTATCCATTACTTATTGGTTTGTTAGCTGAATAAAAAATGTAAGTTGAAGCGGCAAATACAGCAATTGCCGCTAGTGTAATACCTATTGGCAACGTTTCCATTTCTTCTAAGTTGTTGAAGCTTTCGTTTTTTGTAGCCATAAAAAAACCTAATGCCTGCATGCCATTAAAAAAGAAATGAGCTAAAATTGGAAACCATATGTTCTGTGTCCAATGATATAGATAACCCAACAAAATTCCTAAAATAGCAATGGGTAGCAAGTTGATGATTTGCATATGTATTAATCCAAAAACAAAACCCGTTATTACAATCCCAACATGAGGTGTTCCTGTTGCTCTAATAAATAGACGTTGTAAAATTCCTCTAAAAAGTAACTCCTCACAAATAGCCGGTAAAACGGCAATCATCACTAAATTAACAGCAAAAGTTGATAGCGATGCATCGCCTAGCATTCCTTTCTGAAGTGCTCCCATCGTTTCTTGCATTTCCAACCATTTTTCAGGAAAAGGAATCATAGAAATAAAATGTTGAACCACCATAGCAATAGGCAGCACCGACATCATCATAAATGGAACATATATCAAAGAAGTCCATTTAGCGGATGAATTAAACTTAAAAAACCCAAAAGGAGTTTTCGTGATCAAATAACTCATCATTATTGCGCCTCCTCCAAACACCACAAGCGTGTTAATCATTTGGGCCAACCTAAAAACATTTAGATCGTGACCAAATTGTTCCATAAAAGCCACTACATCTTCCAAAATTATTTTAGTAGAAATATTGTAATAATTGGAAAGCATTAGCTCTGTTAGAGATTGCACTAAAAGCATCAATACGAAGACAATACCAATTGCGATTGATATTTGAACCACTTCAGATTTATTAGCAAGTACGCCTACTCTTTCTCCTTCGGGCTTTTTCTCTTCCTCGAAATCAATTATATCCATTGATAAATTTGCTGTGAAGGTAAGTAAATAGCGTTTAGCTTTCTAGCAATTTAGCTATCTGGCTGTTTGTCTTTTGTGGAAATTTTACTTTTTAATACTCTTATTGAAAAGCAATTTTATGGAAGCGTATAGAAAATTAAAAGTTTGGGAGAAATCACATCAATTGGTTTTAGATATTTATAAAGTCACCAAACAATTTCCAAAAGAAGAGTTATTTGGCATTACCTCTCAATTGCGTAGGGCTTCCGTTTCAATTCCTAACAATATTGCTGAAGGCTGCGGACGAGATAGTGATAGAGAGCTAAAGAGATTTTTGGTTATTGCTAACGGATCTGCTAATGAAGTGGAATATCTGTTATATCTTAGCTTTTCATTAGGATACATTGATAAAGAAGCACATTCTAAATTAGAAAGCGATACAATTGAAATAATGAAAATGATTACATCTTTAAAGAACAAAATAAAAGGTGATTTAAAAAGCTAGAGTGCTAGAAAACTAGAATGCTACTATAAAAATGGTAAAAATTGGCGACATATCAGTTGGGGAATTTCCCTTGTTATTGGCACCTATGGAAGATGTAAGTGATCCGCCATTTCGTTATTTCTGCAAAAAGTTTGGCGCTGATGTAGTCTACACCGAGTTTATTTCTTCTGAAGGGTTAATAAGAGACGCCGAAAAAAGTACTCAAAAATTAGACATTTACGATCAGGAAAGACCTGTTGGAATTCAAATTTTTGGTGGCGACTTAGACGCCATGATCCAATCGGCAAAAATTGTAGAAGAAGCCAATCCTGAGATTATTGACATCAATTTTGGCTGCCCGGTTAAAAAAGTAGTTTGTAAAATGGCGGGGGCAGGAATTTTGCAAGACATTCCTAAAATGGTTGAATTGACCAAAGCCATTGTAGATGCTACCAACAAACCGGTAACTGTAAAAACCAGATTAGGCTGGGATGACAATACTAAATATGTAGTTGAAGTAGCTGAAAGGTTACAAGATGTTGGTATAAAAGCCATTAGTATTCATGGCAGAACCCGAAAACAAATGTATAAAGGCGAAGCAGATTGGTCGTTGATAGCTGAAACTAAAAATAATCCTCGATTACACATTCCTGTTTTTGGCAATGGCGATATTGATACGCCTCAAAAAGCTTTAGAATATAAAAATAGATATGGTGTAGATGGTATTATGATCGGAAGAGCCAGTATTGGTAATCCTTGGATCTTTGGTCAAATAAAAGCCTATTTAAAAGACAGAACAATTCTTCCTGAGCCAAATTTAGAAGATAAAGTTACCGTTTGTAAAGAACACTTACAACGATCGATAGAGTGGAAAGGCGAGGTTTTAGGTGTATTAGAAATGAGACGACATTACTCTCAGTATTTCAAAGGTTTGCCCGGCATTAAAGATTACAGAAATAGAATTGTAAACACTATGGAAGCGGAAGAAATCTATTCTATTTTAGAAGAAATTCTGGAGCGATATTCAATAGAAGCTTAATCAAATTATTCTCTAACTAATTTGATCACGGCACTTTCTCCCTTCATATTTTTAATTTTTAATAAATAGATCGCCGATTCGCATTCCATAAGATTTATCTGAACATTATACTCTTTACTTACTTTTTGATATGAAATTTCATAACCACTTAAAGAGTATAAGACTAGGTCGCCTTCAAACAACTCTCCAAAATCAATATTTACTAAACCATTAGATGGGTTGGGGTAAACATTCATTTTAGAAATATCTAATGATTGAATGGATGAAACAGGAACTAAAACACCTTTTGTGGCCATGTAAGCAATACTCAGTTTCACCATGTTGTGATAGTATTCGAAATCGAACAAGTTGATTCTGTCATCAGCAGTATGATATTTAGGGCATCTATCTCCTGTTGACCAAGCTTCGCCAAATAAAACAGCCGAATATCCCTTCGACCAAAAAGCAGAATGATCGCTAGCCGATGTTCCCGGATCTACCACAAAAGGCACTAAATTAAAATTATACGTGCTAGTTAAGTCAATTAAGTCGTCCCTAATTTGATAGGAGTTAGCAATATTTCTAACATCAATATCAAATCGATTATCTCCGTCATTTTCATATGCCATCATATCCATATTTAAAACTGCTATAATACCATCTCCATTAGCAGCCGCTTTATTGGCATAATTTTTTGCCCCTATTAAGCCTACTTCTTCTTGATCCCAAAACGCATAAATAATCGTGTTTTCAAACTCGTAACCGGACATAATTCTCGCAGCTTCCAAAATGGCTGCTACTGCGCTTGCATTATCGTCGGCACAATAGTTGGCTACCGCATCATAGTGGCCACAAATGATGTAAATACTATCCGGATTGACCGTGCCCAATTGCGTAGCATAGATATTTCTGCCGCCGGTTGTTCCGGGACTGTAAACATCATCGGTTACCGTTAAGCCATAACTTTCTAAACGTTCTTTAATGTAATCTGCTGCTAAGTTGTTGCCTCTACTACTTACTCGATGTACAATAATGGTGTCTATTCCGCCAACCACAGTAGAATCTTCTCCTGAAAGTTCTCTAACCATTTGAATAGTGCCTTCCGAAGACACTTGATTTAAAATATCTGTAACGGTTTGCCCAAAGCCAATCAATGGTAAAACAAAAAGAAGTAGTAAGGGGATAAATTTATTTCTCATGAGGTTTCGTATCATTTAAATATAATCAAGAACAACCAATTTTACCGTCTAGATGTTTAATCCACTAAATTTTCGATAAGAAATTTGGTCATCTTAACATATAGATGATATCTATCTCTTAACGTTGCAATGTTGTGATTTCGATTAGGATATGGATAAAAATCATATTGTTTACCATAAAAATTCATCGCCTCCACCAATTTCGCAGAATTTTGAAAATGAACATTATCATCCGACATGCCATGCGCTAAAAATAGTGTGCCTTCTTCCCATTTTGGAACAGACTGCAAAGGCGAGTAATTATCGTATCCACTTTTATTCTCTTTGGGTGTTTTTAAATATCGCTCTGAATAGACCGTATCGTAAAATCGCCAATTGGTAATTGGTGCGATAGATATGGCCGCTTTAAAAGTACCTTTGCCTTCAAACAAGCTCAAAGCCGAAACATAACCGCCGTAACTCCAACCCCAAATTCCAATTTTATCTTTATTGATATATGGTAAACTGCCTAAATAATGTGCTGCTTTTATTTGATCTTCCACCTCGTACTTGCCTAATTTCAGATAGGTCATTTTCTTAAATTCACTTCCCTTCATTTGGGTGCCTCTATTGTCTACACTCACCACTATAAAACCTTTTTGAGCCAACATCTGATACCAAATATCATCTGCTCCGCCCCACACATTTTGAGTGGATTGTTGTCCCGGACCGCCATAAACAAACATTAAAACCGGATATTTTTTATTGGGATTAAAATTTTGAGGTTTGATCATCCAAGCATTTAAATTGTAATCTCCTAAAGGAATTTCAAAAAAGTCTCTGCTGCTCCAAAAAGGTCTAATCTGTTTTTTAAGTTCTTGATTTTCTTCAATCGACCTTACTTTTTTTCCATTCTGATTTTCCTTTACCGTTATTTGATATGGGATTCCATCCGCGGAATAGTGATCTATAAAGTATTTTTTGTCTCCTGAAAAAGTCGCCTCATGTGTGCCCGACGCTGTGGTTAAAGCAATTTTTTCTTTAGAGTTAATATTGATCTTAAAAACTTGTCTTTCTACTTCACTTTCTTCATTTGATTGATAATACACCCAGCCTTCTTTATCAATTCCATAAAAATTAGTCACTTCAAAATTACCCGTTGTAATAGCATTTACATTCTTATTGATGATGGTATATAAGTGAGTATAGCCGTCCTTTTCACTACTGATAACCCAATTATTCCCTGTCAAATATTCTAATACAATCGGCAAGTCGATATATCGCTCATCCCTTTCTTCATAAATGATATCAAATGAATTTTTCGCGACATTATATTCTATTAATTGAAGATGATTTTGATGTCGGTTTAACAATAAAAAGGCAAACCCATTAGCAGTAGAATAGATGCGAGGAATGTATTCAAAATCAAAAGGAATGGTCAACTCCTTTAATTTTTGACTTGGTAAATCGAACAGTTTTAACTTCACTTTAGAATTTTCCTCTCCTGCTTTTGGGTATTTAAAACTTTTCACTTGAGGATATAGATCATCATAAGTCATAAAAGAAAACTCTTTTACATTAGACTCATCAAATTGTATGAAAAACAATTGATTGCCGTCTTTAGACCATTCAAAAGCTCGTGTTAATGCAAATTCTTCTTCATAAACCCAATCTGAATAACCATTGATAATGTAATTGACCTTTCCATCAAAAGTGACCTGAACTTCATTATCGTCATCAAATGATTTATAAAATAAATTGTTGTCTCTTATAAAGGCTACGGCATTATTGTTCGGCGAAAAATGAGGGTACATTTGCTTACCGTTGGCACTTAATGGATTTAGTTCATCGGTGTCAACATTATAAGCGTAATAATTAGCATTGGTTGAATACCTATATATAGCGGTTTCTTTTGTCGCTAAAAGCACCATTTTATCATCTAGCGACAACTCATAATTATCTATTATCATTTGACTTCTATCACCTTTTGAACCATCATAAAGCGTTTCAATAGCTTTGCCTGAGGTTACATCAAACAGCTTTAATTTTTGATATCCATCCTTGTCATAAATTAATTGGGTATAATTTGAAGAGGTGTTTTGAAAGTCAATTTGATCGCCATAATTAGCGTAATAAGCATACTTCAACCATATGTCTTCTAAGTTGAGATCTTGTGCACTAATAGTCAATGGCAACAATACAAACGCCATCAATCTGACTAATTTTAACATACAGGTCTTGCTTTTAAGTCGTAAATTTACAATTTGAGCATGGTTTTTGGAGTTATACTACTACCAAAGCACAGAAATAAAACATACATAAAACAAGCCAAAAATAAACCAATGAGGTTATCAGCTATAATTTTTAGTCTTTTAATGATCTTTAGTCTCTCTAAAGGAATTGCACAAGAAGAAGACTATAGTAAAAAAGATAAATCACCAAGAGTACAAAGGGAAACTTTTGACTACAACAGCGAAAATGATGGTAAAAAATGGGACTGGACAAGAGCCAGAATAGGCGGCAACTTTGCTATGTCGTTTAGTAATGGCGGATTATTTATTGATGCTTCCCCAACTTTTGGCTATAAAATCAATAGGATAGTTGAAGCAGGTGTAGGTTTCAAAACGCTTTATTACCGTCAAAAAAATGTTTTCTTAGATAACAATACTAACCAAACTTTTGATTATAAATCATTTACTTATGGCCCTTTGGCTTATGGACGATTTACGGTTTGGGAAGGTGTATTTTTGATGGCACAATACGAAATGGCGAATAAACAACCTTATCATATCACCACTTATGCCGACTTAGACAACCGTTTAAATGTGCACCATTTATTATTAGGTGGTGGCTACAGCCAACCTATTGGCAATGCCGGAAGTTTAAACATTAGCTTATTGTATGAAGTGATTGACAACAAAGAATCTATCTACCAATTCGGAACCTTTGGTGAGCGACCGCTGCTACTTAACATTAGTGTTGGATTTGGGATTAGCAAGAGAAGGCAGTAGCAGGAAGGCCTTTTACATCTATTTTGATAATTTTTGGTTAAATTAGATAAACAGTTTTTATATGGATATTCAAACATCAAAAATCGAGTTGACTAAGCTTATTCTCGGAATTGAAAATAAAAAAGTAATAGATAAGATTATTAATCTTATAAAATCAGAGCAGTCAGATTTTTGGAATGATTTATCTCCAAATGAGAAAGATGAAATTCAACTAGGAATCAATCAGTTAAATGCCGGCAAAAGGGTATCCCTTGAAGAGTTTATTAAGAGGGTATCATAAATGAAAGTGTTTTTATCTCCACTTGCTGAAAAGAAGCTTGAAATTTTATTAGAATTTTTAGAATATCGATGGTCATTGAATGCTAGAAATGAGTTTTTGGATACGTTTCTAATATCTACTCAACAAATTTCCAATCATCCAAAAAGTTGTATCGAATCTCATGAGTTCGAAGGTTTATTTAAATGTGTAATAACCAAACAAACTTCCTATTATTATAGAATATTAAATGACGAAATCGAAATAATTACCATATTTGACAACAGGCAAAATAGTCAAAAAGTTAGAGCAGAACTTAAAAAATTCTTTAGTTAGAGGATGATTTCAAATTCACATGAATAGCATTAATAATATTCATCCTTCCCCAAAACAAATCCTCCTTCAACCCTAACGAATAATAGATTAGACACTCCACTCAATAGTATAGGACCATAACCGCTTCATAGCCATCATAAATTGCATTCGAATCAAAATTGATGCATTATGAACAAGCTAACCATTACCTTAATAACGCTGATGATAGTGTGCTTTGGGCTCACCCACAGAAGTGCTCAGGCACAAGACAAAACATTATCTCCTTATTTTTTTATTAATAGCGACAATCCTTCGATTGACAAACTGCCGCTAAAATCTACGGCAGCAGACGTTAACATTGCCGGAGTGATCGCTAATGTTTCCATTTCACAGGTATACATTAATGAAGGTAAGCAAGCTATTGAAGCCGTTTACACTTTTCCCACTTCTACCAGAGCTGCTGTTCATGGTATGAAAATGATCATCGGCTCAAGAGTGATTGAAGCAGAGATTAAAGAAAAAGACAAAGCCAGAAAAACATACGAAAAAGCAAAAGAGCAAGGCAAAAGAACATCGCTTTTAGAACAAGAACGACCGAATGTCTTTACCATGAATGTCGCTAATATTATGCCGGGCGATAGAGTAGAAGTAGTTTTGGAATACACCGAATTATTAATTCCTACAGCAGGACAATACAATTTCATTTTTCCAACTGTTGTGGGGCCAAGGTATTCCAACGAAAGCACAGCAACTGCTTCATTGGATGACAATTTTGTTGCCAGTCCATATTTAAAAAGTGGTATTGACCCAACTTATAATTTTGACTTGCATGTGCAATTGTCGACAGGAGTGCCTTTACAAAAAGTGAGCTGCACCAGCCACCAAATCAACATTGCTTATCCAAACTTAAATAAGGCAGTTATTCAATTAAATGATAGCGAGAAAAAAGGTGGCAATAGAGATTTTATTTTAAGTTACCAATTAAAAGGCAACCAAATTGAATCCGGTTTAATGCTGTATGAAGGCAAAGACGAGAATTTCTTCACGTTAATGATTCAATCGCCTAAAACAGTCACTAACGACCACATTCCTCCACGCGAGTATATTTTTGTGGTGGATGTTTCCGGCTCCATGAATGGTTTTCCATTAGACGTTTCCAAAACTTTATTGCGCAACTTAATTTCTAACCTTAGCAATATAGATCGATTTAATGTGATTCTCTTTGCAGGCGGCGCTTATCAAATGGCAGAAACTTCTGTAAATGCGAATGAAAAAAATATTCGATTAGCCATGGATGTAATCGACCAACAAATTGGTGGCGGTAGCACGGAACTTTTACCTGCCTTACGAAAAGCATTAAACCTTCCAAGATGTGAAGTGGAATTGTCCCGCTCCATTGTGGTAGTAACCGATGGTTACATCAATGTGGAAAGCGTTGCATTTGATTTAATCCAAAATAATTTAAATCAAGCTAACTTGTTTGCCTTTGGCATTGGCTCTAGTGTCAACAGACATTTGATTGAAGGCATGGCGCATGTTGGTATGGGAGAACCTTTTGTGATCACTTCTCAAAATGGAGCACACGATGAAGCAGAAAAGTTTAGACAATACATTCAATCGCCAGTATTAACGCAAATTACAGCCAATTTCGGAGACTTTGAAGTGTATGATGTACAGCCCAATTCTATTCCAGATGTCTTAGCAGAAAGACCAGTAATGATTTATGGAAAATGGAAAGGAAAGCCTAAAGGAGAAATCAAGGTGAAAGGCTATACCAATGGTCAACCTTACTACCAAAATTTCACCGTACAAGACGTTTTACCTGACCCAAGCAACGAAGGCTTAAAATATGTTTGGGCGCGTGAAACCATCAAATTGTTGGATGACTACAAACAAGTAGAATATAACAATGACAGACATAAAACCGAAGTCACCAAATTGGGTTTAAAATATAACTTAATGACGGCTTATACTTCATTTGTTGCGGTCGATAAAGAAGTCGCAAACAATGGCGAATTAGTGACTAAAGTAAATCAACCATTGCCTTTGCCGCAAAATGTTTCCAATAGTGCTGTTGGCTTTGACATGGAAATTTATGGCGTCGTTCGAAGTAAGAAAACGACAACAAAACAGATGATTTCTGTGGGTGACATTGAATGCGGCCTGGCAGAAGCTGAGATGCTATTAATCAAGAATACCATTGCTAATTTATTGTCCACCGAAATAGCCAAAAACAGTTTCCAATACACTAAAAACAATTTCAATATTGAATTAACCATTGATGAAATGGGCATCGTTACGGAGTTTAGAATTATTGATGGCAAGGCCAATGAAGACTTACTAAATCACCTAGAATTTATATTAATAGGTTGGCAAATAGAAGACCTAAATCCTACTAACAAGATCAAATTGATTATTCCGCTAATGGTTTTTTAATTGCCAATATCAAGCGGGCCGGCTGAAGTAGAGCGCAGTCGGCCCCACTATTCTTTATTCGAGATTAGACATAAGATGTTAGACAAAAGACCCAATTACTCATTACTCATTACTCATTACTCATTACTAAACATAATATCATGAAAAATTCATTCACAGTTTATAGTTTACTTTTTTTATTATTTGTTGGCGCTTCATCCTTTCTGGTAAACGCTTATATAAATGACGCTAAAAAATTGAAAAATATTAAAACTCAGGAGGTTCAAGAATATTTTCACTCTAAACCAACAGAATTAATTTCATGTACAGATGGCACTTGTGGTCTGCCGGTAACTGAAAAAACCAATAGAGCAAACGTCACTTTTATCTTAGGCGAAGACAACAACTTGGATAATATTTATTACACGGCGGCGGAGCAATATTATCGCAATCACCCTCAAACTAAAAATGATTTATTAGTAACCCATTGCCGATCGATTCAAGAAGTAATGGACTATTTAAAAACCAATGTAGATCACGAAGCTTGGGGACAAATTAATTTAGTAGTGCATAGCAATGAATGGATGGGATTGGGCACTTCTATTTTTCCGGAAGGCAAAAGAACAACAGTTGCTAATCTATCAGAAGCCATTAAAAACAAAACACTGCAATCCTTATCCGATGATATTGTGGATGGTGAAACAGAGATTATGGTTTATGGTTGTGCCTTTGGTAAAAATGAGTTGTTAATGCAAAAAATAGCAGAAGCTTTTGGTGGCAAAGATGAAGCATCTCCAACGGTTCGGTCGTCCAAATATTTTATTTCTTACACTTTAATCAACGAATCTACTAACAAGTATTTGACGGAGTATTATTACACTTATTACAAAACCGGTTACCGACCTGGCGACATTAAGCTAGCCTATCAATTAAAGAAAAACTTTCCTTCAGCAGAAGTTGATTTTAGAGATGCTTTGAGCAGAACACAACCTCGATTTGCCGGAGACAGCTATCACTATTATTTCAATGTGCCTTTGCAATGGATTATTACTTTTCCTACCATAGAAGAAAGGCCAAAAGTAGAAACAACAGAAGAACAAATGGCTTTTTTGAATGAACAGTCTGAATTATTAGCCACCATAAAATCGTTAAATATTCCTATAGATAAATTTAGATGGCAATTTAGAAACGTGAATTATACGTTTGAAGATGGTGTCACCGAACCGGCGATTGTGATTCAAGGAAAAAGTTCTGTTTTGTGTGTTTTAAAAGCCATCACGGAAGAAAACTCTGACAAACCTTTGGTGCCGAATAAAAATGATAAGCAATATTTTACAACGGTTAGGGCGTTTTAAAAGACATTACTCTAAATAAATAATTAACCACAGATACACAGATAACTTAGATATTCTATGTCAATTAGATGCTTCAAATAATGGCACGATTAGTTTTGCCATCTCGTGATGCGCTTAAAGCGCAATCGATTTAAATTTAAACCTTTGCAGAAACAAAAAACTATTGGTTGATTCAAAAAATGATAAAATTGAACTTTAGTATCTGTGCATCTGTGGTAAAAGACTAATGAGAATTGCATAGAAGTATGGAATGAATTTTAAGCAACACTAATGCATAATAAACAAAACATACTATATTGAGCCTGTGCAGCAACTTCTAAAAATATCAATTCTTCTTTACCTAATGATCAGTTGGTCTGCCACACAAGCCCAACAGTATAATTTTGCTCAATATTCCATAGCCGAAGGTTTACCCCAAAAGAAAGTTACTTTCCTTTTAGAAGATGCTCAAGGCTATATTTGGGTCGCTACAGAAAATGGAGGTATCAGCAGATTTGATGGCAAATCCTTCGAAAATTTCTCGACTAAAAATGGATTGCTATCAAATCAAGTTAACTCCATTTTTGAGGAAGAAGAAAGCAAATTATATGTCGTTACTTCTGAAGGTGTTAACTATTTTGATGGTAAAGAATTTAAGACAACCGATAACATCCCGACTAAATTAGACAAAACCGAGTCACTAGATTCTATTTTTCAATTTTTGCCGGCGCTTCCCATTCAATCCCTAAAAGTTACTTCGATTTTTAATCATCCATCCGGACAAATATGGTTAGGAAGCGAAAACAGTGGACTATTAATTATCAATCCCAAAGACTCTTCTATTGTAAAAATTACAGAACGTGAAGGCCTTCCCAACAACTCCATCAACTGTATTATAAAAGATAGTTGGGATAATATTTGGTTGGGAACAGATGCGGGTTTAGTTCGATTTATGGGAGAGAATTTTACCCATTTCGATAAAAGTAATGGTTTGCATGGCAACAAGATTAATGCCATCGCAGAAGATCACAAAGGCAATATATGGTTGGCAGCCTCCAACAATGGCATTGCGTTATTCGACGGACATTCCTTTACTAAAATGACTCGTGATCAAGGTTATTTAGATATCAAAACCAACGTCATCTTTGAGTCTTCCAAAAAAGAAATGTGGATTGGAACTCATGGTGGCGGATTGTTGGTCATAGATTCTAACCAGTATAGTATCGTCACCATAAAGGATGGCTTGCCCAGCAGTTGGGTCAATGGCATTGAAGAAGACAATAACGGCAACATTTGGATTTCGACACCAGCCAATGGTATGGCCAAAATCATTTCTGATGAAAACAATTTTCTAGAAATCAAAGAAATTGGAAAGATTGACGGATTACCCGACACTTACATTTCAACCATAAAAAAAGATGCTGAAGGAAAAATTTGGTTGGCCACTAATTATGGTAAAATCGGATATTTCAATGAGAAAGATAGTATCGTAGTTTTTGATGAAAAAAACGGCTTGCCAGGATCACCTATTGAGTGTTTTACTTTCGATGACAACATCATTTATATTGGCACGGATGGTGATGGAATTTATTCAGGATTATTTACCAATGACAGTATTCAATTTGAGGCGCTTAAAATAGAAGAAAGCTTATTATCAAATAGAATCCGACTTTTAGCATTTGATAAGTTGGGTTACTTATGGGCTGGTTGTGATAGAGGTCTAAATAAGATTACATTGGTAAACGGGCTCGCCAATGAAGTTGAAAAGTATGGACCCAACGAAGGGTTTTTAGGCATTGAAACCAATCAAAACGCTGTTTTGGTGGACAGTAAAAACAATATTTGGTTTGGGACAAACAATGGTTTAAGTCGTCATAAACCCACCAACAATTCACTAGAAAGTTTTGCTCCAATTATCCATTTTGAAGACATTGCTCTTTTCTATGAATCGCTTTCTAAAACAGAATTTTCAGAGTGGGTTCTGCCCAATGTAGGCTTAAAAGAAGGGTTGTCTTTGCCCTATAATAAAAATCATTTGAGCTTTGATTTTAAGGCCATTCATCAAAATTATCCGAACAGTATTCAATATCAATGGCAATTGGAAGGTGCTGAAGAAATGCTTTCGCCATTAACCAAAAAAACATCGGTTAACTATACCAATATCCCTCCCGGAAGTTACACCTTTACCGTTTGGGCAATTTCCGAAAATGGGTTGCGATCTGACCCGATTAGTGCCTCTTTTATCATTGAAAAACCCTTTTGGCAAAACGTTTGGTTACAATTGTTAGTGCTACTTATTTTTCTATTGTTAGTGGCATTAATCAGTTATTTATGGATTCGAAGTATCCGCAAAAAAGAGCAAGCGAAAAGAGAGCAGCTAGAAATGAAAAACCATCTGCTTACCTTAGAACAGAAAGCGCTGCAATTACAAATGAATCCCCATTTCATATTCAATGCGTTAAACAGTATTCAGTCATTAGTAGTAACACAAGATTACGACAAAGCAAGATTAGAGATTAATAATTTTGCCGTACTAATGAGAAGTATTTTGTCCAATTCTAAGAAGGAAAAAATTAGCTTAGAAGAAGAAGTAAATACCCTTCAAACCTATTTGACTTTAGAGCAATTCTGCCAGCCAACTCCATTTGATTTTAAAATTGACACACATAATATTGATCTGGAAGAAACAGAATTGCCTCCGATGTTGGTGCAGCCGTTTGTAGAAAATGCTGTTATTCATGGTATTTCTCATTTGAAAGATAAAAAAGGACAACTTGCCATTGGTTTCAAAATAGACAACTCACTATTAATTTGCTCGGTGGAAGACAATGGTATTGGTAGAGAAAAAAGTCAGTTATTGCATCAATCCAAAAAACCAGGACATCAATCCGTGGCCATGGAGGTTACTATTGAGCGATTGGAAGCCTTAAAGGAGAAGAAAAATTATATTGCATTCGAAATTGAAGATTTAAAAGATAAAGAAGGAAATGCAATAGGAACCAAGGTGATTTTGCGATTGCCTTATGAAAGCAGGTTTTAAAATTAAAATTTAAAGAACTCCTTTTTGCGTCTGCAAGACCTAAAAGTGTGTTTTTTTTCTTTGAATTGACACTTTCAGGAACTATCGCACGCTGAAAGGTCAACTTATAAAAACTTTTAACCATGATAACAGCCATTTTAGTAGATGACATGCCGAAAGCGACCGAGGTTTTAAGAAAAGATCTGGAAAGTAATTTCCCGGACATTAAGATCATTGGAACAGCGGATAGCGTGGTAAGCGCTGCCAAATTATTAAAGCAAGAACAACCCGATCTGCTTTTTTTAGATATCATGTTAGGCGATGGCACAGGCTTCGATCTTTTGGAAATATTACCTAACCTAACAGCTAAAGTAATTTTTGTTACGGCCTATGAAGAGCACGCCATCAAGGCTTTTCGATTTGCAGCAGTAGATTATTTACTCAAACCTATCCTTCTCGACAATTTAAAAGAAGCTATTGAACGTAGCAGACTTCAATTAAAAATGCCCACTTCATTAGAAACGACAGGATTAGAAGTTCTAAAGGAGACCATTAATCATCCCAACAAATTACCCGAGCGAATTACGCTGCATACTCAAGAACGAATTGTAGTGGTAGAAATAAAAAATATTGTGAGGTGTGAATCCGATGGCAACAACACCATTTTTATTTTAACATCCGGCGAGCAAATATTTGTCACTAAAACTTTAAAGCAATTTGAAACGCTTTTTCAAGATCACCAATTTTTAAGAACCCATCAATCACATCTCATTCAAACATCTTTTATTCAAGAATATGTTAGAAAAGAAGGTGGTTATATTAAAATGAAAAATGGCGATGCAGTTCCCGTTGCAGTAAGAAAGAAAAGCGATGTTATTGCTTTGTTAGAAACGTTGTAAAGTCTTTTGTAACTTTCCAGCCAATGAAGTTAAGAATAGACATATTCATTTTAATTCTAGGAGCTTTGTTCTCTATCATTTTGAGACTGCTGTTCCCGGAAATTTACCACCACTATGATGTTGCAGCATTTATTGATTGGGCAGGCAAAACAGAACATTTCAAAAATCTTTATAATACCGATTGTTTTTGCAATTATCCTGTGGTTGGACTTTTAACTTCTGCTGGTATTGTTAAGCTATTCAACTTTAACATTCAAGCCTTTTTGTATTTTTTATCCTTTATTGATTTACTGAATGTATTGATTATTTATTGGATTCTAAAACAGTTAAATGTCAATAGGGCTGGACTTTGGGCAGGTATTATTGGCTTGCTACCTTCCACTTGGGCCGGCGGTGGTTTTTGGGGACAAATAGATAATGTTGGTCAGTTGATTCTGTTACTAATCTTGTCTTTCGTTATCCATTATAACCGCTCCAAAAAAGTAAAACCTCGCACATTCTTGTTATATATTGCCATAGTTGGCGTATTATTTTCGTTAGCATTCCTTACGAAACAACTGCTACTTTTTCCGCTCATGCCCCTTTCATTTTTAGTGTTAGCCACTATTTTGATTTACAATGATTTCAAGTTGCTTCCATCCCTCAAATACATTTTAATCTGCACCTTTTTTACACTGCTTCCTATATTTCTATTTGATATTTGGTTGAGTCTTCCTTCTGAATTTCATTACTCCCATTTAGAAAGAGTGTTTCTAACCGGTAGCGATCACATGAACAAGATTTCAGGCAATGGTTTTAATATTTGGATATTGCTGGATAGAGATATGTGGAGTTCATCTGAAATTCCCTTTTTATGGAATTTAACTCCCAAAGGAGTCGGTCTAAAACTCTTTTTATTGGTGCTGATTATCCTAACTTATTTCTTGCTAAAAATCAATAAAAACAACTGGAAAAACGGATTCAACACAGGTTTATTTATCTCTTTTGTTTTTTATTTAGCCATGATCAATTTGAGTTTTAATATTTTTCTTTCCGGCACACATGAACGGTATTTGTTCCATTTTTATCCCTATATCTTAATAGCATTATTAGTACTTCAAAAAAAGATTAGCATTGCCATGTGTGTTATTGCATCAGGCGTTTATGGCTTCTTTGTCTTATCAATTCTTATCCCAACGGGATACGATGTCGGTCATCAATTTACATTATTGATCCATTCCATTCTATTTTTATACCTCATTTATGAATTCAGTCATTTAAACCCTAGTATTCAAATTAATCAACTTGATTAAACCTTTTGTAATTTAAATAGTCAAACAGTAAACGCGCCAACAATTGATGACGGAACAAGTTTTAATTGCTGCTCTTAAAGATGAATTTCAACAAAAAAGAGCTTTCCAAACACTGATAGAAACCTATCAGGAAAGATTGTATTGGCATATCAGAAAGTTGGTGTTGGATCATGAAGATGCCAATGATGTGATTCAAAATACATTTATTAAAGCTTGGAAGGGGTTGAATAATTTTAGAGCAGATGCTAAATTATACACTTGGTTATATCGAATTGCTACCAATGAGAGTTTAACCTTCATCAATAATAGGAAGAAGAAGTTTGCAGAAAATTTTGATTCCGATGAAGAATATTCTCCTGCAAATAGATTAAAAGCAGATGAATATTTTGATGGCAACGAAGCAGAGATAAAATTGTACAAAGCATTGGAAACATTACCGGATAAGCAAAGAATTGTATTCCAGTTTCGGTATTTTGAAGATTTAAAATATGAAGATATTGCCGATATAACGGATACTTCGGTGGGTGCTTTGAAAGCTTCTTATCATCATGCTGTAAAAAAAATTGAGCAATATATTTTAGAACAATAAATTAAACCTTTTAAGCAAAAGAAAGTCTAACGATTAAGAAAAAAATGGACGACAAACAAAACATATTAGATGAATTGAAGGAAATTTCTCCGGTTTTATATAAAATGAAGCAGCAGAACCATCATTCATTTGGCGTGCCAGAAAATTATTTCCCCGAGTTAAAAGAAAATATTTTTGCTGTCATTGAAATTGGTCTATCTGATGCAATAGGGAAAGATACATTTGCCGTTCCTCCAAATTATTTCAACAACTTAAGCGGCAATATTATGGCTACAATTGATGCGGAGGAAGAAGCAGTTGAATTAGGTGGTAAAGTAATTGAGTTACAGTCAAGCAGAAATCGTAGCAGAACGGCTAATAGAAGATGGTTTTCTATGGCAGCAGCTGTGGCGGCTGTCGTATTAGTTATGTTCAACTTATCAAAAGTTCAGATTGGACCAGCCACCGAAAGCACGGAAATTAGCCAAGCCGATGCCTTAGAATATATTGAAGACAACTTTAGCGATTTTGAAAGCAATGAATTGTACTCTTTGGTTGCTGCCAATGATGAAGCCCTTTCCATTGAGTTATCTGAAGATCTTGAAAAAGAATTAGAGAATTATATAGAAAACAATATTGACGACTGGGACACCTATCTTTTAACAAATGAAATTTAATAAAATGAAGACTATATACACTATAACTTTGATGCTTGCGCTAACATTAATAGCGAAAACTACATTTGCGCAAGGACCAGATTTTGAAAGAAACGAGAGAATTGAAGCCATGAAGGTGTCTTTTATCACCGATCAGCTAAAACTAACGCCGGAGGAAGCAAAAGCCTTTTGGCCTATATTTAATCAGTTTGAAACAGAAAAAAGAGCATTAAGAGAGGAGTTTAGAAATAATCATGGCCCCAATCAAAAAAATATTGATGAAATTTCTGAAGCAGAAGCTGAAAAGATGATCAATAATGAAATCAGCTTCCTTCAAAAAGACCTTGATATAATGAAAAGGTATATTGCTCAGTTTAAAAGTGTGCTTCCCACTAAAAAAGTAGCTGTTCTATTATCGTTAGAAAATAAATTTAAACGAATGATTCTTGATAGGATTAAAAAAGGAGAGGGATCTCCACCTCCACCAAGATAAGACGACAACAATACCTGAAAGGTTTCAATAACCTTTCAGGTCTCTTAAAATAAATAGTAGTTTTGCATTTACTATTTAGATATGAGACCGTTATATTTTCTACTCTATATTGTTTTGAATTATATGTTCAGGATTGTATTCTCTAATCTTGAAACACGCAATGCTCCAACTAAAAGAAACAACTGCGCCATTATCGTTTCCAATCATCCTAGTGCTTTCATGGATCCTCTTTTAATTGCCGGATTGCAGAAACCGATTGTTTTTTTCATGACCCGCTCTGATGTTTTTAAGCCATTTCTAAGGCCTGTTTTGTGGGCGGCCAACATGCTGCCTATTTATAGAAATATGGACGGAGTGAACGCTACCCTTAAGAATAAAAGTGTTTTCGAAGCCTGTTTTAAAATCTTAAAAAGGAAAAGATCTCCATTGCTGTTTGGGGAAGGCTTAACAGATGATGTTTTTGAAAGAAAACTAAAACCCTTAAAAAAAGGAGCTGCGAGAATGGCATTTGGCGCTATGAATAAGTACAATTGGGAGTTGGATTTAGAAGTTTTTTGTGTAGGAATGAATTACGAAGATCCAACTCGTATGAGAAGTAAAATGTTGATCTCCAATGCCGCTCCTATTCAAGTTTCCAAATACAAAAAACTCTATGAAGAAAACGCCGACAAGGCAATTGATCAATTGACCTTAGATATTGAAAATGCTATAAAAGGTGAAATCACCCAAATTGACAATAACGAGTATTTTACGATGCATGAACAAGTTATACGAGTTACTCGTAAAGGAATGCATACAGATGATCACGACCCCAAACTTTCCATAAAAGACCGTCAACAATATTCTAAAAAATTAGCTGACCAAATTAATACTTTGGCTAAAACACCAACAAATTCTTTCCTTAGTTTAAAAGATAAATTAGACGGTTACTTTACAGCATTACAGCACAAAAAAGTAGAAAATAAACACATATTTAGTTTAGCCAAAAACGGAAAAATTTCCTCCTCAAAAAATATCGCTTTCTTGCTGATGGCTTGGCCTTTTGCCATACTAGGAATTGTGTTAATGGGTATTCCCTATTGGATTACAAAGTGGTTTGTTGAAAGAACATTTAAAAGAAAAGTATTTTGGCTAAGCGTTAAAATGGCTATTGGAATGCTGATTGGAGGTGTTTTTAATATTGGAATAGCAGCTTTGTTGTATCGTTTTGTTTATCCAAATATTTGGATCACTTTATTATATTACTTTACTGTCCCAGCAATAAGCTTCTTGATTGCGTATCAATATAGGATGGAATATTTTGAGTGGAGACAAAAGCAAAAAGTTAAGCAATTTGACTTGTCTAATCTCGTAGAGAAAAGAAACGAACTTGAAAAGCAAATTAACCTTGTTTTTAGAGATTAGTTAAGTACTTGATCTCCTAATAAAATTTCCTTGTAGTTTATTTTCAAAGAAATGCTAAACCAAACATAAAAGGTGACAGCAGCAATGGAAGAAAATATAACCATGGCTAAAAACCAATCCATATAATTTAGGTAGTAAAAGGTATTAATTGAAAAAGCAATCATTAGGATTCTAGCATATTCTCCAAAAAACACCCATTTCTTTTTTTCAAAAATACCACTACAAATTGTCATAGATAAAATGATTAATCCTGCAAAGAACCATTGAAAAAAGACACTTAGTTCATCAAAATGATTCATGTAAGCTACCACGCCCCACATAATTATCATCAATTGAACAAAAACATAAACGCTAAAACCAAGTGGCACTTTAGGATTGTGCTTCTCTCTCTTTAAATCCACTTGTTTTATTAATTCTGAAGGGGCTGGACCGTCAGGCGTCCAACCCGGTTTAGCAAAAACCATTTTAATTTTATTCTTAAAATTCATGGTTTTCATTTTATCCCAAATTTCAAAGTAATAATGAAAATTACTCCAAATAGGATTTAAGCTTTTAAATTGAGTAGTGATACCATATGTTGGCTCTTCTTCTTCCGCCTTAAAAGTGCCAAAAATCCTATCCCATATAATTAAAACCGCACCATGATTTTTGTCTATATACTTTTCATTAACCGCATGGTGAACTCTATGATGTGCCGGAGAGTTGAATATAAACTCATACCATGCAGGCATTTTTTTAATGGCCTTAGTATGTATCCAAAATTGAAACAAAGTTGAAAATAGAGAAACGCCTAAAATCATCAAAGGATCAAACCCAATAATAGGTAAGGGAAGAAATATAAAAAACGACATTAACTGATGAAACCAAGGTTGTCTTAAGGCAACACTTAAATTGTATTCCTCACTTTGATGGTGCACAATATGAGCACCCCAAAACAAATTAACTTCATGTCCCCAGCGATGTGCCCAATAGAATAAAAAATCATATAAAACAGCACAAAGAAGTATAGTTACAACATTGATAGGAATATCAAAAATGGCAAAATTCTTATACGCAACCACTAACGCGCTATAAATGATTACTTTGTACAACAAACCAAATACTTGGCTCCCCACACCAATATTTAAATTGGTAACCGTGTCATTTAGCCGATATAATTGCTTCTTTTTAAAATATCCGTATGCGTATTCAATTAGCATTAGTAGCACAAAACCACCCACTGCATATACCATAATATTTGCGCCTTCCATAGCTTAAAAAATTTATGTTGAGAAGAGAAATCATAAGATATGGAAAAATATTTATTTGTACTAACCTCTTTTAGATTATTTACTTTAAGGTGATATCAAGTTATATGTATTGATAAATCTCTGTAACTATTATCCATAAAAAAACCCTCAACTCTAATTTTAGAATTGAGGATTTAATTTTTGTGAGACTTTTGTTAGCGTCTAACCGCAATCAAATCAATTTTAATATTCCGGCTCAACTTCTTGCCAATCATACTGATAAACATTTTGATCGCCATTAGGATTATAATAGGCGTCGTTAGATTGAATATAGTCCCCGTTGCTATTCATCCAAGTTTGGTTATAGTTTTGATCTACTTGATATTGTTGTCCATCATAAGGATTCGTTACTGTATTCTCTTCCCGAATTGAATTGATATATCGTTGTTGCGTTCTATCTGATGAAGCACTTTGATTTCTGTAAGTACTCATAATTGAATTGTTAATAGCATCATTGCTGCTTCTATAAGCTTGTTGAGTTGCCTCAAAATTGGCTTGATTGTTCTTCATTTTTTGATTGTGCGACGCCCAACTTTGATTTGATTTTTGTTGCTCACTTCTATTATGTGCTTGAATTTGTTGATCGTTGTATTTAATATTGGTAGCTGCGTAAATTAATGTTTGAGCAGCATTTTCAAATTCACTTGCTGGAGTTTCCATGGCATTTCCATAATAACCCCAAGACACTAAACCTTGTCCGGCATGTTCAAAATAATGAGTAAGAATCAATATTTTCTTTCCATTTTGATTGACCCATTCACTAGCTGTGGCACCAAAAGTAGATTGCATAGGTCCTACTTTCCATAACTTATCATTGTAATTTTTGTCTGATTGAGCCACACCAGGAAGATCATATTGCTTTACAAATGTGTATCCGTTCTTGTTTAATTCTGCTTGTAATTCATTTTTTACATTTTTACTTCCGACCGGGCGTCTCATTTGTTGACCTGCTTGCTGATACATTTGTGCCATATATTGATCATTTGAATAAACAAATGTTTTAAAAGCTACATTATATACATTGATATCGTTTGGTCCTGTAATCGCCGGCTCATTCCCTGTTGTTTTTGGATTCAACTTCCAGTTAGCCGGCAATGGCATATAACAATAGGGCAATCCTGTTTGATTATCCATAATAGTTTTCATCTCCACTTTTGAGCTTCCTCTTTTGGCTTTTGAATTATTTTGAGAATTGTTTGTCTGATTAATTTCTTGATAATTTGCTTCTTGGTAATTGCCTTCTTGATTGTAGTTACCTTGATCAACATTATTGTACTCGCCCATTTGATTGGTGTCAAATTCTTCGTAATATTTTGCTTCTTGGTTTTGACTTCCACAAGAAGAAAATAAAATAACTAAGGCTGCTATGTAAAAGAAGTTTGAATTTTTCATTGGTCTAATTTTTATTTTGTGAGTAAACATTTTTTGCTTGTTTACTCCTTTATACCAAGTTAGAACAAAAGGTCATCACCGTCATCAACATATTTTCAAATTTTTCTTGAGGTAATTCAGTTAGCCGATTAATATCGTTGTGCCAATTCTCTAAAGTTGTTCTTTATTACTATAACTTTAAGAGGTAAAACAAAAAATCCTCAACTCTAAATAGAATTGAGGATTCATCATTTTGTGGAGTGGGGCGGTTTCGAACCGCCGACACATGGATTTTCAGTCCATTGCTCTACCAACTGAGCTACCGCTCCGGACCCCTCCTGTTTACCAAGAGGACGGCAAAGATATATACTTATTTATGACTTTCAAACTTTGTACTTTAAATTTGTATGACGTGATTTATTTTTTTTCTCACAATCGATAAACTCTAATGTTTCCATATCGAATAATCTCATCGCTTAAATAAGGTTCCAAAAATGGTCGGTTAACTAAATCTTCTTCTCTGGTAATGATATATTTTAACCCTTGCTTTTTATAATCTTCTACCATTTCTGCGTCTAAGCCATAAGGAAACCTTGTCCAACCCAATTGATCTAACAGATAAAGTGAGATATTGGGACTGCCATCAGAACTAACTAAAACTTTGTCTGTAAATTCAACACCTACCGCTCTTAATTTGGGTGTTAAGTCTAAATAAATATCGTAATAAGCATTCCATTGTCCATCCACAGTATATCTTCGAATCATATTTTTTCTAGTAGATAAAACGTTTAATATCAGCAAAACTGAAATTCCAATGATTAAAGTATTCTTTAAAACTGGTATCCTTAATTGGGCCGAGAGCCACCAAATGCCCGCAATAAAAAAAGCAATTAACAATGGTAACAATTCTATGGCATAATAATCATGGTGATAAAATTGCTCGAAAAAAAGATAGAAATAGGCAGTTGAACCTAATAATAAGATTATAAGTCCCAGTTTATATAAAATTACTTTTTTTGACCCTGCGATAAGAAATAAAAATCCTAAGCCAAAAATTGTCCACATTAGCGGCAAATAGCTGTATTCAGATATCCAAAATTCCTTAATCCTTTCAGATATTTGATCAATGTATGTTCTATCAATGCCCCAAATGGGTTTTATACTTAATAAAAAAGTGATGTTTTCATGCGCTGCATTATATCGAGCAGCTATAGTTACCCATACTAGTGTTGCCAAAATAGGCACGCCCAATAGTAGCAGCTTAACAAATGAAACCTTTAATTTCTCATGTTGGGTAATCACCGCCAGCAATAAAACAAAGCTAAATGCCAAGTAAGGAATCAAGATGGTTGACTTAATCATTCCTGCTAATGCAGTAAAAAAAAGTGCTATCCAAAAAGATTTTTCTTTTCTCTCTATAAGATATTCAATCAAAAAATAGATTCCGGTTATAACAAACGATAAGGCTGCCACATCGGGAACAGAAGATGCGGCATAATAGGCAACAATAGGGCAGGAATGAAGAAATATAACCGGCATCAAAGCCAACAACCTATTTTTGAAAACAATCAAGCCTATTCGAAAAAGAAAGAAAAGTCCGAGATATAAGATCATTAAATTCATCCCACGAGTAACCGTATCTTTGTGTCTAACGCCAATAACCGTAATGATGGCAGCATTTACATAATAAATAATAGGAAACTCAGCAACCGTTTTCCCCTCACCATGCCTATTATGAACTTCCGGTTGAAATGGATTTAAGCCATTGTGGACATACATCATAGTAATAGATAGTCCATCACATTGACGCCATTGATGCACAGCTTTTGGATGTTGGGGCAAAACAGATGGATAGGTATAAATAAAAAATAGAACTACTATAGTAATAAAAAATAGCCCTAAATCTACTCTATTTAACTTTTCAATCGACACCACTTATTTTGATTCAGCTAATGCTTGCTCAATATCTTGTTTAATATCATCAATGTGTTCTAATCCAACAGATAGTCTTATGGTGCCATCAAATATTCCTGCCGCTTCTCTTTGAGCCACTTCAATTTTTGAATGGGTTGTACTGGCGGGATGCGTAGCAATTGTTCTTGTGTCTCCTAAATTAGCAGTATGAGAAAACATCTTCAAACTATTTAAGAATCGTTTTCCTCTTTCCAAACCGCCCTTTACTTCAAATGTGACCAGACCACCACCTAATTTCATTTGTTTTTTAGCCAATTCATGCTGAGGATGAGACGGCAAGAAAGGATATTTAACTGATTTTATATCCTCATTTTGTTCTAACCATTCGGCAACAGCTAAAGCATTACTGCAATGCCTATCCATTCTTACATGCAAAGTTTCTAAACTCTTAGATAATATCCAGGCATTAAATGGAGACATTGCAGGTCCGGTTTGACGACAGAATCCTCTTATCGTTTTAATTAATTCTTTAGATCCTAAAATAGCGCCTCCAATAGCTCTTCCTTGACCATCAATAAACTTAGTAGCACTGTGGGTGATAATATCGACTCCAAACTTTGACGGCTGCTGAATGTAAGGCGTAGCAAAACAATTATCTATATTGACTAAAATATTATGCTTCTTTCCAATTGCGCACAAATGCTCTAAGTCTATTAACACTAAGCCTGGATTAGAAGGTGTTTCTGCAAAAATCATTTTTGTATTGGGCTGAATAAGTGCTTCCCATGTGTCCGGCTGATGGATATCAAAAAAAGTATGCTCAATTCCCCAATTTGGAAAAATATCTTTTATAATTCTTGTAGTAGAAGCAAATAAAGCACTAGATGCTAAAATATGGTCTCCTGATTTCAAAAGTGCCGCCATACTGGCGAAGACAGCTGCCATACCACTAGCGGTGCCAAAACCATCTTCCATGTCTTCTAAAGCACACATCTTTTGTACAAACTCATTTACATTGGGATTTGAAAAACGAGTATAGATATTATCATCAATTTCATCAGCAAATAGTGCCCGTGCTTGTTCTGCATCATCAAATACAAAACTGGATGTAAAATAGATAGGAGAGGAATGCTCTCTGAAGCCACGCTCATGCTGCGTTCTAATGGCTTTTGTCTCAAATTGTTGCTCTTTCAATGTAAAAGTTGAATGGTTACTACAAATATCTATAATTACAGTTTAATCGAACTTTATTTTATTGATTCATAAAAACTTATAAGCAATTTTAAATTTTTGTAGTTTAATTGTATATTTGCAATTAACAATAAAGTTATGGCCTATTCAAAATCAAGTAAATTTTCAAATGGAGAACAAGAAATGGCATTAATAGGAAAAGCGTTTGCACATCCTGCGAGAGTAGCCATTTTAAAGGTTTTGGCTAAATATCATTCTTGCTTATGTGGTGAAATTGTAGCGGAATTACCTTTGTCTCAATCTACTGTTTCGCAACATTTAAAAGAGCTAAGAAATGCTGGCTTGATCAAAGGAAAACAAGATGGTCCTTCAGTGACGTACAGCATCAATACAGAAGTTTGGGGATCAGCAGAGAAAAGAATAAGTAAGTTTTTTAAAAAACTGAACGCAAAACTAAAAGAATAGGTTTTTGTATATTGGTTAAACCCAATTAATCGTTTCGCGAATGTCGAACTTAAATAAATTAAATAGTATATTATAGAATGATTGAAACGCAGCCGGAAGTAATAGAAAAAGTAGTGTTAGTAGGTGTGGCTATTAGAAGCCAAAAGGCAGAAGAAATAGACGAATATTTGGATGAATTAGAGTTTTTGGCCTCCACCGCCGGAGGTGTCACGGAAGGTCGATTTATTCAACGATTACAAAATCCTGATCAACGGTTTTTCATCGGATCAGGAAAACTAGAAGAAATAAAGGTTTTCAATAAAATACACGATATTGATACTGTTATATTTGATGAAGAATTAAGTCCCACCCAACAACGTAACTTAGAAAGAGAATTGAAGTGTAAAATCTTAGACAGAACCTCTCTTATATTAGACATATTTGCTCAAAGAGCACAAACCAAACAAGCTACCACACAGGTGGAATTAGCGCAAATGCAATATTACTTGCCCCGATTAAAAGGTTTGTGGAGTCACTTAGAAAGACAGCGTGGTGGTATTGGAATGAGAGGTCCGGGTGAAAAGGAAATAGAAACAGATAAAAGGATTGTGCAAGACAAGATTGCTTTTCTAAAAAAAGAGTTGATTAAACTTGATAAACAAAACCAAACACAAAGAAAAACAAGAGGAGAGATGATTCGTGTCGCCTTGGTAGGCTATACCAATGTGGGAAAATCTACTATCATGAATATGTTGAGCAAGAAGTCTGATGTTCTAGCAGAAAACAAACTTTTTGCAACCTTAGACACTACCGTTAGAAAAATAGTAATTGATAAAATTCCTCTCCTTCTTTCTGATACCGTTGGATTCATTAGAAAGCTTCCTCACAATTTAGTAGAATCGTTTAAAAGTACACTTGATGAAGCCAAGGAATCTGATATTCTTGCCCACGTTGTAGATGCTTCACATCCTAATTTTCATGAGCAAATAAAAGTAGTTGATACTACATTACAAGAGTTGGGCGCTATTGATATTCCTACTATAATGGTATTTAATAAAATGGATGCTTATGTAGCCAATCATTTTGATCCTTACTTGCCAGATTCGGTAAAAGAAGAACTTTTAGAGAATTTTAAAAGCAGTATAAGAAAATCATTTACACATAAATGTGTGTTTATTTCTGCAATTGACAAGGATAGTATTAAAGAATTAAGAGAAGTATTAGCCTTACACGTGCAAGATTTATACTACAAAAGGTACCCTTACGCCAATAGAAGTTTTCACTAAAATTAGCTTCAATAAAAATTTATCTGATTAGT
Organism: Chitinophagales bacterium; assembly: GCA_041393015.1. GTDB lineage: Bacteria > Bacteroidota > Bacteroidia > Chitinophagales > JADIYW01 > JAGQYH01. The sequence continues at coordinate 937,201 of JAWKKV010000001.1, read as the reverse complement.
GTGAAAAATCCACTTTCTTGGTTAGACATTTCTTCTCCTCTCCATGTCCAACGGTATTCAATAGCCCAAATGTAAGTATCCATTTGAAGTGCATCACTTTCGTTAGGTCCATACCACTTTGACTGTGCATCATTAGATTCGTAAACGGTTTCCCCCCATCTATTATAGATTCTAAGTGAAAATTCTGAAATAGAATCACAATCAACAATTGGATAAAAAGCATCATTTACACCATCGTTATTGGGTGTAAAACCAGTAGCAATAAAGAAATTACAGTCACAACTTCCAAACTCTACAAATACGGTATCATAAGCTGTTCCGCACTGATTTTGTGCTGTTACATAATATTCTCCTTGCTCAGACACTACAAAAGATGAATCGGTTGAATAATCTTGCCAAACATAAGTGACGTCTTCCGGCTGATTACCAATTGTTAAAACATATTCTGAACCTTTGCAAAGAAGCGTATCTAAACCAAGATCAAAACTTGGCGGCAAATTATACAATACTGAAATTGAATCTGATGTATTACAAAATTGGTTAGATACTTGAACATAGTAATCCCCTTCTTCTGTCACTACAAAATTGTCGCTCATTGAACCATCTTGCCATAAATAATCCGTTGCAACAGAAGAGAATGCATCTAAAGTAAAGATATCCCCTTCGCATATGGCTGTATCATTTGGAAGAAAAATTTGAGGATATTCTAAAAATGTAAGATCAATGCTATCCGTTGTGGTACACTCGTCTATACTAACCTCCACCCAGTAAATTCCATTTTCGAAAGCTTGAACAGAACTAGTGGTTGATCCATCTTGCCATAAATAAGCTGTTGCGTTACTAGCAGATGCATTTAAAGTAACTGTATCATTTTCACAGAAACTATTGGTTGATGGCCCAAGATCAAAAACTGGAGACTGCTTAAATTGCACTTGTATACTATCGGTAAAAGAACAAGCTGTATTCTCCACCAACACAGAGTAAACTCCTGAACTAGTTGCGGTAAAAGTTGATCCCACAGACCCATCTTGCCAAACATAGTTATTGGCTAAGCTAGAAGAGGCATCTAAAACAAACCCTCCATTGTTGCAAAGTGTCGTATCACTTCCCAATTCTATTGTTGGAATTTGATCATAGTTTACATTGATATCAGCTACTGATGAACAAAAATCATTAGAAACTCTTACAGAATAATTTCCTGCTGAACTAGCTAAAAGAATTGGTAAGGTGCTACCATCGTTCCATAGATAATACAGTGCTTCAGGAACGTTGGCATCTAACAATAAAGATTCTCCTTCACACAAAATTGTATCATTGCCTAAATCTACTACTGGAGTTGTCCCTTTTGAAATATAAATTGAATCTCTTTCAACACAGCCATTTTTATCTACTTCTAACCAATACAATCCAGAATCTGCCACCATAATTTTACTAGTGGTTGCTCCTGTGTTCCATAAATAAGTTTCTCCTGCACCGGCATCAATTCCAATTTGAATACTTGTGTTGCTACAAATGGTTGTGTCTTCGCCAAGTTCTACCACCGGACAAGGTAAGGTTACATCACAATCTAAACTAGAGCTACCCGTCCAATTCAAAGCGAATCCTTGATTAGAGCTAGAGTAGTTATCAATTAATATAAAATAAGTCTCTCCTGGATTAACATCTAACCATCTAACAAATCCATTGCCATTTACACCTTCTGAAAGATCATTTGCAGTGCCGCTCATTCCTGTATTTGAACTTCCTAATGCCCATGAGCATCTTATAGGACTTCCTAAATTATCGCAACTTCTATCCGGACCATAAACTGCAAAATCGTAATCATCTGCTCCAACAGGGTCAATTACGAAACCTAATGTTCCTCCTTGTTCAACTTGAATAAACAACCATGCAGATTGATGTTCTTGATCAATACATCCAGAACTATTATTGGAACTTGAAAAATCATCTCTCCCCGGACCGTTACTATTTAGATTTAAAGTTTCACTAGAGCATATTCCTATTGCTCCTGAAGAGCCTGCGCAATCTGTTGATACACCTTGGGCATATAGCGTATTGCCTTGGCTAAAAAAAAGCAAAAGCATTACTACTAATAAAAAATTAGAAAGATTTTGAAAAGACCTAAGTGACAAATTAACCCCCATAATTACGCACTAAATTAATAGATTTCTGTAAGTAATAAGGGGTAATTACTTAAAAATAGTATGAAAAAATCGTAATGTAAAGGGCCGGATCAAATTAAATTAGAAAAAATATATCCTATTGCTTTAAAAACATTTGCTGCAGATCGCTATACTTTACTTTAAAATAATAGACGCCGGGATCTAAAGCAGAAATATCAACTTTAATATTTGAGCTTGTTATAGTACCGGCAATTACTCTAGTACCAAAACTACTCGTGATTTTAAACTCACTATTCACCATACTTTCTTCCACTTCAATATTTATTAAGTTAACGGCTGGGTTCGGATACAATTTAATATCAGAATAGTTTGCTATTCTCAAGCTAATTTCATCCAATTGTAATGGCGACCAATCCACATGGCCACTTTCGCATTGTGCTCTCACCAACCAAACCAAATTTCCACCCGCTTCAATTGGCAATTGTAAACTAGTGCCTTGAATATTTTCAACAAACTGTTTTTCACCGGTAGGATATACAACAAAAACACTATAAAAATCTATACCATCAATAGCACTCCAACTTAAAGTCAATTGATTATTTTCTACGGAACTCACCAAATTCGTTGGTTTACCGCAAGCCATGTCATCCGGAATAGCAAACCGTTTAAAAAATGCCCACGATTCATTCGTTGCATTCACATCTTGGTTGGTATTGCCTAATATAAAGGTAGGATTGGCGCCCGGCCATGTATGTCCTGCGTTAAAAAACTTCATGAAAATCAGTTCCGATTCATCACAATTTTGATACGTTATTTTATTTACTCTTGAACCATCATTTTGAACAATATTGGGCACTTCTTCCTCCACGGGAATGATATCACAACCATTCAAATCACTCCATAATGCCACTACATCTTCAACCGGCTGAACGCCTTCGAAACCATTGTAACGAGTGACTGGATCAGAAATACTATTAAACATTAATGTCGGCACGGGTCTATCTGGGTCACATGTCTCATAAGTATCAGGATGCATACTTGCTGCTACAGGAGCTATGGCTGCAATTCTATTGGTTAATTCACACGCCAACTTCTGCGACATAAAACCACCCGCAGAATAACCCGTTGCATAAACTCTCCGTGCATCAATGCTATAAACGATTGACATATAATCTATCAGTCGACCAATGAACCCAACATCATCTACATTAGAACCAATACCAAAGACAGGACCCGTATTCCATCTTCCACCAATTCCATATGGATATACCACAATACATCTTGCTGTGTCGGCTAGTTTATGATATTTAGTATAATTAAACTGTCCGGCACCGATTCCAGTAAATGCGTGCATATTGATGACCAAAGGCAATTCTTCTTGAGGAGAATAATCTTGTGGCAAATACACAATAAATTTTCTTGTTTTGTTTTGCCATTGCAATGTTTGCTGAGATATTTGAGCAGACATTTCGAAAAAGAAGAAAGAAATGATTAGCGTAAGTAGAAGTTTGTTCATATAGTATATAAGTCTTGAAAATGCTAGCACCAAGATACAAACTTTGTAGAATGCAACCGAAAATATTTATCGAACGTCTTAATATAAAAAGGCACCTACTATTGGGAAGTAAGTGCCTTAGCCAGAAAGTATGAAAGCGTTGCTACCAGTTACATTTCTATAAACACATATTTTTTGATTTTAGTATGCTCGAGCATTTTTATGCTTCGATGTTTATACTATTTAACATTTTCACTTAAAATAATAGATTGTCAAAACACCTTAGCTAAAGCTATTGGGGTGTTTGTCTATTTGGGCCTTATGTTTAATCGCTGCTGTAAGAAACAGGAGAAGGATATACTGGATGTCTTAGGTTGAAGGCAAAAACGATATCGTAAAGATTTATTTCCCGTCTATGCACTTGAAGCTCGTAATAAAGATTTTCATCTGATTTGATGTAATGCTCTACAGAAAAATAATCGAACACATGAATTTTACCAGAATTCATATCCATTAGCATATCTAAAATATAAACGTGGTTGTTGTATAATATTTTATTGGTAAAAGCATTTGTATTGTTTGTTTGAGAAAGGTGTTCCAATCTAAACATACAAATTGCACCAATAACATCAATTCTCGTTAATTTATCGTAGTTGGATAAAGGATTATTGACGCTACCCAAGCCTTTATAATAAATATAGGGAACGCCATCATAAGCCAAGCCCCAAATTTTATTGATTGAAAGCGATTTCCATTTACCTTTCTCCGTTAGCACTTTAAGTTTTCTAACTTTTGTAAGATCATAATCAGTAGAGTCTACCTCATCAATTTTAAATTGATCTCTAGTATAAGTTGGATTATCTCCTTTAAATTCTTCGAAAGACAAGTAGATTCCATCCTTGAAGGGATAATCATTACTTAATGGAATGGTATCTTGCCCAATGACAGCAGTAGCTAAGCTACATAATATAATTACTGCTAAATTTCTCATTCCTTTAAGCCTGTACAACAATCATTCCCAATGTGAATCAATGACAAATACATCAATTTCCTACTCCCAACTTCCATTTATCACTATTAGTCTATCTATAAGCAGACTTCTAGCCATTAATGTTATACTTCATTTTTACATGAAACGTTGTTTGTGCTTTAATTTGGGGACAAAGAAAATCAAATTGTTCTTATATTATGATAGTTTTCAATAACATTTTGTGGAAAGCACTTATAATATCATTTTCTTTATTGAAAAATTGCCATTTTATTACATTCGCTAAAATTAACGAAATGAAATTTGTACTAACAATTCTCTGCTTAGCAAGCCTTTTAACAAGTTGCCAGTTATCCGATAAAAATAAGGAAACCATTATGAATACAGCATACAACGAAAACTTAGCCAAATCTGTGAATGCAGATGATTATGGAATGAAAAAATATGTAATGGCTTTTTTAAAAGCCGGACCAAACAGAGATCAAAGCCAAGAGGAAGCAATTGCTCTGCAAAAAGCACACATGGATAATATCTCTAGGTTGGCAGAAGAAGGTAAATTGATTGTCGCAGGCCCTTTTTTAGATGACGGCGAACTAAGAGGTATCTATATTTTTGATGTAGAAGATATTGAATCAGCCAGAGCATTAACCGAGAGTGATCCAGCTATACAAGCGGGGAGCTTAGTGATGGAGTTAAAACCATGGTATGGTTCTGCCAGCCTTATGCTAGTGAAAGATTATCATGATAAGTTAAAGAAAAAAGATTTTTAAGACTTCTTATTGACGTAGAATCCAATGCCCAACTCAAAACCGACTGAAAAATTCCTACTTTGTCCGTAGCCTGAATGTTGAGTATAATCCTTATTATTAATATCGGTTAAACTCAAATAAGAGGTTAATGTTGGTGATATAAAAAACCATTTTTTAGGATAAAAATCTACTCCAACCCTTGCCAACAAACCAATATCAACATTTCTAAACAACTCCTTATCATTATCTGTTGAGGTAAAATTATAGTCACTTGTCCATTGTGGCGGATTATTAGATGGGTAATCAATATCCGTTAAATCTAGTCCAAAAGCATCTATAATTTCACCCGACAAGCTATAAGTTTGGTCCGCCGAAACCAAAACATTAATTTGAGGGCCGACTGTAATTGCCAATCTTACTTTTTGCTCTCGTTTGTAAAAGTTCTTTCTAAAAATGCTGGTATATCTAAAATAGACTCCTGTAGTAATATAATTGAGCGAGATATCTTTAGTATGTGTCACATCTTTACCGTCAGTGTCTTCATAATTCTGACCTCTCTTCTGATAGCCTAACTCAAATTGCATTCCAAGTGGCGGTGAAAAATTGTATCCTATTTTGGCATTGGCGCCATAACCTAAGGTAAGTTTATAGGCCGGATCGAAAGTTTTGTCGTTATTTAAATAGCTCCACTTTAGACCATAAAGGTTTTGATTACCAATAGCAGAAATTCCGGCATTCCCGGAAAATCCGGCATAAAAGCCTTTCTGACCAAAACCATTAATACTGATGGTTAAGACAAATAGTACAACTAAGAATAATGACTTCTTCAACAAGGTATAATTTAAATACTAAGGTAATTAGATTTGTAACATTAGATGAGCTGTTAATGCTATCCGTTGCGTTTTAATGTAATTATATTATTTCAGACTATTTTTTGAAGCAGATTTGTTTAATCCCATCTTTCCGCTTCATCATCAAAGTATTTGTTGTCTTTGGGAGTGGAATATTTCTTTCTGCTTTCAATTTTTTGTGCTTGTCGCTCCAAAATTAGATCTGCCATAATGCCTGCAGCATCTTCCCCTTCGTTTTGTTCTATTAATTTCCTAACCCTAATCTCAGATACATCAATTCTGTATAAAACACTCAACAATCGCTCAAAATCATGATCCAACAACCACTCAATATTTTCAATTAACCAGTTTCGCAACTGCTCATAGCTATCAAATGCTTCCACTTCATTGGGTGAAACTAACAACTGAACCACAGAGTTTTGAAGTGTGCTTAATTCGGTATTCATGATTCAAATTTCGGCATTTTCTAATCCCATTCCAAATAATGCGTAATCAAATAAGAATCAGGTTGAGAAAAATATGTTTTTAAGATTTCAATCAATTTTGTTTTCTAGATTTCCTAAAAAACTTGCTTCCGTTCTTACGACATCTCCCTTTTTAAGGTAAATTCCCTGCCACCAAATATTAACTGGTTTAAATATCACGCCGCCTGCAGTTCCTGTTAAAATCATAGAACCTCCTTTTATACCTTCTTTAGGAATCAACGCCACCTCTGTTTTGCCATTATAGAAGACATTATTGCTATCAACAAAAGATTGTTGTACAATATCATTTATTTTAAGAATCATATCCTCCGCTTTAAATCTTTGTCTCAACTTATTATTGACATAAAGCCTGAGTTCAATAGTATTGTAAAAATCCTCATCCTTTGGTATTACTAAGAAACAACCTGTTGGCAGAAAGCTTTTTTGGCCCTTTGATGCCGCAAAGCCAGTTGTTCCCATAGGTTTACGAAGATTCAAGCCTTTTATAAGCGTCCAACGATCTGTAAAATCATTAGCCAAAATCAATCCAAAGAATGGTTTATCATCAGGAGATTGAATAGTTGAAAGAGGAACTGCTGCCAATTCTGCTTCGTAATCAAGCCGCTTAGTATATTTTATAGAGGCATTCCATGGTGTTGGTGGAATATTTTTGGGAAAAAGAAAAGGTGGATCGTCTAATAATACTTCCTCTGAATGCTCTTTGTAATTGGTACCTGCTGCAAGGTGTACCGCACCAAAATCCATAGGTAATTGAAGCTCATTTAAATCGATAATTTCTAATGGACCGGTAATTTTAGTCATTGAATCATGACCAATTTTTTGATAGAGCTTTATGAGATCCAATTGTGTGTCTGAACCATAAATAGATGAAATGTTAATGGCTTCAATATTTTGAGATTGAATATCGGTAACTAAATACAAACCGTTTTCCGTTCTTGCAAAAGTTACTGCTTGACTTCTTGGAGCAATCGCAGGTAATGCGGGTAGTTCAGATCTTTGCTCTGAGAAAAGCGGTCTTGACATATACGCCGTCGTTGTTACAAGCACCAATAAAAGAACTACAATTACTAAACTTATGTATTTAAACATTGGAGAGTTTAACTTTCTGGCTAAAATAACTAATATGATTATCCGTTAAAAAGTGGTTTTCGAGCAATGACCTTCCCCCCTCAATACTTTAAATCTGCCAGTTTGGCAATTGTTCTTAGCTATCAAATGCTTCTACCTTATTGAGCGAAACCAATAATTGAACCACAGAGTTTTGAAGGGTGTTTATTTCGATATTCATAGTTTAAACAATTTATCTGCTTCCTCTGTATCATCCTTTATAAGCTGTTTGTCTTTTGTAGGATTCGTCCAATTATTGTAGCCTAGTTTGGGAGCAATTTTAGCTACTTGTAAATTAATACCAAACTGATGAACACTATTAAGTGGTCCAGTTTCATTTAAGCTAAAAGTATAAGTATATTCAATATTAAATCCTTTAATGCCAATAACTGGAGATAATGACACGTTCTTTCTATTTCCTTTATATTTGTTTTCTAAAAATATCCCTGAATTTAAGGCAAACATTACTTCATTATCAAAAATCAATTCCACTCCTCCACCAATATGATGATTAATTTCTTTCATTTCTTCCTTAAATCCGTCTGGTGCATCAGCAAAAGATCCAAAAACTTGACCTGCCCATTTTCTTTCTAGAAAATCAAAGATTCCATTATTATCATTGTCTTCTGAACTCGGAGTTGGAGCCAAAAGTTTATCCGCTTGATACCCAATATAAACTCTCGTTAAAAATTTAGAACTTTCTTTGGGTTGGATTTGAAAGACATTTGATAGGCCTACTTTAAGAATAGATGGTAAAATACTGTTTATTGGTTCAGTTTCAGCATATTTAAAATTTGGTCCCAAATTTTGAAAACTGACACCATAATTTAGTGTGTATGATGATGACGAGCCCTTAAAGTGCTTTGTTGTAAAACCATCAAATCCAATATCAAAAGCAACTGTATTCACAAGATATTTTTCAAACCCATCTTTAAAAAGATCACTTCTTATATATGCACTTGCGATACCTAAACGTACATTTTTAAACAGCCTTGAGTAAAATACCTTAAGAGCAAAATCTTTTGGTTTATAGGTTTGAATATTATCTCCAAAAACATTTGAAATTATCACTTCTCCGTAGTTAAAGTATCTGAAATCATAACCAATAGCATTTTTGTTCTTAAAATTAAATTGTAAGTGACTAGCTAGGTTAAATATCTCTTTGCTTATTTTGTAATTGTCTAAAGCTGGATTACCCTCTCGAATCGAATATGGGTTATAGTTTAATGAAAAACGAACTCCATCATCATATCCCGCACTTAATGATGGATTTGATGTATAACTTCTTGAAAATGTATTTGTTATACCTACAACATTTATTCCACTCAAACCAATTGTTCTTGGCTGTACATCTGTAAGTAAAAAAGAAACCGCAGTAAATGGAACTCTATGCTCTGAAAAATCCTGAGCTATCAAACCCTTACTCAAAATACCGCTCATTATTACAATACAAAAGAAAAAATATCTCATTTTTATAATTTAAAAGCAAAAATAACAATTAATACTTTTCTAATCCCATTCCAAATAATGCGTAATCAAATCTTACTGGATCTACCGAATCAAACTTTCTTAAATTTTGAGTTAACTCCTCCACTGTTTTCCAATCTCTTTGTTTTCGCTTGATCAATCCCAATTTCCTAGCCGATCGTTCTACATGAACATCTAATGGCATCATCAAAATATTAGTAGAAATATTTTCCCAAATACCTATATCAACCCCTTGGTCATCTTTTCGAACCATCCATCTTAAAAACATATTTAACCTTTTACAAGTTGAATTTCTTGCGGGTGTAGCGATATGTTTCTGGGTTCTTTTTGGTGCGTAGTCTAAGGCAAAAAACTGTTCATGAAATCCAGTTAAAATAGCTTGCATATTCGTAGAACCTTTTTCAATAAATGCTTCTTCTAAACTTTTATGGGATTGATAGAAATCCTTTAAATAAGCTATAAAGTATAGCGCATCCGTTCCATTAAAAGTTCTGTGTTTGAAATTTTCAAACGGTTTTAAATCGGAGGATTGATGCTGCATAATAAACTGATAAGGTTCATTATCCATTAATTGTAATAGACTATTGCATTTGTTAATGATGGTTACTCTCTGTCCCCAAGAAAATATCGCCGCAAAAAAACCGCTTATCTCAATATCTTGTTTTTTTGAAAAACGATGCGGAATAGAAATAGGATCATCCTTAATGAAACCAATTTGATTGTATTTGCGATAATACTTTTCTAACAGCTCAATTTTGTCGGAGCGGGTCATAAATTTCCTCTTCTTTAAATGGCGAGATAGCTGCGTGTTGTTTAATGGCTTTTCTTGCCCATTTGATGGCTTGATATAAACCAATAAATGAAAAGATGAATAGTGCCGGAATATTGGTTTGCATTAAAAAGAAATCGTAAGCGCCATGTAGAATAACGGCCCACAGTAAGCCTTTTGCTAAATATTCATTTCTTCTTTGTGGATCAAATTTAGCCAAACCTACATAATAACCCATAGCCACCCCAAACACAGCATGAGCCGGAACTGCAGTAAACATTCGTAAAACGCCCACACCAAATCCTCCTTCAGCCACGTACATGAAATTTTCAAAAGTGGCAAAGCCCATACTGATCATCACGGCATAAATAATACCATCATAAGGTTCATTAAAGGCTTTTTTCTTAAACATGACAAATCGCAGAAAAATAAACTTTGCAAACTCTTCACTGATTGCGACTACACCAAAAGCATATCCTGCAGTAATCAATGGATTGCCGGACACACTAAAAACATCTCCGCTAATTAAATAACCAATGTATGCAGGAATGACACTTAAAATTCCTAAACCAAATGCCAATATCAGCATATTAACAGGTTCTTTTTCGTGAACATCTTTAGTGTAAACAAACCAAATAATAGCTGCCGCAGGCGCAATAGCCAATGCTATGAGGAGCAATGCCATATATTATCCTAGCGCCTTTTTAAGGTCTTCAATAAGATCATCAATATCTTCAATTCCCACGCTTAATCTAATCAAAGAGTCGGTAACACCTGATTTTAATCGCTCTTCTCTAGGAATAGAAGCATGCGTCATAGAAGCAGGATGTCCTATTAATGATTCAACGCCACCTAAAGACTCTGCCAACGCAAAAAGCTCTGTTTTTACTAATATTTTATTGGCTGATTCTGCAGTATCTTCTTTCAAGCTAAAAGACACCATTCCTCCAAAGTGATCCATCTGTTTTTTGGCAATATCATGATTTTTATGCCCTTTTAATCCAGGATAATAAACTTTATCAACTTTAGGATGATTCGATAAAAACTCCGCAATTTGAGTGGCGTTTTCACAACTTCTTTGTACTCTTAAATGAAGCGTTTTTATACCTCTCAAAGTTAAAAAGCAATCTTGTGGACCAGGTACAGCGCCTGCACTATTTTGCATGAAATATAATTGCTCGGCTAATTTTTCGTCTTTCGCTACAATTAAACCCAAAATTACATCTGAATGTCCTGCAATATATTTAGTGGCCGAATGTACAATCACATCTGCTCCTAAATCTAAAGGGCGCTGCAAATAAGGTGTAGCGAATGTATTATCTACACAAACCATAATATCTCGCCCCGCAACTGTTTTACAAATGGCTTTTAAATCAATTATACTTAGCATTGGATTGGTTGGTGTTTCAATCCAAATCATTTTAGTTTTATGTGTAATGATTTTCTTTAGATGATCTGAATCTTGCAAATCCACAAAGCGAAATACGATACCATATTTGGCGTAAACTTTTGTAAATAATCTATAGGTTCCACCATATAAATCATTGGTAGAAATCACCTCATCACCTGGTTGAAGCAACTTCATTATGGTATCTGTCGCTGCCATTCCACTGCTAAAAGCCAAGCCAAATTTTCCGTTTTCTAAGGCTGCAATGTTTTTCTCCAAAACATGTCGGGTTGGATTTAGTGTTCGAGAATACTCGTAGCCCTTATGATCGCCAGGCGATTTTTGTACATAAGTGGATGTTTGATAAATTGGCGTCATAATCGCACCTGTTGCGCTATCCGGCTCAATGTGGGCATGTAATGCTTTAGTGGCAAATTTCATGTGTTATCTTTTATTATACTAAGAAAATCTAATCTCAACTATTGTAGAATACTTTTTGTTACAATTTAATTCCAAACATAAGATTATTTTACAAACTCATGCACTACTAATCCACTTCTTAGCTTGGGTTCAAACCAGGTAGATTTTGGAGGCATAACCATTCCAGCATCTGCAATATCAATCAATTGTTGAATAGACACTGGAAATAATGCAAAAGCTACAACCATTTCTCCTGAATCAACACGCTTTTTTAATTCTCCTAAACCTCTAATGCCTCCAACAAAATCAATTCTGTCGTCGGTTCGTTGGTCTTTTATACCTAAAATAGGATCAATTAAATGATCGGATAAAATAGTTACATCCAAGCATTTAATAGGATCATTAGCATCAAAGGTGTGCGGTCTGGCGACTAATTTGTACCAATTTTTATTGATGTACATGCCAAATTCCATGGCTTGCTTTGGTTTGTAAATTTCGTTACCTATTTTTTCAACTTCAAAACCAGCTTCAATCGCCTTCAAAAACTCCTCTTCTGTTTGATCATTTAAATCTATAATCAATCTGTTATAATCAATAATCTTCAACTGATTGTCAGGAAACAAAACACTCAAAAAATAATTATGAGCACCATCTTTATCCCCATTCTCTTCTCTGAGTTTCAGCCCTACTTTTGAAGAGGCAGCCGCTCGGTGATGACCATCTGCGATATAAGTTGCTTCAATTTCATTTTTAAAAGTATGCACTACCGTCGCAATCTCCTTTTCATCTTCTACTAACCAAAGTGTATGTTGAACACCATCATCGGCCAAAAAATCATACTCCGGCGAATTTCTTTGTGTATGCTCAGCGACTAATCTGTCAAGTAAATCATGGCTTTTATAAGTTAAAAACACAGGACCGGGATGAATGCCTAAAGTGAACATATGTTCGATTCTGTCATTCTCCTTTTGTGGGCGAGTATATTCGTGCTTTTTAATTTTATTATTGAAGTAATCGTCAATAGCGCTCGCTGCAACAATACCGGTTTGGCTGTGCCCATTGATGCTTTGTCGATAAAAATAAATTTTAGGGCTTTCGTCTTGAACAAAAACCTTATCTGCCTTAAACTGATTCCAATTGGTTTTCCCTTTCTGATAAACTTCTTTAGAATAAATATTTACGCTAGCATCAAAATCAACTTCGGGTTTAGTTATTCTTAAAAAGGAAATGTCATTCCCTTTAGCCATTTCTCTTGCTTCATCAGAAGATAAAACATCATAAGGTGGCGCTGCTACTTTTCCAATAATATCTCTTCCTGGTCTCCAACCTTTAAATGGTTTAATAGTAATCATATATCTTTCTTTTTAGAAGAGCAAAACTAATAAAATAAAGGTGTTAGAATAATGGTGGGGCAAATGATTACAATAAGTAAAGCTCTGCCAAGTAAACGCCTGCTCCGGCTAAGTAACCGATAAGCGCCAGCCAACCAATCTTTTTGAGGTACCAAATAAAGTCAATTTTCAAAATACCCATAATGGCCACTCCTGCTGCAGAACCGATAATTAACATACTTCCTCCGGTTCCTGCACAATATGCAATAAATTGCCATAAATGATTGTCTTGCTCAAAGATTTCCATAGAATACATCCCTTGTGCAGCCGCTACCAATGGTACGTTATCTACAATAGCCGAAAGCACACCAATGGCCAAAACAATAATATCAATGTTTCCAATTGTATCATTTAAGTACATGGCTAATTTCTCTAACGTGCCAATTGATTGAAGCGCTCCAATGGCTGCAAGTATTCCAAAAAAGAACAATACGCTCGCAACATCTACTCTTGAAAGCGCAGTAAACACAGATAATGGATTCTTTTCACTTGGGCTTTTCTTAACATGCATAATGTCAGTGACTAGCCATAAAATTCCAACCCCTAAAAACATCCCTGTAAAAGGAGGCAAATGGGTGATAATTTTAAAAACTGGAACAAACAATAGTAAACAGACGCCCATAATTAAAATAGTCGTTCTTTCTGCTATCGTTGTTTTATAAACTGTAGTTACCTTCACCCTTTCCAATTCTCCTTTCATTTTGAAAGAGACAATAGATAATGGCACCAACATACAAACTAAACTAGGAAGGAATAAAGTAGTTATCGTTCTTGCAATTGTAATTTGACCTTTAATCCAAAGCATTGTGGTAGTTACATCACCAATAGGGCTCCAAGCACCTCCGGCATTAGCAGAAATAACCACCATTCCCGCAAACATCAGTCTATCTTCCCTTTCTTTAACAATCTTTGTAAGTAATGATCCCATTACAATCGCTGTTGTTAAATTGTCTAATATCGCCGATAAGAAAAAAGTGAGAATACAGATAATCCAAAGCAATTTTCGTTTACTATTAGTACCAATTTTACTAACTATAACGTGAAAACCATCATGAATATCTATGATTTCAACAATAGTCATAGCACCCATTAAAAAGAAAAGGATGCTTGAAATTTCTGATAAATGATGGTTGAAATGATCAGTAACATGATGAATATGTTCTTGCCCGTGACCCGATAAAATGTAAATGGCCCACGCAAAAACGCCCATTAATAAAGCCGGGGCTGTCTTGTCAATCTTAAATGGATGCTCTAGTACAATTAGTAGATAGCCTATCAAGAAGACTATGATCATCCCTATTTCTGCTGTCATTAGATCAGGTTCAATTATGGTAAAAACGGTGCAAAGATACTATTATCGATTATGTAATTCCACTAACTATCAAAAATTTACGCTTTCTAAATATTAGAATTGCCTTTAATTTAACTTTCTTCCTTTCCATTTATAGGGTATTACATTGCCCAATAAACCAATCACTACAATATAAATGACGTGCATAAACTGACTTGGAAAGAATACTCGTAGCAACGCCTTTCTATCAAAAAATACTGCCATTTTTCGTAAGAAAAGAAAATCTACAATTGACATGAATGCAAATTGTCCTACAAAACTCCACACTAAGGAGCTCTTCCAAAAGATTATTCCGCCAATAAAAGAAACCAGCAATAAAACGTTCACCAAATAAACGAAAGCCAATATTAATGTGATTCTATGATCTTGATAGCCAAACGATTTAGACGTCCATCGTAACCGTTGTTGAACAAATTCGTTGAGGTTGCTAGCCGGATGAGTATAAACTATTGCTTCTTTAGATTTTAGAAATAAAACTTTTGACGCATCTACTCTTGAAAACTTATAGATTAAGAGCATGTCGTCGCCACTCGCTTGTTGATCAATCCCTGAATAACCACCTACTTCATTAAACACCGCCTTTCTGAAGGCTAAATTGGCGCCATTGGCTAAATTAAACATCCCCACTTCAATTGAAGCAGCCGTTATACCAATCATTCCTAAAAAATCAAGCGCCTGAAATCTTTGAAACAAACTATTGTTGAAATTAAACAACACAGGACCTGAAATAATATTCGCCTTTTTTTGATCAAAAGCATTTGATAGAGTTTTTAACCAGTTTTTATGATGCTGACAATCCGCATCCGTTGTGACAATGATTTCTCCTTTACTAATTTTAATCGCCTCTTCAATGGCTCGTTTTTTAAAAGCCACTTCTCCTGTTTTTAGTGGAATGTCTTCTAAATTTATTAGCCGCACATTGTTTTGAACAAAATTTTCTACCACTTTGGCCGTATCATCTGTAGAGTGGTCGTTTACCACAATAATCTCAAACAACTCATTTGGATAATTTTGTGCTAAAATGGATTCAATAGCCAACCCAATATTTAAAACTTCGTCTTTAGCAGGTATAACAACCGTTATAAAAAGTTGACTTTTAATCGAATCGGCTTTAAATAAAGACATCGATTGCCATTTCCATAAATAAAATAGGATAAGCAAGCAATAACCAATTGTGAATACCGATACAATTATAGCATAGATCATTATGGTCGGAAAGATAGCAAAACAACTTGTTTAGATTGACTTTATAAAGGAAACTTAAATCTCAACTATTAAAAGTCGTCTTCAAAATCTTTCAATATTATATTATTTAACAACTTTAATGACTAGACTTGTTTATTTTTGGTACAATCTTAGATGGAAATCTTTTAGCGATATATTGCGTTATACACTAAAATTGAAGCGTTGGAGTCTGCATATTCTTTACTCATAAAAAAAATTGATCAGTTTATTCGAAAGTATTATTTGAATAAATTGTTGAAAGGCTCTTTGTATTGGATTGCATTGGTTATTTCTGCTTTTTTATTGCTTACGCTTACTGAATTTAAAGCCTACTTAAATCCCACCATCAAGCTTCCTCTTGTTGTCTTGTTTGCCGGATTAGTTGTGGTGTCTGCATTTGTTTGGATTATTCGCCCTTTACTTTCTTACTTAAAATTAGGCAATAGAATTTCTCATGAACAAGCCGCTAAGTTTATCGGTCTTCATTTTGCAGATGTAAAAGATAAACTCTTAAATGTGCTTCAATTACGTGGTGAAGTATCGCCGGATGTAAGCAAGGCATTAATTGAAGCCAGTATCAATCAAAAATCATCAGAAATACAATTGGTGCCGTTTGCCAAGGCGATTGACCTTACTGGCAATAGAAAATATTTAAAATATGCCTTGCCTCCACTTTTGGTTTTGTTAGCCATATTTTTAGGTTCTCCAAGTGTTATAAAGGACAGTACCAAAAGGTTATCCAATCCAACACAACATTTTGAAAAAGCGGCTCCATTCCAGTTTTTAGTAGAAAAACCAGATAGAGTTGTTCAGTTTGAAAATGCGAGCATAACCGTAAAAATTGAAGGGCAAGTTTTGCCATCAGAGGTTTACATTAATAAAAATGGCAAGCCTTATAAAATGAATGCTGAACAAAAAGATTTATTCAGCTATACTTTTAAAAACGTGGATGAAAACTTTGATTTCAACGTGGAAGCCAATGGCTTTTCATCAAAGCCTTATGACATTAATATCATTCCAAAGCCAACCTTACTAGATGCGCAGGTAGAATTACAATATCCTGCTTATACAGGTAGAACGCCTACGGTTGCCAGAAATGTTGGAGAATTATCTGTTCCGGTTGGAACGAAAGCCACTTGGAAGTTTAATGCTAAACACACCGGTAAGTTAACCATAGGCGAAGAGGAATTAGAAAACAACAAAGGCTTTTTTAAATATTCAAACCGACTAAATGCCAACCAACAATTAACTTTTCATCTATCCAATAACGATTTAAAAAACGCAGATTCTGTTCAATATTCAATTGACATCATTCCCGATCAATACCCGACTATTTTAGCTAAAAAAATAACAGATTCCGCAGATGCCAGCTATATGTATTTTATTGGTGAGTTTTCTGATGATTACGGTATTACAGATTTACGTTTCCACTTTAAGATTAATCACGAAAACACCGATAAACAAGATTCCATTGGAAGTGAAAGACTTCAATTTGAAAGAAATGCGACGTTGGGTAAGTACTCTCATTTCACCAATGCGGAACAATACAATTTAAAAGCCGGAGATCAAATTGAATTTTACTTTGAAGTGTTGGATAATGATGGTGTTCATGGAGCAAAATCAGCCCGCTCTAATATTTTTGTCTATAAAAAACCAACGAAAAAGGAATTTAAAGAGCAAGAAGAAGAAAACAATGAGGCTATCAAAGATGAGTTATCTGAGGCCATTAAAAAAGTACAAGACTTTGCTAAAGAAGTAGAAGAAATCAAGGAAAAAACACTTGAAAAGAAAAATTTAGATTGGCAAGACAAGAAGAAGCTAGAAGATTTGATGAAGCAACATGAGCAGTTGAGCCAATCAATGGAAAAAATGCAAAAAAGCTTCGAAGAGAATAAAAAGAACCAAGAAGAATTTAAAGAGGTTGACGAAGACATCCTAGAAAAACAAGAGAAGATCGAAAAGTTAATGGACGAACTATTAACGGATGAGATGAAAGAAATGATGGAGAAGCTTCGTGAAATGATGGAGGAAATGGAAACGAATGAAATGTTCGAAAACATGGAAGACCTTGAATTCTCTAATGAAGATCTAGAAGAAAAATTAGATCGAATGCTTGAACTTTTTAAAAAAATGGAGTTTGAGCAAAAAATGAAAGACATTGCCAATGACTTGGACGAACTAGCAGAAGAACAATTAGATTTAAATAAGGAAACTGAGGAAGGAAATCAAGACAGTGAAGATTTAGCAGAAAAACAAGAAGCGTTAAATGAAAAATTCGATGAACTCCAAAAAGACATGGAAGAGTTGAATGAAATGAACAAAGAGCAAAAATCGCCTGCAGACTTAGAGGAGTTAAATAAAGACTCCGAAAATGTAGAACAAGATATGAAGCAAAGTTCGGATGACCTTAAAAGTGGCAAGCCGAAAAAAGCAGGTCCAAAACAAAAAAGTGCGGGAGAGAAAATGAAGCAGATGGCTCAAAAGATGAATAGCATGAACAACACCATGCAAATGGATCAAGCCATGGAAGATTTAGAGCAATTGCGACAATTACTTGAAAACCTTGTACAACTTTCATTCGACCAAGAATTGCTTTTTGAAACCGTAAAACGCACAGAAACGGATCAGCCTAAATTTAAAGAATTGGTGCAAGAACAGTATAAATTAAAAGGCGATGCTGCTATGATTGAGGATAGTTTGGTGGCTCTGAGCAAAAGGGTTTTCCAAATTGAAAGCTTTATCACGGAAGAGTTACACAAAATGAACCGTGAATTAAAGCAGAGCATTGGCAACATGGAGGAAAGAAGAAAAGGGGAAGCGGTGAATAATCAGCAATTTGTAATGACTTCTGCCAACAACTTAGCGCTGATGTTGAGCGAGGTAATGCAACAAATGCAAGAAGCCATGGCACAATCTATGCCGGGTGATCAGCAGTGCCAAAAACCCGGTGGTAAAGGTTCTCCGTTACCTTCTATGCAAGAAATGCAAAAGCAGTTAAACGAACAAATGAAAGGCATGCAAGAAAACATGTCGAAAGGTAAATCTCCGGGCGGAAAAGAAATGAGTAAGGAATTTGCTAGAATGGCTTCAGAACAAGCGGCGTTAAGAGAAGCTTTGCGAAAAATGAAGGAGAGCATGAGTCAAGGAGAGAAAAAAAGCAGTGGTGTTGACGAGTTAATGGAAAAAATGGATCAAACCGAAACAGACTTATTGAATAAACGTATAACCCAAGAGACCTTAAAACGGCAGGAAGAGATTATAACCAATCTTTTGGATATGGAAACGGCAGAAAGGGAACAAGAAAAAGAAGAAAAAAGAGAATCTAAAACAGCCAATCAAGTGAATAGAAAATTACCTCCGGAAATCGAGGAATACCTTAAACAGCGGCAATCTTCTGTGGAAGTTTATAAAACAGTTCCCCCAACATTAAAGCCGTTTTATAAAAAATTAGTAGAAAAATACTTCCAGACTGTTAACTAAATTGAAACACTCACGTATAAGCTAACTGAAAAGAGGGCAATTAGTATGAATTTAATAGAACACATCAAGTTTTCATCTCGATTAGAGAACATTTCTATGGTGGAATCTCAGGTAGAAACTCTAAAATCTAAACTAAATATTGAAGACGCGATTTACGGCAATATGATGTTGGCTGTTGTGGAGGCAGTAACCAATGCCATTGAGCATGGCAACCATTGTGCTCCCGATAAAGAAGTGACTTTCGAAACTTATAAAAACACTCGCAGCTTAAAGTTTATGATCACTGATGAAGGCGAAGGCTTCGATCCTAATCGAATTCCAGATCCAACTTTACCGGAAAATTTAGAAAAACCTTGCGGTAGAGGCGTGTTTTTAATTAAGCATTTAGCCGATTTGGTTGTTTTTCACGATAAAGGAAGAACAATAGAGTTGCAATTTAAGATATAGTTTTTTGATCTTTCGGCGTGCGATAGCTCCCGAAAGTGTCATTTTAAAAAAGAACAGGTTTCCAGATCTATCAACTGAAAGGAGACGCTGAAAGGAATTCATAAAATAAAGCTTGGCTCTTGCCGAGCGTTTTATATTTAGAGGCTTTTAGCCGAACATAAAATACTTATACTACCTTGAAAAAATCCACCATCAACTTTTTTGCAGAAGACATTACACTTCCTAATCAATTAAATGTTGACTATAAAAAATGGATTTCAAAAGTTGTTGACCTAGAAGGTTATGAGCTCTCGGAACTCAGTTATATTTTTTGTTCCGATGAGTATTTACTAAACATCAACAAGGAATATCTCAATCACGATTATTATACCGACATCATCACCTTTGATAATTCAGAAGAAGATAATTTGATTGCAGGCGACATTTTTGTTAGTATTGATAGAGTAGAGG
The DNA here is from genome assembly GCA_041393015.1 of Chitinophagales bacterium. Taxonomy (GTDB): domain Bacteria; phylum Bacteroidota; class Bacteroidia; order Chitinophagales; family JADIYW01; genus JAGQYH01. The sequence goes on along the minus strand of JAWKKV010000001.1, from coordinate 916,996 downwards.
AAAATGCAACAGAGTTAAATGTTTCCTTTGAAAATGAATTGAAAAGAGTAATTATCCATGGCGTTTTGCATTTATGCGGCTACGGAGACAAATCCGAAGAAGAAGAAAAGTTGATGAGAGAAAAGGAGGAAGAAGCAATCGCTTTGTATTAACGAATTACCTGTTAGGTTCGCGAACCTAACAGGTAATTCAACTCTTCTAAACACCTCTCTCAAAAATATCCCTTAAAGCTCCTTCTAATTCAGGAAAATTAAATTTAAAACTCGTTTGCACAATCTTATCTGAATTCGTATTCTGACTGTATAACACCACTGCTGCCATTTCTCCCATCCCTAATTTTAAAGCAAACTCAGGCGCCGGAACGGGTATAAAAGGTCGATTTAAAACTTTAGCCACAACCTTGGTTAATTCTTTATTGGTTTGCGGATGAGGCGCTGTCGCATTATAAATGTCATTTAAATTGTGGTCAATCGCATGTATAAAAATTCTACTGATATCATCAATATGAACCCAAGGATAGTATTGCTGCCCATTGCCCATATAAGCACCTGCACCGAATTTAACCGGCATAGCCAATTTGGGCAGCGCACCGCCTTGTTCACTTAACACAATTCCAATCCGCAAACTCGCCGTGGGTATATTTAACTGATCAGAAAATTTTCTTGCTTCATTCTCCCAAGCTAAGCATACATCAGATAAAAACCCTTCGCCTGGAGCAGCATCTTCTTTCAAAATATCATTCCCTCTGTCGCCATAATAACCTACAGCAGAAGCACAAGCCATTGATTGAATACTGGCGTTTTGTCTTTTTATCTCATCAAAAAGCAATCTGCTGGATTCAATCCGGCTATCAATTAACTCCTTTTTTCTTTCTTTTGTCCATCGCTTATCTGCAATTCCTGCACCGGCTAAGTGAATAATGTGATCTACGTTTAAGACGCCATCTTCAATCATTTTGTTCTTAATGTCCCATTTCCAGTAGTGAATCCCATCCTTTAATCCCGTTTTAGAACGAGATAAAACATGCACTTCGTCGCCTCTTTCTTTTAAAATTTGTGAAATTCTATTCCCTAGTAATCCCGTTCCGCCTGTAATCAGTATTTTAGCCATAATATGTGTTATAGTTATAAAGAAAAGTAATATCTTTAGCACTCCATTTATTTTAACAAAACAAATTATATAATGTTGAGAAACAATAAACTATCTACGTTAATTTTATTGCTAGCCACTTTGCTATTCGTTAGATGTGGTTCTGAAGGAACTTCTACTAATTCTGGCGATGCTACCAAAGTAAAAATGTTTTCGCTGTCAGATCCTCAAAGCTTAAACCCCTATAATGCCCAAGGCGAACAAAGCACATACATGGCCTATCAAGTGCATCAATGTTTGGTGAATACTGACTTTGAAACGTATGAAACAGTTCCTGTTTTAGCAATAGAAAGACCTGTTTTTACAGATGCAGAAAACGGACTTAGTTTAATGTCAATGGAGATCAGACCAGAAGCAGTTTGGGACAACGGAACACCCGTTATAGCAGAAGATGTTGAGTTTACTTTAAAAGTATTAAGAACGCCAAAAACAGATAATGAACAATCAAAACCATTATTTGAGTTTATTAAGGCCGTAAATATTGATCCGGAAAATCCTAAAAAGTTTAGCTTTTTAATTGAGCCTTACATGGTAGCAGAAGGTGTTTTATCTGATTTGCCAATTTTACCTAGATATGTTTATGATCCTGAAGATTTATTAGGTGATTATACTGTTGCTCAAATGGTAGCTAACAAAGATGAATTAAGAAATGATCCTGTTTTAGATAAATATGCGGAACAATTTAACTCTGAAAAATTTAAGCGAGAAGTAATGATTGGTTGTGGTCCTTATAAATTTGACAGATGGGAAACCAACCAAAGACAAGTATTTACCTTAAAAGAAGATTGGTGGGGACATCAACTAAAAGATGTAAACCAATGGTTTCAAGCAGTACCTAAAGAATTGATATACGAAACCATTACCGACCCAACTACTGCCGTTGTTGCATTAAAAGGTGGTAGCATCGATGTTATGAGAAGTATCAACCCTAAAGACTTTGTAGAAGACCTTCGCAAGAATGATAAGTTTCTAGAAAAGTTTGCAACATTTACACCTCCACAATTTTCTTACGATTATATCGGCTTAAACCTGAGAAATCCAAAATTCGAAAATGTAAAAACAAGATTAGCATTGGCCTATTTAATGGATGTTAATCAGTTAGTAGAATCTTTCTGCTTTGGATTAGGTGTACCGGTAGCCACTTTTACTCATCCTTTGTTTCCGGAAAAAATAAATCCTGACGTTAAACCTATTCCATTCGATTTAGAGAAAGCAAAACAATTATTAGAAGAAGCAGGATGGGGTGATGCTGATGGAGATGGTATTTTGGATAGAGAATACGATGGTGAGCAACTGGATTTTAAATTTGTTATTAACTATAACAATGGAAATGACAGAAGAAAAACAGCTTGCTTAATCTTCCAAGAAGCTTGTAGAAAAGTAGGTATTGAAGTAAATATTCAAGTTTTAGAATGGTCAAATATATTAGAAGCTACTAAAAAACATGAGTTTGAAGCTTATGTAGCAGGTTGGATATCTTCACCTAACGAAAGCGATCCAACTCAAATTTGGCATACTCAATCTTACAATGGTGGTTCTAACTATGTAGGATTTGGAAACGCAGAATCTGATGCATTAATTGAAGAAATTAGAAAAACTTTAGATGAGGATAAACGTAGAGAACTTTTTATGGAGTTGCAAGCCTTAATTAGAGCTGATATGCCTTACATCTTCCTTTTATCTCAAAAAGAAAGAATTGCAATTTCAAAAAAATATGATAATCCAACTGCTAGTGGTATTCGTCCGGGATATTGGATGAATGGGTTTAAGCCAGCTGTAACCATGTAAGAATCAAAGTCTATGTTTCAATACATCATTAAAAGAATTCTGATATTTATTCCCACGTTGATCATCATTTCAATGGCGATCTTCTTTCTAAATTTAATGGCACCAGGAGATCCGGTAGAATCCATGCTGAATTTATCCAGCGGAGGCGAAGGTGGAGGAAACATGGCAGATAAAATGGCTGGTGAAGATGCTTATCTTAGAAAAAGGACTGAATTACACCTTGATCAACCCGTTTTTTATTTCGCTTTCACTTCACAAGCCTATCCGGATACATTATATAGAGTGCCTAGAAAATGGCATAGAGAAAATTTACATAAGCTAATAGGCATCTATGGGAATTGGCCGCAAATCAGTGATTACTATCTAGACTTACAGGAGTTTGAAAAAGAGGTAATTTTAATTGCAAAAGACTCTCTTAATCCTAAATCTTTAATAAAAATTAGAGAAAACATAGGTAACTTATATAATGATAGCGAAGCAGAAAAAGCAGAAAAGTATTTTGCCAATATTGAAAAATATGCCAATGCCGCTCCTTCTACAATGGCATTGATTCCATCATTCAACCAATTGAAAAGCAACTATAATGCAATATCCACTGAAGCCACTAAATGGAAAACGAAAGTGCCTAAATTTTCATGGTACGGCTTAAAAAATCAGTATCACATTTGGTTTTCTAATTTCGTTCAAATGGATTTTGGAATGTCGCTTCAAGACAAACAACCCATTGCAAATAAGATTAAGAGCAACATTTTGGTGACCATGATCATTAGCTTTTTATCCATTATTTTAACGTATTTAATTGCCATTCCATTAGGTATTTTTTCTGCCCGGAATAAAGGCAAGTTGTCGGATAATATATCTACTACTTCCTTATTTATTTTGTATTCATTACCTAACTTTTGGATTGCAACGCTTTTGATTATTTATTTATGCTCTCCTGAAAATCTCCATTGGTTTCCTGCTTATGGATTAGGCGAGTTCAAAGAAGGCATGAATTTCTTTCAAAAATTAGGCGTTAGAGCCTACCATATCGTGCTGCCATTATTCTGTTGGACGTACGGAAGTTTAGCGTTTTTATCGCGTCAAATGAGAGGCGGCATGTTAAATGTTTTAAGCCAAGATTATATACGAACCGCAAGGGCTAAAGGATTAGAAGAAAATAAGGTGATTTATAAACATGCTTTTAGAAACTCCTTATTACCAATTATCACCATATTTGGTAATGTTTTACCAGCAATGATTTCAGGAGCCATTGTCATTGAGGTTATTTTTTCACTTCCGGGAATGGGCCGTATGTTATTAGATGCGATTGTATTTAAAGATTATCCAGTAGTATTTACATTAGTGTTATTAACGGCATTTTTAACTATGTTGGGCTATTTAATTGCAGATATATTGTATGCTGTAGTGGATCCAAGAATTTCATATAAATAAGGTATAATTAGATGAGCGACGAAACAAATATCGATATTAATGAAATAAAAGATACGGGACAGGCTGTGGTTAAAAGCAATAGCGACCAAAGCTATTGGTTCAATGTAAAGCGTCAATATAGAAAAAACAAAAGAGCCGTATTTGCCATGTATGTGGTGTTTTTCTTAGCATTAATCGCCATTTTTGCTGATTTTTTAGCCAACGAAAAACCTATTGTCTGCAAATATGAAGGCAAAATTAGTGCTCCGGTTCTAAAAGGATATGTTGTCAATGCAGGATTGGCAAAATGGCCTAAGCAATTTCAAAATGTAGAATGGAAAGACTTAGATTATGACTTTGCCATCTGGCCATTGATACCCTATTTACCAACCAATTTAGATTTTAAGAACGATAGATTCAGAGGACCTTTTGAAAAACAGAATGTGAAGTCTAAAAAATGGCGCCACAGACTCGGAACAGATCAATTGGGTAGAGATGTAATGTCGGGAATGATTCATGGTACAAGAGTAGCCTTTTTAGTGGGCATTGTTTCCATGACCATTGCCACCTTAATCGGAATATTGCTCGGATCATTAGCTGGTTTTTTTGGCGATAGTGAGTTAAAAGCTAGTCGAGGATCATTAATATTTGCTATGCTGTCTTTCTTTCCTGCCGTTTTTTATGGATTTACCTCTAGAAAGTATGACATTAATAATTTTGTCCAATTCTTATTGGGCTTAATCATCTTTTTTGGCATCATAACATTGGGCGTTTTTATCGGAAAGTTATTTAGTAAAATTCCATTCTTGTCCAAAAAGGTGGCTATTCCAATGGATATTATCATCACTAGACTTATTGAAGTTGTGGTATCCATTCCGGTTTTAGTTCTCATTTTAGCGATAACTTCAATTTTAACCAAACCATCTATCCTTTATGTAATGGTAATTATCGGTATGGTAAGTTGGACGGGTATTGCAAGGTTTACAAGGGCAGAGTTAATGCGTCAAAAAAGATTGGAATACATTGAGGCTTCTAAAGCTTTGGGATTTTCAAGAATTCGGTCATTGTTTAGACATGCACTTCCTAATGCTCTTTCACCGGTTTTTATTGCAGTAGCATTTGGTGTTGCCGCATCAATTTTGGTAGAAGCTTTCTTATCCTTTTTAGGTGTTGGTGTACCGCCAGAGACGGTTACTTGGGGGCAATTATTATCTGCTTCAAGAAAAGCAACGGATGCTTGGTGGCTAGCAATCTTCCCCGGTTTTGCTATTTTTATTACAGTAACGATGTTTAATTTAATAGGAGAAGGACTTACCGACGCACTTGATCCGCGACAAAAGCGTTAGTATAAATATTATCCGTCATTGCGAAGAAGAAAGCAATCTGTAGAATAAAGCTGAACGCCATACGCCTCACGCTTAAAGCGTTTTACGTATTTCGTTTAGCGTAAAGCTTTAAAAAATGAAAACGATAACATCCATCATACTATTTTCCATTTTCTTCGGTTTATTGGTTAACGCTCAAACCGTAGAAATCTCGCCACCACAAAAATTGATTAGTAAGTACGATGATTATGAAGTATTGGGTACTAATTCTATTGGAACAATTGTCCATTACTATTCAAAAGGACATAATAAACTACAGGTTTTTAATTCCAAACTTCGGCCATTTAATGAGGTAGATTTAGAATTTGATGAAAGAGGTTCGCAGATTGAAAAGATTTTACTCACTAAAGATTTAATTCTTGTTTTTTATACTGTTCTCGAAAGAAATTACGAATATCTAAAAGTAAAGCGAATAAATTACAGATTAGATGCCCTAAAAGAAGGAGTGTTGCTTGATTCCGTTCAAAGAGGCGCCATCAATAGCTATGAAGGTTATTTTGTAAAACCCTCGCTAAACAACGAGCATTTTGTCGCCTTCACTTACGATCAAAAACCCAATAGAATGGAAGTCCATTATGTATTAATGGACAAACTATTAAAGCCTTTAAAAACAGGAGATTTATATACCGATGATAAAACCAATCTTACATTAGAATCGGTAAAAGTGAATAACTACGGCGACCTTTTGGTCGTTGTGGGTCATTTGAATAAAAGAACTAGTGATGAAGAGGATTTTTCTTTTAAGTCATTTACCGTTAACTATATATCAGGTGATAATTTTGAAACTAGTATCAGCAATATTACTGACGAAACTTATTTATATAAAGACCTTGTCACCAATTGGGATGAATCCAATAGAAATGCCATTTTGGTTGGCACCTATCAAAAAATAAAAGATAGAGAAGACATTGGGGTGTTCTATACCGCTGTGAAAAATGCTGATCAAATAATCAAATACAACAAAGTGGCTTTTAAAGAAGATGACTTTGCCGGCACAAATTCGCCCTATAGAAGATGGAATGACAATGCTGAAATTCAGATCCCAAAAAGAATCATTCCAAGATCTGATGGAGGTTTTATTTATATTTTAGAAGCAGAATATCATAATTATCAAGTAATTACTACAGCTCCTAACACAAATACTTATTCCTTTTATCCGGACTACGGAAATTATTATGACGAAAATTTTTACTACGATTTAATGGTGGTTTCTGTAAATCCGGATGGAAGCATTGATTGGAGATCAAATATGCCTAAAAGCCAAGAAACAGAAAATGATTTAGGAAGATATTCATCCTACTTATATCATGGCGCCAATAATGTTTCTAAACTGCTCTTTGTCGATGATATCTACGGAAATGGAAACCTGACAGAATTTAACTTTAATCCAAATGGTGTATGGAATAAACAAGTTATTTTAAACTCCTACAGAGACGATCTTTTATTGGTCGCCAAGAAAGGAAAACAAGTTTCTGGAAATGAAGTAGTGATCCCTAGTGAAAAGAAAAATCGATTGAGATTAGTTAAAATCACTTACTAATGGCATTTTTGTTCTCAAAATCAATATAACTTGTGGTTATCCTATTTACGTAAACGTACTCCAAGTGCATATTTTCTTTATGTAGTAATAGTTTTGGTGCTGTTATCCATTGCTATTATTGACTTATTGACGCAGTATTTAAATGGACAAACCTCTTTGTTAACACGTCCTTACCAACTTTTTTTACCCATTATTGGACTTTTATTGGCTTCTTTTTGTAACCGAGTATTTGTTATTTCAGACACTTTTCAAAAAGCCACGCTTTGGCCGGGTTATTTCTATGTGCTTTTACTCTTTAATGTAATTGGTCAAACTTCCGCTTATCAAGCACTCACACATGGCACTTTAGGCATCCTCATTGCCTATGAGTTATTAAAGATTCAGTTTAATTCAACAGCATTAAAAAACACATATAACCTTGGTGCATATATTGGCATCGCTTTTATTTTAAAAAGTGAAATGATATTCGCCATTCCTTTTTTATTATATGCCATCACCAATCTAAAACCACTAAATTTTAGAGAATATATTTTATACTTTCTAGGCATTCTAACGCCATTATATTTCTTATATGCTTATAGTTTTATTGCTTCTGATTTTACTATTTGGAACAACATTTTACCTTATCAAGAATGGTTTCAGTTTTCCACTACCATCTCTATTTGGAATTGGATTCAATGGGGTTTAGTAATCATTGTGATTATTATAGCGCTGTTTTTAACCTTTATTCAATACAATTCCTTACCCGTTTACATTAGAAGAATGTCATCCGCTTTGCTCTTTATCATAGGAGCTATATCACTTATTGCAATGGTTTCCAGCTTTAGTGGATTTCTTATTTTTTATTTAGCCCCGGCTTTTGCTTTTTTTGCAACTATGTTGATGTTAAAATATTCTAATAATCCGCGACTGGAACTAATACATATTATCTTTGTAATAGTGATTGTTGGCACTCAACTGGCAAATACCTTTATACACTTTTAAACAAAATGAAATGAAATTTGGAGTAGTAATTTTCCCGGGTTCAAATTGCGATCAAGATATTATCCATGTCTTGCAAGATGTTGTCAACCAAGAAGTAAAAACATTATGGCATAAAGATCATAACCTTCAAGGTTTAGGCAAAGATGATTGTATTGTGGTGCCCGGTGGCTTCTCATACGGAGATTATTTAAGACCTGGTGCTATTGCCCGCTTTTCTCCAGTGATGACAGAGGTGATAGAGTTTGCCAAAAAAGGAGGAATTGTTTGGGGTATTTGTAACGGATTTCAAGTGCTTTGCGAAAGTCATTTATTGCCTGGAGCCTTACTAAGAAATGATCATCAAAAATTTCTTTGCCAAAACCAATACATCACTCCAGTTACTAATAATTCAAAAATTACAAGAGGTCTAGAAGTGGGCAAAGCCTACAATATTCCAATTGCTCATGCGGACGGTCGATATGTAGCACAAGAAGATGTGTTAAAAAAGTTGAATGACAACGATCAAATTCTATTCAAGTATAGTGATAGTAATGGCAATGTAAATGAAGCCACCAATCCAAATGGTTCGGTTCAAAATATTGCTGGTATTTGCAACGATGAAAGAAATGTATTTGGAATGATGCCACACCCTGAAAGAGCCGCCGAAGATATTTTAAATAATACCGATGGAAAGCAACTATTTGAATCTCTTTTGGGTTTAGTGAATGTATAAAACACCCTAACTACTTTTATGAAGTTTCTACAAATTTTCTTTTTAGCATTATTTTGTACACTAGGTACATTGCCTGCAAGTGCGCAATTTGGAGAAGAATCTCTAAACCCTGTAGAATGGACTTTTGAAACCAGTAAAAAAGTAGGAGACCGATACGAACTTCGATTCAAGGCAACTTTAGAAAAAGGCTGGCATCTTTATTCTCATTTTATAGAAGATGGCGGACCAATACCAACAAGTTTTTATTTTGATGATAATGAAGCCATTGAAATAAAAGACAAGCTCAACGAAGAAGGCGATAAAATTACGCAACACGATGACGCTTTTGATATGGAGCTATCTTGGTTTAGCAATGAAGTAACCTTCGTACAAAAAGTAAAGCTTAAAAATGGATTTGATGGTGCTGTAGTTAAAGGCGAGTTAGAATTCATGGTTTGCGATGACGAAAAATGCTTGCCTCCTGATTTAATTCCATTTGTGTTTACTATTGGACAGGCAGAAATGCCCGCCAAAGTAGATATTATAGAAGAAGGAATCACTGTTGAAACCAACAATATCAATATTGAACAAGAGAGCAACGAGCCAACACAGTGGTTTTATAGAGTAACGGAAGAAGGCGAAAATTTAAAAGTTGAATGGAAAGTTAAACTGGGAAAAGATTGGCAAATTTACTCTCAGCATATTGATGAAGGAGGTCCATTACCAACCGTTTTTATATATGATGAAAGAGGCAATTTTTCTCTCGTAGGAAAGGTAATTGAAAATGGAGAATTGATTAAAAAGCAAGAACCATTATTCGACAATATGGAATTACTGAGTTATAAAGATGAAGTAATTTTTGCTCAGTTATTAAAATGGATAGACGAAAGAGATCCCATTTTATCGGGTGCTATAGAATATATGGTTTGCGATATTGAAGCCTGCCTTTTTGATGGCGTAGACTTTAAAGTTGACTTAAGTAAAAAAGGACAATGGGTTTCTATGAGTCCGGAAATAATTGATACAACGACTCAAGATGGTGATATTTTCAGTTGGGATAAGGTATCCGACTGCAATGGTTCCGTTGGCTCAACAGAAGAAAAAAACAAAGGCAATTGGCTCATATTTTTATTGGGTTTCGGTGGAGGACTTTTTGCGCTTTTAACACCTTGCGTTTTTCCTATGATTCCGCTTACCGTAAGTTTCTTCACTAAAAAAGATCAAAAAAGAAGTATTGGTATTAGAAATGCATTTATCTATGGTATTTCTATCATTTTCTTGTACGTTGTATTGAGCTTAATCATCACCGGTATTTTTGGTGCAGATGCGATGAACCAAATGGCCACAAGTCCAATCATCAACACAATATTTTTTGTGCTGTTTGTGGTATTTGCTATTTCCTTCTTTGGCTATTTTGAAATTACCTTGCCAAGTTCTTGGACCAACAAAGCAGATCAAGCCGCCAGTCAAGGTGGAATTACAGGAATTATATTTATGGCATTTACTTTAGCCTTGGTTTCCTTCTCTTGTACCGGCCCCATTATTGGTTCCTTATTGGTAGAAGCAGCTACAGGGGAAGGCGCAACTATTTTAGGTAGAATTCCGGTGCGACCTTTAATTGGTATGTTTGGATTTGGATTAGCATTATCGCTTCCTTTCACTTTGTTTGCCTTATTTCCAAGCTGGTTAAATTCTTTACCTCAATCTGGAGGATGGTTAAATACCGTAAAAGTGTTTTTAGGCTTTTTAGAACTAGCATTAGCTTTTAAATTTTTATCAATAGCCGACATGGTAGGAAATTGGGATGTCTTAAAAATAGAACCCTTCCTAGTTATTTGGATTATAATTTTTGCCGGTTTAGCGGCTTATCTGTTTGGATTTATTCGATTTCCTCACGATTCAAAAGGTGCTAAAATAAGTTGGGCAAGAAGAAGTATTGGGTTGGTCTCATTTGCGTTTGTAATTTATTTAGCTACAGGTTTAGGCAGTACAAAGCCCTTAAAACTATTAAGTGGATTAGCTCCACCGGCACATTATAGCTTCTTTAATCACAAAGACTGTCCTGCCGGCTTAAGCAATTGCTTTCACGATTTTGATGAAGGCATGGAATATGCCGAAAAAAATAAAATGCCCGTATTAATCGATTTTACGGGATACGGTTGCGTGAATTGCAGAAAAATGGAAGAAAACGTTTGGACTGACCCAAAAGTGAAAACGACATTAGAGCAGTTCGTTCTTATTTCTCTATATGTTGACGACACCAAAAAACTGCCGGAATCAGAGACTTATTTTTCTACTGCTAGCGGAAGAAATAAAAAAATTAGAACGGTTGGAAACAAATGGCACGACTTTCAGATCGTCAATTTCCAAAGGGTATCACAACCTTACTATGTATTGGTTAGTCCTGACAAACAAGTTTTGAATGTGCCTGAAGAATATACTCCTAATAGCGAAGAATATCTTAACTGGCTTCAATGTGGTTTAGATAATTTGAAAACCGTTTGTCTGGAGTGTCGCTAAGCTGTCATGCACTTTAAACCGATTGACACCTTATTCATTTTTTTCCATTAGCTTTACTAGTATGAATTACATCAGCGTTTTTGACATGCTCAAAATTGGCGTTGGACCATCCAGTTCTCACACATTGGGGCCATGGAAAGCCGCATTGCATTTTGTTAAAAATCTAAAAGCTGATCATCAATTAGAAAAAGTTGATGAAGTGCTAATCAACCTCTACGGCTCATTAGCATTAACCGGACATGGACATGGTACAGACATTGCTGTTTTAATGGGTTTAAATGGTCAAATTCCTGAAACATGCGATGTTGAATTGATGCATAGCTTACCTGAAAACATCAAAACGAGCGACCATCTTCTGTTGGCCAACCATCACTCTATAAAATTTGATATTGAAAAGCATATTCAATTTAATATGGCGAAACGGCTGCCTTTTCATAGTAATGGTATGCAGTTTAAAGCTTTTGATAACGAGCAAAATATAATTGCCGATCAAACCTATTATAGTATTGGCGGTGGGTTTATTTCCGTTGGTGAAGTGGCTGATCACGAAGAAAGTCAGCCTATGCCAAAACACTATTGCTACACTTCTAAAGAATTAATTAAGACCTGCCATCAAAACAATTTAAGTATTGCAGAACTAGTAATGGAAAACGAACAGTGTTGGCGAAGTGCTGAAGAAATAGATCGCAAACTCTCCAACATTATTACTGCAATGGAGGAAAGCGTCTATAATGGCTGCCATAAAGAGGGAACGCTGCCAGGTGGACTTTCTGTTAAACGACGAGCCGCCGCAATCAATCAAAAAATGTTGGGCGAAACCACTTATGAAGGCTACCAAGATTGGTTACACCAAATCTCAAACAAGGCCACGGATTTCTCCACTATAAATAAATGGATCAGTGCATTTGCAATGGCAGTGAACGAAGAGAATGCAGCGTTTGGAAGAATTGTCACGGCACCCACTAATGGGTCAGCTGGCGTCATTCCCGCCGTAATGCATTACTTAATGTGTTTTGCTAAACCGGATTATACCAAGAAAGACTTAGTCAACTTTTTATTGGTCGCATCTGAAATTGGAAATTATTTCAAAACTCATGCTACTATTTCTGCAGCAGCAGGCGGTTGTCAAGCAGAAATTGGGGTGTCGTCTGCTATGGCAGCAGCGGCATTAACAGAGTGCATGGGCGGCTCCGTTGAGCAAGCCTTGGTAGCGGCCGAAATTGCCATGGAACATCATTTAGGGCTAACTTGTGACCCTATCAAAGGTTTGGTTCAAGTGCCTTGCATTGAAAGAAACTCAATGGGTGCCATAAAAGCTATATTGGCCAGCAATTTAGCGCTTGAAACCGATCCTGCGCATACTAAAGTAAGTTTAGACGAAGTGATTAAAACCATGTGGGAAACAGCCATCGACATGCATGAAAAATACAAAGAAACTTCTATTGGTGGCTTGGCGGTGAATGTTGGGTTGCCGGAATGCTAAACAAGACTCAAGATGCAAACGCAAGATTCAATGTTCAAGTGAAAAAATTTGCTAAAGCAAATTTTGGTGTATTAATATTGGAGAATCGAGACTTGGTGAAGCAACGAAGTAATCCGTTCAGCTAGCTACCCATTTAACAGACTGCCTCATTGGCCAATAAATTGTCAACTTCGCAAACTCGCACCTTTTTTTGAATTTGAATTTGAGTTTGAGTTTGAGTTTGAGTTTGAGTCTTGAATCTTCTAAACCACTTGCTTATTTTGGAAATAATTCTTTCTAGCTAATTGCCAAATAAACTTAGCGGAAGAAGCTTTATAGCCTCTCTTTTTATTGGCTTCACTGATTTCGTACATCAACTTATAATGCTTAATAATCTCTTTGTAGGCCGGAATTAATTTCCATTTTGTTGGATCGTAAATATGAGCCGGCTCAGAATAAACACCATTCACCTCTAAAATTTTAAGATCGCCATTATAAATGCTTTCCCAGTCTTTGATTTTAACATCAAATCGCCCATAATAAAAGCCATCAATAGTGGATGCAACATCATCAAACACTTTTACCAATTGGTCATTGATCTTGTCACTACCATCTAAAAACATTGTTCCTCTATTATGGTTTCCAATAGGTTCTAACAACAACTTTTCTCCGTCAGCTAAAATCCTTACGTCCATATCTGGAAACTTACTTCTTAATCTATCAATTTGAAATCTTGCCCGATCACTTTGCTCCATTAATTCTCGTATCGTCGACACTCCATCACCGATGACAGTCAAGAACTGTTTTTTCACTATACCCGTAATGGCAGATTCATTTTTAGTAGGATGTCGGTAATAGAAAACGCCCAATTCAATAGGATGTCCGACAAATTCTTGAATGATACTATCTCTATCCGTTTTAGATAAGTAATCCTTTAATTCTGTATCATTATGCACTTTAGCAACATTAACACCTCTTTCTCCCCAATTAGGTTTTATGATGAATGGATACTGAATGGAATAATTCTCCAACTGCTCTGCAATTGACTCGAAACTATCTCCCAATTGAATATTAAATGAAGTAGGCTTATATTTCGCAGCTACTTTTTCCAATGCCTTTGCTTTAGATTGCCCAAAAAAGCTGCCAAATTCCTCCACGGGGTTCGCTAAAGAATAAAAAGTAAGCGACCTTGATTTGATAAATAAATAGATGAGATAGTATAAAGTAGGCGAATAGAAGGTAAACATTGGCCAATATTCGTAATTGGTCAACTTAATCCACCATAACGGTTTTTTACTCTTTGACATGTTTTTCATTCCCTTCTAGAATATAATATTAGCAAATTTACTTGATATACTTACAATAGGAGTTTTTAGGCAAAAGGTTTAATTTTTGATAAATTATAGGTAACTATGGAAACTGCTATTCGTTTAAGGGCAGTTAGGCTTAAATTATCTATACATGAAAATAATCAATCGTTTTTTCCTTTTTTTTAAAATTGACTACGATAAGCTGAGTAAAAGTCATACCTCCGGTTTGTTATTCCTCGATTTATTTATGATCCTTCTGATATTGTTTAACCTAGGTTGGATTATTTTTGAATATAGTTATACCGTTGAGTCGTTTAGAACCTTTCTTACATGGGCAGCACCGGTATTTAGCGAATGGTATGGCAAGGAAATCCACCCCAATTTCTTTTACTATGACCTTGTTTTTGTTGGCATATTTGTGTTAGAATTATCTGTCCGATGGACGATTGCCATATTTAGAAATACATACGCAAAATGGTTTTTTTATCCATTTATCCATTGGTATGACGTTTTAGGCTGTATTCCATTATCTAGTTTTAGAGCCTTGCGTTTGCTAAGAGTTTTTTCCATGTTCTACCGTTTAAATAGGTTAGGTATTATCGACATGAGATCTACCTATATTTTTAAGCAAGCAGATAAATATTTAGGAATTCTTACAGAGGAAATTTCTGATAGAGTAGTGGTAAATGTATTGAGTGGCGTTCAAGATGAAGTAAAAAAAGGAACGCCAATTGCCGATAAAATAGTGAGGGAAGTATTGCTTCCAAAGCAACATATTATCTCAACGTGGATGGCAAAAAGAATTGGTGTAATCACCATCAATATTTTTGAAAAGAATGAGCCTATTTTTAGAAAAATTATTGATGATGCGCTTTCGAAATCAATAAGAAATAACAAGGACATTGCTCGTTTAAAGTTGATTCCCGGAGCCGGAGCTTTAATCACCAATGTTTTAAATGAATCGGTTAGTGATATAACCTTCAACAGTATAAAAGAAAGCATTTATCAATTTAGCAATCCTGAAAACAACGCTTCTCTGGTGAACGATGCCAGCAGAATGATTTTGGAAACGCTTATTGAGTCTCATGAAGGCGACGATCATTCTCTCGATGAATTAGTGTCTAATATTACTTCCGATGTGATTGAAGTGATTAAAGACGAAGTAAAAGTACAACAATGGAAACTCAAAGAAGAACAACAAAAGGCGGAAAAGGCAGAGCGGAAAGCAAAAAGGAATACTCAATAGTCGATTTAGGATATTCCATTACACAACAACATTGTAAACCGGCAAAGAATAAAAAAAGCCATCCGTCAGCTGACGGATGGCTCTAAATTGACGAGGGCTGTTCGTAGTTTGCAACTACAAACTAACTCCGGCTAAATTAAGCTGTAACAGTTTCATTTACTTTTCTACCGTCTTTTGCCATTTCGTATTGATCTTTTAAAGCATAAACATGATTGTCCCAAATTCGCTTAGTACGATCCGCATCGAATACCGGTTTTTTGATCATTTTTTGAGCATACTCCATTTGCTTTTCACTGCTGGAAGGCTTGTTGTAAATTTGCAATGCAAACTTGGAAAAGTCTTCTACCAATACTTCAAAAATTTGATCGATTAAATCTTCTTCTATTTTCCAAATCTTAGCGTTTTCTAAAATCAATTGACCGTAAACCACTAACGTAAATAACTCACCAACACTTAATAAAAAGTCGATATCCTGTGCTTGCTCAACGCTTGGCCCGGCCATCATCAAGGTTTCTTTTAATGTTGCAATTTGTGATTTGAAAACCTCGATGTTGGGTAAGTCATACAATTCATAAGCTTTCTTGTAATCGTGGAATTGTATTTTACTTAATCCTTTAGTTGGCCCTTGATTGAATAAGAAGCTATCATTGGCAGCGTCAAAACGTTGAGGTATTTCAGGAAATTCACCAGGATTGAAGAAATAATTCGGCATAAACTTAATAATCAAAGCCATGTTGACATGAACCGTTCCTTCCAACTTAGGCAATGCTCTAATATCTCGAGCCGCCATACTGAAATACATATCTCTTTCAAACCCTTTGGCAGCTACTACATCCCAAATATCATTAATCACATGCTCTCCTTCGGTAGTTACTTTCATTTTTACCATCGGATTAAACAACAAGTATCTTCTATCTTCTGCAGAAGCAGAACGCATGTAATCCGTTGCTCTAAAAATGAACAATCGCATCGCTACTAAACGAGTGTATGCTTTTGTAAAAAGTGCTTTAATGTGTGGGAAGTCGGTGACATATTTGCCATATAAATTTCTATGTGATGCATGGTTGATGGCTTCGTACATAGCGTGTGCACAAATACCAATAGTGGCCCAACCTAAATTGTATTTATTAATATTTACGGTGTTCAATGCGGCATCCCAAGCATCTCTTCCTTTATGTAAAATATCCTCTTCTTTTAATGGATAATTGTTCAGTTCAAATTGTGATACATAAGATTGACTGTTCACTACATTTTTGATCAATTTATAATTTGGATGTTGAGAATCTACTGCAAAACAAACGTGATCGCCGGTTTCAGCGTCTTTTCCAAATACAGAAACGATTCCTGCTTTATTTCCATTACCAATGTAGTATTTGCCTCCACTAGCTGAATAAGTGCCTTCTCCCGTTTTGGTTAAGATCATATCACTTGAATAGATGTCGGCACCATGTTCTTTTTCTGATAAACCAAAAGCGAAAATGTGCCCTTCATCCAATAATTTAGCCGCCTTTTGTTTAACTGTTTCATTATCACTCATCCAAACCGGACCTAAACCTAAAGAAGATACTTGATAAGTATACCAATAGCACAAACCATAGAAACCACAAATTTCAGTGAACGCAGCAATTCTGGCGGTGTCCCACCTTGAATTGGATTTACCATAACCACTTGGTGTCATTAATTTGGCAAATATTTTTTCTTCTTTAATGAATGCTAAAAAATCAGCATACCAAACGAAGTTTCTATCGTCGTCGGTTAATTTTTGTTTTCCTTTCGCTTCAAACCAAGCAATGGTTTTTTGCATAATATCTTGCGATTCCTCATCTAAATAAGAGTAATCAGTTTTTAATGGGTGTAAGATTAACATATATATTGTTTTAAATAAGTTTGAGTTTGTAAGATAGGGAACTATGGCGATTAGAAAGGTAAATAAGTGTAATTTTCAATGGATTTAAGTGAAATTAATACACCACTAAACTCAAACCAATTAAAAATAAAACCATAGTTTTTATCCATTTAGAAATGTTCCAAATTTTTTCGTTTTGCAAAAAGTGACTTAATTGTCCGGATAAAGAAGCAACCAAAGCAAAAATAAGATAAGCTTGAACGATAAAAACCACTCCCATTATGAGCATTTGTACCATGGGTGTAAATCCGGTTGGACTGATAAATTGAGGTAAAAATGCAATAAAAAAGATAGACACTTTCGGATTTAAAACATTCATTAAAAATCCTTTTTGGAAAAGCTTTCTAAAATGATAGTCCGGATTTGAAACTTTATTTTGGGAAATATCTGCTTCATTAATTTTTATGGGAAGTTCTTGCGTAGCTTGATAAGCCAAATAGAATAAGTAAGCTGCTCCGGCATATTTTACCACATTAAAAACCACATCAGATTGATAGATTAAAATAGAAATTCCAGTGGCAGCTAATGCGGTATGAATCAATACGCCACTTACCAAACCGAAGGCAATCGTTCGGCCGGTTTTTGCCCCTTTAGTAATACTTTCCGTGAGCACATAAAGAATATCCGGGCCGGGCAATAAGGTTAATAGAATAGAAGCAGAGAGAAATGACAACAGCAATAACGGATCCATAAAATTTAGCTAGTCAATGCATTTAGAAACTTGTCAATATATAAATCTTTTGATTTGCTTTTATATTGCACCACATACCTTGGATGTTCTAACGGAATGATTTTTTCAAAAAACTTTTCTCTTTTATTTAAAGCGTTTAGATACTTAAAATTTTTGCCCGTTCCTAAGCAAAAGGCGATAGAAGTATCCGTACCAAATGTGATTTGTTCTTTCAACTTTTCAATGATAAATGGCTCCACCGCTTCGGCGAGTTCTTTGCTGTCGTAATAGTTGTAATTAACAATACTATTGGCATTTTTTTCAATAACAAAACCCACTGAACAAACGGAAGTGATGTAGAAGTGATCGTAAAATGCTTTTGGTCCACCAAAGGCTTGAATTACCTCATAAACAAAAACCGAAGAAGGTTCGTGTGTCGAAAATTCCGGTAAATCGATGTCGCAAAATTCTTTCAACCGCTTGGTATCTGTAAAAGGCAATCCGGTTGCTCCGGCGCCTAATCGCCCGGGATTAATACCGATAATCATTTTTCTAGGTTGATTATCATTGTAGTATTTGTTGTAGAATTCGGCACTTACACGTGAGATAACTTGTGAGTTTTCGCCTTGCAAGGGTAATAAAGGATAAATTTTTTCCGGAAGCTTTGTTTCATCCAGATAGAGATCATTTAAAAAGGATAGTATTTTTTTTGACCAGGTCATGTTTTGTTTATTGCGCTTAAACAAAATTACGGGTTTACATTTAAACCGACCTGTTAGGTTCGCGAACCTAACAGGTCGGTTTAATGGTGGCGAACCTAACAAGTTATATACAGGTCAGTTAAAAAACCATCTCCTCAAATGCTATCACGGTATCGTAACCTTTATCCTTAAAATAGCTTTCTATATAATCAGCCTTTTCAGAAACAGCCATTACAAAATCTCCACCCCAAGCGCCCAATGATTTAACAGCGCCGTCAAAATCTTTAAAGTGTAAATCCTTTACTTTAGGCAATGCTAAACTATCTGAAACAAGTGTCTCGTGTTGATTTATCAATGCCATCAATTCATTTACATTCTCTGCAACAGCCATCGCCTCTGAAACTTCGGTTATTTCAGCAATTATTGTCCTTTTATTGTCTAAAGGCAAGCTTCGATAATGCGCAATGCCTTCTCTAGAATTCTGTTTTTCTCCTAAATAGACAAAGTAAACTTGATCTTTAAACGACCAGTTCAATTCTGCGAAATCAACATCAATATCCGGTAAATTTCTTTGAAAGAAAATAGGATGATCGGTTGTGGCACAAGCTAAATCGTAGCCCGAGCCGCCAAAACTTTCTTCCAATAATTCGAAAGGATCAATCTCAAACCATTCTGCCAAAGAGGCTACTAAAGTAGAACTACTGCCCAATCCCCAATTATTGGGAAATTCTAAATGGGTATGAATTTCCAATCCTTCTTCTAAACTTAAACCAGAGATTTGTAAAGCCGAATTCAACAATTGAACAAGATTGTCTCCTACTTTTTGATTGGAAACAGAATCAATGGAAATCTCTTCCTCTATATGGAAAACACCTTCAAACCAAATATTGTCTTTATAGTCGAAACTCTTCCAAATTAGTTTGTCTAAATGAGATGCTTCGCTTCGCTCTGCATGACGATCTGTCGAACTGATATTTGAATTGTGATAAACCTTAAAATGCTGCCCAAATTTAGTAGGAATAGCTAAAGCCTTTGCGCCATCTAACACAAAATATTCTCCTGATAAAAGTAATTTACCATGAGCGGAGTGTTCAAAAATGACTTGATCCATTATTAATGAACCTTTTGGTCGTTGCGCAATGTGGTTAGTAAAAATTTAGCTGCTGCGAAAGAAACCACGTTGGTTTTAAAGTATTCAATAGCCGCTTTCTTTTCAGATTCGCTTGCTCCTAATTGCTTTAAAATATTCAACAAGTGCATTTTCATATGTCCTTTTTGAATACCCACGGTGACCATTGATTTAATGGCTGCAAAGTTTTGTGCCAATCCAGCTACGGCTACAATTTGCATCAATTCTGAAGAATTAGGATTGCCTAACATTTCAAATGAACGCTTTACAATAGGATGTAAATTGGTTAAACCACCAACCGTTCCCAACGCCATTGGTAAGTCGATCCAAAATTTAAAAATGCCATTTTCAACGGTGCAATGCGTTAAGCTGGAATATCTCCCATTTCTAGCCGCATAAGTATGACCGCAAGCTTCAACCGCTCTAAAATCATTTCCTGTTGCTAAAATCAAAGCATCTACACCATTATAAATTCCTTTGTTATGGGTGGTGGCTCTATGTGGATCTACTTCTGCAATTCTAACCGCCGCTCTCACTTTCTCCGCAAATTCTTCCGGCGGCATGCCGTTTACAGAACCCAAATCTTCAATCTTGCATTCCACTTTTGCTCTTGCAATACAATCTGGCGTATAGTTGGAAACGATGCAAAGAATTACATCCGGAATTTCAGTGAAATCAGCATTTTTTGAAATGATCTCTTTTAACAAGCTGCCATATTCTTCCAAAACAGTGTTGATGTAATTGGCGCCCATGGCATCACAGGTTTCAAAACCCACTTTCAATTGAAAGTAATCCGGCTCAAATGCTGTCATATCAATCAACTCAATATCTACTACTCCACCACCTCTGGCTTCCATGCTGGCAGACAAATAAGCAGCTCCTTCTAATAATTGTGGTTTTAACTCCGCAAAATAATTGATGAATTGTGCTTTGTCGCCTTTGTATTTGAAATGAACTTGACCCACTTTGGTTGTCGATAAAATTTCAGTTTTGAATCCACCTTTATCTAACCAAAATTTGGCAGAATTGCAGGCTGCTGCTACCACAGAGCTTTCTTCAATCACCATTGGCAAACAGTAATTCTTGCCATTAATTTTGAAGTTTGGTGCTACGCCAAAAGGCATATAGAAATTGGTGAGTGTGTTTTCGCTAAACTCATCAATATTATCTTGAATTTTTTGATCAGGATGCCAGAAGTTTTCAAATTCTTCTACAACAGATTGATCATCATCAAAGTAGTGTTTCACCACCCATTTGATTTTTTCTTCTTTGGTTAATTTGGAAAATCCGCTTATAACAGGCATAGTTCTATGTTTATTTTCTAATGCTAAGATACGACTCAGCCAACGCCAAGCCCTTTATTTGATAATTAAGAAATTGCTGTAATTCTTCATAAGAAGATTGAGCATACTTCAATAAAGTAGAGGCTTGTCCGTAAACAGCCGTTGCATTTAGTTTATTAATAAGGTAGTAACCATCTAAGAAATTCTTAACGCCTCCACTTATAATAAAGGTTTTGCATTTTATTTTTTCTTCAGGATGATTGTCTAATATTTCATTGATTAAACCTACCATATCATCGGCAGAATGGCCAATTTTAGTGAGATCGCCATAATGCGTTTTCGAGTTTTCATCATTTCTAAACAATTCCAATTTTGAAAAATTAGTGCCTCCATGAGCAGCAAATTCTATCGCAGCGATAGGCATTTTCATTAATGTAGTTAGGCTGGCTTTACCCATTCCTTGTCCTACTTCCTTCACTATCACTTTTACATCAGGCATTAATTCAATAAACTTTTGAATTGTTTCTACTGGTGGATGTTGAATTTTATCGCCTTCCGGTTGTAACCATTCTTGCAATGGATTTACGTGAATAAACAAACCATCCGCCCTTAATTTTTCTAATAAATGTCCGACTTTATCGGTAGCGTTTTGTTCAATCAGCTCCTCCATTTGAGCAATGCCTAAATTGGCGTAAAAAGGAAGGTCGTCTCCAATAATTGAACGAACATCAAAATCGGGTAAATATTCATTGCTGTCGAGCAAAGATCTACAAGACCCTAATCCCATTCCCATACCAAACTCTTGGCAAGCTCTAGCTAAATTTGTATTGATTTTGCCCGCCAATTCAGTACCGCCCGTCATACTGCTTACCCAAATTGGGGTTTTCATTTGTTTTCCAAGAAATATTTTGGGTGAAAGAGCTTTTGGATGTCCAGATAACATGGGCTCATAATAGAACCTTTTATCTAATTCCATTTGATGAACTTGCGACTGGAAAGCCAATTGAATATGGTCTTTTTTACGCGTTTCTGCTGTGGGATCGCTTACATTCATAAATTCGATTATTTAAAGATATTGCAAAAAAAACGGAAAAGAGCAGATTTTGTTAAATCGAGTGTTAGAATTTATAACTGTTTAACATGAAACAATAGTAAACTTAAACTGCGCCGGAGGATAGATTTAATATTTTTGCAATACTTTTTCAAGCTATGCGAAATATATTATTTGTCTCATTTATTACCTTCCTTGGGTTGATTTCTAATTTGAAAGCTGCAGAAATCAATAATATTTCTGATGTAGACTCCCTTTTGTCCTTAAATTTTAGTCAGGTTAGCAAAGACCTTTATCACTCTAAACAAGTTTTTGAGCAAGCAGTAGAAGTGGCAACTGATTTACAAGAGGAATTAAAATTGGCAGAGTTGTTTAACGCGTTGGGGGTAATTCACCACATGCTGAATAAACCAGAATTGGCAGTAGAATATTTTAACAAGTCCATTCTTTTATACGAACGCAATCAAAATGAGATTGGTGCCGGTAACAGCTATGCAGAAATGGGCAATTCCATGCGCAGAAGAGACATCAATAGAGCTAAATCTTATATGGAAAAAGGCATTTCTATTTTAGAAAGGAACAATGCCAATACTCTAGAATCTGCCTATGATAATTATGGCGTGATTTTGCACGAATTAAACAAACCCGATAGCGCATTAATTTATTACAATCGTTCTTTAGATCTAAAAACACAAAGGAGAGACAGTATTGGAATTCCTTATAGTCTGCAGAAAATTGCTATGGTAAATACTTCTGAGGGCGAGATAGAAAGTGCGTTGAATAAGTTAGATAATGCCCTTGAAATATCTGAAAACATTAAAGATAGTTTATTGATTTGCGAGACTTACACTTACTTCGGCGATGTTTACGCAGCGGATGAGAAATTTAAACCAGCCGCTGAGTATTATGAAAAGGCTTTGGCGATTGCCAAAAATAACAAATACAACTACTTGGTAAATTATATCTACAACGAATTGCCGGATATCTATCATGCTTTAGGAGAAAAAGACAAGGCATTTGAGTTGTTAAAAGAGGGAAATGTTTTGCGAGATAGTGTTTTAAACACAGAACGGGTGCGATCCATTGCGGAGTTAGAAATGTTTTACGAATCGACTCAAAAGGAGCAACAGATTAAATTTTTAGAACAGGAAGTTCAAATTAGTGAGCTCAATCTTCAGCAAAATAGAAGAGTGCTTTATGGAATGATTTTTTTAGGATTGTTGCTTGTTGCACTCATCGCCACATATATCAATCGACAAAAGTTAAAACACAAGGCCGTTTTGTTGCAGCAAAGTGAAAACTTACAAAAAGAGCGATTAAAGTCTGTCATTATTGGAGAAGAACAAGAAAGAGAAAGGCTAGCGAGAGAGTTACACGACGGTTTAGGACAATTGTTATCCGCTGCTAAAATGCATGTAAGTTCTTTGGAGGAGGATGTTAAAAAAGAGCTTAAGGAAGATTTACAAAACTCCATTAAATTAGTGGATCAAGCTTGTGTGGAGGTTCGTCAAATTTCTCATGCATTGCTTCCAAAAAGATTAAATGAAGGAGAGCTAGACATTGCCTTATTAGAATTAAAAGAAACCATTCAGTCGAGTAGAAAATTTCAGTTTAACTTGAAAACCAATGGTGACTTTTCTGATATTAAAGGTCAAGAAGCGGTTGCGGTTTATCGTATCATTCAAGAATTAGTAAACAATACTATAAAGCACTCCAACGCCAACATCATTCATTTATCTATCAATAGTCATTTAAAAGATTATACCATAAGTTATTCCGATAACGGTAAAAGTTTTGATTTAAAAAACTTAGAAAAAGGCACAGGCATTGGATGGGAGAATATTTATTCTCGATTGGAATTAATCAACGGAGAGATTACCATTTCGGATACCAATGGCGCTTTTTCTGCGGTAATTAAAGCTCAAAAAAAAGAAGCCGCTATGCTAACATAACGGCTTCAGGACACCACAATTCAATAAAAATATGCTCTTACATTTCTATTGAATAGTTACGTTTGTTTCTGAACCAACAGTTTCGTTAGTCAAGTAAATATTTTTTCCGCCAATAACTTCTTTCTTTTGTTTGTATGCTGCTACTTGAATTATTCCAAATTCGGTTGAGCCAACACTGCTCATATCGCTGCTAGAGAAAGTTACCGAAGTGGCGTTTCCTGCCACTGTTTTAGTGGCATTGCTATTGTTTCCATAAATCGATACGATTAATGAATCTGCACCTGTAACGGTATTCCATGTGAAATTGTAATCGCTAGCAGAATTAATAGTGGTTGAGCTAGTAATTACCGGCTTAGAAGGAAATCCTGCATAAGTTTCACTAATGGCAGGCACACTTCCTTGTCCGCTAACACTCCATTGTGCTGAATTCCCTAATGTAATTCCGGTAGCCGCTGAAGGACTTGCAAAATCAGGAATATATACATAAGAATTATTGCTGTTTTGGGTTAAACCTTCACTGTTGCAGGTTACAGTTCCTGCCGGGAAGAAGTTGCTACCATCGATAAATGCAGCTACTGCTGTTCCAAATTCTACATCAGTTGTAAAGCCACCTGCGGTAACAGAGGTGAATGTTTTAATGGCTACTAAAACGCCAAAAGCATCATCCGGTGTTGGATATACGGTGGTATCTTGTGAAGATGGCGCTACATCATCATCACCACAACTTACCATTGAAAATGAAAATAATACTACCATTGATGCCAAAATTGTTCTCATAATTTTACTCATAACTCAGTTTTTTTGTTTAATAATTTAGTTGTCTAATAACTCTTCGGGTTTAATAATTTTTAATTGAATGCATTTTTTAATTAAGCCAATAGGGCTGTGAACATCCATTTTATCGTAAATACCTTTTCGAATGGTATTAATTTGAACAATGCTCATGCCCATTGTTTTTGCAATAACATTAGATGAATACTCTTGTAGCATTAGTTTGGTAACTTTTATTTCAAGGTCATTCAGCATAGCTAAAACTTATGCTGTAAAACTATAGTATTCAATAAGTTATGACAATCGAGAGAGAAGGGTATTTTGTATACCTAGCGCTAGGTATTGATTAGGGAGTTTAATGTAAGTACCCGATATAACCCACCTCTGATTTTTACACCAAATCTTAGATTTGGAAAAATCTTCTCCTCCAAGGAGGAGAATTTACATCATTGTAATGTAGTACGACTTTAATATAAGTTGAAATTAATTAACGATTGCAGAACAACGATTGGAGAAATTTGAAGTTTTTACATTGTAGTTTGCTATTATAAAACCTAGCGCAAGCGTCCGCTTGTGCATTAATTTGAAACAGCTCTATGGCCATCAATTCAAATCCACCAATTGGTTGGCAATAGCGAATTTGATTAAACCGACAATGCTTTTGGTGCCTGTTTTTTTAAGGATGTTCTTTCGATGAGTATCAATGGTTAATGGACTTAAAAACAACTTTTCGGCAATTTCATTGGTCGTTAATTCATCACAAACCAATTGCAACACTTCAATTTCTCTATCGGATAAAGTTTTGGTGTTGGATTCAATTTTTTTATCCAACTTAATGCCTTTCATAATGATTTTTACTATTTCTGCCGAATAGTAAATTCCACCATTAGCCACTTTTAAAATAGCTTCTTCTAATTCTTTTCTTCCGGTATTTTTTAATACATAACCATCTGCTTCGGCACTGATGGCATCTTGAACAATGGACGTCTCGTTGTGCATGGAAAGAATAATGACTTTAATTTCCGGAAAATCAGCTTTCACTTTTTTAGTTAACGTCAAGCCATCCATTTTAGGCATTGAAATATCTGTTAATAGCACATCAATGGTATTGTTTTGAAGATACTCAAAAGCCTCTTCCCCATTGTTTACGGCTGCAACAATTTCAAAATTTGCTACTTTTCGCAACAATAGCTTAATGCCATCTTGCACCACTTGATGATCGTCTGCTACCAATAATCTAATTTGCTCTCTTTCCAATGGGTCTATCTCTTCTTAACTGTAAACATATAAGAATTTAGTTATTACAACAATTACAAAATCTAAAAATATAGGTATTGATAAGGTTGTAATGTATTTTTGATATAAATGAAAAAGGAATTAAAAGGCAAGGAAGATATTCGTCTATTGATGACTGAATTTTATGCAAAGGCCACTCAAGATGAAGTGATCCGAGAAAAGTTCGACCATATTGATATGAAAGAACACATTCCTAAGATTGTTGAGTTTTGGTCAGCAGTAATACTTTACGATGGCGATTACAAAGGAAGTCCTTTTGATAAACATGTTCCATTAAAATTAGAACAAAAGGATTTTGAACGATGGTTACAATTGTTTGAGGAAACTACGTTTGAATTGTTTGAAGGAGAAAACGCCAAAGAAATTGTAAAACGCGCTCAAAGCATTGGAAGAATCTTTCAGTTTAAAATAGAATCACTAAATCTTTTATAATGGATATTTATTGCATTCAACAAGTGTTTTTTGAAGGACCGAATATCATTAAAGAATGGGCGCTAGAGCAAGGTCATTCCTTTTATTTGATAAAAATGTTTGAAAATCCGGACTTACCCAACATTAGTGAAGTGGATGGTTTGGTTGTTTTGGGCGGATCGATGAGTGTTCACGATGAAGAAGAATACCCTTGGCTGATTAAGGAAAAGCAATTCATTAGAAACTGTTTTGATGCTGGAAAACCCATATTGGGCATTTGTTTAGGAGCGCAGTTGTTGGCTCATATTTTAGGCGCTAAAGTGTATAAAAACGAATTTAAAGAAATTGGTTGGTTGCCGGTAAAGCTGAATGAAAATGCTAAATCGAGCGCTTTATTTGATGGATTAAAAACAGATTTCATTACCTTTCAATGGCATGGCGATACGTTTGAATTACCGGAAGGCGTTGAAGGTTTAGGCTCGTCGGAAGGTTGTCAAAATCAAGGCTTTCTTTATCAAAATGCATTGGCGTTACAATTTCACCCGGAAATGATGCCGAATAGAATTGAAGAGTTGGTTCATTATTGCGAAAGTGATCTTACCGAAGGTAAATATGTACAAACCAAAGAGCAGTTATTAGATAAAAGCTATGTATCGGCCAATCACCTTTGGTTGAAGACGGTTTTGGGAAGGTTTTTTAACTAAAAAAGAATCTCAATTCTAAAATATCAATTTGAATCTTGAGTTTGTGTTTGAGTCTTACGCTTGAATCTTTTTATATAGTTCTCTCCATAAAACCAACAATATGCTCTGCAATCTCTTCTCCTTTATCTTCTTGTAAGAAATGACTGGCGTCTTTAATCGTAATTTGTGGTTGGTCTTTAGCCGTTGGAATATTATGATAAAACCATTTCCATGCGCCACTCATAATTGGATCTTTATCAGAAAATAAAACAATGGCAGGCTTTTGCCAATTTTGTAATACTTCTCTGGCTTTTAGCATATAAGGCACTGCCGGATCGTTTTTTGATGCCGGAACAATAGCCGGAAAAACTCTTGCACCTGCTTTATATTTTGAAGTTGGAAATGGTGCATCGTAAGCTTCTCTTACTTCTTTGGATATTTTTTGATGTGTCCCGGATTGAATAATGCCTCCAATTGGTAAAATGGGTGAGGTTTGTGAAAAAGTTTTCCATGCTTTAAAAGCCAATGGCAATGGTTTTTCTCCCGTTGGTAAATAGGTGTTCATCACCACTACTCTTTTAAACCTATCGGGATATTCTGCTAACAATGGCAAGCCCAATAAGCCGCCCCAATCTTGTACTACAACTGTTATGTCTTTTAAATCTAGCGCATCCATAAAAGCTACCAACTTTCCAAAATGCATATCAAAAGTGTATTCTTTTTTGTCGGCATATTTATCTGATCGCCCAAAACCAATCAAATCCGGACAAATCACTCGATAGTTCTTAGACAGTATAGGAATCATTTTTCGATACAAATAAGCCCAAGAAGGTTCGCCATGTAAACAAAGAATAATTTCTCCTTTTCCCTCGTCCACATAATGCATTCGGGTATCTCCAATCTCCAAATATTGTGGTTCGTATGGCCAATCCGGTAAATTTTCAAAATGCTTGTCTGGTGTTCGAAGTACTTTTTTTGACATGGTAGAAATTTAATTGATTACACTGAAAGTAATGTTTCTAGTTCAATAACCTAAAAAATACTAGCTAAATCTGATCTGCTAAAAAATATTTTAAAAAAAAATTCTGGTTTTTGATGACCTTTTTAAAGTGGATGGTATAAAGGGTACAAATCATCTTATTAAACATTCTAAATACTAAAAAATGAAAAAGTCATTCTATTCAATTTCCTACATGATGGGCTTGTTTGCCCTCTTAACTCTTTCCGGCTGTGGCGATGAACCGATGGGTTCCATTCGATACGACGAAGACAACTTAACGGATAAATTTTTCGGCTGGTACGGCGAAGACAATGTTAGCGAAGTGCCTTCCTCTACTAACTTTGGTTTCGGTAACTCTACTAATTTACCTTCAAAAGTAGATTTAGTAGATAAATTTCCTCCTATTGGCGATCAAGGTCAATACGGAACATGTGTTGCCTGGTCGGTAGCTTACAACACAAAAACAGCTATGGCAGGTATGAGAAAAGGGTTGAACACGAGTCAGTTAACTGCATCCAACAATCAATACAGTCCTAAAGACATGTTTACTGCTTTGCCTGACAACAAAAAAGGCAGCGATTGTAACGGTACCAACTTTACTGATGCATTAACCCTTATGCAAGATAGAGGCGTTGCAACGATGCAAACCGTTCCTTACACTAGTTTAGGTGGCTGTTCACAAGCTGGCGTACAATCTAGCTGGACCAATGAAGCACAACAAAACAAAATTAAATATTGGAGAAGAATTGATCCAACTGTAGCAAGTATCAAGCAAAACTTAGCCAACAATATCCCTGTTATTTTAGGCGCTAAATTGGCTGATAACTTTATGACTTGGAACAGCAGCGCTGTTATTTCTTCAGGTACAACTACCAACCAAGTTGGACAACATGCTTATCATGCCTTAGTAATTGCAGGTTATGATGATAGCAAAGGTGCCAATGGTGCTTTTAGAGTAATTAACTCTTGGGGACAACAATGGGGAGATGTTGGCTACATTTGGATGGATTACAACTACTTAATCAATGATTTTTGTGTGACATTTAATGGTGGTAAGCCTTTGTTTATCATGGCTGATGGCGATGGAGAAGGAAATGTTACTCCTCCGGATAACAACCCAACGCCTCCAAACGTCACTGGTGTTGATGTTGCTCCTTGGGTTTTCAATGATTACTCCACCTATCAATCAAGTGGTTTTATAAATGAAAGAGTAATTGATTTCAACATTTATAACATTGGTAACCAAGCCGCTTCTCCTAGTGCTAACTGGTCTATCTATTACATCTACTTCAATGCTTATAATGCTAACGATTATGATGTAATTTTCTATGATGATTTCAACACATCCATTGCACAAAACACATTCAATTGCCCAACAGATTACAACTGTATCTTTAACTTAAATATTCCTGCTAATAGCGATTTTGCATACGAAGCTTGGGGAGATCAAAGCGTTCAAAGAACTTATTATATGCCTCAATTAAATGGTCAATACTATTTAGCAATGTTGGCTGATGCAGAAGATAAATTCCAAGAAGTAGATGAGTTAAACAACATTTTCTATACCACAAATGAACCTAAGTATTTCCAAAATGGATGGTCTGCAAAATCTAACGGCACAGCAGGTTTTGAGTTTAAAAATGATCTTTCACCAACAAAAGATAATTTACAAAGCTGCAAACACAATACGGTGGTGACTGAAAAGAATAGAAATGCTTACACACAAGAAGAAGTGATGGCTTTCATTAAAGAAGAAAAAAGATCTGGAAGATTAGATCAAAAAATTAGAAAGCACATCGAAAATAAAAATAACCAAACACCTTATAAAAAGTTTTAATTTCATAAAACCATTGTACGGGGAGACAAATTTGTCTCCCCGTTTTTTATCTTAAAATTTAAACGATGAAATATTTTTTAGTCTTGTTTGCCGCCATCATATTTATGTCTTGTATTTCAAAAAATGCGCAAGAAAATAAAGCCGATACGAGCATTGCCAATTTAATTAAAACAGAAAAAGTAGTGCTTATTGAAAATAAAATATTTGACGAAGCCATTGATTTTACGACCTATTTACCAAAAAATTTAATTGGCGATAATATTTATCAAGTGGATGTAAAATCCTCCATTACTTTTAAAAATTGTGTTTTCAATGAAACGGTTACAGCTTATCACTCAACTGACGAAGCCACTATTTTAACCGCTTTTTATAGCAACGTTACTTTTATTGGTTGCAAATTCAATAATGATGTAAGTTTAAGAGCAGCCACCATTGCCGGGAGATTAGATCTATCAAAGTCGAAGTTTTTTGGAAAAAGTAGTTTTGAAGAAATGAGTTGTGCTCAGAGCGCATATTTCAACGACTGTTATTTTGATAAAGAAGTTGGATTACAGAACAGCTACTTTGCACAAAAAGTAAATTTTTTAAATGCTCAATTCAATGAAACAGTAAGTTTTCAAAGTACTGTTTTTAATGGGGAAGCACAATTTAGTGTTTGTAAATTTTATGGCTATACTGATTTTTCTTTAGTGGATTGCAGAGGCAATGTATTTTTCAATTATGCTCAATTTCATGAAAGAGCAGATTTAAGCAATGCTAATTTTGCTAGAGATGTAAACTATTCCAGCACTTTAAACAAAATGACCACTTTCGAGAATTCTCGATTTTTAGGAAAAACAACTTTTATAAAATCTGAAGTAAGTGAATCGCTAAACTTAGAAAAGTGTTTTTTCTTATTGGGTCAACCCAATCTGGATTTTATAAAAAGTGAAAAGTTAAAACTTTAATTTCTACTTGCTAAACGTATAGCCAACACCAACTTTAAAAATCACACTTCTAAGATCCATTTCAGCTTGGTCTTTAAACATGCTGCCCATGTATTGAAATTGAAAGTTGCCATGAAATCCACCTAAATCACCAAAGCTTACAGCCGCTTCAAAACCAGGCACAATTTCTCTTGGTAAAGGATCGCCATTTTCTCCTAACCGAGATTTCTCTTTGGTTTTCTCTCCGGCAATTGTAGTAATGGTTCTGTTTTTAGAAATCACCGCCAAATTAATCACCGGACCGAAACGAACAGCAAATTTATTATCCATTAAATACTCTTTATAAAATATGGGTATTTCAAAATAATCAACGGTGATGAAAGTCTTCTTTCTCAAATCAAGATCGGTATCTTTCTCAAAAAACCAATAGCCTTTGGGCGTATAAGTAACGCCAAAACCGATAGCGCCAATTTTGTGAAACTGATAATCGACATTTACACCAACATAAGCACTTGTTTTAGGCAACAAACTAGCGCTATAAGACGAATTGCTATTCTCCATATCTTTTATTTGATTACGCATCATTCTAGCCTCCACACCAACTGGTGTAGCATTTAAAATTCCAGCTACAAATTGCACGTTAATCTTTCCTTTGCCTGGATCTACTTGCGGACCCGAGACCTCATCAACTTCTTGTGCATTGCCAATAAATAAATTGGATAATAGTAGTAAAGCCGCTATATAAATTTTCATAAATCAGTTTTGTTTTAGGTTAAATGAACGCCAGATTTCATTGGCTTGAATAACATAGTCAATATGGCAATGGTTATCAAATAACTTCTATCAACAAGGATATATTTTAGAAGTTTATCCCAATTAGAATTATATCTTAACCTCCAATGATTTTAGTGGTATTTTTTTAAGTTGAAGCACATTTAATAACTATATTTAATTTATAGTATCCCTAATGTGATGCTAAAACATTTCACGGTAAAATTTTAATGTCTCAAATATGCTAAGCACACTTGTTCAAAAAATAAAGAATAATGAATTTAAGGACATTAAAGGCGCTTTAAAATGTAAATTACCTTTTTCTATTCCGATGATAAATGCCTTGTTAAATAAAGCAGAAGAGAACAAAGAAGTAATTAAGCATTTAGAAGTAGTTAAGATTAATGGGGATGAAATAACCTTAAAGATTACATTAGGTGGCACTACCATCGCCAAAAAAATAGTGGATAGAGAATTGGTTTTAAAAATCCACCCAACCTTAGAACCACCGGAATGGTTACTTTATATTGAAATTTTAGACGGTATTAAAACGTTGGAAAATGAAATAGTGGAACTGCTTTTTAATACCAAACTAAAGAATGATACCATAGATTTTGAAAATCGCACCATGGTGGTAAATCATAAGCAAATGTTTGATAATGACGTTTACCAATTCATGATTAAAAACCTAATGGCTGCGAAATTAGAAACCGAAAGCGATAAAATTTATTACGACCTAACCTTTAAATTCGTATAACAATGGAAGATATTTTGAGATTACTTTTAGAGGACGAATTAAAGAATTTGAACGGTTTTGAATTTATGGGTCAGATAAATGTGCCTAAAGATTTATTGGCAGAATCAATTAAAGATTCGCTGATATCTCAAAAACAAGAGGAGGAAGTTATCGAAGACGCATCTAATCAACCTTTGTTTCATCCTGAAGATTACAAGAACTTCATTGAAAATGTAGACATCATAGAAATGAATGTTTATTTTGAAGAAGATGACGTTTGCCTAAAATTTGATTTTAGAAAATAACCGGTTTTATTTAACAACTACTGCCAATCTACCTTCTTTCCACGCTTGAAACTTCTCTAATTCTTCGTACAAGTTTTCAAACAACCAAATAATCAATATTATCTCATCAAACAAGCCAATAAAAGCTATCCAATCAGGAATTAAATCAATAGGAGAAACGATATAAGCTAATGCAGCAAAAATCATAAATATTTTAACCGTATCTACTTCTCTATAATCTCCATTGTAATAGGCTTTTATAAACTCGCCCAACAACTTAGTTTTTGTAAAAAGATCTTCGGCAATGCCCTCAATACTGGCATCGGAACCATTCTGCTCATAAGTGTTTCGCAAGGCAAACATTATTTTAAATGGTTTAGGCAAAAACGCCTTTAGCCTTTTAATGTAACTACTGGCCAGCAGTTTGTTCGCAAAACCTAGACTGGTATCAAAAATTGATTTTGATGTATTGGCAAATGATTCCCATTTTTCACTCCTTGATTTTTTGTCGCTATGTGGTTGTTCTTCACTCATAATTTTATTTTAATTGGATCGTCATCCATAAAGTAATATAGATAAATGCCTGCTAATAGAAAAAAATGATCTCCTAAAGAAGGTTAAAGTTCTTCCTTCTAAAATAACCTTTAAATCTAAATTGGCGATTTTATACTAAAAATGACTTTGCCCCAATTAGAACTTTCAACTCGTTACGCAGCCGTTTCATTTCCAACTCGGTAAATTCATTTCTATTGCCTAAAAGAGTATGCTGAAATAACTGTATTTTAGAAAAATCTATCATAAAAACATTGGGAATGTTCTCCAAAATTAAAGTTAAGACGGTTACCATTTTTAAGGCAATTACCAACAGCATTGCCTTTTATCCAACCATAATATCTGTTGGTTTATTCTTTTTTGCTTTTTTATTGTTGTATCTCGAAACCGATAAAGTAACCAAGTTTTTACTTGAACACGCTAGCTTTTTAGTGATTAATAATTCAGAAACCGCAAGATCAATTCTATCTACTTTAATTGGTGGCATATTGTCATTAACGGTGTTTAGTTTCTCCATGGTGATGATACTTTTGAACCAAGCCAGTTCAAATTTTTCGCCTCGTTTACTTCCCGGATTAATTTCAAATAAAAGAAATCAGATTGTTTTAGGAGTTTACTTAGGTACCATATCCTACAATATTGTTGTGTTGATTAGCATTTTACCGTCGGGCGATAAATACACGCTAAATGGGTTTTCAATTTTGTTTGGGATTGCCTTGGGATTTCTCTCTTTAGCGCTGTTTGTATTCTTTATTCATAGCATCAGTACAGCAATTCAAATTGGAAATATTCTAAAAGATATTTTTAAAAACACCAAAAAAAGATTAAATGCTTTAAGTGATAGTGAGTGGAATAAAAAAATAGATTTCCCAAATATTACTAGCGATTGGAGTGTCATTAGAAGTACAAAGGCGGGTTATTTTTATGGTGTAAACCTAGAGGGTTTAAAAGACTTTGCGCAAAAGAATGAAACGAATATAAAAATCGCGGTGAGTAAAGATGAGTACTTGCTGCCCAACATGCCGCTTGTATATTTAGAAAAGAAATTAGAAAATGAAAAAGACGTGATTTCTCTTTTGAATTTATATGCCGGCACAAGAGATGCATCAGAGAATTTTGCCTTAGGTATTCGGCAAATTACGGAAGTTGGAATTAAAGCAATGTCTCCCGCTATCAACGATCCGGGCACGGCCAACATGTCTATTGATTACCTCACAGAATTGTTTGCTTTACGCATGGAAATTAGTGACAGAGAAATTTATTATACTGAAGACGAAAATTATAAAATTGAGTTAGAAACGGTCAATTTTAGTGAGCTAATTTATCGTTCTTTAGCGGCTTACAGACAGTATTGTAAACACGACATTCTCATAATGGAGAAGCTAGCCAAAATGCTTAAGTATTTGCTCAATCATCCATGCGAAAATGAAAGGTATGCCGATACCATAAAAAAGCAACTTCACATCCTTTATGAAGATTGCCAAACCAATATTGAAAACAAAAGTGATAATGAAAGGTTGGAGAAAATATTTGAAGGTGTTGTATAAAATAGCCTAAATAGTTTTCAAATAAACGATAAAATAGTTCTAATCTGATTACTGGTTTGCTCTCGGATTCCTTATATTATTGAGGCAAATAAGAACCCTCTAATTTGTTTACGAACTAAAAATTTACAATTATGACAATTTTTGAAAACATAAGAAAAGATCACGATATACAGAGAGATCTAGCGGATAAATTGGTAAAAACATCAGGCGATGAAAAAGACAGAAGAGATCTTTTTTCTAAATTAAAGAAGGAGTTGCAAGTTCATGCGGATGCGGAAGAAAGATATTTTTATGTTCCGCTCATTGAACAAGATATGACACAAGAGCATGCCAGACACGGTGTGGCGGAGCATCATGAAATTGATGAATTAATTGAAAAATTAGAAGCAACAGAAATGAGCAGTCCTGCGTGGCTAGGTTATGCCAAAGATTTAAAACACAAAGTTTATCATCATTTAGAAGATGAAGAACACACCTTTTTTCAATTGGCTGGAAAAGTAATGAAAGAAGGTGAAAAAACGGCTTTGGGAAAAGACTATAGAAAACATATGAACTCAGAAGGTGCCGGAGACAAGGCGTAACTTTTAACCTGACTTAATGATTAGCATAAAAAAAGGGTTGATCAAATAATTGATCAACCCAGATAATGCTTAACTAACCATTAGAGAGTTTGGGATAACATTTTAAATTAAGTTAGCTAAACACACCCACCATTACAGTTTGTCGATGAAGTTTTTAATTGATTCTTTGGCTTCGCCAGTTTTCTTCTGAATTCTACCAAGTAACTCATCTTCCTTACCTTCTGCGTAAGTAAGATCTTCATCTGTTAAGTCTCCATACTGTTGTTTTAGTTTTCCTTTAACAACATTCCAATTTCCTTTAATTTTATCTGTTAATTCACTCATGTTTAAAAATTTTAATAGTTAAAAAATAGTTTTAAGGTTTTCATGTTTAGGGTTTTGTGCTTATTTGCCATGGTAAGGCATTCAGGTTTTATCCAAAACACAGAGGCAAATACTTTTTATAGCCCAATATGAATTGTTCTAAATGTTTGCCTTAAACTCTTTTACAAATTCGCGAGGAAGCACTCCAAATTTCTCCTTAAACCTTTTGGCAAAATGACTTTTATTGGAATACCCAATCTTTTCGGCCACCTCCGAAACGGATGATGAACCTTCAATGAGCAATAGTTTACTCTCATTCAACCTCGTGTTTCTCAAATACTTGTATGGTGTAGTGTTGTAAATCTGCTTAAAACCTTTTTTAAGTTTCTGCTGATTAATTCCCACCATTCTTGACAGCTCTACAATTGTTGGTGCTTCTTCCAAGTTTTCGGTTAATATTTTTTTGGCCTCTCTAATCAAACTTATATCGTTTTGACGTAGAACCATCTCGTTTCCTTTGGGTTCAATATCATCTGCAAACTGTTTAAATTGATGAGAAAGAATCTCGTAAATCTTGCCTTCAAAGAAATATCTTTTCACCGTTTGATCTCTTTGGCAACTTAGTATTGACTCTAAGCATTCCGTGATTCCAACACTAAAATGACTAGTCCAATGAAATACATTATTCCCTTGAGTATCTCTAAAAACGTTAGCCAAAGAATTTTCAATTGAGTTTAAGTCACATTGTATTTTCTCAATAAAACTTACTCGGTTAATTTCTAAGATCACTATCTCTAGTTCCTCATTTTGATGAAAAGCAAGTAAATCGTTACTGTTTTTATCTCCCGCCGAAATGGCGCTCTCATCTGCTGTTAACTCGCAATGAATATTAGACTCGTTATACGTGTATTTTAATGCGCCCTTTTTTACATAAATAAATCGAAGCGGCGGACAGGTATAACTCGTGTTTTGAAAAATCTGAACCGGCTTGTTAAATGTGCATTGAAAAACATTAATGTTAATGCCAAATGGCAAGCGAATTCCTCTAATTATCCCTTCTCCATGATTTTTGGGAAGCGTAAGTAAAATTTCATCGCAATCTTTATCAATGTCTAGTTTTAAACTATTAGCCAGTTGATTCATTATGATGTTATTGGCCGAATTATTTCGTTCCATAATTAGTGTCTTTTAGGTGATAAGAAAAGCCGATTGCAATGAGAAGTTGTTCATCCGTTAAACAATCGGCTTCCACTCAAAAATATTTGATCAGCATGCTCTGCTCTATCGTCTTCCTGCGATAACTCTTATCAAAAAAGAAACAACAGCCAACACTAATAAAATATGTATTAAACTTCCGACAGCTTCTCCAAAGCCGATGTAGCCCACTAACCATCCTATGATTAGCAATACAGCTACAATTGTTAAAATGTTATTCATGATTTTTATTTTATTTGATTAAAAAATAGTGGTGATCTTTTCTAGAATCTGAAAAGCATATACACGTTTACTTCTGTAGTGGTGGCATTTCCTTTACCTAAAGCGTGTGCATCATTGGTAATGTCTGTAACACCTTTACTGAATCTACTACCAACACCGATACCATTATCTGAAACAAATTCCAAACCTAATTGAAGTCCGGCATCCACTCTATTTAGATAATCATCTCCTTGTGGATCTTTTGCCTCATCACCAGTTATTGAATAGCTTTTCGATTCTACTACCTCGCCATTGTTATTCATTAAATTAAACTTGGTTTTTCCGCCCACTAAACCGGCCACATAGGGTCCAAAATGGATGTTAAAGTTGTCGCCAATATAAAATTTGAAATTGGCTGGTACAGAAACATAATGCAAGTAGTTTTTCTGAACAATCTCATTCCCTCCAGGCAATTTCACTTCCTCTTTGGTCCCTCTTAAGTCATAAAGAGTTCCTATTTCAAAAGCAAAGAAACCATCTGTGGCTATCTCGTAACTAAAGCCGGCTGTTCCTCCAATTCTAAAACGATTCTTTTGCGTTTCAGCATCTTCGTTATCGAAACCAATGGTTGAAAAAGTAAGTCCACCTTTTAGTCCAAAGCCACCTTTGCCATTATCTGCATTTTCTTGTGCTTGCGTTAAAGAAATGCTCGCTAAAAAAGCTAAACAGAATAAGATTGATATTTTAGTTGTTCTCATATTTTTTTGTTTTAAATTTTCTTGTAAATAATAATTGTTCAATAGGGGAATCTATGCCTGTGTTGGTTTATTGATTATCATCAATGGTGAAAAAATCTTTTATTTTCTCGCCTAATCTGTCAAATTCTTCTTCGGCGTCATTCATCGTTTTTTCAACGTTATCTTCGAATTCTTCCCATTCTTCTTTTGTTACATTTTCTACTCTATTCGCTTCGTTCTGCATTTCCTTTTTCCACTCTTGTAACTTAGCTTTTGTATTGGCCCAATCTTCTTCTACTTCATCGCTAACATTATCTGCTCTTTCTTCCATTTTACGATTGATGCGCTCGATGTCTTTGTCAATTTTATTGATTCGATTATCAATTTCCGTTTTGAATTCTTGACGTTCTTGTTTAAATTCTTCAGCCATTTCATGATTATCCATTTTGTCAGTTTTTGCATTCGAATTGTCGCCCTGACAACTTACTATACTGAATGTTATAAGGAATACCATTAATAATTTCATTGTTGTTTTAATCGTTTTCATAGTTTTGTTTTTTGAGTTAGTTAAAAAAATCACGCTCCTGCTTCCTTGGGTCACCAAGGAATACTCTTAAGTAAATGTGATGATAGAGATGCACTTTAGGGTTTTAAAAAAAGTGCTAAAATGACCTTGCCACGGTCTGTTTAGAGTTTATCTACATCAAATATATGTGCGGACAGGCAAATCAAATAACCCTGTCAACTGAATATATGACCCAATTGGAAAATATGATTATTTGATGGTAAGTATATATTATTTATATGTGTGCTCATGGTTGAAATGTTTTAATTTTTAAAAAATAAATTCCAATTATTAAAACTTGTTTTTAACACAATTCCTTTGAAAATTACTATTCGAAATCGCTTATAACAAAGGTCGATTTTTAATATTGATAAAAAAAATCATACATCGAAAGGAAATAGGCATTGGTCGAAAACGCTGCTTGAATAGTGTTAATGGATGTAAATTTTCACGGAATTTGAATGTAAACAGCAGATAGATTTACAAAAAGCAAGCCTTTCTTTTACTCCTCATTCTTTTTAAACATTCGCTTTAAACGGTATACTTCATGGTCGTAATTGTCCAATAATGAGTATTTATCTTTATGTATGTCGCTGCTAATTAACACGGCTATTGGCTTTGTTGGCTCGTAACTATCCAATATTATTCTAAGTATTCCTACAAGCGGCAAGGAAAGAATAATACCTATAATGCCCCAAACCAATCCGCCAATCAACATAGCAATAATCACTGTAAGTGGATTTATTCGAATGGAATCCCCAACAATTTTTGGCGTAATTACATTGTTTTCCAATTGCTGTAATCCAAAGTACATCAATCCAATCCAAACAGCCAACATAAACTCACCGCCGGAACCAATGACATAAAAAATAGGCAATAAAGCCCCTAAAGTGGTTCCCAAATAAGGAACAATACATAACAATGCCGCTAAAAATCCCCATAAAAATGGATATTCAACTCCCAAAGCCCAAAGTCCGAGACTGTTTAACACGCCCATTATTAAGCTTACCAAAAGTAAGCCGTAAACATATTTAGTGAGCATTTCTTGCAACTGAATGATGATACCATTGATTTGTGCTCGTTTATTAGGTGATGATTGTATCAATATAAATTCCTTTATAGCACTTGAATACCAAAGAAAAAAGAACGTACTAATTAAGGTGAGAATGATCATAAATAAAACAGAGCTTGACAACGTAACGCCATCAGATAAAAAATTGAAGATTGAATCGCTATTTTTTTGAATGCTATCCTCCAAGTCAATTTCTTGTGCGCCATTGATTATAGAAGAATGCCCCATCCAGTAATTGATCTTGCTAATTACATTGTCAATCAATTTATTGATAGATGGAATATTTTCCACTACAACATTTACTCTACGCGCCACAACATAAGCGATAGCAGAAACGGGCACCAAAACAACAATTAAACTTACAAAAGAGGCAATGGCCGGGAATTTTAAAAATCGTTGTAACCAATTTTTTATAGGTAACATAATAACGGCTCCCAATGCAGCCACAACAATAGGTTTAAAAACATTTTTTGTAAAATTGAGTATAATGACCATCAAACACATTATGGCTAAAATTGAAAAAATGGTCACTAATTTATTGGTGGCACTATTGTTTTTCATAAAACATATTTAGTGGTTAGTTGTTTCTGTTTAATATATTAATGCAAAAGTAAATGTATTGCAATGTAGGACTGTTTCAAGACAATAATCAACACAAATGGAATTATTTTAATCGACACCTCTAATGGGTCTAAAGATAAAAGGCATTGATTTTTGTCTTATCCGTGTGAACTAAATCACAAAAGAATATACAACTATAAACGGTAGAAATTATATCATTACTTTTAATTGAACGAAAGTATTGTAGTCAAATGAATACTATGAGAGAAAGAAGCTTAAGAGCAATATCCGTCAATTTTTTACTCTTGCTATTACTTAGTGCTTGCGATAAGGATGTGCTACAACCATTTAGTAGTAATCATGGAGAGCCAACACCCATTAATTCATTTTTAGCCAATTCACATTGGCCTATTTCACATGCCAATCCGTACGCACAAGCCTCCACTGATCAATCCGGACCCAGCCAAACAGCAGAATCCTATAAATATGGTTTTAAAGAAGGAGGACCAGGAATGATTACGATGGCGATTTCAAGTCCATATGCTGATGGAAGTCATGCAATATGGGGAGCCGATGTAACCTCAATCATTAAATTTATAGACACGGGTGATCGATTACAAATTATAGATAAATACGAAAAACAGAATTTAGTGATTTCAGATTTACTGTCGGGATCTGCCATTTCAGGTGCTTACACTTTAGTAGATGACAACAACCAATTTTATGTACCACAGCGTCAAGTTATTAATGTTTATGGTGATGAAAATGTTGGCGATCCTAATTCGCCTATAGCTTTGCTAAGAACTTACACGTTACCTATTGAACTTTTGATTGACCCTGACGAATTGATTGTTGGATTTAACCTATTGTATGATGGTCATTTAGTGTATGTCACTCAAAATGGTTTAGTGGGCGTAATGGATAGAAATTTTGCTTCCGTTGTTCATTTTCAATTGCCCAATGACGATGAAATTTCCAATTCCATTTCAGTAGATGAAGAAGGCGGAATTTATATAGTGTCCTCAAAAAAAATGTATCGCCTTCAATGGACGGGAGCGGAGTTATCTTTAGATGAATCGAAAGGTGGTTGGTCTGCCGATTATGAGATTGGAAGCGAAGCCTCGGGCGTGCGACTAGGAAATGGTTCCGGCTCAACTCCTTCCTTAATGGGAACTGGATCGGAAGATAAATTTGTAGTGATTACCGATGGTCAAGACTTGATGAATATTGTGCTTTTTTGGCGAGATAAAATACCGGCTGATTGGCAACAAATTGAAGGCACAAAAAGCAGGAGAATTGCCGCACAAGTGCCTATCACTTTCGGAGATGAATCCGCTGAATTGTCACTGTCGGAGCAATCCGTTTGTGTGAGTGGTTACGGTGCTTTGGTGGTCAATAATTTATTGGTGTCTCCCACCGGAAATTTTATTGGCGATTTATTGATTGGCGGAAATCCAATAAACGCACCATATGGAGCAGAGAAATTTGTTTGGAATCCCAATTCAAGAACTTTTTCAAGTGTTTGGGTCAACAATGAAGTTAGTTTTCCGAGTGGAATTCCATGCATGAGTAAGAGCAGCAATATGATGTATTGCATTGCGCAGCACAACGGAGCTTGGAATTTTACCGGATTAGATTGGGCGACTGGAGCCTTGAAATTTAGAAAGCCTTTAGATGCTTCTGTTCGCTTTAATAGTGCTTATGCTGCAACAGAAATTGGTTTATACGAGGGCTTATATAGCGGCACCATCCTTGGCAGCGCAGGTATTTGGGAGAAGTATTAATTTAGGTGTGAGTTATTACCTGTTGTTTAAAGACATTTCCTAGTTTTGTTGACCAGAATATCTAGTTATGGACAATCCAAGCAATTTCATCCCCTACGAACATCCACTACCGTTTACCCAAGAACAATCCTTAAAAAATGTGGAACATCATTTTAACTTTATGGAACAACGCCGTTCACTAAGAGAATTTTCTGATCGACCAGTTGACCAAAAAATCATTGAAACCATTATAAAAGTCGCCTCCACGGCACCAAGCGGCGCGCATAAACAACCCTGGACGTTCTGTGCCATTCAAGATCCTAAAATCAAAAAGCAAATTCGCGAAGCGGCTGAAAAAGAAGAATACGAAAGTTATCATGGAAGAATGTCGGAGGAATGGCTGAAAGATTTAGAGCCTTTTGAAACCGATTGGAACAAGCCATTTTTAGAAAAAGCGCCTTGGCTAATTGTTGTTTTTAAAAAAGTTTACAACTTAGATGAGGAAGGCAAAAAAACGAATTACTATGTGAATGAGTCGGTTGGGATAGCGACAGGTTTATTGATTTCTGCCATTCATCATGCCGGCTTAGTCACCCTCACCCACACGCCTTCCCCTATGAATTTTCTAGCTAAAATTCTAAATCGCCCTTCCAATGAAAGGCCATTTTTATTATTGCCTGTGGGTTATGCGCCTGAAGATGCTAAAGTGCCGGATTTGAAGAGGAAAGGGTTGAAAGACGTTTGTGTGGTGTATTAGCTTTGGTTAAATGGGCTAGACTATAACAATAGTTTTTTTAGCGTCTCATAGCAAACCTTTTATCTATAATAACCGTTTAACATCTTGAATCCAATTGTTAAAATCAAGACCAACGATGCCAAATATTTCAAAGAATATCCAACCTTTTATACCATTATTGTATGCCGTTTGGGCAGATGAAGTGCTTTCGCCTAGTGAGTCTTCCATCATCCTTTCGAAAATTGATCAAATGGATGAATTAAGCGTTGAGGAAAAAGAAGAGTTAAAATCGTATTGCAATCCATTGGAAATGCCTTCTAGCGTAACCTTTGAGCAATGGAGACAATTTATTCAATCTAATGAGCGTCATCAGTTATCCGATAGCAGGGCTGTTGAGCAATTGGCACAACTCTTACAAATTAATTATAATGACCTTCCATTGAGTTTAAAAAATGGAGGACAGCCAGCTTCCTCCACCAATGACTTAACTAATAATTTAACCGGTTTGTTAAATGGGGATGACAATCATATTATCAATAAAACAAAAACATTGCTACAAGATCCTGTTTTTTCATTTAAAACACTCCGTACGAAAGAAGAGTATCGAGCGCAAGTTTTAGTTTGGATGAAGTTTTTAGCGGAACAAGGTTTGGGAGCACTTTCTTATCCAAAGGAATACGGAGGAGAAAATGATATTAAATCTTATGCTGCTGTTTTTGAAACGCTTGGTTTTCACGATTTAAGTTTGACTATCAAATTTGGCGTTCAATTTGGTTTGTTTGGTGGAAGTGTGCTGCAATTAGGCACAAAGAAACATCATGATAAATATTTAACGGCTATCGGTAAAGCGGAGTTATTGGGTTGTTTTGCCATGACGGAAAGTAATCATGGTTCTAATGTAAAAGGATTAGAAACGACTGCCACCTATGATAACGATACTGATCAATTAATTATTCATACGCCACATGAGTTGGCCGGTAAAGAATATATCGGAAATGCTTTGGATAGCAAAATGGCAAGTGTTTTTGCCCAATTAATTGTGAATGGAGAGAATCAAGGTGTTCATGCTATTTTGGTACCGTTACGAGATGAACAACATCAACTCTTACCCGGCGTGAGAGTAGAAGATAACGACTATAAAATGGGTTTAAATGGTGTCGACAATGGTAAAATTTGGTTTAACCAAGTGCCCGTTCCAGTAGATAATTTATTGAATCGTTTTGGTAGTATTGAAGCTGGCAAATATGTAAGTTCGATTGAAAGTAAAAACAAACGTTTTTTTACCATGCTGGGCACTTTAGTGGGCGGTAGAGTTTGTGTTCCGAGAGCGGGATTATCAGCGGCTAAATCGTCCTTGAAGATTGCCATTAAATATGCGCATAAACGAAAACAATTTGGTCCGGAAGATGGATCTGAAATTACCATCATCAATTATCCAACGCATCAAAAAAGATTAATGCCTTTGTTGGCGAAAACCTATTGTTTGGATTTTGCTTTGCAGGCTTTAACGAAAAGGTTTGCTAATCACGA
The DNA here is from genome assembly GCA_041393015.1 of Chitinophagales bacterium. Taxonomy (GTDB): domain Bacteria; phylum Bacteroidota; class Bacteroidia; order Chitinophagales; family JADIYW01; genus JAGQYH01. The sequence continues at coordinate 872,738 of JAWKKV010000001.1, read as the reverse complement.
GCAAGAAGAAGATATGCGAGCAATTGAATCAATGGCTGCCGGATTAAAAGCATACGCGACATGGCACACCACCAAAACCATTCAAATTTGTCGAGAAGCTTGTGGCGGAAAAGGTTACTTAGCAGAAAATCGATTTACTGACTTAAAAGCTGATTCGGATATTTTTACAACATTTGAAGGGGACAATACAGTGCTTTTATTATTGGTGGCAAAAGAAGTATTAAGACAGTTTAGAACGGAGTTTGGGAAGGGCAGTTTAATGGACCTTCTGAAGTTCGGAAAGGATGAGTTAATGACTAAAATAGTAGAGAAAAATCCTATTATTACTAGAAAAACAGATCGCGCTCATCTTAGAGACATCAATTTTCAAGTAGATGCTTTTAGTTATCGAGAAAGAGCTATGACGCTCGCCCTGGTTAAGAAATTACGGTCCTTAAAAAAGAAAGCATTGTCTGATCACGATATCTATCTAAAGTGTCAGAATCAATTTGTTAGCTTAGCTTCAGCCAACATTGAAAAAGTTGTGATCACGAATATGGCTACTGTTATTGAAAAAGAAAACGATGTTGAAACGAAGAAGATATTAAGTTTAATTACGAGTCAATATGCCCTACAAGTGATTGAAAAACATTTAGCTTGGTATTTAATGGATGGATATATAGAGTCTAATAAAGCAAAATCTATTAAAAAGGAAACGGAAATATTGTGCAATCAAATTAGCAATTACTCCAACCAATTAGTAGATGCATTTGATATTCCAGAGTCATTGGTGTCTGCTCCTATTTCAAGGTTGTAGCGTTATAGTTATGGCTTAATCGTCATTAATATCTGTTTGATGACCTTTTTGTGTGTTTTGGTATATACAAGTACGATTTATTTTTACCGATCAAAACGAACATTTATGAAAAATCATTACATCAAAAAAATAATTCCTTTAGTATTTGCTGTCGCTATATTATTTAATTTGAAAGAGCTAGCTGCTCAGACTCAAATTGGGAATACATTATTGGGAACGGAAAAATATGACGGAACGGGAGATGCGGTGGCGATGAGCGGAGATGGCAATAGAATTATTTTTGGTAGTAATCTAGTGTCCAAATCTAGCTTACTGGAAGTAGGGGAAGTAAAGGTTTATGAACTACAAAGTGGCAATTGGATACAGTTAGGATCTACGATTTCAGGAACACAAACTGGTGAGGAATTGGGCACTTCCGTTGATATTAATGATGCCGGAACAAGAATTGCGTGCTCGGGCGAACGAGGGGTTAAGGTGTATGATTTTCAAAACGGAAATTGGCAGTTAAGTGCTGATTACTCCGCTTTTCCTGAATTTAACGACGCTGCCGGTGGGGCCAGAAGGGTAAGGTTTGCCAATAATGGAAAAATTTTAGCAGTTGGTGATGAAGGTTTTGACAATGCACTAATTGTGGTGTATGAGGAAACAAACAACAATTGGGTGAAAAAAGGAAGTCCGATAATTGGCACTTCAGAAACGTTCACTTTTGCTATCACTAAAAATGGCAACCGATTAGCTATTCCCGATGGTTTTGAAATTCAATTTTCTACTTTTAGTTATGACTATTTCACCAATTTACTCATCTACGATTTTGAAGATAACAATTGGGTTAGTAATCATATCATTAAACTAGTTGACTCCACTGAAATAGCAACCAGTGGTGAAAGTGATATCAAATTATCAGACGGATATGATTTCTCCGCCAATGGAAACAAATTAGTGTTAATGGCAAGTAATGATGAAGTGGTGGATGAACAAGGCTTCTTATACACTTTTGAGTTCGAAAATGGTGTATGGAAGGAAAATATACCTCGCCAAGAAATTTCAATGGACAATCCGATGGGAGCCACATTAAGATTATCCGATGATGGTGCTGTTGCTGCTGTTGGAATAACCGATGACGTTTGGTCTGAACAGCCTAACTATGTCAGTTTATTTCAATTTAAAAACCAAAGTTGGCAAGAAATTGGAACTCGATTTACCGGCTCTGGAAGCGATGAATACGCCAACAATTTTGTTGATATTTCTAATGACGGCAGTAAAATGATTTGGGGCGGAAAAATGAATAACCCAACCGATTCGTTAGGCATCATTAAAGTGTATGATTACAGAACAGTTCTTCCTATAAAAGAAAACCTATCGGCGAAATCAATTGCGGTTTACCCTAATCCAACAAAAAGTCAGATTTACGTTTCAATTGATGATGAAAATTTATACAAAGTAATTTTACTAGATATAGAAGGGAGGCCAATAAAAACAATGAATTACTTAAACAAAGGCATGCAAATTTCTTTAGATGATGTAGCAAGTGGCATTTATTTTCTAAGCATTTATGATAACGAATCAATGAGAGTATCTTCCAAGAAGATCGTTAAAATGTAATTGTAAACAAGACAGGATGATTTACTGAATCCCTTCTCTTATTTTTACCAATAGTTTACTCATGTTTTCGGCCTCTTGCTCAGTAATGGATTCGGTAAAAGCATGATTTAGCGCCACTTCAATCTCTGGGGTACAATCAAGAAGTAATTGTAAACCTTCATCGGTAATACGAACTTCAATTTTACGTCTATTTTCTTGACAAATGTTACGCTCCACAATGCCTTTATCAATCATTCTGTCCAATAATCTTGTAATGTCAGAGTTGGTAAACAACAATCGGTTTTTAACTTCGCCTACATACAATGGTTCCGGATGAACGCCTCTTAAAATTCTCAATATATTATATTGAACATGGGTAATATTGAATGGCTTTAGGGTTTTAGACACTACATTATCTATACAATCGCCTGTTTTTAGAATGTCTACTATCATTTGCAAATTGGGATGTACTTTCTTTGCCATCATTCAAATATATAAAATTTGTTGTAAACAAATGTCGTTTATAACAAATAAATATCTATATTTGTATCTTAAAAAGAAAATCATGATCAAATCAATTAAATTTTCTGCCTTATTGCTAACTATTTTAGTAATGGCAGCTTGTACAAGTAAAAAAGAAAAAACAACCGAAACTACTGAAACGGTTGAAGAGACAACTACAACAACTACAGCTAGTGTAAAAGATATTAATCTTGAAGCAAGCACTGTTCATTGGAAAGGACAAATGTTAAAAATGTACTCTCACGAGGGAAACATTGCTTTAAAAGAAGCTAACTTATTAATGGCTGATGGAAAATTAGCAGGTGGATCTTTTGTAGTAGATATGACAACTATTACACCAACAGATGATAACTATAATGCTGCTGAAGGAAAAACAGCTGAGAAATTAGTAGGACATTTATCTTCTCCTGACTTTTTTGACGTTGCCAATCACCCAACAGCTTCTTTCGAAATTAAAACAGTTAATGAAAATTCTGCAGTAGGAACTTTAACCGTAAGAGGAAAAACCGGTGAAGAAACTATCCAAAACATTACAATGAATGAAGATGGAACGGTAAGCGGAACTTTAACTTTCAACAGAAAAAATTACGATGTTGCTTTCGATCATCCAATGAAAGAAATGGTATTATCTAACGATATTGAATTAGATATTACCTTAGCAGTAAAATAAAAGTTCTAGAATATTGATACCTCTAGATGGGTTCGGTTCTTAATTGAATCGAGCCCTTTTTTTATCTCCTTTTTTAAGGTAATTCTTATCTTAGTAAAGAGGAAACAAAACATCCATGGAGAAAAAGAAGCCAGAATTTATAAATGTCTACTACTGTCCGGAATGTGATATGGACTTTAGCTATGTGGACGACGACCAACCTTTTTGCCGAGTTTGTGATAAGGAAACGAACATGACATTTGTAGAAAAAATAAAAATTACACCGCAAGTAATTGCAGACAGACTTAAAGCCTCCACCGATAGAATGTATAATGCCTTGAGAGCAGCATACGATGCACGAGGAGAAGATTTTGATGCTGCCTATCCCGATACTGAAGATCCAGAAAAAATGTTGCTCAACCTTTTAGCAAAAGCCAAAAAATTTAAAGAGGATGTTCAAAAATTAGACCTAGAGGATAGGGTAGATACTTTTGACAAAAAAGATGAATAAAATTTCTTATTTACTCTTATAGCGAATAAATCTTAGCATCTAAGTTACACTTCTCTACTTCGTTTACAATAAATGATTTTGATCCTCGAACAGTTAGTAAATAAAGGTTTCCTTTCTTAACGCTAGCCAAAGTACTTAGTAACTTCCATTTTGTAATTGACTTTCTAATGGTGTCAGATTTCATAGCAATCTCTACATAGTTTTTTACCCCGCGCTCATCTAAAAATGAAATATCAGGGCTTACTAATTCATCCGTTCTTTGATTGGTGTATGATTTTGGTGCTTCATATCCTTCGAAGTTGGCTTTAACGTCTTCTACCTTTCTTCTATTTACCCATTCAAGAGCTTTTTCCATATGTTTCTCGTAATGATCGGTCTCCATTTCCTTCCTTTATTTTTGTACGGTGTAAATTATACATAAAATTTAATCGTAATCCTAATAAATGTTTGATTTAAAAGTATTTAAGAAGCGGTAAATTTTAAATATGATGGAGATAAAAATACAAAAAAAGCCCCGAACTCCATCGGGGCCTATGCAATAACCAAACTAAAAAAGCAGGTTCATCCTAATCTAATTCAATATTTAACCATTTTCCTTGTTGCAAAATATTTACTCTTTTATTGCATCCCACTCCCCAATCGATGACTGTGGTTGGGTTTCCCGTCATTTCTATTCTTGTTTTTCCAATGGCAGGATAGCCAATTCCTTTCTCCCAACAATCTCTAAAAAAAGTAATAGGTGTTTGAATATTTGTTTTAAAAACACTTCCTTCATTATCTTTTCCTTCGAAAAATCCCGTAATCGTAAAAATATCATCTCTTACATTGGGCGTATTTTCTCCATTAACCATTTCTCTAACTCTTTCTGAATTCCAACTATAAAACTTGCCGTTACTCAACGTAATCTTTGCGTTCTCTACTTTTTCTGAAAACTCAAGTTTCCCGGCATCGTTTCTATGCAGTTTATTCATGGTAAGTTTTCCTTCAATTGTATTGCCGCCAACTTGGTAATCCACAAAATCAATACTATAACTAAAAGCTTCCGGGTTTTCTTCATCAATATAATTGATTAAAATTTTACCCGATCTAGCGACTCCATTCAATCCAATGCAAGATTGTGCTCCCATATCAATCGTTAATAAATTAGCATTGGCATCGTTCGTTACAACGGCACATTCGCCTACCAAATAACCCGTTGAACCATCGGCTTGTGTAATGGTTAAAGCATCTTCTGCTAATGCCATGGCATCTTCTAAACCTTCTGTTATTTCAGAAATATCTTGAATGAAATCTACTACCGGTTGAAGTTGCTCCTCCACCATGTCGCAAGAAGTATTGACCATGCTTAAAATGAACACCGTTAAAAGCGACCATTTAAAATAGTATATCGGGTCGATGAATAATTTTTTCATAGTGTGTTGTTTTAGTTTTTAGAGTCAAGACATTAGAAGAAAGACTTTTTCTCGAATGCTACTGCCTCAACATTTTTTAATAATAATTTTTCAAGTTCAAAGAATTAAGTCACGGAGCTTTTATCGTTTTGTCTTAGCTCTTATGTCTTGCTTCTTACGCTTGCAAATTGCTTGCTAAACTTTCATTTAAAAAAAATATTCAACGAACAACATGACTTTCCCTACCAACGACATTAGAATTGAAAGGAAGTTGTTTTCTTTACAATATGGATTTTACCACCAAACGATTTACACTTTGGGTTCATATCATCTTTTGGGTCTGTTACCTGCTTTTAAGCACAGGATTTTATATTAATCTAGATGGCTTCAACATCACCTTAAAAATTTTAGTTACCGCCTTATTACATGCTCTATTGACTTATGTAAATCTATTGGTATTGATACCGAAGCTCTTTTTCAAGAGAAAGTTTGCCCTTTACTTTCTGTTTTACGTTCCTCTTTTCGTCGGGGTTATTTTTTCTATTGCCTCTTATGAAGCTTTTTACGTTGACAAAACAATGATTGGTTTCAATCAAATTTTTACTGCAACCATTAGCAGTAGTGTAACCGTTACCATGTTAGCCATGCTTAAGTTTTTGCAAGAATGGTATAAACAGCAGGAAAAAGCTCGTTTATTGGCTTTCAACCAATTACAGGCAGAGCATAAAATGCTAAGAATGCAGGTTAATCCTCATTTTTTATTTAATGCTTTAAATAACATCTATTATCTAGCTCATAAAAAATCGGCAGACACAGCACCAGCCATTTTAAAACTATCTGATTTAATGCGTTTTCTCCTTTATGAAAGTGAGGAGCGGAAAATACCTATTCAAAAAGAGATTGATTATATTGAGAACTACATTGGCTTAATGAAATTGAAATATGCCGACAATTGCGAGAACATCAAACTAAAGGTTCAAGGATTAACCGACATAAAAATTGAGCCCTTATTAATGATACCTTTCGTTGAAAATGCTTTTAAACACGGTAATTTAGAAAATCAAGATGGATTTATGGATATTCAAATTGAAACGACTGATGAATGGTTTTCATTTAAAATTAAAAACAGTTTTGATGTAACCAACACACGAAAAGATAGTGTTGGCGGTGTAGGTATTGAAAACGTAACTAACCGATTGAAGGCATATTACCCCAATACTTATAGTTTGACAATTGATCAATCGAATAGTATTTATACTGTTAACCTCATAATTTATACATTATGAAATGAGCGTAAAGAAATCAAATGTTCCATTAAAAACTTAAAATATACAGATGAAATATAGCTGTTTAGTTGCCGATGATGAAAAACTAGCACGTGAACTAATCAAAGATTATTTAGCACAGGTTGACCAGCTTGAATTAAAGGCCGAATGCAAAGATGGGGTAGAGGTCATTAAAGCATTGCAAGACCAAAAAATTGACATCTTGTTTTTAGACATTCAAATGCCGCATTTAAAAGGCACAGAAGTGGTAAAGTCAGTTGGAGACAAATTGCCGGCAGTAATTTTCACCACTGCTTATGATCAATATGCTGTACAAGCTTTCGATTTACAAGCAGTAGATTACTTGCTAAAACCATTTGGTTTTGAGCGTTTTCTTGCCGCAGTTAACAAAGCAATTGAAAAATTAAGTTCCGCTCAAAAAGTTGATTCCTCCATTAAATCAGAGTATATGATGGTGAAGTCGGATTATAAATTGGTGAAAGTGAAATTTGAAGATATCATCTATATTGAGTCGTTGAGAGAATATATCAGAATACACACCACCAACGATAAAATTGTAACGTTAGATACCATGAAAAACATGGAAGAACTATTACCTGCACATCTCTTCATTAGAATTCACAAATCCTTTATTGTAGCTTTTGACAAAATTAAAGCACTGCATGGCAATCAAATAGATATTGACGACAACACAGTTATACCCATAGGTAGAAGTTATAAGAATGGACTAATGGAGAGATTTAGCGATTAAATCCGGTTTGTGCTTTACTAATATAAATAGTTATTTTTCATCAATTACAAAACCAGCATTTGACATTGCTGTTCACAAACTATATATTTATATTTCTATAATGTGACATCTATCAATTACCAGGAGTTGCATTGAAAAATTTCCCCCCTAAATAAAATACCCCTTCGAATTTATTACCCCTGACAACATTAAAATTTAATGCTTGCTATCGATGTATTATTCATTGATCTCAAGCAAAACAGGAGTTTAAAAAGAGAGCGGTGAAAAAATTTATTACAGCAGTATTGGGCATACTTCTATATACAGGAGTGATGCATGCACAATCAAATAGTGCATACACTATTAGAAGTGGAGATAGATGTAATGGGCAAAATCCAGATGGCGCCTGGTTAACTAATAATACTTGGCATACTTCAGGGGGCTTAAGTACTCCACCTGAGGGACATTGGCAAGGGAATAAAATCATTATTAAAGACAATATCATAATCTGTAACAACGACGATATTGACCTCTCTAACTCTAATGTAGATACATTAATAATAAGAAGTGGTTCATCATTGAACTATAGGGCAAATTCAACCCTAATATTACCTGCAAATACGGTAATAATTATGGAAGAAAATAGCTTTATTACAGTGTCCAACCAAAGCCAAGGGACATTATTACAAATCGGAAACGACTCAATTTGGGGCAAAGAAATACTATGCACCATTGAAATTGATGGACCAAGAGTTATAACAAATGATACCAGAATTTGCGAGGAAAATATTTTGCTACCTGTTGAATTACTTTCGTTTAATGCGGATACAATAGGGTCAACCATTATGCTAACTTGGGTAACGTTAAGTGAGATTAATACCGATTATTATGAAATACAACATTCTTTAGATGCTGTAAACTGGAATAAAATTGAAGTGGTTGATGCAAGTGAATTTAGTTCACAAGCAAAACTTTATTCTTGGACACATAACAATCCAGTTAAAGCAGTCAATTATTACAGGATTAGGCAAGTAGATCAAGATGGAGAGTTTATGTATTTTCCAATTATTAGCGCTTCATTAAAATCCAATTGGAGCCATACCATAAACAACCCAATCAATGATCAAATGCATTTATCTATTCATTCCAATATTAAAAAGGAATCAGCTAATTTGTATAGTCTTAAAATTGTTAATCTAAATGGCACGTCCGTTTATAAAGAGAATTTATCAATAAATGAAGGAACCAATAATTTTCAGTTTAATCTAAGTCATTTAAAAGGAGGCATTTACTTCATAAAAGTGTTTTCCGGAACAAATCAAATCATTTCTGACAAAGTAATAAAGTGGTAGTGCGTTATATTTGTTGAATGAATGACTACCAATCCATCAATAAAGACCTTTGGAATAAATGGGCAGCGCTTCATTTAAATTCTGATTTTTATGACGTTGAAGGTTTCAAAAAAGGAGCCACCACTTTAATGCCAACCGAATTAAATCTATTAGGTGATTTAAAAGGAAAAAAGATACTTCATTTACAATGTCATTTTGGTTTGGATAGCCTTTCTTTGGCTAGAGAAGGTGCAAAAGTTACCGGAATAGATATGTCTGAAAAAGGCATTGAAATAGCTAATCAATTAGCAGCAGAACTAAAGCTAGATGCCAAATTTGTGTGTAGTAATGTGTTGGAGTTAGATCAAAACTTAGAGGATCAATTTGATATTGTTTTTACTTCTTATGGTACTATTGGTTGGCTGCCCGATCTAAAACAATGGGGCAAAATGGTGAATCACTTTTTAAAACCCGGCGGTCAATTTGTAATGGTTGAATTTCATCCTTTACTTAATATGTACGGAGACAGAACTGGTTTTAAGGAGATAAAATACAGTTACTTTAAAAATGGTATTGTGGTGGAAGAAGAGTCGGGTTCTTATGGCGATCCATCGGCAGTGGAAGTAAAAGGACAATCGGCTACTTGGGATTATAGTTTGAGCGAAGTATTTATGGCATTAAGAAATCAAGGCTTAGAGATTGATCAATTTTACGAATACGATTTTTCACATTACAATATTTTTGAAAATAGCGTCTCCAATAAAAATGGATTTCAAATTAAAGGATTTGAAGGAAAATTGCCGTTGATGTTTTCTTTAGTGGCGAATAAACTACCTTAAAATATTATCGCTAAAGCTGTAACGATAGCGGCTATAAACACAATTAGAAAAAAAGGCATTAACCTTGCGTACAAAAAACTTTGGTGATTCATTGTTTAATTTTTTGATGGTTATTAAATCTGGTTTAGTTTAATTGGGCTTCCATTTGTTGAATGGGTTTACCCGGAGTAACATAATCCCACTGACGCATCGCAAAGCCCCAGTTTTGAGTAACTTTTTTTACGGTTTCTTCCGGGAAAACATGATCGTTTTTTTGATAACTTTCTTGCTCTTCTAGATATTTTTCAAAAATTGGTTTCGCAGTGTCAAATCCTGATAAATTGAGTTTTTGATAAACTTCTTCGATGGTTGCTAAAGCATTGTTTTCAAATTCCTCAAACTTAATTTCATACAGGTTTTCAGCTGGAATAAGATCTCTCTGACTTTCAAATCGCTTCATTAATTTGTCATACGTCCATAAAATATTATCCTCTAATTCTTTGCTGCTGATATCGTGCAATTGTAGAGGCCCAATGGTTTCCTCCACAAACTTTTTAGTAGACACAAATGTGTTTACCGGATGTCTATAAATATGAATAAACTTGGCATTTGGAAACAACTCCAAAAGCACATCAATTCTTCCCGTATTGGGAGGGTTTTTAGAAATAAATCTCTTCCCTTTAGTATTGATCAACGCCTTTTTAACGAGTTTTACATACTCTGATTTCCAACTTTTAACAATTTCTGGAGACACATCTTGAAACTCAATGTAATGCTTAAAATATTCTTTCCATCGTTTAGGGAAAAACCAAAAATTGTAATAACTCATGGCGTGTGTATTGCTTAAAGCAAACTCTTCTTCTTGCGGCAAATCTGTGCCCAATTCCATGTTATCGGCTGCACGATTTTTAGGCATCATCACCTTCATCATACCTTTCACTAGCTTTGAACCCGAAAAAATGGTTTCAGGATAAATAGCTTGGAAAGTGGTGACAAATCCCATTTGAGGATCTTTACAAAGTATGTTGTGTAAAAAAGTAGTGCCACTTCGCCAATGCCCAATGATAAAAACCGGATCTTCTTCAATTTTAAAATTTTCAATTTGGCGTTTTTGTAACTTTCTTTCTATCCAACGAAATGGCTCAACGAGCGCAGATATAATGACGAAGAATATTATTTTGGGATAGTATTTCCGGTCGATTTGATTTCCTTTAAACAATCTAAAAAGGTTAGCTACCGAACTTCCGGAAATAGGCGATAATTTTACTGTAAATGATTTTTTAGCCATAACTCAACATTATTGGTTGGATCTGAATACTAAAAAAGATATAATTTGATTTTGTGAAGTATGAATGAAATTTAAATCCGTTCGACTAAGATTTTATAGGTACGAATAAATTATTCGGACGCATAATATCAGGAATTCAAAAAGAATAGACACGAATTTCACCAATTCTCATAGATGCTTTTATTGATTTGAGGTGCTAATTATTTGAATCTTTACTATTACACAGATTAGATTGACGCTTCAGCGGCAATAATTCACGAAATTGTAAAAAAAAATCCAAAACCGACCATTGTAAAAGCTTTAACACCTAAGTAATAAGTCATTTAAACTAGCTTAAATAATCATTCTAATCGGTGAAATCTGTGTCAAAGAAGTCTTCCTGAAAGGCCTAGACTTACAATTAAGCCTTATTCTCAATTGATTTTCTATACTCTGAAGGCGTTAGGTTGGTGTGTTGCTTGAATAAGCTATTGAAGGTAGATTTAGAATTAAAACCACAATCATATGCAATGGCAATGATGGTGTAATTGTTATACGCCGAATTTTTAAACCGCTTAATCACCTCTTCTAATCTGTATTCGTTTACATAAGTGAAAAAGTTCTTGCCTATTTCTTTATTGAGCAAATTGGTCAGTTCAATTTTATTCAAATTAGCTTTGGTAGCCAAATCATGCAGTGTCAAAATAGAATTTAGATAAGGTTTATCTTCCACCATTATTCGATTCAAATTTTCTATTTGTTCTTCCACATCGTTGTTAGGCGTTTCGTTCTCATCCAAGTATCTATTGTTATCTTCAATGGAAGGTTGTTCCTCCATTTCGTCAAATCCAATAAATTCTGTTTGAAACAAACTAGGCTGTCTTAAACCAAAATAGCTAATCAAAAATGCCATTAAAGTTAAACCGATGTGAGAGAGTTCTGTAATGTTAATCACTTGTTTGAAGGTGAGCGCATTCACAATACCGGCTGCAAAATATCCAATAAAAAATAAGGTGAAAAGAAATGGAATAAAATTTAGCCATATCAATTTCAGCTGCTGCGACCAATAACTAAATTGACTTTCTAAACTCTTTCTATGTTGATTCAATTTTTTGAAAGTAAGAATGGTATAGAACACCACCATTCCCATATAGGTTATTCCAAAAAACAATCGCGGCACTAAATTGGCATCCTTTTGAAAATAGGCTACATCGCTAAAACTTAAGTTGTTTTTAAAAAAGGCAAAAAACAAGACCATCAATATTACAAATGGTGCGAAATGAAGCAGATCTTTTATCTCAAATCTTACTTTTCCATCCACCAAATATTTAGTGTATAGGTAAACATATGGGCCGAATGTCATAGGAACCAGCGCACTAGAAAATTCTAGATTTAAAAAATCTCCATGAATTTCTTGAAGAGAAAAGGCTACGAATTTTAAGGCGAATGTGATCAGACAAGCGATCAAAATTTTATCAGATACTTTTACCCGATATCTTGTTGCCAAAGCAATCACCGCAAAAATGGATTGCGCTAAACCGATGTATATAACTGAATCTAAAAACATGCTGTTACTCTAAACCATATTTTTGTAAATCAGTTACCCTTGTCCATTTTTTAGTTCTGCTTAAGAAAACCAAAATACCATAGTAACCTGTCCAAATTAAATTGCCGTCTTCATCAATTTTAAGCTTGGCATTGTATTGATGTCCATTTAAATAATTATAGACATGTCCATGTTTCCAAGTGTCCTTTTTAAATTCAAAATCGAAAAAAACATCAATTCCAATTAACAACCTTGATCGAAGTTTAGGGTCATTATTCATTACGTCTCTCTTGGGTTGTCCAAAATCATCAAATTTGTCTTCTAACCAAACAATTCTACCACGTAATTCACCGTCTAAAATATAGACCTCTACAATACTGGCTCCTTTTTCATTGAGCCAATATCCCTGAACATCCTCTTCGTTGGATTGTGCCCATAGGGAACAGTTAAATAGGATAAATAAAATGACGATTAGTTTTTTCATAGTAGAAAGAATAACGATCAATGATAAGGTTAATTTTGAGGCTTTCAAATAAAGGGTTTAGATAATAATCTACCTTTAACTTTTCAATGGCTAGCCTTTGCTCAATTAAATTACATATAAGACTTGATTGAAATGGCTTATTTCTTTTTATATTTGATTAATTCATCATATAAAACGAAACAATGGATCAACTTGTAAAAATTGCTGCCGGTGAAATTGGAATAAAAGAAATTCATGGCACTCAACACAATCCCAGAATTTTAGAATACCAAGAAATGACAGGGCTTTCTTTTGGAAATGATGAGGTGGCTTGGTGTAGCATTTTTGCGAACTGGTGTGCTTTGCAAGCTAATTTACCGATGTCGAACGCTGCCAATGCAAGGAGTTGGTTAAATATTGGACGAAAAACATCTTTTCCTGTTCCTGGTGATGTAGCCGTTCTTTGGCGAGAAAGTCGCACTTCTTGGATGGGACATGTTGGTTTTTTTATGGGCTTTTCTCATGATGGAAAAGACGTTTTCGTTTTAGGTGGCAATCAAAACGATGAAGTCAATATTTCAAAATATGATATTGATAGAGTTTTAGAATTCAGACGCTTAAAAGATGAAGATAACCTGGACGTTCCAACCGGATATTTAAGAAAAGGAGATAGTAGTAATGATGTGAAAAAACTACAACTTATTTTGATTGATTTGGGCTTGTTAAATGACAGTGCTGATGGTGTGTTTGGCAATAAAACAGAAACAGCTTTAAAGCAACTACAGCGGGATAATAATATTACTGTGGATGGAATTTATGGAAGTGAAAGTAGGGCAGTATTGTTGAGTATTTTGTAAAAACCCACCTCTGATTTTAAACCAAATTAAAATTTGGAAAAATCTTCTCCTCCAAGGAGGAGAGTTTAAAACAAGATCTCAACTTTTTATTGGGGCATCTTTTTAATCTGTATATCTATGGTTATAAGAGTTTATAATTACTTCGACTTAAAATATTCAAATGCCATAATATTCAAACTAATTAAATTGAAACTGTAAGAAAAATCTTCAATAGGAATGCTAATGGCCCGAATACCAACAATTGCAAAATCATTATACCAAACGATAGGTTGCGGCAAACAACATCCGGTTAAAAAACCATTGACCATCATAAATGGGATAATGGAAATCAAATAAGCTACTAATAAATAGCTGGTATATTGAGGCTGTTTACAATAGATATAGCCTAAGATAGCAATGCTTCCTAAAAGTGTCGCACTGGTATATAGTTTCCCAAAAGTGATGACAAAACCGACAATCATTAGGACAAATATGATAGCTAATATTGGATACTGTTTTGTTCCAAAGTCAATTTTAAAGTAACCTCTTAGGCATTCGTAAATAAAGATACAGGCATAAGGAACCACTAAAAAGAAACTAATCTCTTCTATTGGTAAATTATAAATCTTAAAAGGTAAATGGTAGCTTGGGTTGAATCCCCAAACACCTAATTGAGTGTAAAATATATCTCCGGCCATAAAGAAAATCGCTACCAATGGAATGGATTTCATCAAGAATTTAAAGTATTGCTTGAAATTGACTTTTTTATCAAAACTTAGTGCAAACGGACCTAATACGCTGAATAGCATCGCCAACAAATAATATAATTGGTGGTCTATATTCATGCAAATATTCCTTTTGTAGGCACTTGATGCAATTGATGTTCTTGTAGATTTTCTTTCGATAAAATATGATTGGCCGCCAGCACACCTGAAGTATAAGCCGCTTCCATTAGCATGGTACAATTATCCATTTTTACCCAATCACCGGCATAATACAATCCATCTACTTCTGTTTTTACTTCCGGTCTATCTTTATAAAGATTGGTATGGAAAGCAGAAAAATCATTTCTGAATTGATAGTATTCGTGTTTGATATTCATGTCTTTCAACTCCGGAAAATAGTGAAACAACTCTTTCATCATTTCCACTTTACAGGTGGCTTTATCCATTCCTTCGGGAACGGCATAAGAATGTAACTCAAAAATGCCGCCGTTATTTTCTTTACTCCATTGTTTAGATTCTTGCTCCATTTTATGATAAAGCGTTACACTATCTAAACATTTTAATCTATCTGTAAAAATGAAAAATGGTAAGTCTTGGTCTTTTTCAAAAACATCTGTCCAAAGTCTTATCACCGCATAATTACCTGAATTTTGAAGTGCCGATGCTTGCTTTTTCAAAGTAGGATAATTGTCTAAGCCTTCTGAATTTCCAATGATCTTTTTTGTCGCTTTTACATCTGTACAAACAATACAATAATCATACTCTTGTCCATTCACCAAAAACTTTTTATTGTCATATTTCAGCGACTCAACAGCGGTGCTCATTTTAATAGTTGCGCCATTTTTTTCTAAAAAATCAATACAATAATTGATAAAACTGAATTGAAAATCTTGGTCTAATACATCATAAATTAAACCTTTGTCATTACTCAAAAAGTAAAAGTGAAATCCCTTAATCAATTCTGCCATCGACATATTTTCGGGCTCTGCAAAAAATGCTCTAGCGAAAGAATTAAAGACTAATCTCATTTTCTTTGGCATAAAGGTTCGCTTGGCAAATTGCGCAAAATTCTCTTTATCGTAGTTTTTAAAAGTCTTCTTAAAATTAAATCGCAATAGACTCAAAAACGGTGTGCTCATTGGGTTAATCAAAGTCTTCCAGCCATAAACGCCATGTTTCTTTAGCGCCAAAATGTTTAAGCCCGGCGTGGTTTCTAAACCTTTAAAGCCTTGCTTTTGATTGTCTTCAAACAATAAAACATAATCATCAATAGGAATTAAATGTTTGTCGGCGCCAATCTTTTTTAGAAATTCCAACAAATTATAATACTGTCTGAAAAACGCATGAAAACCGTGTTCTGTTCTTAGCGTTTCTCCATTAGAGTCAAACGTCCATGAACCTACTTTGCCGCCTAAAAAGTTATCTCGCTCATATAGGTGTACATCAAAACCTCTTTCAGATAAAGCTGCAGTACTAGAAATACCCGCAATACCTCCACCAATCACCGCTACTTTTCTTTTAGTATTCAGCTTGGTTTCCTTGCTTGTATCTATTTCGTTGATCGGAATCTTATAATTCTTAAGCCTCTTTTTTATCCAATTTTTCATTTGAGCTTTTAATATTATTATTCCACAGCTTCATGAAGCTGATGGTTGGTTCATCGTTTTTAATAATTAAATCTTGTAAGGATCTCTTTTCGTGCCAATGTCTATTACTTTCTAAAAAAGCAATATCTTCTCCAACAATGGTATCACTTTTTTGCTTCATAAACCATCTGGCGAACCATGGATTAAACCTGAAAATATTCTTCCAAGCCGTAATTTGCATCATCATCACGTGTTCTTCATCAATTTCATAGAAGTGCTCGTAAATCACCAAACGCCTGGCCGGAAAATGCAAATGCTTTGGGAAGTGAGAATCCAATAATGAAGTATGTGGAAACCAATAGGCAAATTTTGTTTCGAGATGCTTCTCCCAACCAAAATATATCTTTTCAAAAATGGAACTGTTGTTGATTCGTTTGTATTGGCCAAACAAACTCTTTTCCTTTATGTCAATATCATATTCTGTTTTCGGCTCTCTTAATTTTCCCAGTAATGTTTTGATGCTTTTTCTATGTACATGATTTAAATGCTGCGCATCGAACAAGCTTTCCGCCACCAATTTTATATTAGCCTTTAAGATATGTTTGTTGTGTACAAATCGATGTTTATCTAACGCTTCTAAATTAGGAATTTCAGCCTCATCTATCATATTTTCATCTCCAATGTAAACCCAATACGCTTGATGTTTAAATTGAAAAGTATATTTTTTGATGCATGCTGATGTTGGAATTTTTTGACTGTCTTCAATCATTGGAATATGCACACATTTTCCATTGGTATTGTATTTCCAACCGTGATAACCACATTTGATATGATCTCCTTCTACATGCCCCAATGACAAGTGAACATTTCTATGGCAACATCTGTCTTCTAAAATGCTAACTTCTCCTTTAGCGTTTTTGAAAATCACGATTTCTTCGCCTACAATCTTTCTATTGAGAACCGAATTTTTCTTCAGTTCATCATTGAAACAAGCTATATACCATTGGTTTTTTATCATATTTTGGACTACATGGCATGAAACAACAATCTGTTGCAATAGTTTACAAAGTTATTGTTTTATTTATGGAAGAAGACATAAGTTATGCTAAGAAAAATCCTAACGATATTTGAGCTGTAGTCCGTGTAAAAACCGCCTCATGATTTGATCTTTACAAGGCATGTATTGCCCTTGGGTTGGTTTGCGGAAAAAGGCGCTTAATTCATGCTTACTAATTTGCATATCTGCTTTAGCCAAAATTTCCAATAAATCGGTATCTTTTAATTCTAACGCAATTTTTAGCTTTCGAAGAATGATATTGTTGTTCAATTCCTTTTCTGCCTGCGGTGTAGCGCCTTCTTTTTTGCCTCGCTTATCTGAAATAAATCCATTTAGAAAAGTGGCTAATTCATAATCGCTAATGACTACACAATTTGGATCATCCTCTTTTTTCAACCAATTGACAACTTGTTCTTCTGATACTTCTTTATCTTCTAAAGCGAAAAGTTCTACTACTTTTTTATCGCTTAGGTTAAAGGTATAGCGCAGTTGTCGAATGATGTCATTGTTGTTCATGAATTCTGATTGCGTGTTGGTTTGAGATTCTTCGGTCTTTTTCTAATTCGTTTAAAATATTGATTTTAATTGACCTCAGAATGACTAAAAAGGAGATTGGTTTTTAATAATTATCCAAATACCTTCTTCAATAAAGCAGTTACCCTTGCTCCAGGATTTTTTCTAATCTCTGCTTCTTGTTTCGCAATTTGAACAAACAAACCATCTATAGCTTTATTAGTGGCGTAAACTTCTAAGTCGGGATTAACGTCTTGCACAAACGGCACTTTATTGTAAGTGGTGAAAACGGTGTTCCAATGTTTGGTAGCGCCTACTTTATCCAAAGATACTTTTACGGTCGGTTGAAATTTTTCTGCTAAAGCCGCTCTAGTGGTGCGCTCTAAAAATTTAGTAGCAGCATCTTGATCTCCTCTTAAAATACTCATCGCATCAGTTACCGTCATTTGTTTGATGGCATCAATGAAAATATCTTTTGCTCCAACCACTGCATCTTCTGCTGCTCTGTTGAGCGATTCTATCGCATCATCAACTTGTTTGTCTAAACCAATTTTTCTTAGTTTATCTTCTACCACTTGCGCTTCCGGAGGCAATGGAATTTTAATTTCTAAGTTTTTAAAAAATCCATCCGGTTGGGATAATTGATCAACTCCTTTTTCAACGCCTATCAACAAGGCTTCTTTTAATCCTGAAACCACTTCACCTTCGGTAAGGTCTGAAGCAGAATCACCGGTTACTTTTTCTTCTACCTTTTTTAAAAATTTACCGAAACCTTGAGCATTTAGATTGGTTGTTCCAATTAATAGTGCACAACTTATAGTTAGAATGATTTTATACATTTTCGTTTATTTTTTATAGTGTAAGATTACAAATATAGTGCCGTTAGTTTATAATGGTTCTTTTTTCTTTTTCTTAGTCAATCCTTCGTTACACTCAGGAGAAACAAACCTCGTGTCGCCGAAGCTTTAGCGGAGGTACAAGACAAGCCAAATCGATCGCCCCACACATTATGCCTATCAAGCTGCCGCGATTTGGCGGGCCTACACTTATGCAACATAGAAACAACTTGGTTTATACTAAGACAGTTCCAACTAAAAGCCTTATTTTCATTCAAAGACTTTAAAATTTTAGATATGGTTTATAAAATGCAATTTGCGTTTTTATTAATGCTTTCTTTTATATTGTTTAGTTGTGGAACACCTGTTACTGTTGACAAAGGCGCTGCAGATGAAAGTCAGTGTGAATATTTAGCTTACACTACTCCGGGCGCTTTCCAAGCTGGTGGTGTTGAAATGATTCAGTTGAAAGAAGGCTATAAAGTTTGGACCAAACGTTTTGGTAATAGTCCGATGAAAGTATTGTTATTGCACGGCGGACCGGCATTAACACACGAGTTTATGGAATGCTTCGAAAGCTTTTTTCCGCAAGCCAATATTGAATTTTATCATTATGATCAATTGGGCTCCTATTATTCTGATCAACCGGATAATGATAGTTTATGGACTTTGGAACGATTTGTAGAAGAGGTAGAGCAAGTGAGAATTGCATTAGACTTGAACAAAGACAATTTTTACCTTTTGGGTATTTCTTGGGGTGGCATTTTGGCGATGGAATATGCTTTAAAGTATCAAGATAATTTGAAAGGATTGATTGTGTCGAATATGACAGCTGATTTTGATAGATATGAAGCTTACAACGCCGAACTCAGAAAAACCATGCGGCCTTCGTTGGTAGATTCTTTTGAGTATTATGAATCGAGAGAGTTGTTTCACGATCCAACTTATGTCAATTTAGTTTTTGAAGAATTTTATACTAAACATATTTGTCGTTTCCCTTCTGATCAATGGCCGGAGCCTGTATTGAGAAGTTTTAACCATATCAATCAACATGTGTACGAATATATGCAAGGACCTAGTGAATTTATGCCGGGTGGCATTTTAAAAGGTTGGTCGGTTTGGGATCAGTTGCCGGAACTAAAAGTGCCTACATTGATGATTGGCGCCAAATACGATTCAATGAATCCGGATGACATGAAGGCAATGGCTGATCTCGTTCAAAACGGCAGAAGTTTGTATTGTGCGAATGGAAGTCATTTAGCCATGTGGGATGAACAGGAGTTTTATATGAATGGCGTGATCAAGTTTATTAAAGATGTGCATGAAGGGTCGTTTCCGGGAGACAATTAGCAGTTGGCAAAAATATAAATTATCAATGGTCAATTATCAAATTCAATCAACAAGTAATCCCTTAGCTTAAATACATTATTAAAGTAAATGAAAAATTTAATATTACTCATAATTGTATTAGTTAGTAGTAACATTTTATTAGCTCAACACATAACCGTTGCTAATACAAGATTGAATATTATTTATATGGGAATTGACAACCCAATTTCAATAACTGTAGAAAACTATGATTGTGATGATCTAATTATTTATTGTACAAATGGATTAATAAAACAAGATGATGGCTGTCAATATACTATTCGTACAAGTGAGGTTGGAGAGGTAAAGATTACCGTGAATATTAAAAAAGATGGTGAAATTACTGCTTTAAAAACAATCTATTTTAGATCCCAAAGAATACCTCCGCCAGTCGCTCAGGTTGCCCGGAAATCAGGTGGTGAAGTATCTGTCAATGAATTTAAATTACAAAAGGGTGTTGGAGTAGTGCTTGAAGGTTTTGATTTTGATGTAAAGTATGCAGTCACTAATTATAGTTGCATAATAATCACATTCTCGAATAAGGAAGCCAAATTTATTGATTCATCTAGCGAAGCAAAATTCACTAATAAAATGACATCTGCTTTTAACAAAATAAAAGTTGGTGACGAAGTTATTTTTTACGACATAAGAGCTAATGGGCCAGATGAAAGACAGTGTTTGATTGAGAGCATTAAATTTGATATAATAGAATAACTATAAAACATACTTTACCCCATCAATGTCTATCGTAGAGGACGTTGATGATTTTATTTTTACCCTGTCTGCCGACTAGGCAGACACAAGGTTCACTAAGGTTGTTTCACAAAGGGCACTAAGAGATTTCATTAACTATATGTTTAGCGTTTTTTCTTGTGATCTTCGTGACTTCTTTGTGTTCTTAGTGGTTAAAGAGATTGCTTCGCAAATCCATCAGCTGACGTATATCTCACAAGCTCGTTTTTCATTAAATTATTTTATCCTAAATTCCAATTTACTTACTCCATCAATGTCTCTCGTAGAGGACGTTGATGATCTTTCAATTTTACCACAAGGTTCACTAAGGTTGTTTCACAAAGGGCACTAAGAGATTTTATTAACTATATGTTTAGAGTTTTTTCTTGTGATCTTCGTGACTTCTTTGTGTGCTTTGTGGTTAAAAATAATTCTCCCATCAATGTCTATTGTAATCCTCCGCTAAAGCTTCGGTGACACGCTGTAGAGGATATTGATGCTCCTATCTTTACCACAAGGTTCACAAAGGTTGTTTCACAAAGGGCACTAAGAGATTTCATTAACTATATGTTTATTGTTTTTTCTTGTGATCTTCGTGACTTCTTTGAGTGCTTTTTGGTTAAATAAAAAAATACTTGCACAATTCAAATTAATTAACTTACTTTGAAATACAAAGTGCTTTTATGGATCACAAAAATCATCTCGACCAACTGACAGAAATCCGCTCCATGATGGAACGGTCTTCGCGTTTTATCTCCCTTAGTGGCTTATCCGGAGTAGTAGCTGGTGCAGCTGCCTTAGCAGGTGTGTATGCTGCCTATAGATATTTCGGAATTTTAAAAAACTTTTACGAACAGACTGATAAAATATATAATTATTCAGGAGCATTAGCTAGTAAGTTTTTAGCATTTCTGTTTGTGGATGCCATTTTGGTCGCTACCGTAGCCATCGGTTTTGGCGTGTTTTTTACTACTAGAAGAGCTAAGAAAAAAGGGCAACCGATTTGGGGACCCACTACCTTAAGAATGATGACCAGTTTGGCCTTGCCTTTAATCACCGGTGGACTCTTTTGCGGCATTCTATTATTAAAAGGAAATTTAGCGTTGATCTTACCTTGCACTTTAATTTTTTATGGTTTAGGATTAGTGAATGCAAGTAAGTATACATTAACAGATATACATTATCTTGGCCTCACAGAAATATTATTGGGATTGATTGCAGCAGTATATACAGAGTACGGTCTACAATTTTGGGCATTGGGTTTCGGTGTAATGCACATCGTTTATGGAACCATCATGTACTTTAAGTATGAACGCAATGATGGATAATTAAAGAACAGCGTGAAAGATATAATAAATCAATTAGAGAAGGCGTTTGAGAGCAGGATAAGGTTAGGTATTATGTCTGCCTTAATGGTGAACGAGCAGTTAGACTTTAATACTTTGAAAGAATTATTGGACGTTTCGGATGGCAACTTAGCCTCGCATATAAAAGCATTAGAAAAGTTAGATTACGTGAAAGTGAAAAAGAAATTTATAGATAGAAAACCCAATACCTCTTACTTTGCTACCATGAAAGGACAAGAAGCTTTTGAAAACCATTTAAATGCATTAGAAAAACTATTAAACAGAAATTAAACCTATTTTTTTATCTATCTACTTTGAATTTCAGAGTACTTTTAATTTTATCAAAATGAAAAATAACAACAAAACTATTATGATAAAACTGGGTTGGCTGGGAATGATCGCCTCCTCAGTTATTTTACTCATTCAAAAACGTGTTGGCGTAGATGAATTTGATGTCCCAGCTTTATTCTTCTTTAATTATGCTATCACATTAGCTTTTTTCCTTGGAATGATTTTTACGAAAATGAATAAGAAAGATGGCAAATGGTGGAACATTCCGGCTAGCGTTTACTCCATTTCACTCGTTCTATTTATGATGAGCGCCTTCTCTCTCAACTTTAGCGTGGCCATTTTTTCTGATATGGTGCCTTGGGCGGAAAAAGCTGTCGGCATGGTTATAATTACTATTCTAGCACTGCCTTACACAAATAGTTTTTCGAAACCTTTAAAAAACGTTGTCTTAATTGCTGCCGGAGGTTCTACTATTTTTCTGCTTTACCTATGCATTTACCTGCTTCCTTATTACCATATATTTTTAATCGGCGGAATCGTTTTGGGACTTGGGTTTCATGGATTATCTCCCTTATTGATGATCATATTTCTTTTCAAACAGCTTAGTAAACTGTTAAATACCACAAATAGCAAGATGGCTTACAGTATGGGAATAGTTATACCCTTTGTATTCTTTACTTACTTTTTTGTCCAATGGAATAAATTCGATCAACTGATTCATCGTGTTCATGCAGAACAAATTTTAACAGAATCAAATGATTTCCCCAATTGGGTGATCCTAAGTCAAAACCTGCCGATTAACAAGTTCACCGAAAAAATTTTAATGGGCGAATACGTTTTTGACAATTTCAATTTGTTCGAATGGGGAAGGGGTTTCGGAATGAATCCTTTTAATGAAAGAAGTCACCACGATCCTTTTATCGCACTTGCTCTAGTTTTAGGCAAGAAGCACTCCATTAGCGTGGACGATAGAGTGAAAGTATTAAGTGCTGTTTTTGATGGCAGACATTTCGCTCACAGAAAATTATGGTCGGGCGATAAACTAATAACGAAAGATATTATCACCAACGTAAAGTTATATCCTGATTACAGAATAGCCTATGTAGAAAAGACCTTAACCATACAAAATACCAATACTTGGAATCGTCAGCAAGAGGCGCTTTACACCTTCTATTTGCCGGAAGGAAGTGTGGCTAGTTCTTTATCTCTTTGGGTAAATGGTGTGGAAGAAAAATCGCGATTGACGACAAAATCAAAAGCTGATAGTGCCTACGTAAGTATTGTTAGAGTAGAAAGGCGAGATCCTGCTTTGTTGCATTGGCAAGAGGGTAATGCGGTAAATGTGACCGTATTTCCTTGCACACCGCAAGAAGACAGAGTATTCAAAATTGGTTTTACCGTTCCGCTTGAACTGAAAAACAACATTCTGGTATTTACCAATCCTAGCTTTAAAGGCCATGAGTTTAAAGGCATGAGAGAAACAGCTCAAGTGCAAGTAGATGGAGACAAGTGGCCGGAAGACATTACCTTGCCTGGACATTTGACCTATAGCAAATCGGTTTATAAGTCGACCGGAAAATACAAACCCAACTGGAAAATCTCTTTCGCGCCCGAAAATCTAAATACTAATAAATTTTCTTTTATCAATCATTCTTATCAGTTAAAACCTTTAGAAAAAGAATTTTCAACTTTTCAGCCGACGGCAATTTATTTGGATATAAATACTAATTGGAATTTAGATGATCTTAAGTCATTGGCAGAAGTAGAAACACCCATCTATATTTTTGATAAAAACAAACGAATCAAAGTAGATCAACTGGATAAAAACTTCTTAAACGATTTCAATAACCTACAATTCAGTCTTTTTCCTTTTCACCTAATTCCCGATCCTGAGACTTCAATTGTGATTACTAAAAGTGACAACTTAGGTCCAAACCTTGAGGAGATAAGTAAATACGAGTTTGCTAAAAAAGTAAAAGAAAGATTCAAAAATAAAAAGGACAAGTTCTATTTATTCTCGATTGGGTCGCTTAAATCTCCTTATTTAAAAACACTCAACGAAGTCGGACTTTTTCATCTAGAAGAAGGTAATAGCAAAGAGTTGTCAGAAATAGTTGCGCAGCATAAATTCCCAATTGTTGTTTTACAAGAAAATGAAGTGGTCATCCAACATTCCGGCATTGTGATTCAACAAAACATTGATTCTACCAATTACGAAAGCAATGCTCCCGATCATTTACTTCGACTACATCATTACAATCAATTGATGCAAACTTTAGGCACCAATTATTTTGATAAACAATCGCATGAAGAATCATTAATTGCTTTAGCCAATGAAGCATTTATCACCACACCTATTTCAAGTCTGGTGGTATTAGAAACCATTAAAGATTATGAGCGATTTGGGATTGAAGAGAATAAAAACTCTCTCAAAAATGCAAGCATGAATAATTCCGGCGCTGTACCTGAGCCCGCCGAATGGTTGTTAATCATACTTACGCTAGTGGCTCTTGGTGGACTTACCTATAGAAAACTTTTAACGGCAGCACATTAATGACCACAAACACATTACATATAAAACTTAGCTCTATACAAATTAATTGGGCTAAAGTATCGCAGATGGTTTTTGTGATGGGACTGGCCGTATTGGTTAGTTGGCCGGTCCTATCATTTTATTTTAGACCTTTCTTCCATGTTTATTTATCGGTGATTGTTTTGCCTTTTGTTTTGAGAATTAAGTCGAGAAATGAAAAATCTAATCGATTCATTTATTTAAGTATTCTACTTTTTATCGCATTTATTTTTCTTAAAGTCCATCTGCTTTTCTTTACCGGATTTTGTTTTTTGTTCCTTTCTATCATTGAAACCTATTGGGGAAAAGTGAATAATCTGCCTATCGTTTTGGTTTTATTGATGTCGCCATTCACCATTTATTTTTTAGAAATCATTGGTTATCCCATGCGGATTCAATTGGCGAGTGTTGCCACTCGTTTGTTGCAATTTATATATGCTGACATTCAAAATCAGGGGAATGTTATTCAGCTCAATGGTTTTGAAATTTTAGTGGACAAAGCTTGTGCCGGGTTAAGAATGATTACCACCGGATTAATTACTGCTATTGCTTTTTCCGGCATCTATGAAAGAAAAACCAATACTACGCTATCCTTCTTTTCGGTAATAACTCTTTTAGTTGTTTCTTTTGGAACAATAGTTTTCGCCAACTTAATTAGGATTATTCTCTTAATCGTTTTTCAAAGTGCTCCGGAAACTTTTGGACATGAGTTAATTGGCGCCATCGCATATGCCGCTATTATTCTTCCTATTCTTTTAGGATTAACCTACGTTTGGGTTTTATTTTTCGGAAAAGAAATGGTGGCTAAAACTTCGGTTGGCTCTAAATCATTTGTTTTCAGAAACACCCTTTTGTTAATGGTTGTGGCTTTGCTATTATATGTGAGGTTTAACTATCATGATTTCAAAAAACAATATAAAGATCCATCATTTTCTAAGATTGAAATGACCGGCTTTGACAAGTCCATTTTAAAAAATGGCGTACTTAAACTCAATAGTGAAAATGCATTGATTTATCTAAAACCTCCACAACCGTTTTACAGTGCCGATCATACGCCTGTAGTTTGTTGGAGAGGAAGCGGATACACTTTTAAGTCTGAAGAAATTACAACTGTGGTTAACGACTTTAAAGTAAATACTGCTTGTTTGGTTAATAAGAATGACACCCTATATACAGCTTGGTTTTACGACAATACCGTTTCTCAAACACACAGTCCTTTTGTATGGCGTTGGCGACAAATAAAAAATGAACCCGCCTTTCGATTAGTCAACATTACTAGCCCAACGAAAGAAGACCTTATTTGTGAACTAATAAAATTTAAAAATTATGACCTTTAAAGAATGGCACCAATATTTTCAAACCAATCAAGATCATTTCGATTACATTAAATGGAAAGGAGAGATGGAGTTAGATGGCAATGAAGAAAAATTGATCACGAATTCCATTCAACAATTTCAAAAAGGAGAAAATTCTGATGGTAAACATTTGATGAAACTCTCTGAAAAAATGAAGGATGAAAATTACACCTTAGCCATCAAAGGTTTGATTAAAGAAGAACAAAACCATGCGGCAGCGTTGGCTCAATTCATGGCCCAAGAAAATATCAATAAGATAGATGGTCATTGGTTAGATGCTATTTTCAAACGCATCATTAAAACGCCGAGTTTGGAGTTAACCATTATGATTTTATTGGCCGCCGAAATTGTAGCAACCGTTTATTACAAAGCATTGAGACAAGCCACTTATTCCAGAACGCTAAAATCCATTTGCCGACAAATTTTAGTGGATGAAACGATGCATATCAAATTTCAAGCTTCTGCGCTTCGAGTGTTTTATAAAAATCACAGTTTATTCGGTCGATTCGCAATAAGAAATTTTTACTTGACGTTTATGATGATTACTTCACTAGTGGTATGGTTTCAATATAGAAATGTATGGAAAGCCGGTGGATACTCTTTTATAAAATGTATGCATACGCTGCTAAAAGAATTTGCCAAAGCCACTAGAATGATCATTGGAAAAGCGCCTATTGTTCACCCTCAAAATATTCAAAGTTATGTTAGTTAAAAAAGATCCATTTTTGCTTTTCCCGATTGCTATTGCGGTGGAAGTATTGTTGTTGTTTAGTGTAGGTGCTCATGTTTCAGTGCGACTCAGCGGCATATTACTATTGATTTTGATTCTATGTCAAATAGTGTTTTTAACCACTTGGGGCGGAATTGTTTTGCGTTTTGTAAAGAGTAAATTCTTTCAGTTTTTTTGGATGCCGATTATTATTGCGCTGTTGTTTTTCAATATTGTAATTGCCTTACAATTAGGTCTGGATATGAAAATCACTGCCGACTGTCTGATGAATGGTGGAAGTTTGTCTTCGGTTAGATAGAAATAGAACCCACCCCTTAATCCCCTCCAAGGAGGGGAAGTTTTCAAATACAAAATCAAATTGATCGTTCCTCACCTTCTAAACTTTATACCATGATTAAAGAACTTTTTTATCGCGCTAAGCAAACAGATCGGTTGGCATTATACACTTTATTGCTGTTGAGTTGTTTGTTCTGTTTTTCCATTTCGCTGTGTAGGGTTTTTATTACCGATTCGCCTTTGTTTTTTCTCTTTCTCAACAAAAATTTGTTTTTGGCTTTTATTCCATTTGCCATTAGCACTTACCTGGTTTTGTTTCCAAAAGTGAAAAGCAAAAAGTATACTTTTTTAGGTTTGGCTTTTATCTGGATGCTCTTTTTCCCTAACGCGCCCTATATCGTAACCGACTTGTTTCATTTAAAACCAAGGGTAGAATCTGCGCTTTGGTTAGACTTAGGCATTTTGTTTGCCTTTGCTTGGACGGGATTGATTTTTGGCATCATCAGCTTGATGGATATGGGTACTTTTTTCACCGAAAAATTTGGAGCGATTACAACCAATATTGGCATTACCTTCTTTTTATTTGTCACCGGATTTGGATTGTACCTTGGTAGATGTTTACGCTGGAACAGTTGGGATATTCTACATAACCCAACAGGATTATTGGGAGATATCAGTCACCGAATATTTTTTCCCATGGATCATCCAAGCACTTGGGGCATGACCTTACTTTTTGGCAGTTTATTGAACTTAATTTATTGGACGGTGAAGGTGATGAGGAGGTGAGAGTGAAGGTTTTGGCTAAAGCAAGTTTTTTATTTGCTTTAGATGCTTTTGCACGACAAGTTTTTTGATTAGCCGGTGTATCTTATCCTTTCTTTTATCTTGCCGATTGTCAATGTGTCCAACTAAGTCATTCAAAAGCTGAATATCTTTTTTACCCATCTTTTCATTGGCAAAATGCTTTAATGAGGATAGCAAAACAGTGTAATCGTGCCATTTACCAATCCGTTCATTAAGTGATTTGATATTGGTTTGTAATTTTTTTAAGCTCACTCTTGTATTTAGCTCATTGATAATGGTTAATATCTCATTAGCAGCTTTCAAGTGTATTCTAATTTTGTGTAGTTTCCTATTGTTCGGTAATTCATCATTTAGTTTAAGTACTTTTTTGACCTCCTTTTGGATATACCTTGCTGATTCTTTAAGGACAACCTTATCTGATAGCCCTTTCATTTTTTGAAGCAACTTATTGTTTAAAGCTTCAAAGTTCTTGTGATCAAATGACTGCATCCTAACAAACAACTCTCTATTCAATCCTTCTTGAGTGTTTTGCAGATATTTATTGTACGAGTCTAAGTAACTCGAATTGTATTTTTCTATCAATTCGCTGTTCACTTCTAATTCCCTTACTTTTCCAGCCGCATCAAACAATTTATCAAACAGTTTGTAATGTTGCTTTTTTTGCCATTTTCCCGAAGTTGCCATTTCCATCATGGACCAGATGGCTTTTAACCTTTTGATGCTGACCCTCATTTGGTGCAGATCCTCCTTGTTTTTACTTTTTAATGTTCTTTCAAAATAAAAGTCAAATAGAAGAATTTGATTCTTATAATACTTTATTATTGAGGATTTTTTTTCATTAACCATGAGGCACAACATTAACTATAATCTGTGCAATATCGCCTAACTATCGGCAGACAGGTGCATTGCTCTTATAAATATACCCTGA
This sequence comes from Chitinophagales bacterium, assembly GCA_041393015.1. Taxonomy (GTDB): domain Bacteria; phylum Bacteroidota; class Bacteroidia; order Chitinophagales; family JADIYW01; genus JAGQYH01. Next base: position 843,892 of record JAWKKV010000001.1, on the reverse strand, counting down.
TTTAAACAAACCATTAGCCTTCCAAACCCACTTTTAAAAAGCTGGCGAAATCGTTTCTTGCTGGCAAGGACAAATAAGGATACTCTACTTTAGATAAATACAATCCATTGGGTAAGGCCAATTTTTTATGATCGGTTTCTATTTGATTCGCCAAAAGGTATTCAAATTCCTCCAGCGTCATTTCTTTGTTGCCTATTTTCAATAAAAAATAGACAATCGTTCTTACCATTCCTTTTAAAAAACGATTGGCGGTGATAGTAAATCGAAACCTCTGTTGCTCGGTATTATAAATTAATTGGGATTCGATAATGGTGCAGCGTGTATGCTTGTGTAAATGTGGTTGTTTGCAAATGGCTTTGCAGTCTTCGTATTGCATGATTACTGCAGCGGCCTTTTGCATGGCATCAATGTCTAAATCTTCCAACTCATAATAAGAACTGTATTGATTTAAAAATAGGATCTTTTTGTAAATGGATAAAATAATCGTAGGTTCTAGAAATGGCATCGTATCGAACATGATGTCCGTTGTCCATTTCTAAAACATCATAAACGGCGATATCGTCAGGTAAATTTTTATTCAATCTAAATTTAAGGTCAAAATCCACTTGAGATACTAATTGAATATGCATGAAATATTGGCTAGCATGTACGCCGGTATCTGTTCTACCGCAACCATAAACCGTTACTGCTGTTTTAAAAATACGCAGCAGCGTTTGTTCAATTGTTTCTTGTACCGATGGAACATTGGGCTGATATTGCCAACCATTGTAACGACTGCCATTATAGCCAATGTGTAAAAAATAGATCATTGAAATTTATCGTGAATATTACTGCAAGTTACGAAACTTGAAGGCTCTAGGCATTAAATTAAGTTATACTGCAATGCTTTCATCGCTACGCCAATAGAACTTTTGACATTTAATTTATCCATCAATTTTTTACGGTGGTAATTAACGGTTTCCGCACTAATATATAAGGCTTTAGCAATTTCCTTACTGGTATATTCTTTGCAAATAAGTTCTAACACTTCATATTCCTTTTCTGTTAATGTTGGAATTTCTGTGTTGGTGAAACTGCCATTATTAAAAAGGTTTATCTTACCAATACAATCATCTGTATCATAAGCTATGTGCAGCATATAATCATTTTCGATAGCACTATCGCTATTAAACAAATAAGATATGTTGCCAATCCATTTTACTTCGCCTTTTCCATTTAGGACTTTATAAAAAGTAACTAATGGTTCTTCAGGATTTTTATCAATTGCTTTACTTCCTAAATTGATTAAATGAAAAGTATCAGAATGTAGATAACGAGCGTAAATGCCTCCTTTTTCTTTTTTAATTTGAGCCATAGTAAAATTATAATACGCTCTTCCTTTGTTATTTAAAAAAACAGGATTTATTCTATCGGTTATCCAGATAATTAATGGGATAGCATCTAATATTGGAAAAATTTCCCGGATTGTTGATGGGGTAACTTCATTCAAGGCAATACCATTGTTTTTAAGTTCTAATAGTATTTGCTCAAGAATTTTTTTGTGGTTTACCATCTTATAGTGTTGTAATGGCTAATGTATAAAACAAATAATTAAAAATTGCCATTTATAGTAAACTAAAGGGTGTTATTCATTAAAACTACTAAATTTATAGGGGTGGTTTAATGTTATAATTATTTATTACACAACGGATCATCTTCTATAATAATGTTAACATAATTAGTAATTTGCTATAAATAATGCAGTATCAGATTCTTTACAATGTAATTACTATTAAAAATAGTGTGTATATAAAATAAAATACTACTTTATCTTTGTAATAACATAGTTCTACAAGACGTCATGAAATATAACAACCCCTTATTTTCTTGAAGTTTGTTTGAACAAATACCCATGAAACCCCTAACGTTTTAGTGCTTGTTTGCACAAAATTGTTAGGGATTTTTGTTTAGTACATTACCACACAAAAGCAGCAGCCTAAGATTTATACTAAATTGTATTCTTGTGCTTTCAAAGCAACTCCAATAGAGCTTTTTACCTTTAATTTATCCATTAAACTTTTTCGGTGATAGTTTACCGTTTCTGTACTCATAAATAATTTAGATGCAATTTCTTTACTGGTGTATTCTTTACAAATAAGATCTAAAACTTCATATTCTTTTTCTTTCAAAGTAGGAAGCTTTTCGTTTATAAGTTCATTATTCCCAAGATAACCTCCAACTTTACCAAAACATTCATCGGCATCATAAGAAAGGTGAAGCATATACCTATTCTCCAATTTATTGTTTTTTGATAATTGATAAGAAATATTACCTATCCATTTTATCTCTTGTTTTCCGTTTATTACTTTAAAAAATGAAACGTTATTATTATCAGGGTTAGTGTCATTTACTTTCCCGCCAATATTGATTTTATGAAATGTATCCGAATGCAAGTAATGAGCATAAATTCCACTTTTTTCCCTTTTAATTTGGTCCATGGAGAAATTATAATACGTTCTACCTTTAGTATTTAGATAAACAGGCGTAATTCTATCTGTAATCCAAATGATTAATGGAATTGCATCCAAAACCGGGAAAAATTTTTTGATGTTTTGTGGTGTAATATTATCTAAATCCAACCCCGTACTTTTAAGTCTAGATAAGGTTTGATGAAGCGTTTTAATATGATTATCCATTTTTGATACCATATAATCAAGATACCTAACAAATTATAAAAAAACAATATATTTGTTGTTTTTAACCTTATTTAGACTGGTTTTCACCAATTTTGGTACTCATCTGAAGAGTTTTTGATAATTGTTTCCCTATTCCCTCAAACAACATTAAACATTAACAACTCTATATAATGTAATTTGTGTGCATTATAAATTTAGTTTTTAGTATTTATACAAAAGCCTTTATTAAAAGAGTAGTATATCTTTAATTCAGGTTTTCACACAGTAACCCTGACATCTAGTGCATCGGTCAATCGCACAATTTGTTGGGGTTTTTTTAATTTATCACTTCAATAATTCTGGAAACTTAGCTTTAAATCTATTTAATCTCGGAATAGAAACAGATTGCACATAAGACTCGTTAGGATGCAACTTTTCATAATTTTGATGGTAGTCTTCTGCTTGATAAAATTTAGTAAAAGCTTTTACTTCCGTTACAATGGGATGGTTAAACACTTTCTTTTCGGTTAGCTCTTTAATATAACTGTCAATGATCTGCTTTTCTTTTTCATTTTGATAAAAAGCTATAGATCTATATTGCGTTCCACTATCTGGTCCTTGACGATTTAAGGTGGTTGGATCTTGAGATCCAAAAAACACTTTTACCAATGTTTGAAAGTTTATTACTTCCGGATCGTAATAAACCGCAACAGCTTCTGCGTGGTCAGTTTGTCCATAACTTACTTTTTGATACGTTGGATTTAGGGTAGTTCCTCCTGAATATCCGGAAATTGCTTCTTCTACGCCTTTTACGGATTCAAAAACCGCTTCCACACACCAAAAACAGCCAGCTGCAAAATAAGCCACTTCTAAATCTTCTAAATTAGGCTCTATTTGAGCACTTTCTTCCTTCACTTTAGAACGGACATTTTTATCAGAACAGTTGGCTACAGTACTAATTAAAAATATAGAGGCTATAATGATTAAAATTTGTTGTTTCATTTATTTCTTTTATCTGAAAACACAAAATGGGTACTAATAGTTTGATTATTAGCTAAATAGGAGATTGAAAATTTTGAATAATGCAGATGAATTTTCTTAATAACTGTTAAATTTAAAATTAATAATTTTTTGCAAGCAACGTTTTCCTGTAAACCTATGTATATAATATGAACGTGCGAACCAAACGTTTTTTTTAATAATACTTTTTATTTGTCGTATAAATTCCACTTCCTTCAGCAATTGATCGAAGTGGAATTTTGTTTTTAGCTATTTTTCCAAAAAACAATCTTGTAACATTTTAGGGTATTGCTCTCGTACAAGAGAATAAAACTTAAACTATGTGGCATTTTATTTATTTAGCATTAATTGGATTATGTGCCGGCGCAGCCGCTCAATATTTAATGCCTGGTGAAGATCCCGGAAACTTAGATGATGCTAAAGGTATTGCTATTACTATTTTAATAGGTTTAGCAGGTTCATTTATTGGCGGCTTTATCGGTGGAATAGTTGGCTTAAATGCTAGTGGATTTATTGGCGAAATTATTCTAGCCATTGTTGGTGCCATCGTATTTCTTTGGGCCTATAAAAAGATTAGAGAAAAGTAGGAGCTATTGGCTTACTCTTTTTCCATTTCCCAAGCCATGTTTTTATCGGCATTTCCTATTTCAACTTCAATATGGTTCTTTTCTAACCATTTATATTGAATGTATTGAGGAAAATCATGTGCTGGATTTTCAAATCGAAGCATACTATCATTCACAATAGTAGCTTTGAAATCAATTTTTGTCTGATTCACGGGATCTGCTGAATATATCCACGCATCATTATCGTAATTCAACCATAATTGTTCTGTGTTGAATTTTTCATTCGCTATTTTATTCCACAAAAATGCATTTCCTTTATAGGTGTTATCATTTACCTTCTCCCAATTTTCTATCATATTTTTATTTGAATCGATAGGTAACTTAAACCATTTCCCAACAAGTTTATCCATTGGATCTTGCTCTTGTTGACTTTTATTTTTCATGCCACAAGCACTTAATAAAACAAACAGTATTAAAATAGAATAGCGCATTGGATTAAATATACTGAAACTTCATATATAACTATCTTAAATATATTTTCATCGGAATAAATAAACCTTTTTAAGTAATATTGAGTTAGAGTGATTAAAGTAAATAAACTATGGAAGTTGCAACATTAGGTGCCGGTTGTTTTTGGTGTGTAGAAGCTATTTTTCAAGATTTAAAGGGGGTTTCAAAAGTGGCATCCGGCTACAGTGGCGGACATGTTAAAAATCCAGCTTATAAAGAAGTTTGTAATGGTACAACTGGACATGCAGAGGTTATTCAAATTCATTTTAATCCTCAAATTATTTCGTTTGATGAAATTTTAGAAGTTTTTTGGAATACCCACAATCCAACCACTTTAAATCAACAAGGCAATGATATTGGTACACAATATAGAAGTGCCATTTTTTATCATTCCGACGAACAAAAAGCGATTGCTGAAAAATCAAAGGCTGCTGCTGCAAAAGATTTTGATGCTCCCATAGTAACGGAAATAGTTCCATTTGAAGTTTTTTATGTTGCTGAAGATTACCATCAAAATTATTACAATGGCAATGGCAATCAACCTTATTGTTCCATCGTTATTAGTCCGAAAGTAGAAAAGTTTAGAAAAAAATATGCGGAGAAACTTAAAAAGTAAAGTATAACTTTCTGCTATTAAAAATCTTAAAGATTTAAAGAACTTACATTAATTTTGTGAAATGAAGAAGTTAACCATCATTTTCAGTGCTTTCTGTTGTATCACTTTATTTTCTGGCATTTACTCTTGTCAGCAAACTTGCTTAAACAACGTTTTTTATGAAACTACCAAAATGGATCTTCAAGTAAATGCTGAAAACTTAGGCATTAATACGAATGCACCAAAAAATAGAATAGATACGATTCATAGTAACACCAATCAATTTTATAACTATCCTCAATTACAAAGATTTGGATTTCACAATCATCCAAAACCATCCGGTTTTATAACTTCTGCTTTTGCTGCCGGTGATTGCCCGGAAACTCAAGAATACACCACTAGATTAGATGCTACTAAAACAGCGTTTTGGATCAATGTACCATATGATGCTTCCGCTTTAGGACAAGGTACTTTAGCAGCTGAAACTAATTTATTGGCTAATGCAGAAATAAAAGCTAATTACTTACAAGGATTTGAAACCAATCCTTTTCTGCTTGGCGGTGCTCCAGCGCCTTTAAGTATAGTTAAAGATTTTTTTGCTCCTATAAATGCTCAATGGATAACGTTCTATTTCTTATTTGTTGAAAATGATGGAACAGAGTTTAGAGATTCGACTGTGGCGTATATTGATTATACTTTTTAAGTAATAAATTGGCCACATCTTCGCCTACTAAACTACCGATAGCAACACCCATTCCTCCCAAACGAATAGCCACATAAATATTTGGCGAAACCGCTTTTACAATTGGATCTTTTGATGCTCCAACGCCCATGATGCCACTCCATTGATGCTCAATTTGATAATTAGTATTCGATAAAACCGTTTCTTTCAAAAACTGATGTAAATGCTCTGTGATTTTATTGGTTAGACCAAATTCAGAAGTAGTTTCATTTTTAGCATCTTGATTTCTTGCGCCACCAATCAATACTCTATTCCCTATATTTCTAAAATAAATAAATCCTTCATCATAATGAAAACAACCTTTTAGTTGTAAATTATCAATAGGTGTAGTCACCAAAACTTGATTTCTAGCAGGTATTACTTTTTGATTAGGCAGTAATTTTCTGGCAAATCCATTCGTCGCTACAATAACTTGCTTGGCTTTGATGATATCCCCATCAATTGTTAGCAAATTAACAGATGATTCGTCTTCTTTTATTTCCTCAATAGAAATTCCATTAATGATGTCAATATCTTTTGATCTTGCCAATTGAATTAGATGTTTGATCATCGAACCGGTATCCAATTGACCTTCTAATGTATTTTCAATCAAATGATCCACACGGCTAAGTCCAAATGATTTAATTTTTTGATCTGACACTTGATAAACAGATTTTTCACCTGTTATCTCTTTTAGCAGCTGATTAAATGATTCTAGTTGGTCCAAACATTTATAATAAATACTTTCATCTTGCTCTTTAAACAATTCATATCCACCAAAAGATTGATAGTTCAAATTTTTATCGCCAATTCTATTTCTTAGTTTTTGTAAACCCTTCCATCTTTTCTCAACAATTGTAAACACATCTTGCTCCGATAAATGGTTGAGATCAGATAGTAATTCTGAGACACTTCCAAAACAAGCAAATCCAGCATTTTTTGTACTTGCACCAGACGGTAAAAATCCTCTCTCAAAAACGACTACTTTTAATTTTTCGTTTTGCTCTTTTAAATGTAAGGCGGCACTTAAACCTACAATTCCACTACCAACAATAGCTACATCAATATCCTTAAAAAAGGAGTTATATTCCCAATAACTTAAATTCATTGCGGCTTTTTTCTAAGGCACCAAGTTGTCATGCAACGTAGATTTTGAACATTGGTCGTTTTGATCAGTTCGTGCAATTCTCCTTGCATATTATGGGTATAATTGAGCAACATATGTTGATTTACTAAAAACCGCTGGCTTCCATCAGGTAACAAGTATTTGCCTGTCGAAATTTCTTCTATAAAGCCTTCTATACCTATGTTTGACGCTAATCTACAAAATAAAAACCCATTCGGTTTTATTAGTTTCCATGTAGAAAACAGCATATTTTCGAAATGATTTAGGTTGTTAGCAAAATGAAAAACGGCGTTGCTAATTACTAGGTCAAAAGATGCTTCCTTTAGCGTATTGGAGCAAACATCTTCCACTTTAAAATTGGTTAATGCTGGTTTAGTAGACAAATCATTTGCCAACATCTTACAATTTTCGATTGCTGCGGAATTTAGATCAATTCCACTGACATTAAAATTCTGATTTAAAAAATAATGTAAGTTCCTTCCATTTCCGCAGCCTACTTCTAGAATGTTTTTACAATCATCATAAGTACCTTTTAAAATTTGATCAATCAAATAGATATCAGTTTGACCAAATAATTTTAAGGCTTGATTCATTTTCAAATTAAGATTTGTGAGATTGTAAAATTACTAAAGTGAATTTGAATTTTATTTTCAGTTGGATTGTTCTCCTCTATGATAAAAGATTATGAAAAAAAATTAATTCTATTCTTATCACTATTATTAAGCGTGTTAGTTAGTGGTTACTTTTTATGGATTTTATTTTGATTAGAAATATGTTGAATCTAGATTTTAGTTTTTAACATGATTTCCACTCTGTAAATTCAAGAAAATATAGGTAATTCACATTTTATACAAATCTGTGTGTATTGTAATTCACAGAAAGATGTTTAAATATTTTTGTAGGTAGAACTGTTTAAAACTATAGAAATTTACGTCTATAATTAAATGAAAAACGACCTTTGATTAGAATAAGTTTTTACAGGGGGAATTGTCAATAAAAGAATCAACATAAGTGAAAAAGAATGGACAGAATTAGTGCTACTTATCCATAGATTGTGTGGATTAATTTTAATTGAAAATCAGTGTATTAAATATGTTATTAATTATAATGTGAATAAATTTAGATGAATAAAGAAGAAAAATATCAAATACTATTGAAAGAAGCTGAAGCAGTATTAGAAAATGAAGATAATTGTGTAAGTATCATGGCAACTTTGTCTTCTATTTTAAAACAAAGCTTTAGTTCATTCTATTGGGCCGGATTTTATATTGAAGATAAAGGTATATTAAAGGTAGGACCATATCAAGGAACAATCGGTTGTTTAACTATTGAACCATCTAGAGGTGTTTGTGGAAGAGCTTTTACACGTGGAACTACTCAAATTGTTGGTGATGTTCATCAAGATCCACAACACATAGCTTGCGATCCAAAATCTAATTCAGAAATAGTAGTACCGGTATTTAATAAGAACAATAAAATTATTGCTGTATTAGATATAGATAGTGAAGAATACAATAATTTTGATGATATTGATCAACATTATTTAGAACGATTGATTAATAACAGTTTTAGCTCTATTATTTGAAACAGCGATTACCATATATAATAACAGCTTTGGTTTGCTTCCTTATAGGAATAGTGATTTTTAAATCAGGTATTCCATTTATAAGAAATTCGGTGGGTGATTTTGTAGTTGTAATTTTCTTGTATGGACTTATAAAATCTATATTTCCAAAAGCATCACCAGTTTTGTTGGTTACCGGAATTTTAGTGTATGCTATTGCTATAGAAGTATTACAATTATTAAAATTTCCTCAATTGTTTGGAACAGATAAAACTTGGGTGAAAATTCTATTAGGCAGTAATTTTTCTTGGGGTGACATTCTAGCTTATTTTTTAGGGGTGATAACAGCTTATTGGTTAGATAGAGATCTTTTGCAAAAGCTTAACTAATTTTAATAGATTAGGATAGTGGTTATATCAGAATAAATTTTATCTTACATCCGAATTTTTTAATTAAGAGCAAAATTAATATCTATTGTTATAGATTATTGTCTTTACACTTCCCAACATTTAATCTGAGTAAGTATAAAATTGGATATAAAAATTTATATCATTGGAAAATGTAAGTGTGCGGAATAACCATTAATGAAAACTTTTAAGTAAAAATCATTGTTACACATATATGGTGTGTGATAAATTTAAGAATTAAAGAAAAATATTATGGCAAGACCTCCATCAAGAAGTGTGAATTTAAAGGATGGCTACTATATTGAATTAAGACGTAGCGGAGAAAATAAGGGAATGAAAGTGCACAGAGATTCTATGGAAGAAATAGAGCGTGCTACTAAAAAATACGAATCAGTTTATGATGTTGTATTAATAGGTTTGGTGAAGAATGGCAAAATTGTTTCTGAAGAGGAAGCAAAAAAGAAAAAGAAGAAAAAATAATTTCTTACTTTCAAGGTAGTACTTAAAACTATCTTATATGTCTTCTAAAAAAGTTACTGGTGTTGGTGGGATTTTTATGAAATGTAAAGATCCTAGTGCTATGAACAAATGGTATGAAAATCATTTAGGTTTAAAATCTAATGGCTATGGCGTACTCTTTGAATTCAGAAATTCTGATGATCCTGAACAAAAGGAACATTTGCAGTTAGGTACTTTTAAAGAAGACACTACTTACTTCGAACCGTCCACAAAAGATTTTATGATTAACTTTCGAGTGGAGCATCTTGAAAGTTTATTAGAAGAACTGAAAGCTAGCGGCATTCAACAGATAGGAGAAACGATGAGAGAATCTTATGGTTTGTTTGCGCACATTATGGATCCCGAAGGAAATAAAATAGAATTATGGCAACCGTTTCATGTGGAACACGAAAAAATGGTTGAGAATGAAACCAATCATTAACTACATCTTTTGAAACCTATTGATTGTTTTTAATCCATTCATCAATATTACTTTCTAAAATAGATAGTGGTAAACTACCATTTTCCAGAATAGCATCGTGAAAGCTTTTAACATCAAATTTATCTCCTAATTGCTTTTCAGCATTTGCTCTTAATGCCTTTAATTTTAACTCACCAATTTTATAAGCTAATGCTTGTCCTGGCATAGCAATGTATCTATCTATTTCAGAGATAATATCTGGTTCAGTAATAGGTAAGTTCTCTTTCAAATAATTAATAGCCTCTTCTCTCGTCCATCCTTTGTAATGCATCCCAGCATCTACTACTAATCTACAGGCTCTCCACATTTCAAATGTTAAGGCACCTAATTTTTGAAGTGGATCTTTATACATGTCGGTTTCATAACCTAAATATTCTGCGTACAATCCCCAACCTTCAATAAAGGCAGTAACACCCATTGTTGTTCTAAACCAAGGCACATCATCCATTTCTTTTTCTAATGCAATTTGTAAATGATGTCCAGGAACAGCTTCGTGTAAAGCTAAAGCCGTCATGGTAAATTTTGGTCTTGCACTCAAATTATAAGTATTCACATAAAAATAGCCGGGTCTCGAGCCATCTTCCGGAGCATTATAATAATATGCTGCAGGAGCTGCGACAGCTCTATATTCTTCAATTTCTTTTAAGTCGTAAGGTGTTTTAGGAAGTTTGCCAAAAAGTTGAGGAAGCTTTGTGTCCATTGTATCTAAAATAGCTCGAAAACCATTTAGTAGATCTTCTTTCTCAGTGAAATAAAAATCAGGGTTAGTGCGAAGCGCTGTAAAAAAATCTAGTTTAGATAAATTACTAAAACCTAACTCCTCTTGAACTTTTTTCATTTCAGTTTCAATTCTGGCCACTTCTGATTGACCAATATTGAAAACTTCATCTGGAGTAAGATCACTCGTCGTGTATTTTTTAACGAGGTATTCATAATATGGCTTTCCACCATTCACAGAGCTTATGCCAATTTCGGTTCTACAATTTGGATGGTATTCATTTTTATAGTAATCATATAAAGCTTGATAACCTGGTTGAACAGATTCTTCAATAGCTAGTTTTATGGCAGCTTCATTTGATTTTGCCACTTCGCTTTTTTCAATGACAGTATATAACGGAGATGCTTCTGCAGAGGTATTTACGAAGCCTTCTAATTGAGCCAATACTTGAGTTGTGATATTACAGGATAATACAATTCCTTTACTTTGTCCTTCTTTTAATCCCTCTATTAGATGACCTGCTTCTGTTTTAAATTGTTGTAGTCGTTTAATATAGTTTTCTATATCATTTTCGGTTTCAAAAGGTTGATAACCAGTTATTTGAGGGAAATATATATGATATCCTTGTTGTTGTGTGAACATAAGATATTTTTCTATCTCTAATTCATACTGCATAATTTCTTCCGTCAATTTGTAAAGAAATAAGTCGTAGTTCAGTTGATCATTAGATGACAAACTTGCCTTATCGATAGCTAAAACAGTTTTCTTAAAAGATTTTATGGAATCCATGTATTGATCATAACTAGCATTAGATTGATTCGATAATCGATCATTGTAATCATGAATACCTTGGTAAGTAGCATATTCAGGATAGGAATAATATTGGAAGGATCGATAGTCTTCAAATATTTTATTCAATTGTTGTCTGGTAACTTCCCCATTGTTTTGTTTAGAAGAGGTTCCACATGAAACAATTGAGCAAACAAAAATAAGACTAAGTAAAAAATTAAAAGCTTTCATATGATGAGGTTAATTAAGTTCAAAAGTATATAAATCAAATTAAAATTTTAGGATGTCATTTTGCTTGGTCTAATCAATCCTTCTTGAACAACAGACGCTACTAACTTTCCTTCTTTGGTAAAAATGTTTCCTCTTGTAAATCCTCGTGAATTAGAAGCACTTGGACTATCAATGGCATACAACAGCCAATCATTCATATTAAAATCTCTATGAAACCACATAGCATGATCTAAACTGGCCATTTTTATATTGGCTAACGTAGCGGTATCTCCATGCGGTTGAATAGCGGCAGATAGTAAATTGTAATCTGATGCATAAGCCAATACTTGTTGCTGTAAAGGTTTATCATTAGGCATTTCACCTTTAGCTTTCATCCATACATGTTTAAATGGTTTTTCTTTTTTCTTCACCATTGGATTATTGATTTCTACCGGTTTAAACTCAATAGGACGATCAATACTTAACCATGTTTTAAATCCATCAGGTAAATTATCAGAAAAGCGTTCTCTAATATCATCCCAGCTAATCAGTTGATCAGGACCAGGTAAATCTTTAGGCATTTCTATTTGATGATCATATCCTTCATGCTCTAATTGAAAAGATGCAATCATACTAAAAATCACTTTTCCATTTTGAATAGCATTGATATTTCGAGTCGTAAAACTTCCACCATCTCGCGTTCTTTCAACAGTATAAAGAATAGGAATATCTAAATTTCCTGGAAGAATAAAATAGCCATGAAGGGAGTGTACAAATCTATCGACATCAACAGTTCTTGTTGCTGCATTTAATGCTTGTGCCAAAACCTGTCCACCAAAAACATGGGGACTTCCAACGGTAAAGCTTTGGCCTCTAAATATATTTTTTTCAATTTGCTCTAAGCTAAGTAGTTCTATTAGATCTTTTACATTTTTCATAAGGATGCAAATATATAGGTTCTTGTCTATTTCACGTTAATCATTATTATGTTTCACGTGAAACAATTTATTTTAATTTTTTAAGCAAATGGATTGAATTAGAAACTTATTGATTTTAAGATTGGTTATAACTTACTTAAAAGGTTTCACGTGAAACTACTTAATAAAATAATACAACACTATTAATAGAGATGCTTAATTTTGCAATATGTTTGATGAATATGATGTAATAGTAGTAGGGGCAGGACACGCTGGTTGTGAGGCTTCAGCCGCTGCCGCCAATATGGGTTCAAAGGTATTGTTGATTACGATGAACATGAATACCATTGCCCAAATGTCTTGTAATCCTGCCATGGGAGGTGTTGCTAAAGGTCAGATCGTTCGAGAGATTGATGCATTAGGAGGATATTCGGGAATTGTAACGGACAAGACAATGGTTCAGTTTAGAATGTTGAACCGTTCTAAAGGTCCTGCGATGTGGAGTCCAAGAGCCCAAAGCGACAGGATGTTGTTTGCCATGGAATGGAGACAAATGCTAGAAGATACGCCCAATGTAGATTTTTGGCAAGAAATGGTTACCGGCATTGTGGTTAAAGGAGATAAAGTAGTTGGCGTGAGAACCGGAATGGGATTAGAAATAAAAGCTAAGACCGTCATTTTAACCAATGGTACTTTTTTGAATGGTATCATTCATATAGGAGAGAAGCAGTTTGGAGGAGGAAGAGCCGCTGAAAAAGCTGCTACAGGAATTACGGAGCAGTTAGTAGAATTAGGTTTCGAAAGCGGAAGAATGAAAACAGGTACACCAGCTAGGGTAGATGGTAGAAGTTTGGACTACAGTAAGATGGAAGTTCAAGAAGGTGACGAAGAAGTTACCGGATTTTCATTTAAGAAAGTAGCGAATTTAACGAAGCAAAGACCTTGTCATGTTACTTATACCAATGAAGAAGTGCATGCCATTTTACAAGAAGGCTTTGATAAATCACCAATGTTTGCCGGAAGAATTAAAGGCATCGGACCGCGATATTGTCCATCTATTGAAGATAAAATCAATCGTTTCGCAGAAAGAGAACGACACCAATTGTTTGTAGAACCGGAAGGATGGAATACGGTGGAAATTTATGTCAATGGTTTTTCTTCTTCTTTGCCGGAAGATATTCAATTCAGAGCGATGCGAAAAATCGTTGGTTTTGAGAACGCCAAAATGTTTAGACCGGGTTATGCAATTGAATATGATTTCTTTCCACCAACACAATTGGATGTAACCTTAGAGACCAAACGAATTAAGAATTTATTCTTTGCCGGACAAATAAACGGTACCACCGGATATGAAGAAGCAGCTTGTCAAGGTTTTATGGCAGGCATCAATGCGCATTTAAAAGTTAAAGATGAAGAGCCATTTATCTTAAAAAGATCAGAAGCTTACATTGGGGTTTTAATTGACGATCTAATTAATAAAGGTACAAATGAACCTTATAGAATGTTTACTTCTAGAGCGGAGTATAGAATCTTGTTGCGTCAGGACAATGCAGATCTTAGATTAACCGAAAAGGGGCATCAATTAGGTTTAGCAGATGATGAGAGACTTGAAAACGTAAAAAAGAAAAGAGAAAGTGTAGAGCAAATTATCGACTTTTTTACCACTTTTAGTGTTGATCCGGAGTTGGTTAATGCTGCTTTAGAAGCAAACGATTCTGCTCCTTTACGACAAAAAGTAAAAATGCTTACTGTTGTAAATAGACCACAAGTCAATATTGAAATGCTTTCCAAATCAATTCCTCAGTTAGAATCCTTCTTGACGAAGTTTGATAAAGAGTCAATTATACAGTCTGAAATTCAAATGAAATATGCTGGATATATTCAAAAAGAAGAGGAAATGGTGGCGCGTTTGAATAGATTAGAAGACGTAAAACTATATCCTGATTTTGATTATGCGCAAATAAAATCACTTTCGGCAGAAGCAAGAGAAAAATTAAACAACATCAAGCCTAGAACTTTAGGTCAAGCCAGCAGAATAAGTGGTGTTTCTCCTTCTGATGTTTCAGTTTTAATGGTACATTTAGGCAGATGATTTCAAGATTAATATCATTGATGCTTATGGTAATTTTGGTGACATTATTCACCAAATGTGCAACTATCACCGCACCAACCGGTGGACCAAAAGATAATTTGCCGCCTCAGTTATTAAGTTCAACTACTGAAAATTTTGCTACCAACTTTGATGCTTCAGCTGTAATTCTAACTTTTAATGAATTTGTTAAATTGAATAATCCATCGGTTAATATTCATACTTCACCACCATTGGGTAAAAAAGTAGAGTTTACTACCATAAAAAACAAGTTGTTTATCACCTTCAAAGAAACATTAGAAGCAGACTTAACTTATCATATTAATTTTGGAAATAGCATTCAAGATGTAAATGAAGGAAACCCTTTAAACAACTTTCAGTTTATATTTTCTACTGGAGATAAGATTGATTCAATGTCCATTCAAGGTAAATTGGTTCCTGTAAATGAAGTAAAAATCAATAAAACAACCTTAGTTGGTTTGTATAGAAACATTGAAGATGACAGCGCTTTTGTAAGAGAAGCACCTTTTTATTATACTTATGTTGATGATGCCGGAGGCTTTACTTTTAGAAATATTAAGAATGGAAGCTACAATATTAGAGCTCTAGCAGATGCCAATGGTAATAGATATTTTGATTTGCCGAATGAAAGTATAGGCTTTTTACAAGATCCGGTTGTGTTAGATTCAAATATTTTTAATGTAGAAATTTTACTTTTTAAGGCTGAAAACCCAAAACGAAGAGTAGTAGATTTTACTAATAATATTTCTGAATATAAATCTACTTATGTTTTATCAAATGCTATTGGATCTAAAGATTCATTTAAATTTGAATTTATGCCTGATTCGGTTGATATAAATATTACTCCAGTTTTAGAAGATGACGGAAAAACTATAAACGTGTTTTTTGACAAAAGCATCAACTCAATATCACAATTAGAAACAGTTTTAAAAATAAATGGAAATGTTGTCGATACACTTCAACAAACAATTTCAAATTTGAAAGCACCAAAACCAGAATTTTCAATTTTGGAAGAAAATTTACTCATTTTTGATACACTTAGAATTAATTCTAGCGTACCATTGGTAAGCGCATGCGAAAATATTGCAATTATTGACACTTTAAAACAGGATACTTTGATGTTTTATGGCTTCAAAAGTATTGATAATCAATTAAATATAAATTTGGATTCGAAATTAAAACCGAACCATGTTTATACGTTGCTTATTCGAGATTCGTGTTTGATGGATGTTTTGGGAGGTGCAAATAAGGAAATCAAGAAAAATTTTAAAACTGAGTCGGAAGAGGAAAGAGGAACTTTAGATTTGACTTTTGAAGCTGTTGATTCTTCAAAAAACTACTTGGTCAGTTTTTTAAACTCGAACAAAGAAGTGGTGGCCAAAAATATTATTTCATCAGAAAATAAAATTTGGCGTTTTAAGTTTTTACCGGCAGGAACATATTCTTTAAAAATTGTGGAAGACGACAACTTAGATGGAATTTGGAATTCCGGCTCCTTGATCACAAAAAAATTCCCGGAAACAATTTATTCGCACTCTAAAGAAATAACCATTAGAGCGAATTGGGAATTGGAAGAAACCATAAATCTGCAAACTAAATGACAGATAAGAATACTAAAAGACAGTTTCGCATTCTAGCTGTCATCATCATTTTGGACTTGTTAAGTGCCACCATGACGGTTCCTTTATTTCCTGTTATTATCACAGACCCGCAGTTAAGTATTTTTGGTTTAGATGTTTCCAAAAGCTTTAAATATTGGGCATTAACCGCCGTATATGTTTGCTACGGCATTGCACAATTAATTGGAGCGCCATTTTTTGGTGGTTTATCCGATAAATATGGACGAAAGAAGATATTGGCTTTCATATTTGTAATGAATATTGTTCAATATTTTATGATAGCTATAAGCATTATCAATCAAAGCTATATATTGTTATTAATTAGTAGAACAACTGCCGGATTTGCTGGAGGTACTGTCTTTATTCAACAATCCGCCATAGCAGATTTAAGTAGTAAAGAAGACAAAGCAAAAAACTTAGGAATTGTTGGAATCGCCTTCGGTATTGGTTTAATTCTTGGGCCATTAATGGGAACATGGTTAGCCGATTCAGCGAATCATCCATCGTTTTCTTTAGCCACTCCATTTTTCGCTATTTTAATTATCAATACGCTTAATCTCTTTTTGTTAGGTTACTTTTTTAAAGAGAGTCTTACAGAATTTAACAAGGATAAATTCTCTATTTTCCAGGGACTAAAGAATATTTATTTGGCTTTTAGTATTAAAAACTGGAGGATTTTATTCATCACGACTACGTTTGTTTGTGCCGGATTATTTTTCTTCTTGCAGTTTTTCCAAGTGATGTTAGAAGATCGTTTTGGCTTTGGTTTAATGGAACAAGGTCTCACTTTAGCTTATAGCGGATTAATAATGGTGTTGGCTCAAGGTGTATTACTACCGATGTTGACTAAACGATTTGGAGTGAGTAGGTTATTGGTTGTATTTCTCCCTATTTTGGCTTCAGGTTATTTTATGCTAGCGCAAGCCCAATCAGTTGCATTTTTGCTAGTTGCCTTATTTATAATGATATCTGCTCAAGGCATTTGCACACCGGGATTATTGGCAATGGTATCCAATAGAGCCAATAGAAATGTGCAAGGAGCAACCATCGGTATCAACCAATCCATACAGTCATTTGCTTCTATTATTCCGGCTACTTTGGCGACTTCTTTCGTAGCTACCAATATCAAGTTTCCACTCTTGTTTGGAACGGTAGTTACTTTTTTAGCATTCTTTGTCTTCTTTTGGTTCGAGTTTAGACATAGAAAAGATGAAAACTAGCTGTTTGCTAATTTTTTAGTAAGATATATTTATAAACCGTTAGAGATAAGTATTACTCCCAAACAATCGTTTCAGCTGCGTTATACCAGTCTTGGTATTGATCTTTAAACTTTTGATCTATTTGGTTTCTCTTGATTTTTAGCGTTGGGGTTAAAATTTCATTTTCGATCGTCCAAGCTTCTCTCATTACCACAAATTTCTTTGTTTTTTCATGTTTATCCAGCGTAGTATTGATCTCTTTTAATGTTTTCTCTAATCGAGCAGCTACTTCTTCTTTTGGTTTTTTTCTAGCATCTTCATTTAAAACCACTAAAGCGATGGGTTGCGTCAAATTCATTCCAACTAAACACACTTGCTCTATATCCGTGTTTTTAGACATCGATAACTCAATTGGGGCAGGAGCAACATATTTACCTTTATCCGTTTTAAAGATATCTTTTACCCTTCCGGTAATCCATAAAAAGCCATCTTCATCAATTCTTCCTTGATCACCTGTTTTTAAGAAACCATCCGGTGTAAAAGATTCAGCTGTCATTTCAGGCTCTTTGTAATAACCCACCATATTGGCAGTACTTTTTACCAAAATTTCACCACCTTCTCCAATCTTGTGTTCCACGTTATCCCAAGCGGTTCCAACAGATCCAACTCTTCTATTATTAATTCTGTTAAAATGTGAATAAGCGCCATTTTCAGTCATACCATAGGCTTCACAAATTTTCATATCTAACGTTTCATACCATCTCATTGTATCTGCTGACAATGGAGCCGCTCCCGTCAACAAATATTTTGCATGTTGTAAGCCTAAACCACTTTTGATCTTATTTTTCACAATACCGCTGATAATAGGAATCTTAAGTAAGATGTTCAATTTACTTTGTGGCATTTTTTCCAATATTTTAGATTGGAATACCGTCCATAAACGTGGAACAGATAAGAAAACGGTTGGTTTAGTATCTGCTAAATTTTTAGGGAAATCTTCAATAGATTCCGCGAAAGAAACCATTGAACCGGTATACAATCCACCCATTTCAACAATTACTCTTTCCGCGATATGAGACAATGGTAAATAAGAGAAGAATCGTTCTGAACCATCGCTTAAAATTTCATTTTTCATCTCATCAAAAGCCCAACTTGCAGCAGCAGAAATAGCTTTATAGCTATGCATTACGCCTTTCGGCATTCCTGTGGTACCACTGGTATAAATTATGGTAAACAAACTTTCAGGATCCGGCACCGGATTACCTTGCATCGGTTCATTTTCTTTCACGATATCATCCCATTCCTTATAACCTCCTTCCGGCCATCTAGAGAAGGCAATACATTTTACATCTTCAGGGATGCCAGCTTTTTGTGGCTTAAAATTATCTAGTTTCCCTACAAACAGCGCTTTGGCTTCACTGTGTTTTAAAATATGATTTATAGTATCGGCATTAATGGTAGGATATAATGGAACAGAAACTGCACCAGCCATAGCAATAGCTAAGTCAGCCATTAACCAACAATCACAGTTTTTTGAAATAATACCTACTTTATCACCAGGCTCAATACCTATCTTTTGCAAATAGGTAGCCATGCTTCTAATCTGTTCACCGGCTTGTTTCCAAGTAGTATGGTGCCATTGACCTTTAAAAGGTTGTCTTAAATAGGTTTTATTCGCTCTTTCTTGTTCCCACCTGTAGAACATTTCAATTGGCGCTTTAATCGCAACTGCCATAATATTGTAAGTTTTAAAAAATGATGGTTAAATTCCTTGAGCCATAAAAATATAAACTTATCTCAATTTATTAGGATTACCGCTAATGTTTATCAAAATTTTTAGCTTTGTCGCCTGATAATACCAACTTAACCTTTTAATGCTATACAATTATGAACTTATCCTTACCTGTTATCGCCGCACCCATGTTTTTAATTTCTCACCCAAAAATGGTGATAGAATGTTGTAGAAATGGCATTATTGGCACTTTACCTTCATTAAACAATAGAACTACTGAAGGTTTTGAAGAGTGGGTGATAGAAATCAAAGAAGGCTTGAAAGCAATTGAAGTTGAAACCGGAAAAACACCTCCACCTTATGGCGTTAATTTAATCGTTCATGGCAGTAATCCACGAGCAATGGAAGATTTAAAAATATGTATCAAGCATAAAGTGCCAATCATTATTACTTCTTTGGGAGCTGTAAAAGAATTGGTGGATGCTGTTCATGCTTATGGCGGAAAAGTGTACCATGACATCACGAATTTACGGCACGCCAAATCGGCGGCCAGGGCAGGAGTGGATGGTTTAATTGCAGTGGCAGGCGGCGCAGGCGGACATGCGGGAACAACCAATCCATTTGCTTTAATGCAAGAGATTAAAAGTTTTTATGAAGGCGAAGTGATATTGGCCGGATGTATCTCCACAGGAAGAGATGTAGCGACCGCTATTCAAATGGGCGCAGACTATGCCTATATGGGCACTCGATTTATTAATACGGTTGAAAGTAACGCGCAAAACGAGTACAAAGACATGATTATTGAAGCGAGATCGAAGGATATCATTCATACGCCGGCAGTTTCGGGTGTTCCGGCCAGTTTTATGCGACCTAGTTTAGAGCAAGCCGGATTTGATATGGAGAAATTGACCAATCAAGGAGAAGTAAATTTTGGTGAAAAATTGAAACCGGTAAGCGACGAAGCCAAAGCTTGGAAAACTGTTTGGTCTGCCGGACAAGGCGTAGCCGCTATTGATGATGTATTAAGTGTGAAAGATTTAGTTGCTCGACTGAAAGAAGAATTTAAGGAAGCGGTGGAAGATCAGAAAGTTAGGACAGCGAACTACATTTATTAGAGCAGATGAAAAGGGCACATTATTTAAACTGCTAGGGTATAAAAACAAATCCTTTAAACAATGAAAATCTGCATCGCCCAAATAAAATCCTTGAAAGGAGAGATTCAAAAGAACATACAAAACCACTTACGTGTTATCGAAAGTGCTATTAAACTAAAAGCAGATTTAATCATCTTTCCAGAATTATCTATTACCGGCTATGAACCAGATTTAGCGAAGCAACTCGCCACCAATATTGACGATAGCATTTTCAATCCATTTCAAGCATTATCCAATAAAAATGAAATCACCATAGGTATTGGAATGCCTACAAAAGCTGAAGAGGGCGTTTATATCAGTATGCTCATTTTTCAACCTAATGAAGCTAGAACCGTTTATTCCAAACAACTACTTCACGATGATGAAACCCCCTTTTTTGTTTGTGGCAATCATCAAACTATTCTGACCATTAAGCACACGAAAATTGCTATCGGAATTTGTTATGAAACCTTGCAGCGAGAACATTTTGTAAATGCGAATCGAAATGGAGCCAAAATTTATATAGCCAGCGTAGCGAAATCAAAAGCAGGAATCGAAAAAGCAAATGTTCATTTCCCTAAAATGGCAAAAGAATTTAAAACACCCATTTTAATGTCGAACAGTATTGGTTATTGCGATAACTTTTTGAGTGTCGGCAACAGTGCTGTGTGGAATAAAAACGGAGATTTATTAAGTCAGTTGGACAGCGAAAACCAAGGGGTTTTAATGTATGATACGGAATTGGAAACTGCAGAATCTTATCAAATAAAAATAGAGCAAGCTCAACTAATAGATTTAAACGAATTGTTTCAAATTTATCTAAATGGAAAAAGCGAATTAGAACGAAATGACATTTTTCAATGGACCGATAAATATCCCACCATTGCCATTATAAAAGATGATTTAGAAAATGGATTTTTATATACTTTGAAAAATGGCAATGAAATCATTGGAGCTATCAGCATCAGCGAAGAACAAGAAGCGGAATATAAAAATGTAGATTGGAAATTCAATAATTCAAAAATATTGGTGGTACATAGACTTGTAGTCAACCCAAAACACCAAAGGCAAGGCTACGCCAAGCTATTAATGGACTTTGCAGAAGATTTTGCCACAAATAATGGTTATTCCTCCATAAGGTTAGATGCTTACAGCGAAAACAAAGCAGTAATTGAATTTTATAAAAAACGAAATTATATCCAACGCGGAAATGTCAATTTTCCTGGAAGAGAACATCCGTTTTATTGTATGGAAAAGGAGGTGATTTTATCTAATTAGATTTACATATCACTAAAAGTATTTGGAAGGTGAAAAAGTTAACCTTTCAATGTGCGATAGCTCTTGAAAGCGTTTATTTTTTCAATTATTCAGAACACGCTTTCAGGTCTTGCAGACGCTGAAAGGAGTTCTTTCGATCACCTATGGTATTATTACCAACATGGAAGCTTGAATGATCGTAATTTCAACAGATTGCTGCGTCACTCTAATTTCTTATCAGAATTGGATTTCCTCGCAATGTCGGTTAAATTGTGATTTTAAACTTTAGTGCACTTTAAGTACTTGTAATCAGCCAGTAGGCTGACAGGCTCTAGTCACTTTTCCCATCTACTCCCAACGCCTTATCAAACTTCTTAAACAACTTCATTAAAGGACCATCTGTTGGTTTAATATCGTGCCAATCGCCTTCCTCTTCCTCTTCTTCTAATCCATTGGAAGAATTCGCATCAAACATTACATCCGACATGGAAACAACTTCGTCTTTATCGCCAATGATGTCTTTTACTATGTAGTTGTACAAAGAGTTTAAATCGCTGTACACGTGAATCAATGACATTTCCAATTTCGCACCTAAATATTTTTCCATTTTAGCCAAAAACTCGCCACTCATCATGGAATCAAAGCCTTGTTCTCTAATGGATTTATAAATATCCAATTGACTGCCTTTCTCTAAACCTAAGATTTTTACCGCTTCTCGTTGCATAATGTCCATCAAATTGTCCTTGTTGACACTCATGGCGGTATTCAAAGCTATTTTGTCTTTTACCGGTGTTGGTTCTTGTTGATGTTCGATAATCAATCTTACCGGATTGTACCAATATTCCTTTCGTTGCCAAGGATAAGTGGGTAATTCGATAGATTGTGCGTCAACTTCTTGATAAACACTTTTCCAATCAATAGAAACATCTGCTAAATACAATTCTTGTAACGCTGTCCACATCATTTTCCAATCGTCTTGTCCTTTTTTAGCAGAAGACAATAATAGAGCGGTTTCTTTGGTCAAGCCTTGTTTCGCTAAACCAATTAAGGTTGGATTCGGCCCAGCTTCCAAGAAAACATCAATACCTAATTCTTGATCTAAATATTGAATATTATCCCAATACCTCACCGTTCCTCTAATGTGTTTGCTGAAATACTGTGGACTGATATCGCTTAACTGCAATTCTTTTCCGGTAACGTTTGAGATAACAGGAATTTGAGGCTCATTTAATTGAACAGACGCTGCTACCGCTTCAAAGTCGGCTAAAATAGGATCCATTAAATAAGAATGGAAAGCATGTGAAACCGTTAAATTAATCGCTTTTACTTTCTCTTCTTTTAGTTTGACTACTACTTGATCAATTTCTTCCTTATTGCCAGAAATCGTTAAAGCTTTTGGTGAGTTCACCGCAGCAATATTTACTTGTTTAAATGCTGTTAGATATGGCAATACGGTTGCTTCGTTGGCTAAAACTGCCGCCATACCGCCTTCTTCTTCCGGTAGCGACTGCATTAACTGTCCTCTTTTGGCAATTAAAAGCAAGGCATCTTCTAAAGATAAAACACCAGCTACGGTTAAGGCTACAAATTCACCAACACTATG
The DNA here is from genome assembly GCA_041393015.1 of Chitinophagales bacterium. Lineage (GTDB taxonomy): Bacteria > Bacteroidota > Bacteroidia > Chitinophagales > JADIYW01 > JAGQYH01. The sequence continues at coordinate 820,463 of JAWKKV010000001.1, read as the reverse complement.
GCCAATTACTGCTGTGGGTTGAATGCCCCAGCTTTTCCAAAGTTCATATAAAGCATATTCCACCACAAAAAGGGCAGGTTGCGTATAGATGGTTTGGTTGATACTTTCTGTATCGTCGCCATATAGCACTTCAATAATTGGCAATGCCAAATGAGGTTTTAAAATCTCATTACATCGATCCACAGCATTTTTAAAAGTGCTGTTGGTTTGATACAAGGTGGAACACATACCGTGATATTGTGCTCCTTGTCCGGTAAACAAAAAGGCAATGTCTTTATTTCTAACTAAATCGATATTATTAACGCTTACATTTTTATGTTTGCCTTCGGCTTGATAATTTTTTAAAGCTTCTAATAAGTCGTCTTTGTTTTCAACTATTGCCGATAATTTATAATCATAATGAGAACGACCGGCTGATAAAGTATAGAGCAAATCGTTGAAATTAACAGTTGGATTTGATTCGATAAATTGAATATAATTCTCAATACTTTGGTCTAATGCTTGTTTCGTTTTAGCACTGATGTTAAAGCCTAAAACAGGTTGCTTGCTTTCATTTAAACTTTTAGCTTTTGGTTTTGGCGCTTCAAAGATCATGTGAACGTTGGTACCGCTATAACCCGAAAGGTTGATGGCTGCTCTTAATGGTTGATCGCTGTTGGCTGAGTTCCAGTTTACCGTATCAGTTGGCACTTTCACTTTTATATTGTTCCAATCGAGATCTTGATTCGGCGTATCAATGTGAATATTAGGTGCAATTTGATGATGCTGAAATGAACCAATAATCTTAGCTAGCATCGCCATGCCAACTGCTGCCTCTAAATGTCCGATATTAGGCTTTACAGAACCCACATAAATAGGCTGTTCTCTTTTGCCATAACTTTGTTGAATGGCTTGAATTTCCATCGCATCTGTAAACTTGTTGCCAATGCCATGCGCTTCTACAAAATCAATAGTTGCAGGGTCAACATTGGCATTTTTAAGTGCCTCTTGAATCACTTTTAATTGTACTTCCGGATTGGGGGCGGTAAAACCATTACTCAATCCATCGTGTTGTACGGCACTGCCTTTGATTATCGCTAAAACATTATCTCCGTCAGCTTCCGCTTCTGATAATCTCTTTAAGATGACCACTCCACAACCTTCGCCTCTTACATATCCATCTGCATTTTCATCGAATGCCTTACATTTTCCATCGGTGGCTAACGAACCTAATTTCGATAAGCCGACATATAATTCAGGTGTCAAAATTAAATTAGCTGCTCCAACAATGGCTAAATTGCTTTCTTTATTTCTTAATGAGTTCGCTGCTAAATGCATCCCAACAATGGCAGAAGAACAAGCTGAATCTAAAGCAAAACTTGGCCCTTGTAAATCGAACATATACGATAATCGCCCGGCAGCTGTAGCGAAGGGAACACCAGTTGCGTCATAAACATCAACATCTTCTAAATGACCGCTTCGTAAACGAGCTTGCATATAATCAGAGTTACCCAACCCTAAAAACACGCCGGTTTTACTTCCTCGTAATGAATCCGGTGAAATGCCTGCCTTTTCTAACGTTTCTTGCGTAACTTCCAACAGCATTCTTTGCAACGGATCAATAGATTTGGCTTCCCGTGGAGGAATACCAAAGAAATCCGCATCAAATGTTTTTACATCATTAGACAAAAAAGAACCATGTTTAGCATTGGTCTTTCCTGGTGTTAGTGGATCTTCATCGTAAATACTATCGGCGTCCCATCTATCTTTAGGAATTTCTGTAATAGTATCTTTCTTATTCACTAATAGGTTCCATAGGTCTTCAGGAGAGTGAACATCACCTGGCATTCTACAACCCATTCCAATAATGGCAATAGGCTCATTGGCGCTATTCTTTAACCCATTAACTTCTGCTTCTAATTTTTTAATGGTTACTAGCGACTTTTTTAAGATCGCTTCCATTTTTTGCATTTTAGCATTATCCTCACTCATAAATTATTCACTTTCAGTAACACAAAGATACATTGTAGACGGTTAAAATGATATGATCGAGTAAAAAAACTAGATAGGTAATCAAAGTATAAAAGTTTAAGATTTTAATTTTGATCTTTATTTTGTTATTTAATTTGTTGATTAATGCGTATTTTGCTTGGTGTTATTCAACTTTATATAATTTAAAACTAGAACATATGTTTCGAAACATTTTCTCAAAAAGGTTTAAAAGTAGAACTGGATTTTTTAAAGTTGAAAATGACAACTTAATAGAAATTAATGAATTAGCTGGAACAGGTTCAATTAATGACTTTGTTAAAAGTCTTGGTTTCCCAGCTAACCACATTCATATAGTTCATACTTTTGACTCTGACAAAATATCTTGTTTGGGTTTTTTGACGTTATCAAAAAAACTTCAAATAGTTTTAGCAAAGAGTCCTGAAACAAAAATTTCTTTTTCTGATGTTTTAAAAGCAAAGAACAATATTGATTGGAGTTTTGAGTATTCAGATTTAAATATAGAAGATATTTTTCAGGAAGGTATTGATTTAGAAAATTTTGATTTAGAGTTTTTAAAATCAGTTATAGACTTATCTTTTGAAGATAAGGATTTATATAAATCAAATGAATTTGGGCTTTATCTTCAGTTTGAGGATGAAGTTTTAAAAGCATTTACATCTTCGGAATGGGATAATGCATCTACAAAGTGGCTAAAAGAACGTAATGAAAACATGGTCAATGAAATGATAGAAGAAGCAAAGCAATTTCACAATAATCAAATGGAAATAATGGAAGAGGTAAATATTCAGACAGGTGCTTTATTGGACACTCCAGAGGCACTAAAAAACGAATTTATACCATTACATACCAAAAGTAATGGAAATATTAATTTCTATAATCTGTTAATATCTCATTATAACCAAAGTTGCAAAAAAGATGAGTTTTTATTTATTAATAAAGGAAGGTATAAGCAAATAAATGAACAATTGTTTGAGGTTGGAGGATTTAATTTTGAATTTGGGAATGACAATAAATTATTAAACGTTTTTGAAAGCTAAGTACTATAGAGCAATAAATTTTTACAATTCATTATCCTAATCAATTTATAGATAGGTTGTAATATCTAATACCCATCCAACTCCTTCATCAAATCATCTAAAGAAAGGTCGTCTACTTCTTTATTGATCTCTTCTGAAGTTTTGCTTTCCACCACTTTTGTCGGTTGATGGTCTTCTTCAGAATTTGAAGAAAGACCTAATTCATTGGCTAAAAACGCAGTATATTTTTCAATGGTTGGATGTGTCCAAATACTGGAAACCGCTAAATTCAAACCAAAGTCAGCCTGCAATTTATTCTTTAATTGTAAGGCTTGCATCGAATCAATACCCATGCTTTTAAACGTATCGCTTTCTTTTAATCTAGCGATTTGAATTTTAGTGATGCTAGCAATGTGCTGCTTTAACTTGTCTTTTATATTTTTTATAGAAGAAGCTGATGACCCTACCGATCCGCTATTCTGGCTGCTAAATTGTTCTTCTAATTTCATTTCAGTAATTAGAAAAGCAACATACTTTTGAATGGTAGCATGTGTCCAAATACTAGAAACGGCAATATTTAAACCGGTATCTGCCTGAATTTTATTCTTCAATTGTAAAGCCATCATAGAATCAATACCCATGCTTTTAAAGGTATCGTCTTCTTTAATTCTTGCTGTTGGAATTTTGGTGATAGATGATATATGACCTTTTAAAAGGTCTTTTAGTTTTTTAGTAGCACTTGCTAAACTATTGCCCCATTGATTGCTTTCAGCACTAGCTGAAACAGTACTTCCCGTGGCCGTCAGTACTTTGCTAAACGTGATGTCTTGCTGAACAGAAGGATGTGCTTGTGCCCAAAGGTTAAAATCAATTTTTATTGGAACCACCTGCGTTGGTTTGGCCAATAAAATGGTTTCAAAAAAGGCTTCAAACTCTTCCGGTTGAATGGTATTCATGCCTATTTCAGACAATCTTGCTCCTCTGTTTTCTTGAGCGGCAGCTAATCCTACACCGCCAATATTTCCCCAATTAATGGAAGTAGCCGGTAAGTTATTGTTGGTTCTCCAAAGCATTAATTGATCTAAGTAGAAATTAGCGCCATTGTAATTGGATTGTGCCACACTACCTAAAACACTTGCCCCGGAAGAAAATGCGATAAAATGAGTTAACTCATTTTGTTGTAAAGCGTTATGTAAATTCAATGCTCCATTTGCTTTTGGGTTGGCTACTTTAAAGAATTGATCTTCATTAAGGTTGACAAAAGTTCCATCTTCCAATAAGCCTGCTGCGTGAACTACTCCGGTTACTTTTGAAAGGTCAGTTTCAATATCTGTTATCAATTGCTCTACATTGGCTTTGTCTCCAATATCAGCTTTAAAGACTTTTACTTTGGCGCCAGCCAATTCCATGATTTTAATAGAAGATCTTGTTTCGGCTTTTTCGCCACTTCTACTGATTAGGGCAATGTTTTGAACGCCTTTTTTGGCCAACCACTCTCCCATGGCTAATCCTAATCCGCTGGTTCCACCGGTAATTAGAAAGCAAGCTTCTTTATCGAATGAGAAGCCTACATTTGGATGCGTTTCAATTCCTTGTTTTAAAACTTGAGTTTGAATAGCACCACTTCGAACCGTATATTCTTTAATATTTTCTTGAGGTTGAGTAATGATGGAAGCCGCTAGTTTAATATTTTCATCTCCATCATTTACATCAATGCTGATGGCATTTAACTCAGGATGTTCATTTCTTAGTGTTCTGGCAATACCCCAAATTAAAGCGCCAGAAGTACTGATATAGTCGCTGTCTTGCGCAAATACATTTTTAGTAATAGTGATTAATTGTGGCGTTGTTGCAGTTGATAATTCTTGAATTGCTTTAATCACTTTTTGCAAAGCCAAACTTCCTTTTTGAATGCTTTCGTTCAAATCAAAATTTCCGGTCTGAACAAAAACAATTTTATCAAATGAATTGTCAGTTAATGCTGCGCCGATATTCTCTAAAGTGGTGATTTCAATGTCACCGTCTAATAAATTGCTTAAAGTTTCGCCTAGCGCTGACTCATCTTGAACCACCAAAATGTGTTCTTCTGAATAATTGTCATCCTCAATCAGACTTACATTTTCCCAATCGTAATGATAAAAGTTGTCGCTTACATCAGAATGGATGGATGAAGATTTTTTCTTCCCTTGAATGTCGGGTTGCTCATCGAACCAAAAACGTTCTCTCTGCCATTGATAATTGGGCAGTTCAATATGTTGAGCTGGTTTATGATATAATTTTGTCCAGTCCAAATCAATGCCGGAAGTATATAATTCGCTTAAATTGGTGATTAAGTCTTTGCACTCATCTTTATCTCTATAAAAAGAAGCGACTACTTTAGCAGAGCCATCTTTTTGAATGTGGCTTATATTCTCTTGAACTGCATTAAATAACACCGGATGAGGACCTAATTCAATAAAAATAGTTTTATCATCAGCGGCAAGAGTTCTAATAACATCTCCAAATCGAACCGGATTCCTCAAGTTTTTTACCCAATAATCAGCGGTTAATTCACTACCACTTAATTCCTTGTTTAAAGCGGTAGAATAAAAGTCTACTTCTCCATCTTTGGGTTGAATGTTTTGCGTTGCGCTTCTAAGATCTTCTAAAATAGGATCCATTTGTGGACTGTGAGACGCTACATCTACTTTAATCAATCTACAAAACTTACCATCTTTTTCTAATGCTTCGAAAACGGTATTTAATGCGGCTTCTTCACCAGAAATAACGGTAGAGGTTGGACTATTGGTTACGGCAACAGATAGCTTATCTTCTAAACCTTTAATACTTTCTTGTGCTTCTTCAAAACTTAGTTCGGTGACGCCCATCACGCCTAATCCGCTTCTTTGCTTCATCAATTTGCTTCTATTGCAAATAACGTTGGCGGCATCATCTAAGCTTAAATGTCCGGCAATGTAAGCCGCCGCGACTTCGCCCATACTATGGCCGACGACCACATCGGGTTGAATGCCCATGTGTTGCCACCATTTGGCCAAGGCAATTTCAATCGCTACAATAACGGGCTGAATAACATCAATGGTTTCTAATGGTTGATTGATGACTTCTAAAAGATCCCAATCCACATATTTTTTGAAGGCTTCGTTACAAGCTTCCATGGCTGCTTTGAAAACCGGCTCACGTTGTAGTAAGGCTTTTCCCATACCCACCCATTGAGCACCTTGCCCCGGAAATATAAAGACAACTTTTGCTTCGTCTTCTTTTTCGAAGATAGGTATTGCGCCTGATTTGGATTGGCTAAAGTCTTTTAATTGTTGAATAAGATCGGCCTTGTCTCTAGCAATAAAAGCTTGTCTGTATTCAAAATGTGCTCGTTCCAAAGCGGCAGCGGCACAGATGTTTTCTAATGATTCATCGCTGTTTTCAATAACGTTAGCGTAGGCTTGAGCATTGGCATACAATGCTTCTAATGATTTTGCTGAGATGGCTAATGTAAATATATCATTCGGATTGGAAACCGGTTCTGTTTTTTCTTGTTCCGGTGCAGCTGTAATGATGACATGACCGTTGGTGCCCGTTACGCCAAAACCACTGACCCCAACTGCTCCACTCATCACTTCCATTTGTGTTGGCACTTTTACAGGAAGACTTTGCCAATGAATTAATTCATTAGGTGTGTTAAAATGTAAATTTTTAGGCGCTTTGCCGTGTTGTACACACAAAATGGCCTTAATGATGCCAGCCATACCTGCTGCTGCCTCTAAATGCCCAATATTTGATTTTACCGAACCAATTAGCAGTGGGTTTTCTTTGGTTTTAGACGCTTTAAAAACCTTTGCTAAGGCTTCCATTTCTATTGGATCTCCAATTTTAGTGCCTGTTCCATGTGCTTCAATAAAGCCTATCGCTTCTGGAGAAAGTTGTGCATTCTCCAATGCTTTTCTTATAAGCTTTTCTTGAGCAGCAACGTTTGGCGCAGTAAATCCATTAGATCTACCATCTTGATTTACGGCAGAACCTTTGATGACGGCTAAAATATTATCGCCATCTCTTTGAGCATCGCTTAGTCTCTTAAGAATTATAACACCACAACCTTCTGATCGAACGAATCCATTCGCATCATTGTCGAAAGATTTACATCTTCCTTCAGGTGACAAGGCATTTAAAGTTGAGAAATAGATAGTAATCTCCGGTTCTAAAACAATGTTTACTCCGCCGGCAATAGCAATATCACATTCTTTATCCCTTAAAGATTGAACGGCTAAATGTGTGGCCACTAAAGAGGAAGAACATGCCGTGTCCATCGTTACACTAGGTCCTTGCAATCCCATTAAATAGGAAATTCTTCCGGCATTCGCACTTATCGTACTTCCCGTAAATGAATAAGGGTTGATTAATTTATAATCGCCTGATCGAAAGTGTTTGGATTGATAATCGTTGTTGGCAACACCCATAAAAACACCGGTATTGGAGTCTTTAAGGTCTAACACATTGATGCCAGCATTTTCAAAAGCTTCGTGAGTGGCCTCTAACAAAACTCTTTGCTGAGGGTCAACATTTTCTAATTCTACCGGACTAATATCATAAAAGGATACGTCGAACAAGTCTACATTATCGATAAAACCACCTTGTTTTACGGTAATTTTTCCAGGAGTATTGGGATCGGCATCGTAGAGTGCATCTACATCATAACGCTCTTTTGGAATATCGGTGATGGCATCTACACCATTTTCTAATAAATTCCAATATTCGTTAGCATTGGTTACGCCGCCCGGAAATCTCATGCCCATTCCAACAATGGCAATAGGTTCTGTTTTAGAGGCTTTTTCCTTTTGTAGTTCGCTTTTTAGTTTTCTTATGGCCACAATGGCCTCTTTCAATTGATTTAAAAGCTTCTCGTTGTTTTGGTCGCTCATGCTTATTTATCCTTAAATTCTTTTTAGCAGAACTTATAAGTCGTTTAATTCTGCTGCTAGTAAATCACTTATATCGTCATCTGAAATATCATCAATTGACACTTCTTCTATCTCTACCACTTTGGTTTCAACTATTTCTTTAGGTGTTTCGTTCACTTCAACAGCTGGTTCGCCAGAACTATCTAAAGCTAATTCGTCTATTAAGAACTTTGTATAATCTCGAATATTGCTGTAGGTCCAAAAACTGGTAACAGATATTGGAATTTCAAATGCTGCTTCCAATTTGTTTTTCAATTGGATGGACATCAATGAATCGATTCCCAAAGATTTAAATGGCGTTTTAATATTGATTTTATCAGCTGCTTTCTTTACTACACCACCAACCAATTCTTTTAATTTTTGTTGGATAGCTTCTTTGAGGCTGTCGTCGTTGTTTAACTGTTGCAGTTCTTCTATAAAACTAGCAGCTTGTTGATTATTGTCTTCTTCAATATCACCTCTTAAGTGTTCGAAAAATGGATTCTTTGCAGCCGATAAATAGGCTTTCTGCCATTTCTCTAAGTCAAACCTGAATGCGCCAATTGTGGCTGAATGATCATCAGCAATGGTTTCATAAACGTCTAAACATTCATTTGGCGACATGGTTAAAACGCCTTCTTCAGCTAATCTATCGGCTCTGTTTCCGGCTTCAGCAGCTAAACCGATGTCAGAAACAGTGCCCCAATTGATGCTTAAGGCTTCTAATCCATTGTTTTTTCGGAAGGCCGCCAGTGCATCTAAAAAAGTATTGGCTGCTACATAAGCTGCTTGTCCGGGAGAACCAAAAAGTCCGGCAGACGAAGAGAACAACACAAAGAAATCTAAATCTAAATCTTTGGTGAGTTCATGCAAATGCCAAGCGCCGTTTACTTTAGGCTTTAAAACGCGTTCAAATTGTTCTTGTGCCAAATTAGAAACAGCCGAATCATCTAAAATACCGGCTAAATGCATAATTCCTTTTAGTGGTTGTTCAGAAGAAATAGCATTGACAATTTTTTCAAGATCTGTTTTACTACTTACATCTGCTTTTTCAATATGGATGTTAGCGCCTTTTTGTACTAATTCATCAATGATTTTTTGAGCAAATGGTTTTGGTCCGCTTCTGCCCAATAAAACTAAGTTTCTAGCACCGTTATTTATCATCCAGTTGGCAAAAGTAATTCCTAAGCCACCATAGCCACCGGTTAATAAATAAGTCGCTTCAGCAGAAAATTCCTTTTTAGGATGTTGATTTAATGCTATCTCAGGATTTTCATCTGCCACTGAAATGATGATCTTTCCAAGGTGTTTCGCCTTAGACATAAATTCAAATGCCTCTTTGGCTTTACTGATGCCAAAAGATTGATATTGAAGCGGTTGATAACTGCCATCTTCGAAATGTTTTAAAACATCTTCTAGTAACTCACCTAAAACTTCAGGGGTTTCAAAAAGCATTTTCTCCAAATCGATCATGGAATAGCTGATGGCTTTATCAAAAATGGATAAGCCTAAACGACTGTTTTCATACACATCTTTTTTACCAATTTCTAAAAAGCGTCCGAAGCTTCTGAGTAATTCCATGCTTCTTATCATGGCTTCGCCCGTTAAGGAATTCAATACCAAATCAATGCCTTCACCATTGGTGTCTTCTTTGATTTGATCGGCAAATGCCAATGTTCTTGAATTATAAACGTGTTTCACGCCTAATGAAACGAGTAAATCTCTTTTTTCCTTGGTGCCTGCTGTTGCATATATTTCTGCGCCAACAGCCTGCGCTATTTGTATCGCAGATAAGCCAACGCCACCCGTTGCCGAATGAATTAAAACGCGTTCGCCTTTTTTCATTCTGCCTAAATGGATTAAGGCATAGTAAGAGGTTAAAAATACTGCCGGAATGGTAGCTGCCTCTTCAAAGCTTAAGTTGGATGGTTTTTTTCTTAGAAGTCCTGCGTTTAAAACTACATGACTGGCCATACTATCGTAAGCCATGCCTAAAACTTCATCGCCAATGTTTAGATGGCTGACGCTTTTGCCTACTTTGGTAACAACACCAGAGCATTCAATTCCCAAAGTAGCGAAGCCGTTTTCTTTGCCGGGATAAATGCCTAACACAGACATTAAGTTCATGAAATTGATGCCTAGCGCTTTTACTTCTACTTCTACCTCATTATTGGCCGGAGAAGTTCTGATGATTTCTTTAAATGAAAGGTTATCGATAATGCCGGGTTCGCTGACAATGGCTTTAAATGCTTTTCCGTTTGCTTTTGTAAGCTTCGTGCTGGCCTTTTCACCTTCTGTAGGAGAAAAGTGATCTAATCTAGCTACAAATGCTTGATTGTCTCTCAGTAAGTATTCATTTTCATTTCCGCTAACACTTACGATTTTTTGGAGGGAATCAATTTCCGCACTTTGAATCTTTTGACTGATATCAACTCTGGCGAGATTGAATTCAGGGTGTTCATTTAAAATAACACGACCCATTCCCCAGACGGGAGCTAAACTTAAAATTGGTTTTTCTGCTTTATAAGCTTGACTTCCATTAGTGACACAAACAATTTTAGGAGATAAATTCGCACCGGAAAGGCTTTGAATCAAATAACTTAAACCCAAAGCAGTTTTGGATTGCGTATGATAAAATTGATCTAAATCGTATTCTTGTTCATTAACGGTAGCATTAAAAAGTAATATTGCGTTGCTTTCGCCATAATTCTTAAGTTCATTAACAACTTTGCTCCATTCTTCTTTCGTACTAAAATCTAACGCTATTGTGTTATCGCCAAGGTTTAAAGCCTGACTCAATTTATTGTCTGTTAGTTGAATAACATTAACATCGGAAGTTGAGTTCTCTAATTTGATTGCTTCCCAATTTACTTGGTACAATAGGTTACTAATGTTTTGCTCTTCGTTTCCGGCTGCTTCTAATTTTTTCATTTTAAAGCCAACCATTTTTAAAAGCACGTGGTCGTTTTGCTTCAAAATTAAATTTGCATCGATCCAATCTGTACCGGAAGTGTTCTCCTCAATGATGACTTGGCAATGTTCAATATCCGATAGGTTATCAGCCATGTACATATCTTCGATATACACCGGAACATAAGTAGCGCCAGCTACTTTGGTTCTGCTTACATTTAAGGCTACTTGCAAACAACCATCTAATAAAGTTGGGTGTAAGCCATATCGTTTAATTTGAGGTAGAATTGTTTCATCTACTTTAATATCGCCAATCCACGTTTTATTATCGTGTTTGATGGTTTTTACCGTTTGAAATAAAGGCCCATAAGGCAAGCCCATTTTTTTGGTAAAATCATAATGATCTTCAGCGGAAATTACTGTTTTAGCGTTGGCGTTTAAAGGAGATAAATCTTTATTGTAATTGACTAAAACCGAACAGCTTCCATTGCTATTCCACTGTTTGGCATTTTCGGTTTTACTTCTAATTTGAAGGGAATAACTATTGCCAATTTTTTGTTTTAGAATCACCTGTAGTTGCACATTTCCTTTTTCGGGAATGCTAATGGCTTCTTTAAATTCAAAATTTTCAATGGTATGTTCTCCCGGCCCAAATGACTCTTCAATTGCCGCTAAAGCAATTTCAACGTAGCCCGCTGCAGGGAAAACGATGGTTTCGTGTACTAAGTGATCTTTTAGATAGCTAAATTCTAAGGTGTTGATGAAAGATTCCCAAACGGTTGTGCCATCTTCTTCCGGTAAATCTATTTTTTTAGCTAAGAATGGATGCGCTAGTTTACCATTTCTTTTTTCAACGGTATTGTTTAATGATTTACCACGCGATTCATCCGGCCAGAAATATTCCTTTTGCCAAGGATAGTTGGGTAATTCTATTTTTTCAAACGGTCCATTTAAAATGGATGACCAATCAGGCGAAATGCCGCTGCAAAAAGCTCGGCCAACATTTAACTGAAGTTTTTGTAACTCAGGTAACTCTCTTTCAATAGAGCCAAAAGTTTGAGCACTGGCTTTTACATGTTCTATGTTTTCAGAAATGGCTTGCGTTAAAACCGGATGAGGGCTCATTTCGATAAAAACAGTAATGCCATCGGCCAGCATATTTTGAATGGTATCGGCAAATTTTACAGGTTGTCTTAAATTGCTTACCCAATATTCAGCGTTTAATTGATCGCCGCTCAATTGTTGGTGTTGTACCGTTGACCAAAATGGAATAGCAGTCGCTACCGGTGCTACGTGATTTACATTGGTTTTGAGTTGAGCCGTTATTGGGTCCATTTGCGGGCTGTGAGAGGCCACATCTACTTTGATTTTACGACAAAAGATGCCTTCACCGTCCCATTTTTCCAATAGCGATTCAAGTGTTTGTGTATCGCCGGAAATCACAACAGATTTTGGACTGTTTTGAACGGCAATGGTTACTTTTTCATTGCCATTAAGGCGTGCTTTCATTTCATCAGAAGTAAGTGCCACATAACCCATGGCCCCTTCGCCACTGGTGGTTTTCATCAACTGACTTCTATGGCAGATTACTGCTGCTGCTTCATCCAAAGAAATGCTTCCCGAAACATACGCCGCTGCCACTTCACCCATGCTGTGTCCCACAACTGCATCCGGTTGAATGCCGTACGATTGCCACATTTTAGCCAATGCAATTTCTACTGCTACTAATGCCGGTTGAATGACATCTATAGTGGACATGGAAGTTTGATCTTTGGAAAACAGTTGTTCTGTTAAGGACCAATCGCCATATTTTTTAAATGCGGTTTCACAGGCGTCAATGGCCGATTTAAACACTGGCTGACTGTCATACAGTTCCTTGCCCATGCCTAACCATTGAGATCCTTGTCCCGGAAACACAAAAGCAATTTTAGGTTTTTGATCGTTGGCAAAATAACCTTCGACAATGTTTTCTGCTAATTCTTCATTGGCCACATTATCTAACGCATTAATGACGGCTTCCGGAGTGGAGGCAGAAATAGCTTTTCTAAAGGCTAAGTCGCTTTTATAATTGGCTATATTGAATATGTGTTTTTGAAAATCACCTTCATTTAGAGAAGCTAATTGATTTTTATAAATAGTTGCATAAGCTTTTAATCCAGCATCATTAGCTGCTGAAATAGGCAACAAATAGTTAGCAAGCTTTTGATTAGCTTTTTCGTTTAATTTTGGCGCTGCAGTAAATTCTTTAAGAATCACATGAGCATTGGTGCCCGCAATACCAAAAGCATTTACACCAGCTATTAATGGTTGATTCGGTTTCGGCCAATCGGTGAGTTGATCGGGAATTCGAACTTGATAATCTTCCCAAGGAATGTCAGGGTTGGCAGGAAGTGCAAAAAGGTTGGGTAAAATTTTTCTCTTTTTGATGGATAATACTGCTTTTATCAAACCCGCCATACCAGCTGCTCCTTCGGTATGTCCGAAGTTGGTTTTTACCGAACCCATGTAAAAGACATCGTCTTTACTTCTTCCTTCGGCTAGTGCATTGGATACTGATTTTATTTCAGCAGGATCGCCAGCTTTAGTTCCTGTTCCGTGGGCTTCAATATATTGAACGTCTTTTGGATGGATACCGAATCGCTTATGAGCGTCACGAATCATAATTTCTTGCGTCACCCAACTTGGCGCCAACATATATTTGTCGGATTGGCCATCGTTGTTGCAAGTTGTACCAGGAATAATAGCATGAATTTGGTCGCCATCTTCAATAGCTTTGGAAAGTTTTTTTAGTAAAACCATTCCAGCGCCTTCACTTCTTACATAACCTCTAGGGTCGGCAGCACCAAATTTGCATCTGCCATATTCAGACAATAAGCCTGAACGAGAATAGCCGATAGAAACAATTGGATCTAAAATTACATTGGCAGCGCCGGCAAATGCCATATCCGTTTCTCCTGATTGGATACTCTGAACGGCTAAATGAACAGCCACCAATGAAGAAGAACAAGCGGTATCTAAAGTAATGGCTGGACCTTGTAAATTTAAAAAGAAAGACACTCGACCAGATGCAGCATATCGACCACTTCCTGTGGTGGAATAAACATCTAAATCGTCTCCACTATTGGATAGTCTGTGCTCAAAATCATTGGTCCAAAGGCCAATATACACGCCTGTTTTAGTGCCGTTTATTCTGCTTCGCTTTATTCCTGAATTTTCTAAGGTTTCATGAGCTATCTCAAGCAATAATCTTTGTTGAGGATCAAGGTGTTTCGCTTCTAAAGGAGAAATACCAAAAAATTCGGCATCAAATTTTTCAATATCGTTTAAATAAGCACCTTTGTCATTTACTATTTTTCCGGGGGTTCTGTTTGGGTCTACCAATGATTCGGTATCACCCATTCTGTTGGTTGGAATTTTTCCAATTAGATCCTTCTTTTCTGCAACTGTTTTCCAAAAACTATCAAGATCATTTACTTCACCAGGGTATCTACACCCTAGTCCAACAATTGCAACCGGCTCAATATTATTATTGCCTGCTTGATGAGACATCTTTTATCTATTTATTTATAGGAATATAAATTTAAACTTTATTGAAGGCTTTTGGCAAATCCTTAGCGAGAAAAATTAGCATTATCTAATGCTGTAGTTTTCTCTCCTCTTCAAATCCATCATTCGCAGCTTTAACAAACATTAGAATCAAAGTGGAAAGACCGATGCCAACTATGGCTCCTATAATTGTCCAAAGTTTCCATTTCTTATTTTTAATATCTGTCGCAAAATTGGGATGATCTACTATATTAATTATCGGAGCTTCCTGCATTTTGGCAGATTTTGCGGCTTCTAATGTTTCTTGCGCAGCACCTAACCGAAAGGTAAGGTTGGATATCTCACCACTTAATTTTGTAAGTGCTACGGAACCAGATGCGTCTACTAAAAAGGAACTTTTATTTTGCTCTACGGCATATTGTGCTCTTTTGGCTTCTAATAATGCAGAAAGCGAATCAACTTTATATTCTGCCATATCGTAGGCTTCAACTTTTCCGGCACTTTGTTTATCGGTAAAGTATCTAATAGAGTACTCAAGCATGTTAGCCATCATTCCTTTTGAAAACTCGTAAGAATAGGTTTTGACATTTGCTTTAATCAAGCCTTCTAACATTTCAAACTCAACTTCTAAATAGTCTTCTACAAATGGTCTCCAAAAAATATTTAACAAACTGTCTTCTTTTCTTGTTAACTCAAAAACATTGTTTGCCTGAAATTCAAATCCTTTCATGTTGGGGTCTTCTTCCCATTCTTCTCTTACACCATAAACATCCAAGTAAATGTCTATCAATTTTGTAGTATCTCCTTTATAAGGTACTTCAGCCAAGAAGGCGTTTTTTACAATATGGCGAGACAACATTAAACCAGCCATTACTTCATTTGAAGTTGATCCTCCAAAAGATGCTAATCCAAAATTACCTAATAGGCCAGCTAAGCCACCTCCCAATCCTTTAGAATCAACAACATTAAAAGAAGCATTAGCTTGATATTTTGTTGGCGAAGTGGTGGCATAGAAGTAGCCTGCCACACCCATTATTATCATACCAAGTATAACATAATAGAACTTCTTAAATATAAAAACAGTATAGCTCCTAAACGACCGAATAATGTCGGTTAATCTAATATCGTCTGATGCGTAGCTATTAAAATTATCTGAAGGCATATTTCTTACGATTTATTTTAAGGTAAGAATTAATATGGTTGAGGAGATTACACTCGTACCACCAATAATAATACTTGGAAGCAATAAGTTCCAGTTAACGGGCTCTCTCGGCGCCTCTTCCTTATCTTTTAGTCTTTTTGTTTTTTGCTTGTAATTAACACTTACAGTTGCTCCTTCATTTACTTCAGGATACCTGTTAAAAAACAATACTTTTTTGGTGTAACCAGCTGATCCATCAGGGTTAACTACTTTGGTAGATTTCTTTTTGGCATATTTATCGAAACCGCCACCATAATGCTTTACGTAGTATTTGGCTCTTCTTCCTGGCATATAAAATGAACTGATCGTTTCTAACGAATCTAACGCAGGGTGCCCGATAGCGCCATTTACACTAACCAACTGATTTACTGTTGGGATTTCTAATACATCTCCTTCTTTTAAAATGTGGTTGGCTCTTGATTCAGGACTTCTGAAAGCTTCTTCTAAATCGATGATAACAGTTCCAATTGTTTTATCTAAACGATATAATTTAGCAGATTGTAAAAAAGCATATGGTGTCAATCCTCCCGCTCTTGCAATTAGATCTAATACTTTTTCATCTTTTTGTAAAATTGGATAAGTACCAGGATAGTTGACCTCTCCTTTTATGGTAATGTTCATTAATGGAGTAAAGTCGGGATTTTTTCTTACGTAAACCTCATCCATTGGGCTTAACAAGAATCCTTTAGAAGCATTATCAATCGCTAAATCTTCATTGACGGCAATCGTTTTAACAATTGCTCTTGTAACCGTCGTTTCGCCATCTGTACCTCTGTCTACCACTCTTGAGATTTCGATAATGTCACCAGCGGCTTCTTTCTTTAGTCCGCCACCGTAAAAGATTAGGTCGTTTAAAGTCATTCCCTCAGCAAAAGTTTTACTTGTTGGCTTTAAAACCGATCCGTCGATAGAAACTTTAAATTCTTCCAAAAAGTCATTTTTAGAGAAAACTTCAATTTTATCATGTCTTTGTAGTAATACATTTTCGCCTGATTGGCCACTGATAACAACATCTTTCAAGTTAAACTTTTGAATAACAGATGATAAGTCTTCTGTTTTTCTTGTTAGGTAGGCTCTATCTAAATAGGCATTGAAAGTTAATCCTCCAGCCGCTTGAATAAGATCTGCAATACGTTGACCTTCTTTTAACTCGTAGCTTCCCGGAAATCTAACAGCGCCAGAAACTTCTACATAATTTTCATAGTCGGCAGGAATTTTAGGAATTAAAATTTCGTCACCATCTTTTAAATTGAAGCTAGACCCATTCCCTACAGTAGCTAGGTCAATATCTTGAATCTCAACTTTATCACCATTAAATCGTTTAACCTGAATTGATTTGGTGTAAGAATTAGCTGTAAATCCACCAGCCATTTCAATTAAGTCAGCAAGGTTTTCATCTTTTTGTAATTCATATTTCCAAGGTCTTCTAATGCTACCTTCTACTGACACTACCTTTTTTAGCGCAGGTACAAAAATGTAATCTCCATCTTGAAGATAAAAATCATTCATGATGTTGCCTTTCAAAAGAAACGCATATAGGTCAAAAGTTTTAATAGTTTCCCCGTTTCTAATCACTTGAATGTTTCTAACACTTCCAATATTTGATGGCCCCTCAGCAGCATTAAGTGCGTTAAATACAGAGTTAATGGCAGGGATTACGTAAGATCCTGGTTCTAGTACATCTCCAACAATGTTTACGGTAATGTTTCTAGAGTAGTTTAGTACGATTTCTGTTTTAGATGTATTGGTATTTACGTATTTGCTAATCATGTCAACAATTAGCTTTTTAGCAGAACCAAGCGTTACTCCTTTAAGGTAAATTCTTCCCATTTTAGGTATTTCCACAAAACCTTCTTCATTCACTTCTCCTTTTGTATTAAATAGAGAAGAACCATATACGGAAATACTTAATTCATCACCAACATCTAATGTGTAAGAGTCGGGTGCTTTAACTTTTTCTGATTTTGTATAAACATTTACGTTTTTTAGTCTAAAAAATTGATGCCCGAAAATTTCCGATCTATAAACACTGTCTTTTTTTAATCCTGAAGCCTCTTTTACAGAATCCAATACAGCATCAAAAAGCAAACCTTGCAATTGGTTGATAAAGTAAAGACTTTCTTCACTGCCTAAATCGGTAGTTTCTTGAGGCGGTGCTTCCGGGACTAAAGATAATGCGTTGGAAGGCAAGCCAGCTGAACCCATTAATTGTGGAATTAAATTTTGGAGCGAGTTTAATCCCGTTAAGTTTGATAAGGAACTTAAGTTTACTCCTGAAGCTTGACCATAGGAATTAAGGGATAATAACAGTGTCAATGTGACAAAAAGCGAAAATATTTTTTTCATGGTTGCTAGAACGTGGTATTAAAAATGAGCGCAAAGGTATAAATTGTATTACTTATACGCCAATTATAAAAAAAAAGGGTAAACCGAAAGCTTACCCTCTTATACATCATAGATGCAATTTTTAGCTTAATAGTTGGCAGGTGTAAATTCTACTCTTCTATTTAATTTATGTTCACTTTCTCTTTTAGCGTCTTTTACTAATGTTTCAGACTTTCCAAAGCTTGAAGGAATAAATCTATCTCTGCTAATTCCGTAGTTTTCAACTATGTAGTTAATAGCTGCTTCGGTTCTTTTTTCAGAAAGTTTTTGATTGTATTCATCTGTATATCTAATATCTGTGTGACCTTTAACATTAACATTTAAGTCAGGATATTTTTTCATGGTTGCTGCAACTTTGTAAAGCTCAGGAATCATTTCAGATTTAATGTTTGACTTGTCTAAATCGTAGAAGATGATAGAAAGTGCCCATCCAATTGATTTTGGAGAGTTTTCAGCAACGTAAGTATTTACGTATTCTTTAATCTCTTGTGGTGTCATTGTTTCAGGGTAAACATTTTTACCATCTACAATAGGAAATGCATCTGTAGAAAATGGTTCTGGATCTTCGTGATCAGGAATACCATCGCCATCGCTATCCATTGTTACACCATGAGTATTAACTCTAGCCTCAGGAGCTGAATTTGGCTCAAGGTCTAATTCGTCAATAACACCATCGTTGTCAGCATCTTTCACTTCGTACATGTTGTCTAATAAATACTGAACTTTAGCATCGTTATCATCCATGTAAGCCTCTAAAGGATTGACCCACTCTAAATGCTCATTTTGAGATTTAAGTGTTCCAAATTTGAAATTAATTCCTGCGTTTAGTAATAAATGCTTGTCATATCTTCCTCCTAAGCTGTTTCTTACTCTTTCTGGTGGAATATTGTCACCATTTAAGATGTCAAGAATATATTGATCTTTTGAAACGTCTTCAATTATGAAAGCATCCAATTTGTCATCATGCACTAATGTGAATTCACCTTCTACATGAACATCAATTAAGTGATTAACTTTTACTTTAATTCCTAAAGCAAATGGGAAAACCATTTCGTTGGCTTTGCCAGAAAATCCGTAACCAAATTTATCGATTTGATTATTCGCTTGGTTGATTTGTTGTTGTGTAAAATTATCTGGAAGATCGATGTAGTGTAATCTTGAATCGAACCACATAGAACCGATACCTACTCTACCATAAGCAGATACTCTTCTTTCTTTCAATGGTTCGTCTTTTATTTTTGCTCTAATTCTTCTGTTCAAGCCGATAAACATGTTGCTGAAGTTCATGTATAAGTTAACACTAGCTTGGTGATAATTAGTGGAGAAATAGAATGGATAATCTATTCCTACAATTTCCCAGAATTGAGCATCTTCATTAAAATCACTATTGTAATTTGAGAAACCTTGTAATTTACCATATGTGTATCTTCCTTGAATACCGAAAACGTTACCCATCATTTTAGTGATGTTGGCACCAAATCCATATTGGATTTCATTAACCGGCTTAGTTCTTCTCACCCAGTCGTAACTTCTAACATCTGTGTAAGGCATGGTAACACCAGCGTGTAAGCCAACCGACCAATCTTTCAAGACCTTGTCCCAGTTAATTCTAGAGTCAGGAGAATCATCCATGCTCATTTTTCTTTCTTTCTTCTCTTTTACTTCTACTTCTACAGCTTCATCATCTTGAGCGATAGTAGCAATTGGATGGAACATGCCAATTGAAAAGATCAATAATAATACGGGGTAAATAATTTTTTTCATACAACCTTATTGTCTAGTAATCAAATAGATAAACATTATAAAAACGCAAACTTAAATAATTTACGTTACACCTGTTTAATTTTTTTAATAAATCACAAAAAATAATAATATATATTACCTATTAACAAGTTAAGGTAGCAATATTACCAACAATTTTAGGAGTTTTTTTTGTAAAAGTTGATATTTTGACTCAATTGCGCTTTTTGTTTAAAGAAATTTAATGCATGATTTCTCTAAAAGAGTCAATGTAAATAACTATCTATCCCGCATTTACTAGTTATTTAAACAGATTAATCTAATATCTTCGCTTGAATTGTATGAATAATTTTAATGATAATAACTGCATTGTAGCCATTTCAACGCCTCCCGGAATGGGAGCATTGGCCGTAATAAGGCTTTCAGGTATGGGTGTTTTTGAGATCGTTTCTTCCGTTTTTACAAAAGATTTGACGCTTGTGGATACACACACCATACATTATGGTTTTGTTAAGGACGAAAAAGAAGTGATTGATGAGGTGATGATAAGTGTTTTTAGGGCACCAAAATCATTTACCACAGAAGATTCTGTTGAGATCTCCTGTCATGGCTCTACCTATATACAACAAAGAATTTTGGAGTTATTGCTTAAAAAGGGAGCAAAATTGGCCAAACCCGGTGAATTTACCATGCGAGCTTTTTTAAATGGTAGAATTGATTTGTCGCAAGCAGAGGCTGTCGCTGATTTGATTGCTGCGGAATCTGAATCATCACATGATTTAGCGATTAAACAAATGCGTGGTGGTTTTTCAAATGAAATAGAAGGTTTACGCCAACAACTAATTGAGTTTGCCGCTTTGATAGAGCTAGAATTAGACTTTGGAGAAGAAGATGTTGAGTTTGCCAACAGAGATGATCTTAAAGAGTTAGTTGAAAAGATCTTGTTGCTCGTTAAAAACCTAATGCAATCGTTTCATTTAGGAAATGTAATTAAAAACGGGGTCACCACGGTAATTGTGGGTCGACCGAATGCCGGAAAATCTACTTTATTGAACGCTTTTTTAAATGAAGAGCGAGCGATTGTGTCGGATATTGCCGGCACCACAAGAGATACCATAGAGGAAGCTTTAAACATTAACGGCATATTATTTAAGCTAATTGATACGGCAGGTATTAGAGAAGCCAAAGATCAAATTGAAGCTTTGGGGGTAGAGAAGACAATGGAGAAGATGAAGTCATCCACATTACTATTATATGTATATGATGCGAATCAACTCAGTATGGATGAAGTGGAAAAAGACTTGCAAGCCATCCAAACCGACAACCCTATAAAAGTTTTGATAGTGGCGAATAAAATTGATACACTTTCTGAAGGTCAGTTAAAAATGATACCGTCCAATCAATATTTGGTATCGGCTAAAACGAATAATGGTGTTAGCGAAATAAAGGAAGCTTTGTACAATAAGGTTATTTCCAATCCCGATCAGTTGAACACTACGATTGTCACCAATCTGCGCCATTTCGAAGCCTTACAAAATACCCAGTCGGCATTACAAGATGTATTGAACGGCATGGCGACGGGCATTAGTTCAGATTTAATTGCAATGGATATACGTCATGCCTTACGGCATTTAGGCGAGATTACAGGAAGCATTTCAACGGATGACTTGTTGGATAATATCTTTAGCAATTTTTGCATTGGCAAATAGGTGTCCAAATTTGTTAAATATGGACACTTTTGTTATCTTGGGTATTGAATTGAGAAGTTATGAATGTCAGTCTAACAAAAAGTCAAGAAGAATATATTGCCGAGCAGCTTAAATCCGGCGATTTCCAAAATGCCAGTGAGGTGATTCGGGATGCCATGCGCTTACACAAGTATTATAGACAAAAAACAATAGAGCAATTGCGTTTAGACATTGAAAAGGGTTGGGAAGGCGCTACCAGCGATAGAAATGTATTGGATATTTTGAAAGCCAAAGTGGCTTCCGCAAAAAAATAAAATGGCCAAAGTACGCTACGTATTATCCGAAGCAGCCGACAAAGATATTGAAGAGATTTTTGATTACACGAATTATAAGTTCGGTTTCAATCAAGCGGTTACTTACCTTGAAAACTTAGAAGAATTTTTTCAAAAATTAGTAGAATACCCTGAATTAGGAAGAGCTAGAGATGAGTTAAAGGTTGGGCTCTACAGTCTAACTATGCAAAGCCATGTTGTTTTTTATAGAATTTTGAATCATTCAATAAGAATTGTGCGTGTGATGCACAAAAGTAAAGATGTGAATTTATTTGAAATAGAAAAGTAAGTAGCTAATATCTCAATAAGCGATTGTAATTAATTCGTTTTCGCATTTTACAGGATAAACAGCGCTTTTATATAAATAATTGAGATTAGATTTAATTTTTTGTACTTCTTTACCAGGATCTATAGTAAAAACATAATAAAAGTAAGGAACATTAGAATTGGCTCTTACACCTGTTTGCCATTTTGTTTCTTCAAATTCTATTTTAAAGTGTGATATTAAAGCACTACCCTGTATTAAAACAACATAGTGGGTCTCATTATAAGGATTATAAAAACCTAGATTGCCAATTCTACTAGACTCACAATGCTCTAAACTTTTACCATCCGGACTATTCGCTCTTTCAATAGTAGGACCTTGAGCATTCACCAAATTGGGTTGAATAAAAAACAAACTCACCGCAATAATAATTAGTAGATGTTTCATATCTTATTTTTGTTTAATGCAAAATAGTGTTATTTTTTTATTTTTCATAATAATGAATAGACTGTTTTTGACATTTAGATGATATCGTGCTAATTGTTTTTAAAATCTCTCTATATTCACCCAAGCAATAACAATCAAAGCAAATGTTTGAACAAACCTTTAAGAATATTGATGACATTCTGCACAAAGATGCAGGCTGTGGAAGTGAATTGGACTATGTAGAACAGACCTCTTGGGTGCTCTTTCTAAAGTATTTAGATGATTTAGAAAAGGACAAGGCAACTGCTGCGGAGTTAACAGGCAAAGAATATACTAATATTATTGAACCCGAATTTCAATGGACAACTTGGGCAGCGCCTAAACTAAACAACGGTACAATAGATCATAACGCATTAAATGGAGACGATCTCTTAGATTTTGTCAATACCAAGTTGTTTCCATATCTCAAAAAGTTTAAACTGGATGCAGAGAATGCAGATACCATAGAATATAAGATCGGGGAGATTTTTAGCGAGTTGAAAAACCGTATTCAAAGTGGGTACAACTTACGGGAAGTGATTAACCGAATTGATGAACTTAGATTTAGAACCCATGCCGAAAAGCACGAAATGAGCCACTTGTATGAGGACAAGATCAAAAACATGGGCAATGCAGGGCGAAATGGTGGAGAATATTACACGCCACGACCTTTAATTAAAACCATGATCAAAGTGGTTAACCCTCAAATTGGACAAACCATTTACGATGGTGCGGTGGGAAGTGCTGGTTTCTTATGCGAGGCATTTATGTATTTGCAAAATAGCAATCAACTCACTACTTCGGAATTAACCACCTTGCAGAAAAAGACTTTCTACGGAAAAGAGAAAAAGTCGCTGGCGTATATCATTGGCATCATGAACATGATTTTACACGGTATAGAAGCACCCAATATTATTCATACCAACACCTTAGCGGAAAATCTAACCGACATACAAGAGAAAGACCGTTATGATATCATCTTAGCTAATCCACCTTTTGGAGGAAAGGAACGGGCAGAAGTACAACATAATTTCCCTATTAAAACTGGAGAAACCGCTTCGCTCTTTTTACAGCATTTTATAAAAATATTGAAAGCAGGCGGAAAAGCGGCTGTTGTCATTAAAAACACCTTTTTAAGCAATACCGATAATGCTTCCATTGCTTTGAGAAATGAATTGTTGAGCAGTTGCAATTTACATACGGTATTGGATTTGCCCGGCGGCACTTTTACAGGAGCAGGCGTAAAAACGGTGGTGTTGTTTTTTACTAAAGGTATTCCTACTAAAAAAGGTGTGGTTTTATCAATTGAACTTGGATAGAAATTTAGGAAAAACCAACCCTTTGAACGAAGATGATTTAGCAGACTTTGTGGCACTCCAAAAAACGTTTGAAGAAAGTGAAAACTCTTGGAGTATAGATATGAAAAATGTTGACCCTATAACTATGGGTTGGCTCCCAAAAATCCGAATACTCCAGAAGAAGCACCGTTACGGCAACCTAAAGATATTTTAAAAGCCATGAAAGCCTTGGATCAAGAAAGTGAGGATATTTTAAATTCAATCTTGGACTTGATATGAAAAAAACATGGGAAACAAAACCTTTTGGAGATGTATGTGAAATAATTGGTGGAAGTCAACCGCCTAAATCAAATTTCATTTTTGAACCCAAAGAAGGATATATTAGATTGGTTCAAGTAAGAGATTATAAAACGGATAAGTACATTACTTATATACCTATAGAAAAAGCGAGAAAATTTTGTACCAAAACCGATATAATGATTGGCAGGTACGGTCCTCCAATTTTCGGCATATTTAGAGGTTTGGAGGGTGCGTATAATGTTGCTTTGATGAAGGCTTTACCAAATGAAGATTTATTAGATAAAGAATTTTTTTATTGGTTCTTAAAAACTGATGAATTAGTCAAGTTTGTTGAAAAATCTTCGAAAAGAGCAGCAGGGCAAGATGGTGTTAGAAAAGAAGTGCTTTATACTTACCCCACACCAGTTCCACCACTTCCTGAACAAAAACGCATAGTAGCCATATTAGACCAAACCTTTGCAGCCATTGATAAAGCAAAAGCCATTGCAGAACAAAATCTTATTAATGCCAAAGAATTGTTTGAAAGTTATTTGCAAAATGTGTTTAAGAATAAAGGGGAGGATTGGGAGGAAATTCCGTTAGGCAAATTATGTAAACTAACAAGAGGGCATAATCCACCAAAAAGTAAATTCATTAGTGAACCTAAAGATGGTTATGTAAGATTTTATCAAATTAGAGATGGTTGGTCAGATAATTATAAAGTTTATGTTCCAAACTCGCCTCAGTTACATAAAGTAAAACCTAGTGACATGCTAATGGTTGCCTACCGACATATTGGTAGAGTATTTAGAGGTGTAACTGGAGCATTTAATGTTGCTCTTTGCAAAATTTCAAATACTAGTAGAGAGAAATTAGATGATGATTTTCTTTTTTATATGATTCCGACTGACATAATAAAAGGGGAGTTAATGAAACGTTCAGAACGATCATTGATTCCTTCAATGTCTGTAAATCATCTAAAAGAAATAATTATTCCATTGCCACCAATAAAGGAGCAAAAATACATCGTTCAAAAATTGGATGCTCTATCTATTGAAACCCAAAAGCTAGAATCCATCTACCAACAAAAAATAGAAGATTTAGAAGAATTGAAAAAGAGTGTTTTGGAGAAGGCATTTAAGGGGGAGTTACGAAGCCCCGAAGGGGCGGCATCAGTTAACGATGGGTGTAGCCCATCTACTAAGAGCATAAGCAGTAGCCTATCGAAAAAAAGTATAAGCAGTAGTCCATCGAAGGTATCCACGCCTGGTGAGTGTAGCCCATCGGAAGAACATGCTACAGGAGCGGACAGTTCATCAAAGGCATCAACGCTCGATGATGGGTATAAGCCTATCGAAAAAGGACATAATGTATAGCTATGGGACAGTCACTCGTTAAAAACTATATACATATCGTATTCAGCACCAAGCATCGCGAACCTTTAATACATGCGCCAATAGAAGCAGAGCTGCACAGTTATCTTGGTGGCATCTGTAACAATCTCGAGTGTCAAGTAATAAAAGTTGGCGGCTATACCGACCATATTCATATTTTATGTATGCTTTCCAAAAAAATAGCCTTGATGAAGCTGATGGAAGTATTAAAATCAAATTCTTCAAAATGGATAAAAAGCAAAGGAGAAGCCTATAGTAATTTCTATTGGCAAAATGGTTATGGTGCTTTTTCCGTAAATCCATCGGAAATAAATGCCGTAATTGCGTACATTGCTAACCAACATGAACATCACAACAATAAAACGTTTCAAGAGGAATACCGTACTATTCTTAACAAGTATAATGTAGCATACGATGAGCAGTTTGTTTGGGATTAATAGGGTATATCGCCCTTTCAGGGCTAGTGATTCGTGGCTGAGCCACTTCATAGGGCTTCGCCCAATGTTAATATATGATGCCCCTTCAGGGCAAAAAAACAAGTTATGTAATGAACGAAGCAGAAACTAGAGCAGAACTCATAGATCCCAAATTATTGGCTTGTGGTTGGGGTGTAGTCGAAGATTCAAAAGTGCTTCGAGAAAGAGATGTCTGTAAAATTACAGAAGGAAGAATCCAAGTGGGTGGCGGCAGAAGTAAACAACAAATAGCTGATTATATTTTAGTCTACAAAGGCATTAAATTGGCTATCGTAGAAGCAAAAAGTGCTGATTTAGAAGTAGGAGAAGGCGTTGAGCAAGCTAAACGATACGCAGCCAAATTAAACTTAGAAACTACTTATTCCACCAACGGTAAAGAAATTTACAGCATCTGTATGAAAACAGGTAAAGAAGGTCTAGTGAAAGACTTTTTAAGTCCGGAAGAACTTTGGCACAAGACCTATTCAGATGAAAACAAATGGAGGGATATTTTTACCACCATTCCCTATCAAGATAAAAGTGGCACTTGGAAATTGCGTTTCTATCAAGAAATAGCCGTTAGAAATACGTTAGAAGCCATCGCCCAAAACAAAAACCGTATTCTATTAACCCTTGCCACTGGAACAGGTAAAACAGCCATTGCTTTTCAAATTGCTTGGAAACTGTTCTATGCTCGTTGGAATCTCAATAGAGATGGCAAAAGACGTCCAAGAATATTGTTTTTAGCAGACCGTAATATTTTAGCCGATCAAGCATTTACCGCTTTTTCTGCTTTTCCTGATGATGCAATGGTGAGAATAAAACCAAGCGAGATTAAAAAGGCAGGAAAAATCCAAACCAATGGGAGTTTGTTTTTTACCATCTTCCAAACTTTTATGTCGGGTACAGATGAAGAAGGCAATTCTGCTCCTTATTTTGGCGACTATCCCAAAGACTTTTTTGATTTAATTATCATTGATGAATGCCATAGAGGAGGCGCCAATAATGAGAGCAATTGGAGAGGCATAATGGATTATTTTTCAGATGCCGTTCAATTGGGATTAACAGCAACACCACGAAGAAAAGAAAACGCAGATACCTATCAATATTTTGGCGAGCCGGTTTATACCTATTCCCTTAAAGAAGGCATTAATGATGGCTTTTTAACACCTTTCAAAGTAAAGCAGAATCAAAACCACGTTGGATGATTACATCTATACCAGTGATGATGATGTTATTGAAGGGGAAATTGAAGAAGGCAAGTTGTATGAGGAATTTGATTTTAACAGAAATATTGAAATTAGAGAGCGAGAAGCCAAGCGAGTTCAAATATTTTTAGACGATGCTAACCAAAATGAAAAGGCAATTATTTTTTGTGCGACACAAAGCCATGCAGCCTTAGTTCGGGATTTGGTGAATCAATACAAAACCGTTAACAATGATCCTTTTTATTGTGTACGAGTAACGGCGAATGATGGAGATGCAGGAGAAACGTTTTTAAAGCAGTTTCAGGACAATGAAAAAATGATTCCTACCATCTTAACCACTTCACAAAAACTATCCACCGGAGTAGATGCTAGAAACATACGCAACATTGTTTTGATGCGACCTGTCAAGCAAATAGTGGAGTTTAAGCAGATTGTAGGCAGAGGAACACGTTTATTTGATGGCAAAGAGTTTTTTACCATTTATGACTTTGTAGATGCTTATCAACGGTTTTCAGATCCTGAATGGGATGGAGAACCAGTGGAGGAAGATTCATGTGAAGTATGCAGAGAAATACCTTGTGTTTGTGTAAAGCAACCACCAGAACCTTGTGCCATTTGTGGTAAACGGCCTTGCGAATGTATTACAGAACCACCAAAGCCTTGTCCAAAGTGCGAGCAAACGCCTTGTGTATGTAAGACGAAGAAAAAAGTAAAGGTGAAATTGCGAGATGGCAAGGAAAGAGAAATTCAACACATGACACAAACCATGTATTGGAGTGCCGATGGCAAACCCATGAGCGCACAAGAATTTATGAATAACCTCTTTGGAGAAATGCCTAACTTTTTCAAAAGTGAAGCAGAATTGCGCAAAATTTGGAGCAATCCCATTACAAGAAGAACGCTATTAGAAAAACTAGATGAAGCAGGATTTGGCAACGAAGAATTAGCGACGCTTCAAAAATTAATAGATGCCGAAAAAAGCGACTTGTTTGATGTATTGGAATATGTGTTTAACAGCGAAATAAAGCCCATTACACGTGAAGAAAGAGTCGCAGCAGCAAAGGCTACCATATTTGCCTTACTAAGCGACAAACAAAAGGAATTTATTGAATTTGTATTGAGCAAATACATTGAATCAGGTGTGGGTGAATTAGATCAAGAGAAACTGCCAATACTATTAACCAATAAATACCAATCCTTAGAAGATGCTAAAAAGGAATTAGGAGAGGTACTAGATATTAAAACGCTCTTCATTGAATTTCAAAGGCATTTGTATGAAGGGGAGGTGGCTTGATGTATAAAAATTATAGTCGCCCTAAACGAAACAAACAGGCTAATGAAAGAAATTGTTAAAGTGGAGGTGGAGTAGTTAAATAAAACATGAAAATGAATAAGTTAATAGGATTAATTTCAGTTTTACTAGTTTTTACAATTATTGGTTGTTTAAATCGTAATGGAGAAATAGACAATGGTCTTGTTTCTAAAATCATTACAACAAAAACATATGATGCTAAAATAGAGTTTGACTCTCTTGTAATAGGGAAACCTCAAACATGGCTGGGTTATGATGAAACGATTGGAGAAGATTATTCGTGGTCTAGAAAACATTTTGACAAGTATAACAACTTAATTTTGGAGGAAAAAATACGCACTAAGCCCAATGGGGAAGATGAATATGAGACCGATAAAAAATATGAATATTACAATTTTGAAAAAGGAGCATTAGAGAGCGTTTATGACCACTGGCGTAATGAGAGAGAAGAAATTATTAGAAACGAATCTGATGATGTACTTGAAATAAGAAAATACGAAGAAGATAGTTTAATTGAAAAGTCGATTATTAACACAATAAATGATAGTATTAAAGAAGTGAAATCTTTCAAGCAAAACGGATTGTCATCAACGATAACCTATATATTTAATAAAATTAATGGAGAGAATAAAACAACTTTTTATAAGAACGAAATGATTGGTTCGCTTGAAACAATTAAATATAAATATTCATTTACGGGAGATTTGATAAAAGAGATATCCGAGAAATATGATGAAGGAAAATTGGTAAGGAAGTCAAGTGTTGATTATAGTGATTTTGTTAATGACAAGCCTTGTCTAATCATATCTGAAAACTACGATATAGAGGAACGTTTCTTTACGAGAAGGAATGATGACCCATCTACAGATGAAGTCATTAGACCTCATCCCTTTACTAGAGATACAATATATAAAACCTTTGATTCTTATGGGAATTTGAAATCTTTTAGAAAAAAGTCAATCGATCTTGATGTTGATGGAAAGGAAATTGATAAGGATTTTCTAGATCAATTTGTTGAAGGTTTAAGTGGAGCCAATTCTTTTGAATTAGATTATTCATATAATGATCATGATGATTGGATAAAATTAATATTGACTAATGGGAAAGGAGATAAATATATTGTAATACGTGATATTGAGTATAAATAACACTACCAAAAAATTATAGTCGCCCTAAACGAAACTAACAGGCTAATGCAGGAAATTGATAAAGTGGAGGTGGAATGATACATTATCAAGTACTATTTATTGATGTATCTATGGTAAAGGTTTCAAGGTGATTGGACAGATGGATTTATTGATTTTTTGAATGATAAAATAAAGTATAGATATTATAGGAATAATTGTATTTCATTGTCAAAATATACAATGTTTCTATTTAGTGCTGAAAATGACAAAACTCCATTATGGATTCTGAAGACGAGTTTATTGGTGTTGCATTAGAGGAATATTGTGAAAAACACCCAGAGCATGACACAGATTTAGAAATGTACTTTCAGGAAATTAAATTTGTATTACTTACTATTTCAAGAAAGGAAGCGTTACAGTATTTAAGACAATATGAAAAAGAGTTTAATCATATTGAAAGTATTTTAAAGTGATATTTTAAACGCTAGTAAACTAATGCAGGAAATTGATAAAGTGGAGGTGGAGTGATTGATAACACTTTTTTCTGGAATACCTTTTTTAGCCAATTTTTTAAAATATCTATTTCGTTGCTTACTTTCACTAAGGTTATGGATAATAATGAAGAAATACGTAAAATAGGAAGAAAGGTTTTATTACATGACGCACTTATCAAAATAATAAATGCAACGAATTGGTCTCCAGTAGAGCAGTGGATATGATAGTGAACAATGTAATAACCATATTGTTAAACTAAAGAAAATTGATCCCGAATTATTTGGTGATATGCCTAAAATTATTGATTTAAAAGATGATAAACGTGGAAATTATACATTTCACATGCTTCATCCATTATTGAGGTTTATGGCTATGCTATCCAATTAATTGCTATTGAACTTGGAGGATATGATGAAGAAGATGATGTATAACAAGGGAATTTGAGTGATTTTGTACCCTATTTGTACCTCAAAGCCATAATTAGCCAATATACTTGAAAAATTACTTTCGTATTGGCAAATAAACCGAAGCCAACTCAAACCCTTTAATATATTCCGAATAGATGTATTTTAGTGATCTAATGTTACTGAGAAAAAGAAGATATGAGTAAGAAAAAAAGTAACGGTGCTAAGGCTTTAATGGATACATTAACCAATGCCGGAATTGACACCTGTTTTACTAACCCGGGCACTTCCGAAATGCATTTTGTAGCCGCATTGGATGATTCCAGCATGCGTGCAGTTTTAACTCTTTTTGAAGGTGTGGCTACCGGAGCTGCTGATGGTTATGCAAGGATTGCGGAAAAACCTGCAGCCACCTTATTGCATTTGGGGTGTGGACTTGGAAATGGCTTGGCTAATCTTCACAATGCTCGAAAAGCTAGAGTGCCAATTGTTAATATTGTTGGAGATCATGCTACCTATCATGTACAATACGATGCACAGTTACAATCGGATATTGAAACGGTGGCACGTAATGTTTCTAAGTGGGTTCGTACTTCTAAAAGCACTGAAGATATTGGTTCAGATACGGCTGAAGCTATAAAAATAGCATCAGGTACTCCAGCACAAATTTCCACATTGATATTACCAGCAGATATTTCTTGGAGTGAAGGGGGAAGTGCAATAGATGATTTTTCTCAACCGATTCCGGAAAGTGCTTCTGACTCAATTATCAATGAGATTGCAGCAATTTTAAAAAAATCAGGTAAGAAAACAGCCATCCTTTTGGGGAGAAGGGTATTAATGGAAGAGGGTTTGATTGCAGCCTCTAAGATTGCAGAGAAAACAGGTGCAAAACTCTTAACGGAAGTATTCCCTACACGTCTGCAACGTGGTGCCGGCCTACCATACGTTGAACGCTTGGCCTATTTAGCAGAAATGGCATCGGTACAATTAGGTGGGTTCGACCATTTGGTGCTTATAGATGCCAAAGCCCCTGTTTCATTTTTCGGCTATCCTGGCAAGAAAAGCTACCTCGTGCCGGATAGATGTACGCTTCATGAGTTGGTTAAGCAAGACCAAGATGCCCTAAAAAGTATAGCGGCATTAGTAGAAGCTGTTGATGCAAAAGAGACGATGCCCAAACTACAGGAAGCCAAAAGACCTAATCTTGCGTCCGGAAAACTGAATGCAGAGAAAATAATGCAAGCAGTTGGAGCAATGTTGCCCGAAAATGCGATTATTTCTGATGAGGCACAAACTTCCGGACTCAAATTGCCTAGTTGCACTGCCGGTTCGCCAAAACACGATTTACTGACATTAACCGGAGGTGCTATCGGTCAAGGTTTGCCTGTTGCCATAGGCGCTGCTGTTGCCGGAAAGGGTCGACCTGTTCTAGCATTAATCGGCGATGGCTCAGCCATGTATACTATACAATCACTTTGGACAATTGTAGCCGAACAGTTAGATGTAACAACAGTAATTCTGAACAATGGTTCTTATGCCATTCTCAACATTGAATTGGAAAGAGTGGGCGCAGAAAAAGCGGGACCTAAAGCCAAGGCGCAATTAGATATTTCTCAACCTGAAATAGACTTTGTTTCTATCGCCAAAGGCATGGGTATGTCTGCAGTGCGAACCGAAACTGCTGAAGAGTTTAACTCCGCACTAGAAAGGGCTTTTAGAGAAAAAGGTCCTCACTTGATTGATGCCATTGTACCCAGCGAATACGAAGGATTTAAACTGAAAGCATTGCCATATTTATTGGGTTCACTAGACAAAATTCCAAACTCATTAGCTAAGGTGATTAAAAACAAACTGGCTCCTTAGACTGGAAGAATTACTGACGAATGGAGTGGTTTTGCGTACTTTACTTTGATCAAAGGTGTTGCTGTAATATCTAATTCAAACTATAAACTAGTGAATTCCAAGACTCCCGACATTCTGAATCAGAAAATAATCACCTTGAAGGCTGTTGAATAAGTACTTAGATATATTTATTAATTGCACACTATCCATAAATGTTAATTAGTACCATTTTGAGCCCTCCCAAACTAAAGCTTATCTTTGCAGCTAAAGCAAGTTATAATTTATGTCAATATTAGATAAAATCAAATCGTTTTTTAGTGGTGGAAAATCTTCCAGTACTTCCAAAAGCTCCAACTCGAGCTATGAAGGCGTTGTCAAGAATTTCCAATTTAAGAAAGGATTTGGATTCATTTCCTCATCAGCATTAGAGAATGATGTCTTTGTACATTTTAGCAACGCGGACTTTAAAATACAAGAAGGTAACAAAGTTAGTTTCAAGATTGAAGAAACGGATAAAGGTCCACGAGCAGTTGAAGTGAAATTTTTGGCTAAAGGCAAACCACCACAACGCAAAAGAAGACCAAGTAAAAAGAAATCTAAATAGACGATAATCACTAGTTGGTGCGAATAGTAAATTATAAGAGGAAATCTTTGATTCGAGCCTAATTTCTTTCTTTCTGTATTCGGAAATAACTTCCATTAGCTACGCTTCCATCTGTCTTTTTGTCCAAGTCAACCATTTTTTGTATCTTATTCCAACACAAAACATTGATTAACAACAAAATAGATTTAAAAATGGACGATAAAACTAAAAAGAAATTAGGCGTAATGGATTCGGTTTTGGTAAAAATGGAAGACATTCAAAACACACAACAAAGTTTAATTGGCAAAATAGCTCAAGTAGAGATTGATTTGTTTGATATTAATTCTAAAGACCTAGATAAGAAACTAGAAGAAGTAATGGATAAGTCCAACCATTCGATGGACATTATAAAAGAAGCTATTGAAACCTTTGAGATAAAACGCAACGGCATTAGAAACGAAGCTTAGATATAGCAAAGCAAATAGAAACAAGTTGGTAGCACAAAATCTTCCTTCATCTTTAGTAGCCTAATGGACTATTCTAAGATTAGCATTAATTTCGAACTTGATTTTTACGTTTTTAAGCAAATTTTAAGAATGTTCTATACCACTTTTAATTTTTAAAGATCAATATTTGACCCATGAGGATACTAATCGTTGAAGATGAAGCCGGGATTGCGGCATTTCTTAAACAAGGTCTCGAGGAAGAATCTTTTGCCGTTGATGTTGCATCTGAAGGAAAGGAAGGTTTAGTGTTAGCCCAATCTAACGAATATGATTTATTGCTCTTAGATTGGATGTTGCCAGGTTTAAGTGGTATTGAAATTTGTAGGCAATTTAGAAAGGAAAACCAACAAACTCCCGTTATATTTCTTACCGCTAAAGATACAGTAGATGAAACCGTTTTTGGACTGCAGTCGGGAGCTAACGATTACATAAAAAAGCCGTTTCACTTCGATGAGTTACTAGAAAGAATCAAAGTTCAACTTCGACCCAAAACGGGAGAACATGCTGTTTTTAAATTGGGCGACATCACTCTTAATACAGAAAACCACCAAGTACATAAAGGCAATGAAGAAATATATCTTACACAAAAGGAGTTTGCCTTATTGGAGTTTTTAATAAGAAACAAAGGAAAGGTTTGTAGAAGAACAAGAATTATTGAAAGTGTTTGGGACATCCACTTTGAATACAATACCGGCGTTATTGACGTTTACATCAATGCATTGAGAAAGAAACTAAAGCTTTCGGATGAGGAAAATTATATTCAAACCATCCGTGGTGTAGGCTATATTGCGAAGGACATATGAACTTAAGCTTTAAAGATAGAATTGCATTTCATTACATGATTGCCTCTGCCGTGATTATGGCATTGGTTTGTGGGGTCATCTATTTTATAGTTCAGGGTACTGTTTTTAGTCAGTTAGATAGAGACTTGGCTATTGAAGCTCAAAAACATACCGAAGAAATAGAAATCATTCAGGATAGCATCCACTTTATCAATAAGGCGGAGTGGGAAGAAAGAGAGCACAGAGAAATACAAGTTAATCCTGTTTTTATTCAATTGATTGATAAGGAAGGTAAGCTAATGGATAAATCTCCTAATTTAAAAGAGGATGTTTTGCCATTTGAACAAACCGAATTTAAGGGACATTTTAATGCCGAGTTAAATGGAAGAGATATAAGGCAAGTGCAGTTACCGATTGAAGAAAATGGAAATACAAAAGGATATATTTTGGCGGCCATGTCTTCGGAATCCTCTAAAACAGTCGTAAAAACGCTGAGGAACGTTTTGATTATTTCTTATCTAGTCGTTTTGATTGGATTATATTATATCTCTAGGTTTTTAGCAGGAAGAAGCATTCAGCCGGTTCAAGAGATCTCCAACACCATTACGCGTATTACTAGGAATAATTTAAAAGAACGTGTTCGTTTACCCGAAAACAAAGATGAGTTATTCAATCTTTCATCTGATTTTAATGAATTACTAGAACGAATTGAAAATGCAATAGAAAGAGAAAAACAATTTACTTCTGATGCTTCTCATGAACTAAGAACTCCGTTGGCAACACTAAGGGGAACATTGGAGGTTTTAATTAGAAAACCAAGAACTCAACCGGAGTACGAAGAAAAAATATCCTATTGCTTGTCTGAACTAGAACGAATGTCGGCCACATTAGAACAGTTGCTTTTATTGGCTCGATTAGATACCAAGGCCAAGATCAAAGATAACAATTCAATTTCTATTGTAACATTAGTGGATGAGTCACTTACTCGATTAAAAAAGACGATAGAAGAAAAGGAATTAAAAATCAATGTGAATGCTGATGAGGCTGAAATGCTCGTGCCATATTATTATTCTAGCTTAATCATTGATAATGTTTTAAGTAATGCCATCAAATATTCCAACAAAAATGCTTCTGTAACTATTAATATTCAAAAGGAATCCTCTAAAATAGTTTGTGTCATTCAAGATGAGGGAATCGGAATCAAAAAGGAAGATTTAGAGCATATTTATGACAACTTCTTCCGTTCTGATGCGCTTATGCACAAAAACATTTACGGAAATGGTTTGGGCTTGTCCATTGTAAAAAAATGTGCCGATGCCATTCATGCTGATTTAAATATTGTAAGTGAATTGGGCCAAGGAACAACAGTTTCCATTACTTTTTAAGCAAATCTTAAGAAAGCCTTCAGAAATGCCTTAGAGTGCTACTCTTACTTTTGGTGTGTTATAAAAAACGCATCAAAGTAATGTTAGATCGAATTATACAGTATAGCATCCATCACAAACTAATCATCCTTTTATTTTCAGCCGGAATTATCGGTTTTGGACTATACTCACTCTCTAATATTCCCATTGGTGCGGTTCCGGATATTACGAACAATCAAGTTCAAATTATTACAACCTCTAGAAATTTAGCGACAGAAGATGTCGAAAAGTATCTAACCTATCCGGTAGAGCTAGAAATGGCCAACCTTCCCGATGTTAAGGAGATTCGATCTGTTTCAAAGTTTGGACTTTCAGTGGTTACCGTAGTTTTTAACGATAACATCGGTACTTATTTACCACGACAATTAATTGCTGAAAAAATAAAATCTGCAGAAGAGAAAATCCCCGCAGGATTTGGTTCTCCATTTATGGGCCCGATTTCAACAGGTTTGGGTGAAATTTATCAGTATGTCATTGAAGTTGATTCTGCCCATCGGTCTGATTATTCTTTAGCCGACATAAGAACCATTCAGGATTGGATCGTTAAAAGACAGCTTTCGGGAATTCCCGGAGTGGTGGAGGTGAACACTTGGGGAGGCTACCTTAAACAATATGAAGTCGCTATTAATCCGGAGAAACTTAGAAGTTTAAACTTATCCATCGAACAAACCTATTCTGCTTTAGAGAAAAACAACAGTGTTGCCGGTGGAGGATATATCGAAAAAAGCAATCAAACCTATTTTATAAGAGGAGAAGGATTAACCTCGTCTTTAGAGGATATTGAAAATATCGTAATTGAGAATAGAGGCGGAATTCCAATTTATATTAAAGATGTTGCTTCGGTTGGATTTGGGCACGCTACTCGTTTTGGAGCCATTACTGGTAATGGTGAAGGCGAAAAAGTGTTAGGACAGGTAATGATGTTAAAAGGTGCCGACTCTAAATCGGTTATTGATGCCGTTAAAGAAAGAGTGGAGCAAATTTCTCCATCGCTTCCTCCGGGCATTAGTATTAATCCATTTTTGGAGCGAAGTGAACTCATCAAAAAAACGACACATACCATTGCCGAGAACCTGATTTTAGGCTGTTTAATTGTCATTTTTGTTGTGGTGCTTTTATTGGGCAATTTTCGCTCGGGATTAGTGGTAGCGTCTGTAATTCCAATGTGTTTATTGTTTGCCTTATCGTTGATGTACATTTTTGGTGTGGACGCCAACCTGATGAGTTTAGGCGCTATTGATTTCGGAATTATCATTGATGGTGCAGTAATCATTGTAGAATATATTGCTTTTAAAATCACTGCCGAAAGGTCCAAATTGCTAGCGCTTCCCAAATCGGAAAGGCAAAATTTTATTGACAACATCACTCATTTAGGAGCGAGCAAAATGATGCACTCTGCTGTTTTTGGTCAACTTATCATCATCATAGTTTTTATTCCGATTTTATCATTGGTAGGCGTAGAAGGCAAAATGTTTAAACCTATGGCACTGGTGTTTTGCTTCGCCTTGATTGGTGCGATGGTGCTATGTTTCACCTATGTTCCGGTAATGGCTTCCTTGTTTATCAAACCAACCGATCCGGATAAAAAAACGATCTCTTCTCGTTTAATTAAAGGATTAGAAAGTCTTTATCAGCCAACCATTAATTGGGCATTAGGCCATAAATTTATCGTACTAGGCTCAGCATTTGCTCTTTTAATTGGCACCGGTTTTCTTTTTTCAAAAATGGGAGGTGAATTTGTGCCTACTCTAGACGAAGGAGATTTTGTAATTCAACCAGTGCTAAAAACAGGCACCTCACTTACTCAAACCGTTGAAGCGACTACTCGTATAGAAAGCATTTTAAAACGGTTTCCGGAAGTAGATCAAGTAGTGAGTAGAATTGGTGCGGCAGAAGTTCCTACGGATCCGATGTCGATGGAAGAAAGTGATGTCATCATCAAGTTAAAACCTAAAAAATACTGGGTATCTGCTAAAAGTAAAGATGAATTGGCCGATAAGTTTAAAGAAGCACTATCAGAAATGCCGGGTATTGATTTTGAGTTTACACAACCGATTGAAATGCGATTCAATGAGTTGATTACCGGTGTTAGAGCTGATTTGGCCATTAAAATTTTTGGTGAAGATTTAGATGTGCTTTATACAAAAGCAATGGAAGTTGAAAAAGCCATTGGCAATGTAGAAGGAGCAGCCGATATCATTGTTGAAAAAGTGGCGGGATTACCGCAAATGTCTGTGGTTTATAACAGGCAAAAAATTGCCAAATACGGACTTAATGTGGAGGATATCAATAACATTATAAGTATGGGATTTGCAGGCTTACCTGCCGGAACCGTATTTGAAGGCGAAAAGCAATTCGATTTAGTGGTGCGTTTTGATAAGGAACACCACAAAGATATCGAAGACATTAGAATGGCAACGGTGCAATTGCCGAATGGCAATCAAATACCGCTCAGCGAATTAGCGACTATTAATTACACCAAAGGTCCGGCAAAAATTTCTAGAGACAACACCAAGAGAAGAATTGTGGTGGGCGTAAACGTAAGAAATAGAGATTTAGAATCTGTAGTGGGTGATGTTCAGAATATCATTAATAGTGAGATTAAACTTCCTACCGGATATACGATTGAATACGGTGGGCAATTTGAAAACTTAAGAACAGCAAGAGCAAGGTTAATGGTGGCGGTACCGATTGCCTTAGTGCTTATTTTTGTTTTACTCTATTTTGCGTTTGATTCCATAAAAGAAGCGCTCATTATTTACAGCGCTATCCCAATGTCAGCTATTGGAGGCGTGGCATTACTTTACATTCGAGACATGCCGTTTAGTATCTCTGCAGGAGTTGGATTTATTGCTCTTTTCGGTATTGCCGTACTCAATGGCATTGTGCTTATTGAGGAGTTTAAAGACCTTAAATCACATGGTTTCACTGATATCAACGATAGAATTTTAAAAGGTACCAAAAATCGATTACGTCCTGTTCTTTTAACGGCTTCTGCTGCGGCATTAGGATTTTTACCTATGGCTATTTCTACATCAGCCGGTGCAGAAGTACAAAGGCCTTTAGCCACAGTTGTGGTGGGCGGACTTATTTCTGCTACTTTTTTAACCCTTGTTGTTTTGCCCGTTCTGTATGCTTTATTTGATAGAAAAGGAAAAGATTTTAAAATGAAAACACCCGTTGCGGCAATAATTCTTGCCTTATTAATGCTTCCTGTAATAGGCAAAGCTCAAACTTCTTCTATTACAGTGGAGCAAGCTGTTCAGATTGCGATGGAAAACAATTCAGGGTTAAAAGCGTCAGCTCAGCGAATCGATCAAAGCAAATTGTTGGTGAAAAGTGGAGTTGATATTGGAAAGACAGAGTTTTACTACAACTATGATCAAAACAATGTTGCTGCTAACGATATACCGCTTCACGTTTGGGGAGTTAATCAGTCTATTCAATTTCCATCGGTATACAGTGCGCAAAAAAAAGTGTTAGAAGAAAACATTCAATTAGCGCAAGGGCAATTTTATATAGATGAAAGAGTGCTGACCCAATCAGTTTATAAGACTTATTATGAAATCGTGTATTGGCAACAAATGTTGAAAGAGTACACCTATTTAGATAGTTTGTATACTTCCTTTTTAGACGCCTCTAATAAAAGATATGAGCAAGGCGAGACGAACTATTTAGAAAAACTAAATGCGAAAGCAAAGCAAAAGGAAGTGTCTGTTCATATGAATCAGATCAAAGCAAATGTAGAAAAGGCTTATATCGTTTTGGGGCAATACTTACAAACAGATTCATCTTACAGTGTCAGCGAAGACAATCTTGATCAACTTTCTCTTACGCCTTTGGATACGATAAGCCATCCAAGTTTAGCTTATTTTGATAAGAAAATGGCATTGGCTAACCAAATGCAAGTTCTTGAAAAGCGAAAATTATTGCCCGACTTTAATTTTTCTCTATTTCAAGGATTGAATGGAGGAATGGGCGACAAATCATATATGGGTTTTCAAGTGGGAATTGAAGTTCCTTTGTGGTCCGGTGCTCAAAAGTCGAAGGTTGCGGCCGCTAAGAGTACCGGCACCATTATTAAATCGGAGATTGATAATTACGAAACACAGCTAATATCAAACTATAAAGCATTGCTTACTGATTTAAACCAGTTGGAAGAAAACATAAATTACTACAATACAACCGGAAAGGTAACGGCTCAAGAAATATTGTTTCATGCAAAAATAGCCTATCAAAACGGGGAGATTGATTATTTCCAATACACGCAATTACTTGAAAATGCCAAAACAATTGAGGTGAATTATCTCTCTGCGCTTTTTCAATATAATAACACGGTAATAGAAGCGAATTATTTAATGAATTAAAGATGAGAAACAAAAAATCATATATCGTAAAGCAAGGTATAAATTATCTATACTTAATACTTTTTATCACCATTGTGTCTTGCTCTTCTAAAGGGGAATCTTCTGTTGAGAAAACTGTAGAAGTGTTGCCTATTGAGGAAAATGCCTATCACTTAACTGAATTACAGTTTCAATCTTCCGGTATGGAGTTAGGGAAACTAGAGAACCGAGATTTTCATCAGATCGTAAATGCAACGGGGATGTTAGAAGTTCCTCCACAAAACCAAATTTCGGTCATCGCCTATTTTGGAGGATATGTAAAAGACATAGAATTGTTGCCGGGTCAATGGGTCAATAAAGGAAAATTGCTATTTGTTTTAGAAAACCCAAATTTTGTTGAAGTACAACAAGATTACCTTGAAACGCAAGGAACTTTAACTTATTTAGAATCGGATTATGAACGGCAAAAAAATTTAGCCAAAGACAATATCAACTCTCAAAAGATCTTTCTTAAAGCGGAATCAGAATATTTGGTGGCTAAAGCTAGGTTTGAATCGTTGCGTAAAAAGCTGTCGTTAATGGGTATTAATCCCAATGATTTATCTGTGAGTAATATCATCACTACTGTTCCAATTTATGCTCCATCAAGTGGATACGTAACAAGCATAAACATTAATAAAGGAGTTTATTTAAATCCTTCGGATGTTGCTGTTACAATAGTAAACACCAATCAAATTCATTTAGAGCTAGCTATTTTTGAGAACGATTTATCTAAAGTTTCAGTTGGGCAAAAAATAAAGTTCAAATTGCAAAACAGCAATAGCGAATCTTATGATGCTACGGTTCACTTAATTAATAAGTCCGTCGATCCCGTTAAACGAACCATTCAAATTCATGGCGATTTAGGGGGTGAAAAAGCATCCAACAAATTTACGCAAGGCATGTATGTAGAAGCAGAAATATATACTGTTTCTGCGGCCCATTTATCATTGCCGGAAGATGCTATTGTGGAGGTAGAAAACAAATATTTTGTGCTGAGTAAAAATAGTGATTCAGGGAATGCCTATGATTTTGAAAGAAAAGAAGTGGAAATTGGTCAAAGCCATTCAGGTTATGTTGAAATATTGAACAGCGATGCATTCGATCCGGAAACAGAATTTCTTACAAAGGGAGCATTTAATCTAATTTCCGAGTAGCAGTGCTTTAATAACTACTCGGAAACTAGATTCAGAATGTAAATGGGAAAAAACTTAGTTGGCACTAAAAGTAGCAGCATAATTAATTTTATGCGCTTTACCGCGAAGCATTCTAATAGCCTTATCCTTTATTTGACGAACCCTTTCTCTACTAACACCTACTTTTTCGGCAATATCTGATAAAGAGGATTCACCGGCACTGTTGATACCGTAAAACATTGAAAGCACTGTCGCTTCTCTTTCTGGAAGCTTGCTTAATAA
This sequence comes from Chitinophagales bacterium, assembly GCA_041393015.1. Classification (GTDB taxonomy): domain Bacteria; phylum Bacteroidota; class Bacteroidia; order Chitinophagales; family JADIYW01; genus JAGQYH01. Next base: position 779,077 of record JAWKKV010000001.1, on the reverse strand, counting down.
TCGATCAATATCCGTCTTTTGAGTTTCTACAATCGCCATTTGGTAATCAGGCTGTCTTAGACTTTCATCTACCAATACACTTGTTAAACTGTTTTCGCTTTCTTCGTTTAAAGGCTTATCTAAGCTTTGACATTTTTGATAATTATCCAAACACTTTTGAACCACTTTTCTAGACAATTCAGTGGCTTCTGCTAATTCATCAATGGTAGGTTCTCTTTCTTCATGTTGATTGATTACCGCCATGGCTTGACGAACCTTAGACATGTTAGCAGTAACATTTAATGGCAATCTAATTTTCCTCCCTTTGTCGCTTAATGCTTGTAAAATGGATTGTCTGATCCACCAAACCGCATACGAGATAAATTTAAATCCTCGTGAAATATCAAATCTTTGAGCTGCTTTGATCAAGCCAACATTTCCTTCATTTATTAAATCGCCTAAAGTAAGTCCCATATTTTGGTACTTTTTTGATACGGAAACAACAAACCTTAAATTGTGATTTATAATTTTATTATAAGCTAAATCACATCCACTTTTGTATTCCATGAATAATTTTGCTTCTTCATCAGGAGACAAAACATCGTATTTAGAAACGTCTTGTAAATAACGTTCTACTGATCGTTGCTCTCTTGGTGTAATAGAATTAGAAATAACAAATGCTCGCATATATAATTGTTTAGTTGAAATGAATTAAAAAATAGAGTTAGTGGTGCATCAGATAATTAGAAAGTTTTTACCTGTAAGGTTGAAGCACTAAAAGACCACGTGATTGGTTAGTAGCGATTTACATCGCACAGAAATTGAATAAATTTGAATAAGAGTAAGATTTCCACAGTGCGCCATCTCATAATATAAGGAAATTTTTTCGGTTTTCCTATTATTTAAGGTAGAACTTTAATTTTCGAAGTCTACAGCTTTCTGTAAATAGGCATTAAATGGTTGGATGGTAACGAACGATTGCTCTACCAAATCAATAAAATGGTCAGATAAAAATTCTTTTTGAGTAAGCGGTTTAATTCCGGTAAAACTTTTTCTATTTAAAAGATCAATGTGTTTATGATCTTCGCTGAAACCTCTTGGACTTGTTTTTAATTGATTGGGATCTTCTGGTAGTCCACCATAAAAATCTTGAAATTCCTTACTGGCAATTATTTTCTTGAATTGATCACCGTCGTAATCAATAGCATCTCTAATTTTCTTTAGTATTGTGTTGTCTGGATTATGAAAGCCGCCGCCAATAAATGTTTCCTTTGGGGAGATATGAATATAAAAAGCAGCTTCATTCATGGTACTGGGGCTAAAAGCAAAATTATCTTTGTAAATGGGTTTGTCCGGATGAAAACGCCTGTTGGTATTGATCCGCATGATGGTTTTTTTAGGCTCCAATTGCCCCATTTTAGGGTCGTGTATGCTTAATCGTTTCAATATCAAACTAATTTGATCCAACCAAATTTCCTTAGCCTCTAAATAGTACTTTCTATTTTGGTCCATCCATTCTTTAGAATTGTTGGCCGTTAAGTCACGTAAAAAGTTATATATTTTCTGCTTACTCATCAATTGGATGTTGGTATATCTTAACTGACAAATTTTAGCCGATATTGTTGAATAAGCACTCTAAATTTTTTTTTTACGCTTTTTGCTTTAGTTGCAATAGTAGATATATAGAAAGAAAGATGGCTAAAAACTGAGGGATGCCCAATATTAATTGAAAAGTATCAATTGAAGCATTTGGCGAAATAGTAACCGCTGTAATACCTATTAATGGACCAACAATAGCGATCCAAAGGCCTAGCTTTTTTTTGAAATAGACTAAGATTCCCGCTACCAGATACAATGCTACTCCGGCCGATGCGACAGTATGCCTTCCTGTCCATGCTTCAAACCCTAGTACTTCTAAGCGTAGAGCATGACCAAAAACTCCGGCACCAATTAATATACCGGCTATAATGCCCCAATAATGATCAAATGCTTTTTGAATTTCTACCATTCAATAAAAATGTTTTATTCTTCCATGGCTTCCAAAATCTCGCCAATAGATGACCTTTTAGAATAATCAGGATCAAATTGAACCCACTTTATCATGCCATTTTTTCCAATAAGATAGGTGGCGGGTACGGGCAAGACGCCATCATCATTGCCATTGGCTTTGGCTGTTCGACTTTGAACGGGCCCTAAATACTTTGTAACGGTTAAATTGTTGATGATATAATCAACATTATATGCTTTCATTATTTTATAATCTTTATCGTGAACGATTGAAAATTTAGCTCCGGTAATACCCACCATTTTTTCAATAGATTCATTTTTTTCAGGAGTAACAGCAATAACCGTTGCATTTTTATCTAACAAAAGAGGCAAACTATCTTGTAAGGTGCTTAGGTGCATTTTACAGTAGCTGCACCAATTGCCTCTATAGAATATTAATACTATATAATCGCTTTCTTCTAAAATTTCTTGACTAGATATGGTGTCACCTAAATGATCAATAGCAGTAAATTCGGGAGCAAAACTGTTGACGGGTAAAGCAACGTTTTTAATCTGAGCAAAACCAGTAGACAGTATCGTTGCAAATAATAAAGTAAAGAGTTGACGCATAATAGATTAATCAAGGATTTAAGGTATTGGGTTAAAAATACGAAAACAAATATTTGAAAATTGATAAATGTCACAATTAGAACTTTCTTTGCAAATGTTAACACCATCAGACATTGTTGCGTTTATTCTTCTTAATTTCAAATTATTATCCTATTACAATAGAAACAAACGAATAAGACACATCCTATGAAAAAGGCTTTAAAAATTTTCTTCGCCATTATAGCTGTATTAATTGTAGCACTTACGATAGCCATTATTATCAATCCAAAGTATTGGTTAAAAGTGATTAATCCCATTAAATACGATATTAGAACAGTGGACACCCAAATCAATCCAGAGGAGATTTTATTGGATTTTGAAGTATTGCTATCCAGCTCTTATTTTTTAAATCTCACCATAGATAGCGTAGCATATAAAATTTATTTTGACAGCACTCAGTTTTCACAGGGGAGTAAAAAAATTGGGACACTTTTTGACGATAAAAAGGTGGATACTATAAGGCTTCCTTTGGTAATGAAAAGAGACGCTTTGAAGGGAAAGATGTCGTCTTTAGAAGAAGGGGACAGTACTAACTTAATTATTTATTTTGACAACTATTTAGATTTACCACTTGCAGGAAAAACAAAGTTTAATGTTAAAATCGATAAACGTATTGCTGCTCCTCAATTGCCTAAAATAGATGTTTTGGGCGTTAACAAGGAAGAGTTGAGTTTACACGACGCTATTTATTCCATTGATTTTAGCATTCACAATCCTAATAATTACAAAATTCAAATCAAGAATATAGATGCCAATATTGTGTTTTTAGATTTATTTTCGGGAAGAGCCACAACCAATAAGGAAGTAATGGTGAATCCTCAATCAACCAGTGAGTTTACGGCGACCATAAATATTGACAATTTAGAATTGGTTAGGGATGGTTTAAGAGTGGCATTTAGACCTAACAAAATGTGGCCATACACCATGGATGTTACCATGATAATTGAGCAAGAAGATGGAACTCCAATGAATGTAAATTTATTTCATGAAAGCGAAATGGAATTAATGGGAAGGAGAAAGGACAATAACGAAGAAAAATAGAATTACTCTCCAAATCTTTTCTCGCCAGCTTCAATATTCACTTCTAGAATATTCTCTCTTGGAGGTAAAGGACACGTAGCATATTCTGTAAAAGCACATGGCGGATTATAGGCTTTATTAAAATCTAATATTACATTTCCTTCTTCATCCGGTAAGCTGGCCATTAGATATCTACCAGAGCCATATGTTGTTTCTCCGCTAGTGCCATCTGCAAACATGATAAACATGCCTTCATCATCCACAGAAGGCAATAAAGTATATGATTGGCCATCCAATTCAAAAGTGAGTTTGCCTTCAATGTTTTCATCAAAATTAAAGCCTACTATATTGTCAATTTTGATGGTTTTGGGAGTCTCAAACAGTTCATATTTGGCTGTTATTATCCAATCTTTGGAAACGTGAAAGTAAGCCATATTTAGAGGCTCTTGAGTTTTGGGATGGTTAAGGTCTCTTAATCGAATGCCATAGTTTCCTGCTCTTTCAATGATGTGCCAATCGTAGTGTCCATGAGTTAAAATGGTTTGAACACTATCCTTTTCACTATAGATAACTCCTCCGTTTAAACAAAAGGAATCCACCACTACTTCTACATCATCAGCACATTCAAAAACAACTTCATGATCTTTAAGAAAAACAGAACCAATTCTTGAGCTGGCACCGGCTGGGAAAACTACATTGTTGGAAGTGTCGGATCCAATTGTATTTTCACCTTCTTGTAACCAATATAAACCCACTAAATTTACATAGCCATCTTCGGCTCTAAGTTTTACATCTCTTTCTCCCTTCCATGCTTCCAAATCATCTAAATAATTTTCCGGAAACTCTTTACTATTGTCTCTACAGCCAAACAGAGCCAATCCAATAAATATGTAAATAATATTTTTCATCTAATTCTGAATTGTAATTTTTCTTCTGTTGCCGTCTTTATCAAACACAAAGACAATATTTTGTATAAAGGTAGTAACATATACATTGTCATTTTCATCTAGGGCTATATTATCCGCTGCAATCGAAGGAAGTGTTCCAAATCTGTATGCTTCACCTGAATCTAAGTTTACTTTATAAACGGCCGGAGTGGTTGATTCTAAAACATAAATAGATCCATTTAGATCACTCTTAATAGCGGTGGTGTTTTTAAATTTAGTTTTGTTAGGATCCTCTGGAAACGATACTTCCCAATCTTCAAACAAACCGGTTAAAGTATTTATTTTAATAATTCCTCCATACCCATCTAACAACCTGTCCATATTAAAAAGAGGAGCATAGAGTAAATTGTCTTCTGCAAATGCAAAACCATTTAATGAAGGCAATTCGGTTGCAACCGTTGTTAGCAAGCCACTATTTGGATTTATTTTTTTAAGATCTCCACCAAAATCTTGTTGACCAATAAAGATTTCATTGGTGACGGTATTTTGAGTAATTGGATTAATGCTAGATTCTTCTTCTGCCAATACTACAATTTTTCCCTCAGTCGTAATTTTTCCAACTTTTCCTGCAATAGGTGCCGTCCAGATGGTGCTTCCATCTTCTAAAAACACAAGATCATCGGGCCCAATATTAAAAGATCTGAAATCATATTGTTTTACCATAATACCCGTTTGTGGATCAACTGCTGTGATAGACTGACCGATTAAATCAGTTACCCAAATTAAATCATCATGGTAAGTAATGCCATTGGTAGCAATAGGAACTCTGAAATTATTAGATGTTGTTTCTTCTTGACAAGAAAGGATGCTTAGAAAACAAATGAGGAATATAATTGGTTTTGACATTAGCACAAATTAATAAATTATAAGTTTCAATAATAACTTTTATAGGCACAAATATTGCACTAACTTCGTTATGGAGCAGGGAAAAATTCTATTTTCCCTTTATTGAAATATCTAAACGATACACACTATGATGTCTTTGAATAAAATTTCTTTATTGATTATACTTATTGTTTTTGTATCAGCTTGTGCGGTGAACCCGGTGACCGGCAAAAAGCAATTAAGTTTTATGTCTGAAGCGCAAGAAATTGCGATGGGTAAACAAAGTGATCCGGCCATCATTGCTCAATATGGTTTATATCCTAACGAAGAGCTTCAAAACTTTATTCAGGAAAAAGGAGAAGCTATGGCAGCTATTTCACATCGCCCGGGACTAGATTATGAGTTTAAAGTGGTTGATTCAGATGTGGTCAATGCTTTTGCTGTACCGGGAGGATATGTTTATTTTACTAGAGGCATTATGGCTCACTTTAACAACGAAGCTCAGTTTGCCGGCGTTTTAGGGCATGAAATTGGACACATTGCGGCTCGCCATTCAGCGCAACAGTATACCAAGCAAATGATCGGTCAAATTGCTTTTATTGGCGGTATGATTGCTTCAGAAAAGTTTAGAGAATTTGGAGGAGAAGCGATGCAAGGATTAGAATTGCTGTTTCTAAAATTCTCTAGATCTGCAGAAAGTGAATCTGATGTTTTAGGCGTTGATTATTCTTCAACCGTTGGCTATGATGCTCACCAAATGGCAGATTTCTTTAAAACATTAGATAGAATGAGCGGAGGAGGAGAAGGCAGGTTGCCGGAGTTTTATTCTACACATCCCGATCCGGGACGACGATATAATGACGTAAACAAGTTGACAGAGAAATGGCATGAAGAGCACAACGCTACTCCCAATAATGTCAATAGAGATGGTTATTTAGACATGATCAATGGCATTATTTATGGGGAAGATCCTCGTCAAGGATATACGGAAGGCAATACTTTTTATCATCCTGAACTGAAATTTCAGTTTCCTGTTCCAACGAATTGGCAATTAATGAATTCGCCTACTCAAGTGCAAATGGCACCGGAAAAAGGAGATGCTCTAATCGTCTTCACCTTATCACAAAAATCAACACTGGCGGAAGCCGCAGCAGAAATTAAAGAAATGTATAAGTTGCAGAACATTAAAGAGAAGGCGTTTAAAGTTCACGGTTTAAATGCTTATGGAATAGTGGCTGATTATCCTCAATCGGATCCTAATGCCGTATCAACGACTAGTGAACAACCGGAGCCATTGGCTATGCAAACGGTTTTAATTGCTTACAACGACTTGATTTATTTGTTTCATGGTTTATGTGAGAAGAAGGATTACACTAAGTTTGAACCTAACTTTGATAACACCATGGTTAATTTTAAACAATTGACAGACCTAAGTAAGATTAATGTCTTGCCGGAAAGAATTAAAGTGGTATCAGTTGATAACAGTACAACATTACAAGCGTTTTTAACACAAAAGGGAATTCCAACAGATAGACAAAAAGAGTTTGCCATTTTAAATGGAATGGAATTGTCAGACAATCTAAGTTCGGGAACCAAGGTAAAAGTTATGGAGAAGAAGGCTAGTGATGCGGTGAATTAGAAAGATTCATCCCGCGTGCCCGGGACAAATTCAAATTCAATTTTCAAGTATTAAGATTCGAAAGGTAAATTTAATTTTGAATTGTAATTTGATTATTGATCATTGAAAATTACCAAGCACGTAATCCACCACCGCATTTTGATGATTATGATCAATAATCTCTTTGGCATTATTTTTTACTTTTTGCAAGGCATTGCCCACCGCAATAGGGTGTTCTGCGATTTCAAACATAGATAAGTCGTTCATTTCATCACCGAAAACGGTAACATGCGCATTGTGTAAGTTGGCGAATTTTTTCAACTTTTGAATGGCATTTCCTTTCGAAGCGGCAGCGCTATGAATGCTTAACCAGTACCATCCGGGAGAATATTTATTCTCAAAAAAGTTAAGCTTAATTTGAGTATTGTATTTTTTTAGAAAGTACTTTTTTGTCTTTTCTAAATGTTGTTTTCTATTCATGAAAGTTATCGAAGTAACCGTTTCACCAGCACGTTCTCGAATGTCTTCAATTTGATTTAATCGAAGATCATTGGCTTTTACTCGATCTTCATAAAACCAATTCATCGCATAATTATGTAGCTCATCATAATGAACTTTCTCCTGCCCATTTTCTAAACTAGAGACAAAAGCGGAGTCGTTTTTCAATTTCGTTTCATGGATAATGTCAGCCACTAAACCTTGAGGAATGTATTCAACATGTAACAACTCATGAGGATTATAATTATAGATAGATCCACCATTGCCACATATAACCGGTAATTTAAAAGGAATGTCGCCTAAAATTTCCTTTGTGGAGGTAACACTTCTTGCTGTAGCCACTGTAAAGTGAATATCCTTTGCTAGAATCTCTAATATTTTCTCTTTGGAATAGTCAGATAAGGTGGCGTCCGGCTGTAAAAGCGTACCGTCTAAATCTGTTATGAATAGTTTTTCTTTCATTTTTTCAGTTGCCAAAGATAGGTAGCATTGATTGGTAATCCTTACCTTGCATGGAATAAAATGGAAGATTAATGAAGATTACTTTAGAAAGAATGAACAATGCCGTTCACATGGTTGGTATCAATGAAAATGGTTTAACCACAAGCATAGACGGTTCTCCAAAAATAGGCGGAGAAGATTTAGGACCACGACCGATGGAGTTAGTATTAATGGCAGCCGGTAGTTGTTCGAGCATGGATGTATTGAGTATTCTTCAAAAGATGAAGCAAGAGGTTAAAAGTTATAAAGTAGAAGTTAACGGAGAACGAGATATGGATGCTGTTCCTTCCGTATTTACATCTATCGATCTTAAATTTATTCTAGAAGGAGATTTAGATGAGTCTAAAGTGGCTCGCGCTATTGAGTTAAGCATGGAGAAATATTGCTCCGTCACCCATATGCTAAGAGGTTCCGTTGAAATCACCTATTCTTATGAAATAAAGTAATCAAAGAAATTTGGTTTGTTTGAATTTGCGCTAGCAAATTTGATTTGAATTTGAAATTTGAGATTGATTTTGAATCTTTATTAGTTCGCTACCTCACTCAAAAATTTCAACTTCACCAATTGAATTTCTTCTAAATCAATGTCTTCGTCTTCTAATTCCGCTAAAGCGGTTTCAACATCATCAGATTCGGCTTCCATAAAGTAATCATAAATGATTTCTTGAATGTCCTCGTCTACCACTTCATTGATGTAGTAATTGATGTTCAGTTTTGTACCTGAATTGACAATACTATCCATTTCGTGAATCAACTCCGCCATGCTCATGTTTTTAGATTCCGCTATTTCATCTAATGGCATTTTTTTATCAACCGATTGAATAATAAAAACCTTTTGTCCCGACTTGTTAACGATTGATTTCATTACAAAATCGTTCGGTCGCTCTATTTCGTTTTCTTCAACATATTCTGCAATCAATTCGATAAATGGTTTGCCGTATTTTTGCGCCTTACCGATACTTACACCGGTAATATTCGCCATTTCCTCTAGTTTTACCGGATATTGACTAGCCATATCCTCTAAAGATGGATCTTGAAAAATAACATATGGAGGCACTCCTTTTTGTTTCGCTACTCGTTTTCTTAAGTCGGTAAGCAACTTAAATAAGGTTGGATCTAAAGTACTGCCGCCTTTGCTTGCGCCATTATTGATGATTACCTCGTCATTTTCAGAAATACTTGGGAACTCATGATTTAAAACAATTGGAATTGATGTTGGATGAGCTAAAAAATGATGACCGTCTTCTGTAATTTTCAACACACCATATTCTTCAATATCTTTGCTTAAATAGTTGCTGATTAGTGCTTTTCTAATTACAGAATTCCAAAACAAACCATCTTTTCCTTTTCCTTTTCCGAAAGAAGGAAGCTTGTCATGCTTAAACATCTCAATCTCCTGCTTCTTCTTTCCTAATAGAAAATCTACGATATAAGGTAAACGACATTTTTCATTCAATTCTTTAATGGTTTGAATCGCTAGTTGAACATATTCTTTCCCCTCTTCTGTCGCTTTTGGATGAGCACAATTATCACATTTGTCTCCGCAAGATGGCGTTGTTGGATTTTCGCCAAAATAATGCAGTACAAAGTTTTTTCTACATTCACCTGTTTCAGCATAACCTACCACTTCCATTAAGTGCTGTCCGCCAATTTCCTTTTCTGCTACAGGTTTATCTTTTAAAAATTTCTCAAGCTTATTGATGTCTTTATGATTGAAATAGGCAATGCATTTGCCCACCAAACCATCTCTTCCGGCTCTTCCTGTTTCTTGATAGTAGTTTTCTAAACTTTTAGGAATGTCGTAATGAATGACAAATCGCACATCAGGTTTGTCAATACCCATTCCGAAGGCTATGGTGGCAACAATAACATTAATGTCTTCCATCAAAAATTTATCTTGCCTTTCGTTTCTGGTATTGGTATCTAAACCGGCATGATAAGCTGCGGCATTAATGCCATTTACCTGCAGCACCTCGGCAACCTCTTCAGTTGCTTTTCTACTTAAACAATAGATAATGCCACATCTACCAGCTTCAGGACTTTTAATGAATTTAACGATATCACTTAGGGTCTCATTTTTAGACTTTTTAGGACGAATTTCATAATATAAATTCTCTCTTAAAAAGCTTGAAATATAGATGTTCGGATCATGCATCTTCAAGGTCTTCATAATATCCGACTGAACCTTAGGTGTAGCAGTTGCTGTTAAGGCCATAATTGGAATATCATCCTTAATCTCTGCAATCATGGTTCTTATTCGTCTGTATTCTGGTCGGAAGTCGTGTCCCCACTCTGAAATACAATGCGCTTCATCAACGGCCACAAAAGAGATGTTCGCGGAAGCAAAAAAGTCAATATTTTCTTGTTTTACCAGTGATTCCGGTGCTACATATAAGATCTTAGTTTTACCAGAAAGTATATCTGATTTTACCTGTTTGATCTGGCTCTTTGTCAATTGAGAATTTAAGTAATGAGCAATACTATCGTCATCACTGTAACCCCTCACCAAATCCACTTGATTTTTCATCAAAGCGATCAATGGAGAAATAATTATAGCCACACCTTCCGAAACGATGGCAGGTAATTGATAACAAAGCGATTTTCCACCTCCTGTCGGTTTAATTACAAAGGTGTCTTTGCCGGATAAAATACTTTCAATGATTTCTTCTTGGTTGCTTTTAAATTTGTCAAAGCCAAAGAATTTCTGGAGCGCTTCGCTGAGTGCTATTTCTTGATCTATCATATTTGTCTATTGATGTAGCGGTTTTTTTCTTCAGGGTGTAACTAACATCTGCACAGAAAAAAACACCAACAAATTGGTGTTTCCGTATTTCTAAGATACTAATTTTTTTGTGATTAAAAACGGTATATTCTAAAGTATATTGGAAGCTTCTTATTTTTTCAATATTTGGTAATCTTTAGTTCAAGATTGATTAGCCAAATGGTGACTTAGCAAGGAATTTTAGCCTTTTTGAACAATTATACTATCTGTTCTACAATAGATTTAGTGGTTCTCCAATCGCCCATAGTATAAAAATGGATGCATGGTACGCCATACTCTATCAATTCTTTGCATTGCTGAGTAGTCCACTCAACACCTATTTCTTTTACCGCATCTCTATCCTTGCAAGCTTTCACTGCCGAGATTAAATCTTGTGGAAAGTCAGTAAAGAAAATGCTTGGTAAAATATCAATTTGACTGTGGCTGGTGATTGGTTTTAATCCCGGAATAATAGGGACATTAATGCCCGCTTTTCTACAAGCTTCCACAAAATCAAAAAACTTTTTATTGTTAAAAAACATTTGAGTTACAATGTAATTGGCACCAGCATCAACTTTTTGCTTTAAATAGTCGAGATCAATCTCGTAGTTCGGAGCTTCAAAATGTTTCTCCGGATAACCCGCAACACCAATACAAAAGTCGGTTTTAACTGAGCCGGTAACTTCTTCATGCAAATAGATACCATTATTTAAACCAACAGTTTGCTTTACTAAGTCAATAGCATAATGATGTCCACCTTCCTCTGGAATAAATTTTCTATCCATTTTTCTAGCATCTCCTCTAAGTAACAATACATTTTGGATGCCTAAAAAATTAAGATCTATTAAAGCACTTTCTGTTTCCTCCTTTGTAAATCCACCACAAATCAAATGTGGCACTGCCTCTATTCCATATTTGTGAATAATAGCAGCACAAATTCCAACCGTTCCGGGTCTTTTACGAATGGCAATCTTTTCGTAATATCCTTTATCGGTTTGCTTATAGATAAAATCTTCTCTATGATAAGTAACATCTACAAAAGGAGGTTTAAACTCCATTAATGGATCTAAAATATTATAGATAGATTCAATACTTTTCCCTTTTAAAGGAGGAAGAATTTCAAAAGAAATTAATGTTTTATCTTTTTTAAAGAAGTCGGTTACTTTCATTTATTGCTTACGTTTTAAAGCAAAATCAAAATTTTATACCAATGTTTGAATGTATTTTGGAATAAAATCAAGGACCATTGCGATACAAACTTAGATAATTCTGTAAACTTCATCATTAGAACTTCCTTAAGTCTATATGAATTTGTAACTTCGCACCTATTAATAAGTCAACTTATTAAGAAAGACTGAGGGATTAGGCCCGTTGAAGTCTTAGCAACCGCTCACCCTATAAGGTAAGAATGGTGCTACGTCCTACTCTAGGTGCGTTTTTATCGCGGCTGAGGTAGATAAGTTGGATGGCACTTCTCTGCATATTCCAGTTTTTTTTAATGTTGACAGCAAAACAGACAAATCTTTGTTATGGATATTAGAGATATTTTAAAGGAGAAAATCCTAGTGCTTGATGGTGCAATGGGCACTATGATTCAGCAATACAAATTAGATGAGGCGGCTTATAGAGGCGAAAGATTTAAAGATCACAAAAGCTCTTTAAAGGGAAATAATGATTTGTTATCAATCACCCAGCCAACAATTATTAAAGAAATTCATGCGGCCTATTTGGAAGCCGGGGCAGATATTATAGAAACCAATACTTTTTGCAGCACGGCAATTGCTCAGGCAGATTATAATCTACAAGACGCTGTTTATGAATTAAATTACCAATCTGCAAAAATTGCAAAAGAAGTTGCCGAGGAATTTACAGCAAAGAATCCTGATAAACCTAGATTTGTGGCAGGCTCTATTGGGCCAACCAATATGACACTTTCTCTTTCTCCCGATGTTAATTTACCCGGGTTTAGAGCAACTACTTTTGATAAGTTAAAGGATACTTATTCGGAGCAAGTAAAAGGACTTATTGAAGGGGGCGTTGATCTTTTATTAGTAGAAACTATTTTTGACACTTTGAATGCAAAAGCAGCCTTGTTTGCCATTCAAGAATATTATGCCGCCAATAATATAGAATTACCGATAATGGTATCGGGGACAATTACTGATAAAAGCGGGAGAACATTGTCTGGCCAAACAACAGAAGCATTTTTAATATCTGTTGAGCATGCACCTATTGTAAGTATTGGGTTGAACTGCGCATTAGGAGCCAAGGAATTACGACCATATTTACAAATTTTGGATAAAAATGCTCCATTCTTTGTAAGTGCACATCCCAATGCAGGCTTACCAAATGAGTTTGGTGAATATGACGAAACGCCGGAGATTATGGCGAATCAGATAAAGGAGTTTTTGGATCTAGGGTTGATCAATATTATTGGTGGATGTTGTGGAACTACTCCTGCACACATCAAGGCTATCGCCAACTTGGCTAAAGATTATCAGCCAAGACAACTACACAAAGAGTTAGAAGAAGAAACTATTTAAAACAATACGGAAAGAATAAACATTAATGGCAAATAATAAATATAGTCTTCAGCTATCTGGTCTTGAACCTTTAATTGTTACGCCCAACTCAAATTTTGTAAATGTTGGTGAAAGAACGAATGTTACAGGGTCAAGAAGATTTTTGAGGTTAATTAAAGAAGGGAAATTTGAGGACGCATTAGAGGTGGCTTTAGATCAAGTTAGAGGAGGGGCTCAGATTTTGGATATAAATATGGATGAAGGCATGTTGGATGGAGAAGAAGCCATGGTGCATTTTCTCAATTTAGTCCAATCTGAACCAGAAATTGCTAGGATTCCAATTATGATCGACTCTTCTAAATGGCATATTATAGAGGCAGGGTTGAAGTGTGTTCAAGGGAAATGTGTGGTTAACTCCATCAGTTTAAAAGAAGGAGAAGCTAACTTTATAGAACAGGCTACTAAAGTAAAAATGTATGGTGCTGCCGTAATTGTAATGGCTTTTGACGAAGATGGTCAAGCCGATAATTATGAGCGTAGAATAGAGATCTGTGAACGATCGTATAAGATTTTAACAGAAAAAGTAAAGTTTAATCCGGCGGATATTATTTTCGATCCCAATATTTTTCCTGTTGCTACAGGAATGGATGAACATAAACTCAACGCCCTAGATTTCTTCAATGCTACTAGATGGATTAAAGAAAATTTGCCGGGTGCAAAAGTAAGCGGTGGTGTAAGTAATGTATCTTTTTCTTTTAGAGGAAATGATCCGGTAAGAGAAGCAATGCATTCTGTCTTTTTATATCATGCCATCAAAGCGGGAATGGATATGGGGATTGTCAACCCAGCGATGTTAGAAGTATATGATGACATTCCAAAAGAGTTGTTGGAGAAAGTGGAAGATGTCATCTTAAATAGAAAGGAAGACGCTACCGAAGCGTTGCTGGAATATGCAGAAACCGTAAAAGGTTCGGGTAAGAAAAGAGTAGAGGATCTTTCATGGAGAGAAACTGATTTTAGAGAAAGATTAAAACATGCCTTGGTTAAAGGTATTGTAGATTATATTGAAATAGATACTGAAGAAGCAAGGCAACATTTTGAACGACCGATTCAAGTAATTGAAGAGGCTTTAATGGATGGGATGAATGTGGTTGGCGATCTTTTTGGAGAAGGAAAAATGTTTTTACCGCAAGTGGTGAAAAGTGCTAGAGTAATGAAAAAGGCAGTGGCCTATTTATTGCCTTTTATTGAAGCAGAAAAAACCGGAGAACAAGAAAAGAAAGGGAAAATACTATTGGCTACCGTGAAAGGAGATGTTCATGATATAGGCAAAAATATTGTTGGAGTGGTATTGGGTTGCAATAACTATGATATAGTTGACTTAGGTGTAATGGTAGCTCCAGAGAAAATTTTAGAAGCCGCCGAACGAGAGCAAGCGGATATTATTGGGTTAAGCGGGTTGATTACTCCTTCCTTAGATGAAATGGTGTTTTTAGCAAAAGAAATGCAGCGAAGAGGAATGAAAACGCCTTTACTAATTGGTGGTGCGACTACTTCTAAAATTCACACAGCAGTTAAGATTGAACCACATTACAGCAATCCGGTGATTCATGTTTTAGATGCCTCTAGAAGTGTTCCTGTTGTTTCAAGTTTGTTGAGTGAAGGAAGAAATGCATTTATTGCTTCAATTCGGTCAGAATACGAAATGATGCGAGAAAGGCATCAAAGTAAGAAACAGATAAAAAAATACTTATCTATAGAGGAGGCAAAAAATAATAAATGGACAACCGATTGGGCAAATTATTCTCCGCCGAAACCAAAAATGCTTGGTATAAAAGTATTTGAAAACTATTCGTTAGAAGAATTACAACAGTATATTGATTGGACACCATTCTTTTCTACTTGGGAACTGCATGGGAAATATCCAAACATATTTGAGGACGAATTGGTTGGAACGGAAGCCAAAAAATTATTTAATGATGCACAAGCTATGCTTCGCAAGATTATTGATGAAAATTGGATACAAGCTACAGGTGTAATTGGTTTCTTCCCTGCGAATGCCAAAGGCGATGATATCATCTTATACAAAGACACTTCAAACAATGAAGAATTAAAAACAGTACATCATTTAAGGCAACAAAATCAAAAAGCACCAGGACAACCTAATTTTTGTTTAACAGATTTTGTAGCACCGGTTGAAAGCGGTAAACAGGATTATATAGGAGGTTTTGCTGTAACCTGTGGCTTAGGCATTGAAAGCAAACTAAAAGAATTTCACGACGACCATGATGACTATAGCTCAATTATGCTAAAAGCTTTGGCAGATAGATTGGCGGAAGCTTTCGCAGAAAGAATGCACGAAAGAGTAAGAAAAGAATTTTGGGCATACGATGTAAATGAGCAATTAGAAAACGAATCCTTGATCAAAGAACAATACAAGGGCATTCGCCCGGCACCCGGATATCCTGCATGTCCTGATCATACTGAAAAAACAGAGTTATTTGATTTGTTGTCAGTGGAGGCTAACACAGGAATTAAACTAACAGATAGTTTTGCCATGTATCCCGCATCATCTGTTAGTGGCTGGTATTTTTCTCATCCTGAAAGCAAATACTTTAGTTTGGGTAAAATTGCCAAAGATCAAGTTGAAGATTATAGCAAAAGGAAAAATATGGATCTTGGAACAGTTGAAAGATGGCTGTCACCAGTATTGAATTATGATGAGTAATAGCCTTTCAAAATTGTATGATGCTGTAAGTAAATCATCAAATTGCGAACCCCTAAAAATTGCGACAATCAATAAAAATTAATTATTTATTTTCATTGGCTCAATTTTTGAATTACATTTGATATTAACTAATTAACTAAAAAACTATAAATGAAAACATTCTTATCTATCATTTTAATTGCGGCTTTTAGTATCACTTCATTTAACCATGCTGGGGCGCAAGATATTCATGAAATTCTTAAAAAATTCAGTGCTGCCGTAGATAAATACGATCAGGTGGAGTTTGATTTCAAATCAAAAGAACGAAGAGAAAAAGGTAATTATATTGAAACCATTGGTCACTTTAAAGTTTGGGAAGGTACCAATAAAAAAGTAGCCGCTGATTTAGATCAACCAGACAATGCTAATCTTTTATGGAGAAAAGGAGAAAATGATAATAAGGTTTCTGCTAAGTTGGGTATTTTACCTTGGATCAATTTAAGCTTGACCAGCAGCAGATTTTTAGATAAGAGTCACCATACAATTGACAATGCAGGCTTTGGTTTACCTAAAAGAACCATCATGACTATCTACAATAGCAGAAAAGCTGAAATTGCTGATGCTGTGGAAATGAAAGGCGACATCAACTATGATGGACATACTTGTATGCACATTATCATTAATGATAAAAACCATGGAACAACCACTTATACGGTAAAAGAAGGAGACAATTTGAGCAAGATAGCTTACGCAAAAGCCATCAATCAAATGCAAATTTTAGAATTGAATCCAGATATTAAAAATTATTGGGATGTTGAAGCGGGAGATGTAATTACTATTCCTAATTCATTTGGTACAAAAATTACTATCTATTTAGACAAAACACTTTATATGCCTAGATACTTTAAGGTAGAAGATAAGAAAGGTATTGTTGGGGAGTATAACCACTTAAAATTAAACGTATCTCCTAATTTTACGGATGACGATTTTCAGAAAAGCTCTTTTTAAGAGAAGTATCCATAGAATCTAAATTAAATCCCGCCTCGTGCGGGATTTTTTTATACCCAACATTTGAATGGATAGATTTAAACATAAGCACTTTCATATCCGGAATCACTACAAAATAATGCAGATATTCGGGAAGAATTTACAATGTCAATCATGTCTTTTACGCGTATTTCTTTAGTGATGCTTATAATATTAAGATCGGTCACTTTATCATTTAAAATTACCTCCGAAATATTGGGTTTCACTAACTCTACTGATGTGTTTTTAGGGAACCGAATCATTTCTTTAAAAGATTCAATCTCTTCCGCAGAAATATTTTCATGAGCTAAATTAATTTTTATGCTTCCTTTCCATTTTCTACAGATAATAATGGATAGCAAAATAGATAAGTCATTATTGCCTAAGTTATAAGTAGTGCTATAGTCCGATGGTAAGTTATTAATCCAAAGGGTAATATTGTTTTCAATGGCAAGATTAGAGGCCTGGTAGGGAATATAATAAATCAGGCCATACTTGTTTTTCTGAACATCATCAATGAGTTGATTATACTGTTCAAGGTTGGGATGATTAATATCTACAGTTGTTAAAATAGTATTGGGCTTGAAAAATGCAGCATTTAAAGCTTGCATGGAGATATTCAACGAGTCATTAAAATTATGGTTGTCAATGAATGTGGTTGAAATGGGAACATTTTTACGTTTGAATTTTTGAGAAACAACAGCCAAAAATCTTTTTAGACGAACGAGTTCAGCTTCGTTCTCATTTTTTATAGCAACCAATTTAATGGAGCCCTTAGGTTGAACAATAGACTCAATCAACTTGTAGGACGAACTAAGATCTCTTGGATAAGAAACAGGAATGAGGATATCCGGTCTCCAAGAACGAACTTCTCTATCGGAGTTTAACTCAGACGTTTTTTTCGTGGCCCATTCTGCCAAGGCCGTGAACAAACCGCTTCTAGAGTCCCCGGCAGAGGATTCCAAATGTTTTTTCACTAGATAGAAATAGAAAATAACAATTAAAATGATGGAAAAGAGCGCTACAACTGGATTCATGATAAACATCACGGTTATCGATCCAATTGCTCCAACCAATGGCACTATTATAGGAATTTTTAATGTAGGACGATAGCTGGGAAGACCTAAAGATTGTTCAATCAAAGCCACGACATTTACCATGGCATAGGTAATCATAAAAAACATGGTTAGAAGCGGTGCAATCGTATTCAAATTTCTTAATGAGATGCCACATAAAACAATAACAGCGGTTAAAATCATCGCATTATAAGGTTCGCCCTTAGGAGAAACTTTGGAAATAAAGTTGCTTTTTGGAACAATCTTTTTTTCTCCTAATGCTAGCATAATTCTTGG
This sequence comes from Chitinophagales bacterium, assembly GCA_041393015.1. Taxonomy (GTDB): domain Bacteria; phylum Bacteroidota; class Bacteroidia; order Chitinophagales; family JADIYW01; genus JAGQYH01. Next base: position 760,666 of record JAWKKV010000001.1, on the reverse strand, counting down.
CGCACCTACAAAAGAACCCAATGCAGAAGATAAAGTTGCTCCTAACAAACCAGCCAAAACGATTGGAGGAAACAAAGCGTGATCTATGAAAACATTGTAATTGCTCACCAACTCTTCCGGTGTGGCTAACAAGGCGGCAACGAAAATAAGTCCAAGATATATGATGGTGGTTAAAATAATGGCGGATATGGTGCCTAATGGGATGCTTTTTCTAGGACTAGTTAAGTCTCCTGACATATTGGCTCCGGCCATTACTCCTGTAACTGCGGGAAAGTAAACCGCAAATACCGTCCAAAACTTAGAGCCACTGAAGTTGTTTTCGATTGATCCGGGATATTTTCCAAACCACTCAAAATTATAATTCAAATCATTAACAAATAAACCGCCTACAATTGAGATTAATGAAAGGGCAATTATACCGAGTATGATGTACTGAATTTTAAAAGCAAAACTAGTGCTAATAAAGGCAATGAGCATCACCAATGAAAACGTTCCAATATCCAACAAAATTGGATTGATTTCGGGCAGAATGGATTGAAGACCTTCTCTAAAACCAAATACATACATAGCTACTGCAACAGCTTGTGCCAAGTAAAATGGAATGCCGATGGCTCCTCCAATCTCTAAACCTAATGATTGAGAAATAACACTAAAAGCGCCACCGGATCCAATTTTTACATTGGTGGTGATAGAAGAAATACTTAATGCTGTAGCAAAGGTTATGGAAACGGATATTAAAACAATAAGAATGGCTCCAATGATGCCTGCATTTCCAACTACCCAAGGTTGTCGAATATACATGATTACACCAAGAATTGTAAGCGTGGTGGGAGTAAATACCCCTGCCATGGTACCAAAGGTTCTTCGTTTTGTATTTTGTAGATCGTTGCTCAATCTCAGTGGTTTACAATCTTAAAAGTAGCAAGTATTGGCAATATCTATATAAAAATCTCTCCTTTCAAATATAATTTGGATTGTCCTTTGATAATTACTCTATCGCCTTTCATTTCACAAAAAAGATGACCTTCTCTAGCCGATACTTGGCGGGCTTCTAGCTTTTTCTTATTCAATTTGGCCGCCCAATAAGGGGTTAATGCGGTATGTGCAGAGCCCGTCACCGGATCTTCATCAATACCCGAAGCGGGAGCGAAAAATCGAGAAACGAAATCACAATTGTCCCCTTTTGCAGTTACGATAATATTTTTCCCTAATTCATTTAATATTCTGAAATCAGGCGCTAAGGCTTTGATCTCACTTTCATTTTCAAAAACCACCATTAACTTTGTGTCGCTTTCATATATTTCCAAGTATTGAGCGCCTAAACCTTTTTTCATTTTTTCACTAAAAGGGATCGCAGCCATATAAGTAATTGGAAAATCCATCGCAAGAACATCATTATCTTTTTCTACATATAAGGGACCACTTAAGGTTTCAAAATGAATTCGCTTTTTAGAATACCCTAATTCTGTAAATAAAATAAAAGCACTAGCCAAAGTAGCATGTCCACATAATTCTATTTCTATTGTAGGTGTAAACCATCTAAGATGAAAATGATCATCCTTTTTAACAAAATAGGCAGTTTCCGATAGGTTATTCTCTAATGCAATTGCCTGTAATGTGCTGTCTGGTAACCATTCTTCTAAGGGAACGATTGCTGCTGGATTGCCTCCAAAAACTTTATTAGTGAAAGCATCAGCTTGATATATGGTTAGTTTCATATTTAAAGATTTATGTTAAAACAAAGATTGTTGTGAAATGGCTCCCTCTAACTCCAATAATTTCTTTTTTCTCTCAATGCCTCCGGCATAACCTGTTAACTTCATTTGGCTACCAATAACTCTATGGCAAGGTATAATGATAGCAATGGGATTAGCACCATTAGCGCCGCCTACATTTCTTGGATTGGCATTGTCACCTAATTGATTCGCTAAAGTTCCATAGGTTATGGTTTTTCCATAAGGAATATTCAATAGAGCCTCCCAAACTTCTTTTTGGAAAATGCTTCCATTGGGTTGAATTGGAATATCAAATTTTTTAAGATTGCCATTAAAGTAGCTGGTTAACTGAGCCATAAAGTCTTCATGCTCAATATTGTTGACTATTGGCGTGTCATCAGAAACAAAAGAGCAATGTGTTAAGTAGCCATCTTGACTCTTCAGCTCCATTTTACCTAAAATTGTGTTAAAAACGGAATATTCAGTCATCATAAGAAATTATTGGCACTTCAATTGCGTTATAATAATCGAGATCGGACGTAGTAAACCCGTTCTTAAAAAGTTTAGGCTTTTTCATTTGGTTGGTTTTTGAATAGGGCAGTTCGCAGGGACTGCCCTTTCTGTTTCTACAAATTTAATATTCTTACATCAACATTCGTTAACGGATATTATTTTCAACCTTTTGAATTTCGAATGTCGAACGAGGAATATCCATTAGAGAAAAAAAAGCAAACAAACCTTTACATTAGTTTCTAAATCTATAGGAAATGAAAACCAAGCAAGATATTATCCAAGAAATAACCAATAGCATAGATGACATTTCTAATTTTCTTGCCAACATACCTCAAGATAGTCTTTCTGTTAGCCATAATGGGAAGTGGTCTATTGCAGAAAATATTATTCATTTAAATAAGTCTGTTGCACCAATCAATATGGCATTGGGACTACCAAAGTTTAGTTTCATTTTTTTTGGTCGCTCAAAAGATCAACTGTCCTATGAGCAAGTAGTTTCAAAATATCAAGAGAAATTAAAAGAAGGAGCTGTTGCCACGGGTCCTTATGTGCCTTCTGAAAGATCAAAAAATACAGCAAAAGAAAATCTAATCGGAGAATTCAAAAAACATCATCAAACTTTAGTTTCAAAATTGAGTAAATGGTCTGAAGAAGACTTAGATAAATATCGATTGCCACACCCTATAATAGGTAAGATTTCAATAAGAGAAATGCTGTTTTTTACTGCTTATCATATAAAACATCATTTAAAAACAATTGAATCTCAAATAGCTGCGCTTTAAATGTTAAAATACTATCTTCGAATGCTTTAAAACAGCAGCAATTCTAAATGAATACTAAATTGATCCATCCGCCTATTTTTATTTGTGGAGTGCAAAGAGCAGGTACTACTTTGTTGGTTAAAATGTTGAGTAAGAACAATGCTGTAAGTTTTTTACCGCAAGAAACTCATCTCTTTCCTTTGCTTTGGAATCGATCTGAAAGGATAAAAGGCTTTCAAACACCAAAAGATTTAAGTGATTTTTTAAGAACAAATTTGCCGGCTGTAAATTATGGCTGGGTGACAGCGGAAGGCTTTTTAGATAAGATTTGCAATAGTATTATTGAAGAAAATTTCCTTCCTCAATCGACTGAAGATTTGCTTGAATTTATTTTAAAGCTGTGGGAGCAAGATCAGCCTCAAAATGTAATGGTTGGAGAGAAAACACCAGCACATATTTACTACGCACTAAAGAAACTAAAAAAGTTTCCAAAGTGTAAAATGGTGTTAATGTGCCGTGATCCAAGGGCTGCGGCTTTATCTGAACTAATCAAGCTTCAAAACAACACTCGAGTAGAAAGAGATTTTAGTATTTTCACTTTTATCGTTAGATGGGCAACAGCTGTTGCTATTTCTAATCAATTAGCGAAGCAAAAACAAGTAATTTTTATTAGATACGAAGATCTGATTTTAGAACCGGAAGAGACACTTCAAAAGGTTACAAGTTTCTTAGGGTTGGAGTATAAAAAAGAAATGTTAGATGTTGGTGTTACCAATAGTTCATTTCAAGATACAAAGCAAAAAGGAATTTCATTTAATGAAAATAACTTGTCTCGATGGGAAACCGAATTGCCAAAAGATCTAATAGCTTTAATAAATTATCATCTTAAATCTGAAATGAAATCTTTGGGTTATGAGATAAAGGATAATGCCCAACCCAATATTGCTAAAACTAAATTACTAAAGCAAAGCATTAAGCTCGCTGTTGCCAAGCAAGTTGCCCTAAAAGCACCAGCTTTATTCCATCATTTGAACAGAAATAAAAAGTATCGGGCTTAATCCGTTTTAATTAACCATTAATTCCCGTTGATTCTGACGCCACTTTGTCAATTTGCTTTTTCTTCTGCCTATCTTTGAAAGATTAATACAGCTACATGACTCAATCTATTTTATCACAACGTCCTCAAAAAGCCAAAAAACTATATCCGTATCAGGAGGAAGCGATAAATAAGATACTCGCGGTTTTATTAGAAAGAGGAGATAACAGTAATATTTTATTTCAATTGCCAACTGGTGGAGGAAAAACAGTGATTTTTTCTGAAATTGTTAGACGCTTTATTCATAAAACCAATCAGAAGGTATTAATCTTAACTCATAGAATTGAATTACTTCGTCAAACTTTAAGAGCCCTGAATGAAACCGGTGTGCCAAGTAGACTGGTAACTAGCGAGGTAAAAGAATTAGATAAGCACGAGCAAAATGTTTGTTACCTGGCAATGGTAGAGACATTGAGTAACCGTTTACAAGAAGATCATAAATTTATTGGCGATATCGATTTAGTGATTGTTGATGAAGCCCACTACAACTCTTTTAAGAAGATATTTAAGTATTTTGAAAAAGCTACTATTCTAGGTGTTACCGCAACACCTTTAAGTTCTAATTTGAATTTGCCTTTGAATAGATTTTATCAGAAAGTAATTGTTGGACAGTCTATTTCATCTTTAATTGAGTTGGGTTATTTAAGTGATGCTACTACTTTAACGTATGATGTTGACCTAAAATCTTTGAAAATTGGTTTTGACGGCGATTATACAACCAGCTCCTTAGATCAATTTTATTCTAATTACGATATGCAGGATAAGTTGTTAGCTGCATATACCGATAAATCAAAGGGCCTTAAAACATTAATTTTCAATAGCAGTATTGCGACATCTAAGATTGTTAAAGATCTATTTACTAAAGCAGGCTATGAGATTAAGCATTTAGACAGTACAAACAATAAGGTAGAAAGAAAGGCTACTTTGGAATGGTTTAGGGAGAAACCCGACGCTATTTTAACTTCAGTAGGAATTTTAACTACCGGTTTTGATGAGCCAACTGTTCAATCTATCATTTTAAATAGAGCAACACGTTCGTTGACACTATACCATCAAATGATTGGTCGTGGATCAAGAAGATTGCCGAATAAGTCGCATTTTAACATTATTGATTTAGGAGATAATGCTAGACGATTAGGTTTATGGCAAGAATATATTGATTGGGCGGAAATTTTTGTTAACCCTTGGAAATATATTGAATACTTGAATCACAAGGAACAGGAAATGAATGCTGTTCCATTGTATAGAATTCCAGATGAAGTAAAAGACCAGTTTCCAAATACGGAATACGAAGATTTCGAATTTAATATCATTGAGCGTTACGAAGATTGCATTACAAGAGGACAGTCAACAACAGGCGTAATTGAAGAATGCCAAGAGCATCATTTGAAAATTATATTAGATAATGCCAATGATGATTTGTTTAGAGCAATTGAGCTATTGCCATTGTTAGATGAGGAGATCAACTTCCGTTTGCAATTGTACACGAGCTGTATGTCTAAAACAACACCAAACTATTTCGCTTGGTTATATGAAGACTATATCAAAAAACTAAAGTCTAAAATCAGAGTGAATACAAAGATTATTGAGTAGTATTCTACATCTCTAACTAAAATTTGCGAATTAAACTTTTACTTTAATCTTATTCCGTCAACTTTCTGAATAGAAAATGAGTTTGAATTTGAGTATTTAATTAATACCCATCATTTTGATTCAAAGAAGGGAAGGTTGTCATAAAGAAGGTTGGGAAAGGCCAAAATTGATCCGTTTCGGTATAACCTAAAGTTCCTAAAACTTCTACATCCTTGTTTAATCTTTTCAAGTCAAACCATCTATGTGGTCCTTCAAAGCAAAGTTCAGCACTTCTTTCTTTTAAGATTGCGTCAATAGTATTGTCGGCATTTAGCGTAATATCTTCTAATCCGGCTCTGTCTCTTAACTCATTTAAATAGTTGGAAGCTTTGGTAAAATCTGGAGAAGCCTTTCTTGCAGCAGCTTCTGCGGCAATTAAATATAACTCTGATATTCTTACCAAGTAAAGTGGATCAGAATCAAAAGAAACATCTTTGTATTTAAGAACCGTAGTGCCGGGTTCACTCAAAGCGACTTCTTTTCTTGCATCTTCCGCCTCAAAATAGTCAACTGTTCTTGGTTTAACTACATTTTGTCCACCGGCAAAAGTTTGTAAAAACCAAACCGCTATAGATTCATCATCACTACTTTCAGTTAAATACCAAATATTTTCTGAACTGTTGATGGTATATATATTATCAATAAAAGGCTCTAAAGAAGCGCCGCTACCATTAATTACATCTTCTGCATATAGCAATGCATTTTCATAATCACCATAATATAAATAAAGTCTAGCCAAAAATGCTTTGGCGGTATATTCATTAATTCTTGTTCCGCCACCATTTAATGAATTCTTACTAATATTCTCCGCACCAAATTTAAGATCTGCTTCCATTTGCTCAAAAAGCTCTTGCGCCGTGGCATTAGTTACTAAGCTATCTATTTGCGAGTTATCTTCATTGTTTAAAATTGGTACTTCGCCCCAAAAGTTAGTTAAATAGAAATATAATACGCCTCTAACAGCTCTAGCTTCTCCCAGTAATCCGGCTTTAACATCATCTGTTAATGTAACATCAGTGGTTGTGTCTACATTATTCAAGAAAAAAGTGATCGAATTATTGATGGTATAAAGATCTGTGAACATGGTTCTTAATAAGCTATTACCTGGTGTGATGTCAAAATTAGAAGCTTCTTTCCAACTAACATTTTGGCTACCGGTATATTTTGCTTGATCAGAGTATAACAATGGCATAAATAAATACGCATCAGAAAACATGGTTCTGGTTACCATACTAGTATATACAGCTTGTAAATAAACATCTGCACTTTCAGCATCGGTAATAGTATCTACGGTGGTTATTATAGAGTCATTGTCATTCCCACAACTACTCAAAAGGAAAACACTAGTTATCATCAACACACAAAACCAATCCAAACTTTTTTTAAACATCTTAAAGACTTTTCTGTTAAATATTTTCACCTTTCTGTAGGTAGCCTCAACATTCTATAGGCAGGCCGACCAATTGGTAGGCAAGCGCAAATATAGGAATAAAGTGCATCAGAATATCTTTAACGATATATTACCACTTACACTTGAACTTATTTAACGTAAAAAAACGTTCTTCGTTATCTAATGACCAATAAAAACTACATCTTAATCACGCTTGCTTGTGTTCAGTTTGCACACATTATGGATTCTATGATCATGATGCCATTAGGCAAAGTATTTATGGATGAGTTTTCCATCACTCCGCAGCAATTTACTTTTTTAGTGGGGGCTTATCCATTAGGAGCCTTTATATCAAACATACTAGGCGTTTTCTTTTTGGATAGATTTGATAGAAAAAAAGCACTTTTAATAATTTTTGGCGGCTTTTTAATTGGCACTTTCTTCTGTGCCTTATCCACCACTTTTACTATGCTTACTTTGGTGAGGTTTGTTACCGGAATTTTTGGTGGTTTAAATGGTGCTTTGGTGTTGTCAATTGCAAGCGATTTATTTAGTTATAGAGAAAGAGGAAAAGCGATGGGCGCAGTAATGACTGGATTTTCTGCCGCTGCAGCCTTGGGCTTGCCGTTGGGTTTATTAATCACTTACCAGTTTACATGGCACTATGCATTTTATTTTATTGCATTTTTTGGAATGCCGGTATTTCTTTTTATTTGGTCGCAGTTTCCAGCTATCAATGGACATTTTAAAGAAGGAAAGAAGAAATTCTTAGAATTGAAAAAACTCACTAATATTTTCAAAGATAAAAATCAGGTGTTTGCTTTGATTTTTGGAGTGGTTTTAATTTTTGGACACTTTTTAGTGATTCCTTTTATAGCACCTTTTATGGAAATTAATATTGGATTTACAGAAAAGGAGTTGATATTGATGTATTTGATTGGAGGCAGCTTAACGGCATTTACATCTCCATTTTTTGGTAAATTGGTAGATCGATACGGCGCTTTAAAAATATACGCTACAATATTGATTTTGTCATTTATTCCAACCATTTGGGTAACCCATATGGTGGCTCAATCAGCGGTTTGGGCACTTATTGCCACTTCTTTGTTTTTCATTTTTGGAAGTGGAAGAATGATTGCTCCTCAAGCCATGATTTCGGCAGTAATAAATGCAGAATCTAGAGGTAGCTTTATGAGTTTTAAAGCAGCACTTCAACAGCTCGCTATATTTCTGGCTACTATTTTGAGTGGAATGATTGTTAAAGAATCAGATGCCAAATTACTAACCCACTTTAATTATCTAGGTTATATATCGGTCGCTATTTTACTAATGACTTTTCTAGTAGCAGGCAGGTTGAAGGTTGCCGCAGGAAATGAGTAAACCAAATCTATTCATTTTGAACAAATAAAAAGCACATGTCTTTATTGATTAAGTAACTTTTAAAAAAAGTATTTACACTAACTTTGTATTAATGTCTACCGAAAAACGAAAAATAGAAGTTTTAATAATTAGTGATATTCATTTGGGAACATATGGAGCCAATGCTAATGAATTAAACAACTATTTAAAAAGCATTGATCCCAACATTGTAATAATTAATGGCGATTGGTTAGATATTTGGAATTTTAGCGGTAATTACTGGCCGCCGGAACATACAGAGAATCTCTTTTTGATCTTAGAATTTATTAAACAAGGGAAACCGGTTTATTATTTAACCGGAAATCACGATGATGTTCTTCGTAAATTTTCTGATTTTAAAATGGATACTTTTGAATTAATTGATGAGTTGGTTTTAGAATTAGATGGCAAGAGTCATTGGATTTTTCATGGTGACATCTTCGACCTCTCCGTAGGCAGTAAAGCATTGTGGCTAGCAAAACTGGGCGGCAGAAGTTATGATTATCTAATCCGCTTTAATCGTTTTATCAATAACATTCTAATTAGTGCAGGAAGAGAAAGAATTTCACTCTCCAAAATGATTAAAGACAATGTGAAAAGAATTGTCAAATCAAGAGTATCTGATTTTGAAAAAATAGCTTGTGAGCATGGTATTCAGCATGGTTATGACTATGTAATTTGCGGCCATGTACATAAACCACAAATGGAAGAAGTCGTTACCGACCAAGGTTCGGTGATGTATTTGAATAGTGGCGATTGGGTTGAAAATTGTACTGCCTTAGAATACAACGAAGGCAAATGGAGCATCTTTTATTATTTTCACGATTTCCAATTTAAGGATGTTGTTACAGAAACAGAAGAGGAAAATATTCAATAAAGTATTGTTTTAATTCAAGGCCTAGACTTCCTCAATTCACGTTAATTATATTTAACTTTCAGGTTTATTGGCACTTAATTTGGTGTTTTATTGTAAAATTAGTGATAGAATTGAAATCGATTCGACAACTATTACAGAAATTAAAAGATAAATGAGAAAATTAGTATTAATAAGCACACTATGTTTATTGGTGGGTTCGTCAAGCTTAATGGCACAGTCTGCTACAGATAAAATTAGTAGTTTCTTAAACCTTTTAGACAAATATTACATTGATAAAGTTGATCAAGATTCAATAGTAGAAGAAGCTATTAAAAGTGTCTTAAAAGATTTGGATCCGCATTCCAATTATTTAGATCACGACGCTTTGCAAAAATCAAATGAGCAATTAGGCGGTAACTTTGAAGGCGTTGGAATTCAATTCAATATTTTAAACGATACAATATATGTGGTTCAAACTATTTCAGGTGGACCTTCTGAAAGTGTTGGTATCATTGGTGGAGACAAGATTGTAGAAATTGATGGCGAAGGTGTTGCCGGTGTTGGGATCGAAAATGAGGGTGTAATTAAGAGATTGCGAGGAGAGAAAGGATCTAAAGTAGAAGTAAAAATCAAAAGACATGGCGACAATAAATTATTGGACTTCTTAATTACTAGAGATAAGATTCCATTATTCGCTGTTGATGCTTCTTATATGGTAGATGATGAGATTGGATATGTAAGATTGTCTCGTTTTTCTGCTACAGCAACAGAGGAAGTTCGTGCAGCCATTATTGATTTAAAAGGTCAAGGTATGAAAGACTTAATACTTGACCTTACCGGAAACGGTGGAGGCTATTTGAATGAGGCCATTGCTTTGGGAGATGAATTTTTAAGTGATGATAAACTAATTGTTTATACAGAAGGAAGAGCTTATCCTAAGCAAGAAGAAAATGCGAAAGTAAAGGGTTCTTTTGAAGAGGGAAACTTAGTCATCATGATTGATCAAAATTCTGCATCGGCTAGTGAAATTGTATCTGGCGCGGTGCAAGATTGGGATAGAGGATTATTAGTGGGCCGAAGATCATTTGGAAAAGGCTTAGTGCAAAGAGCCTATTATTTGCCAGACAGAACGGCGGTAAGAATTACCATTGCAAAATACTTTACTCCAAGCGGAAGATTTATTCAAAAACCTTATGAAGGAGGAAGAGAAGCCTATTATAAAGACAATTTAGACCGATTTGAATCAGGAGAATTATTTGGCTCAACTGAGTTTGAATTTCCAGATTCAATCAAACATTATACCGCAGGTAAAAGAGTAGTTTATGGCGGTGGTGGCATTATGCCGGATATTTTTGTAGCCATTGACACGTCATTTAACTCAGAATATATCGCTAGATTAAGCAGAAGAGGCATACTCAATAGATTTACACTTGATTATGTAGATCACAATAGAGAAGAATTAGAAACAAAGTTTACCAATGTGAAGGAATTTAAAGCCGGTTTTGAAGTAGATGAAAAATTATTGGAAGAGCTATATGCTTATGCTAAAAACAATGAAGTAGAACCGAAAGAAGACGAAGATTTCACGAATAGTTTGCCATGGTTATCCAACACCATAAAAGCATTAGTAGCAAGAAATATATGGAAATCCGGGGCTTATTTTGAAATTTCTAACGACTTGAACCCTATTTATAAAGAGGCTGTTACCACTATTAAAGACAAAAAGTTATATAAAAAACTTAAAATTGCATACAACAACTAAATAAGAATATAAATGTCAGAAGTATTAGACGCACCACAACAACTAGAACAACTTGGATATTTAGACGTAGATATTGATCCAACGTTAGACTTGTTTGAGGAGATTGAAAAGTTAAAGAAAGAAAAGAACGCCATTTTATTGGCGCACTATTACCAAGATGCAGATATTCAAGATATAGCAGATTATATTGGTGATAGCTTAGGCTTGGCACAAAAAGCAAAAAACACGAGTGCGGATATGATCGTTTTTGCCGGTGTTCATTTTATGGCAGAAACAGCCAAAATTTTGAATCCTGAGAAAAAAGTGGTTTTACCTGATTTAAAAGCAGGTTGTTCTCTAGCGGATTCTTGTCCACCGGAAGATTTTAAGAAATTTAAAGAAGCGCATCCTGATCATGTAGTTATCTCTTACATCAATTGTACGGCGGAGATTAAAGCATTAAGCGATTACATTTGTACTTCTAGCAATGCAGAATATATGGTTAGAAATGTGCCGGAAGGAACACCCATCATTTTTGCACCTGATAAAAACTTAGGACGATACTTAATAAAGAAAACGGGCAGAGACATGGTGCTTTGGGACGGTGCCTGCATGGTACACGAGATTTTTTCTTTAGAGAAGATCACCAAGTTGATGGACAAGCACCCTAACGCAAAATTTATTGCTCACCCGGAATGTGAGGAGCCTATTTTAGAGATCGCAGAATTTATTGGATCTACAACAGCTTTATTGAATTATACCATCAATGATGAAGCAACAGAATTTATTGTGGCTACCGAAGCGGGAATCTTACATAAAATGCAATTGAATAGCCCGGATAAAACGTTTATTCCGGCACCGCCAAACAATTCGTGTGCTTGCAACGATTGCCCATACATGAAAAGAAACACATTAGAGAAGATCTATTTGTGCATGAAATATGAGCAACCAGAAATATTAATGGAAGAAAGTTTAAGATTAAGAGCTAAATTACCAATGGATAGAATGTTGGAAGTTTCGGCTAAGCACGGTCTATAGGCCATTAAATTTTCCAACTTAATTTTTTAAACCTCTATCATTTTTTAAAATGAGTGACTTAAAAGAGTATATACACGAGCTATTTCCTCAATTAGCTGAAGATGAAGAATTATTAAAAGAATTCGACAGCAATATAATTCGGGTAAAGACATTCAAGAAAGGAGAGATTATAGTGGATTATGGCGATCAAATTAAGTTTGTTCCACTTGTTTTAGAAGGCATTTTAAAAGTTTTACGCGAAAACGAAGAAGAAAAGGAAGTGCTGCTTTACTTTTTAAGTGGAGGGCATACTTGTGCAGCATCTTTTAGTTGTTGTATGATCAAAAAAAGGAGTGAGATTAAAGTGATTGCCGATACAAAATCTCGAGTTGCTTTTATTCCTTTAGATACTACGAATGAATGGATGCGCAAATATGATACTTGGAGAAATTTTGTGTTTAGCGCCTACGATGATCGCTTATTTTCGATGATCGACACCATTGATAGACTAGCTTTTTCAAAATTAGACGAACAACTTTTAAATTATTTAGATGAACGTTCTAATTTAATTTCTAATAAAGAGATAAGTCTTTCCCATGCCGATATTGCTCGTGATTTATCGGTTTCGAGAGAAGCCATTTCAAGGTTGTTAAAGAAACTGGAAGATCAAAATAAAATAAAACTAGGGCGAAATAAAATCACCCTAGTTAAACTTTAGTTGGTAGAACAACTTTCATTTGATTTGACGCCCAACTTTTTCAAAATATCTTCCATTAAACACCATTTAGTGATAGAAGATTGTAATAAATTTACGCCTACAAAGGCCGTAAACCATAAAAAATTCTTGCTTACATAAACGGCTAAGATCAGACTGATCAAAATAAATGTTCCGGCGATAGCTCTAATAATTCTTTCCATTATAATTTTTTTTAATTGTGATTTTCAACGAGCATTACAAATGCTCTAATTTTACTTTTTGAGTCTGTAGCGTTATTAAACTCAGTGGTTAATCGAATAACTTCATTCGCCTTTTCATCTTCAGTAAATGAAAAGAACACGCTCGATTTGTCATATTGATTCGACATGGCAAACCAGTTGTCGCGAAGGTTTTCTTTTTCCGATTCAGTGTGTCCATTTATATTCATTTGACTATAAACTTTCACATTCGCTTTTTCAAGCAACTTTTTAACATCATTATCAAAATGAATGGAGTTGGTGACGACTAGAAATTTCATTATTTATCGTTTTTTGGGTTAGAAGGATAGTTTTTACGCTCTACTAAATAGTAAACTAAAGGCACTACTAAAAGGGTAAGTACGGTAGAAGCAATAGTTCCACCCATTAACGAAATCGCTAACCCTTGGAAAATTGGATCAAACAAGATTACGAAGGCTCCAATTACTACGGTACCTGCCGTCAATAAAATTGGTGTGGTTCTAACTGCTCCGGCTTCAATCACCGCTTTTTTGAAATCAACGCCGTCTTTAAGCCGCAGGTTGATAAAGTCAATGAGCAATACCGAGTTTCGGACCATAATACCCGCCAAGGCAATCATCCCAATCATTGAAGTAGCGGTAAAGAAAGCGCCCATAATCCAGTGTCCAAGAATAATTCCGATAAGCGAAAGCGGTATGGCTACCATCATTACAAATGGTGCTTTAAAGTTCTGGAACCATCCTACGATAAGAATATAAATAATGACCAAAACAATGGCAAAGGCAGCTCCTAAATCTCTAAACACTTCCAATGTAATTTGCCATTCACCATCCCATTTAACTGTAAAGTTCTCTTCAGAATCTGGTTGACTAGCATACGCTTCTTCTAATTCAAAACCTTCCGGCAATTGTAAGTTATTTAAACGCTTGCCCATTTCCATGATCGCGTATACCGGACTTTCTAATTTACCTGCCATATCAGCGGTTACATATACTACTCTTCTTTGGTTTTTACGATAAATACTTTTAGCCTTAACGCCTTCATTTATTTGAATAAATTCACTGATAGGAATGGCTTGTCCTGAAGCATTAATCATTTTTAAACCTTGTAAGCTGTTCAAATCAGATCTTTCTGATTCGCTCAATTGTAAATTAATACCAACGGATTTGTGATCTGCTTCAGCAAATAAATTAGTGATGGGTCTGCCAGACATCGCCATGTTTACACTAGCAACAATCTGCTGTGGAGCGATACCATTCAACATGGCTTTTTCCTTATCAATTACAAAGTGATATTCCATCTGATCATCTTCCACCATCCAGTCAACATCTACAACATCTTTCGTTGTATTCAAAATATTTCGCACACTATCTGCAATGGCAATTTGCTTGTCGTAATCTGGTCCATATACTTCTGCCACTAAGGTGGATAATACCGGCGGTCCAGGTGGAACTTCTACCAATTTCACATTCGCACCATATTTAGCACCTATGGTTTGAATTGGATCTCTATATTTTTTGGCAATATCATGACTTTGAATTTTTCTAGCTTTTTTATCTGTTAGATTTACTTGAATATCCGCCATGTTGGATCCGCCTCTTAAATCGTAGTGACGAACCAAACCATTAAATGTAATAGGAGCCGATGTACCAACATAAGTTTGATAACTCACCACTTCTTCCTGTTGTCCAATAAATAAGGCTATTTCTTTGGCAACGTTGGCTGTTCGTTCTAATGTGGTGCCTTCTGGCATATCAATAACTACTTGAAACTCATTCTTGTTATCAAAAGGAAGCATTTTTACAGCTACTGATCGAGTTAAGAAAAGCATCATCGTAGCTAATAAAACGAGAGTATTGATGCCTAAGAATGCCCATCTTTTCCATCTAGATTCTAATAGAGGATTTACTAAACGGAAATAGATTCTATAAATTAAGGTTTGCTCTAGTTCATATTCCTTTTTCTTCTTTTTAGCTTTCTCTTTGCCTCTTAATAAGTGATAACCTAAATATGGAGTGATGGTTAATGCTACAAAGAGCGAAAAGATCATCGCAATAGCGGCACCAATTGGCATCGGACTCATATAAGGTCCCATTAAACCGGAAACAAAGGCCATTGGTAAAACCGCAGCTACCACTGTGAAGGTTGCCAAAATGGTTGGATTACCCACTTCATTGATGGCATAAATGGCGGCTTCTTTGAACGGCAATCGTTTCATTTTAAAATGCCGGTGCATATTTTCGGCAATAATAATGGAATCATCCACTACAATTCCGGTGACGAAAACCAAAGCAAATAAGGTAATTCTGTTGAGCGTATAATCCATGAAATAATAAGCAAACATGGTTAACGCAAATGTGACAGGAACCGATAAGAACACCACTAAGCCGCCTCTCCAGCCCATAGAAAGCATTACCACAAAGGTTACTGCTAGAATGGCGCCCATTAAGTGCATCAATAACTCAGACACTTTATGAGATGCTGTTTCACCATAGTTTCTGGTAACCTCTACATGCACATCATTAGGAATTAAAGTAGTTTGTAAGCCTTCAATTTTTGCAGAGATTTGTTCGGCTATTTGCATAGCATCTGCGCCTTTTCTTTTAGCAATTGAAATAGTAACAGCCGGATATTCTGAAGAATATAATTCGTTAGCTTCTCCTGAAGCTTTTGCATAACCAAATGAAACATACGATTTTGGCAATTCAGGACCGTCAATTACAGAAGCAATTTGCTTAAGATAAATCGGTCGATTTTTGTAAACGCCAACAATTAGGTTTTCAAGGTCATCTTCTGTTTCTAAGAAGTTTCCTGTTTTTACAAAAAATTCTTCGTCATTTTGATTAAAGTGTCCAGAGCTGTATTCCTGATTGTTAGCCATAATGTTGTTGGCGATGCCCAAAATATCAATTTGACTTTCAGCCATTTTATCTTTGTCCAAAACCACTCGCATTTCTCTTGATCGACCACCAATCACATTGGTACTAGAAACATCTGTTATCTTTTTGATTTCGTCCTCTACCTCTTGCGCTATTCTTCTTAATTGGTAATCGTCATAGTTTTCACTCCACATGGTTAATCCCATCATCGGCACATCATCGATGGCTCTAGATTTAACCAACGGCATGGTAACGCCTGCTGGCATCTCATCCATGTGTTTCATAATTTCGTTGTAGAGTTTCACCAATGACCTTTCAATATCTTCTCCTACATAAAACTGTACGATGATCATGGCTTGTTCATTCATAGAAGTGGAATAAACATATTCGATGCCTTTAATATTAGAGATCAATTTTTCTAATGGCTTGGCTATTCTTGACTCCACTTCTTCAGGGCTTGCACCCGGATAGCCAACAAAAATGTCAGCTATTGGAACATCAATTTGTGGTTCTTCTTCCCTTGGAATAATCATTGAACTATATATGCCAATGATCAAAAACGCAACCATTAATAGAATGGTTAATTTGCTGTTGATGAATAACTTGGCAATATTTCCTGCGAATCCTTGTTGCATTTTATCTTTGTTTTCTTTTAACTAATGGATTATTGGCTCACGTTTACTTTTATGCCATTCAATATCCTTGACTCACTTTCAGTGATGTATTGCTCCCCTTGAGACAAACCGGAAAGGACTTCCACTTGGTCGCCATAGCTATCGCCTAATCTTACCCATCTTAGGAAAGCCTTATTATCTTCACTTACGGTGTATATGCCCGACAACTGACCTTGTTGTACAATGGCATCTTTGTTAACCAATATTTTTTCCGTTTCAGTAGCTTTGTTTTTTCTATTGATTTGAACATTAGCATACATACCGGAGAAAATGTTTAGCGCCTTAACAGTCTTGGCATCTAGATTAATTTTAATCAAATATTGACCACCGGTATTTAAAGCCGATCTGCTCAATTCGTCAACCGTACCATCTATTTCTTGATCATTCGACTTTAAGAAAACTTTCACTTTGTCTCCTTTTTCTATACTACCGATATAGCTTTCCGGAATCATCGCAGCTACTTCAAAATTATTTCCAGACTCCAAGCTAAAAATCGGCTGACCCGGATTAGCAAGGTCTCCATTGCTGATGAACTTTTCTGTAACTACACCACTAATTGGAGCGGTTATTCTTGTATAAGATAACATGGTAGTGGCCGCATTTTTTACCTCATTAGCTTGTGTTAAACGAGCTTTCATCATATCCATTTGAGTAGATATATCGTCTAACTCTTTTTGAGTGGCACTTTGCTTTTCAAATAAGCTTTTAATTCTTGCATAGTCTTTTTCAATATTGCTTAAGTTGGCTTGTGCCTCTACAACTGCCGCATTAGCTTGTGCAATCTTAGGTTGAATATCAGCATCACTGATAGTAGCTAAGCTTTGTCCAGCCCTAACTTGATCGCCAACTTTTACATTGGCAGAAGTAATGTAGCCCATCATTCTTGAGCTAACTGTTACTTGATTTTCTGACTGCACCTTGCCGGAAACAGTAAAATAACTATCTGTTGAACCGCCATTTACCGTAGCTAATTTTACACTAACAGGTGAGCGATTATCTTCTGATAATGTAGTCTCGTGTTTCTTGCAGGATATAAATACCATTGAGAAACTTAATGCGATTATCCAAGTGAGTTTGTAATTCTTCATATTATTTGATTTATGTATTGACTTGTGTTTTTATTTTAGTTATTGAGGTAGTTCTAAAATCATATTGATCTTTGAATAGGCTTGTTGATACTCGTAAAGCGCATGGATGTAGTCCATTTCTTTATTAGACAATAAAGTCTCTGCATTGAGTATATCTGTGGTTTTTTCTAAACCTTCAGCATACCTATCCATTTTAATTCGAAGCGATTCCTTAGATTGTTCAATGGCTTGTTTAGTTAAGTTGATTTTATCATTTGCGGCAACCAATTGTCTTTTAGCATTGGCTAATTCCACTTCGTTTTTAGCCATTAAGTCCTGTAAATTGGTTTCGTTTTTCATCAACTCAATTCTGCTTTTTTGAATCGTGTTTTTATTTTTTAGTCCATCAAAAATTTTAACAGAAGCCTGCACGCCAAAAAGAAATCCATGTTGTGCATCTTGAAAATCAAAAGGATTGTTTACTTCGTATGATCCAAATGCATTGATTCTTGGCAACATATTTTTTTGAGTAGCTTCAATCATTTTTTCTTGCGCAGCAATCTGTTGACCAATTGCATTAAAATCTGATCTATCGCTCGATAATTCTTCTAAAAGAATAGTAGATTGATCGCTTTCGGCTAATTCATCTGAAGGAGTAAATAATATGCCTGATGGCTCACCCATTAAATAAGCCAACTGATCCGATATATTTTGAAGGTTATTTTCAGTTTCTAGAATTTGATATTTGATTTCATTCAATCGCAATTCAACAGATAGCTCATCAACTTTTTGAAGATAGCCGGCTTGAATATTGTCTTGAGTGAGTTTTAAATTGGCTTCTACTGTTTTTTTAGCTTCGTTAAGAACGCCTAACATTTTATTGGTGAGTTGAAGCTGTAAGTAGGCTTGAGTAACATAAGATGATATCACTGTTTTGTATCGAACCTTCTGCCATTCATAAGCATTTGATTTTGCCGTTAATGCATCTTTCATGGGGCGAACATCCAAATTCATTAATGGTTGCTTAAAAGAAATCTGTGATTGAAGATTTCCTATTACGGATGGATTATTCAATGAAGAAGGAATGAAATCGGTTTGCTCAATAACGCCTTGTTGAAGACTGCTGCCAAAAGCATTGAGCGGTAAATTGGTAGCAGAACCCGTAACGGTGGCATCAATTTGTGGCAAACGATAAGTTTTAATGCCGGAAAGCTCTGTTTGAGCAATTTCATGATCATAACCAGCTTGTTTAATCTGATTGTTATTGGCTATGGCTTTCTCAATGGCCTCATTCAAAGTTAAACTCTGCGTTGGAGTATTTTGAGCTTGCAAAGCAAAAGAACTAATTGCCAAGCTTAGAAAGGTTACATATTGAATTAATTTATATCTGCGCATTAGATCATCTCTATTTTGATTCGAATGCAAAACTATCGGATAAAATAGAGTCAGATTGTGATTAGGATCACACAATTCGCTGTATGGCCTATAAATACTATAGATGTATTACTTTTCGGCTACACCTTAAAAGGTTATTAGTTGAGGAGCAATGGGTATGTTCCAAGTCTTGTATCTTGTAAGAATGCACAAGGCAAAACAAGAAGACATTATAGATAAATAAAGTTGAGTGTTTTATACTTATTGCCTAATAGGAAATTAGTTTAGCTTTTCTGAGGGAGTCTTTTTGGGCTGGCGTCCAGTTATAGCTGCCTTCATATAATCCTTTCATTTCCCAATCACCATACATTGGGTTAGGTAAAACAATAAATTTCTTACCAAAATCTGCTTGAAGATCATCAGTTACCTTATTTCTTTCTTCAGTAGATTTATCGTCAAATAAATCTGAAAAATCGGATAGGTTGTCTCCTAAAAGCATAATAATATTATTGTTGGCAGCTACAATTTGGCGTCTAGCCTCTTTGCCACTTTCTTTAGTTTTTAATAGGAAATGTGCGTCATCAATATATGGGAAACCAAGTTTTATAAGATTATTCATGGTTTCAGTCTGTTGGTTGGCCTTTCTATTGGAAATATAATATATCTGAACGCCTTTTGATTGAGCGTAATTGAAAAATTCTAGTGCTCCAGGTACAGCAGTAGCCTGTTCTAATTCTCCCCATGCTTTCCAACTGACACTTTCGTATTCTCTATCGTCTTCAATCATTTTAGCATTATAAGGGCTATTGTCAAGTACTGTTTCGTCAATGTCAGTGATAATGGCTAATGGTTTCTCAGGAAGATTATTGCTGGCAAGAATTTCATCCAACTGCATTTTTGCAAGATTAAATGCCTGATAACTCAATGCTTTATATTCACCGGAAAGCTGCTGCCACAATACCGATTGAACAGAATATTCTCTTAATGGTATTTCTTTTTGAATAATGACCTTTTCCTCTTTTACGGTCGTTACGGCAGCTGTTTTACAACCGAAAATAAAAATGGAGGCAGTAAGTAAAAAGATATATTTTAATTTGAATGACTGATTGAATTGGTGAGATGTATTGGTTACTGACATTTTATAGCCTTTTATGATGGGATGTTTATCCGATGAATGAATGAATTGAAGGCAACTAAGATATAAAAAGTAATAATTTAAGATCCTAATTTTTACCGATCTAGGTAATTTACCTATAAAGCTGTTTTGGAATAAGAGAATTACCTATTTTTTATAGGTTGATACCTTAGGGGTTGACAAAACGATTTATAGATAATACATTTAAAACCTGCTTACATCCTGTGGGCTATATTCTATGACCAGATAGAAGAGACATCAAGAGTTAAAACTGAGGCAAATTTTGTTGGCGAAAGATATTTTAGACACAGTGCTAAATCAATCTCAAATTCCAACTTACAAGAACATGATCCCCCAATTGTATTGATAATTTCGGTATTAAATTAATACTTGCGAATTATAATTTTTGACTTAAGGAACATAAAACCCAAGCGTTTACTTTAACTCAAAAATTTGTCATAATGAAATTATGTTCTGTTTTAATCTCATCCTTTTTACTTACTACTGCAGTAGCGTTTGGCAACGGAAATAACGCACAAGAAAGCGCTTTGGATCAACCGAGTATTATCAGCGGAAAGATTTATGTAGATATGGATAATAACTCAACTTTTTCTTCAACAGATATTGGTTTAGAGGCGATTAAAGTGCATGCTTTTGAAGATATTAATAAGAATGGTTGGTTAGATGATGGTGATGAGAAAGTAGAAACTATTGAAACAGACACCGATGGCAGCTATTCTTTAACAGTGATTCCTAATCCCATTCGTACTGCTAGAGCTAAGATATCTGCTTCTTCAGATGATGCAGTGCAAAATGAACCCGGAGGAGTAATGATTTTAGATAGTGAATCTGAACCGGGTATTAGAGAAATAGGATTGAGATTTTTGGATTTAAACATCCCGCAAGGCGCTACTATTAAGAGTGCTAGTTTAAAAATATCAATTGCCAATCATCCATCAGAATTTATTGAAATTATTGTGAAAGGAGAGGCGAATGACAATCCTGAAACTTTTATAAATGAAGAATATAACATTGGCAATAGACCTAGAACACAGGTTACAACGGAATGGCAATCAACCGTTGTTCCAAACGATTATCAAGAACTGAATATAGATGGTATTGAAGCAATTATTCAAGAAATTGTTGATAGATCAGGATGGGTTGAAGGTAACGCAATGGTATTAATTATTGCTGATTTTTTTGGAGATATGTATATGTATGATGGTGGATTCCCTTCAGAATTAATTATTACTTATGAAAATGAAGACCAATCAGATGTAGCCTACATTATTACACCAGATTTAACAACAATTGATGCTGCCTATTCATTATTTACAGAAGACTATCAACTAGTAAAAGTTTCAGCAAACAATGAAGCAGTAAACAACATTGATTTTGGATTCAATAAAGAGGTGATAAGCTCAACAAATTTTAATACTAACGAATTAAATCTAGCAACTATGGAAATTTGGCCAAAACCAACAACAGGACCCATTAATATTCAATTGAATGGACTCCAATTAGATCAAAGCTTTTCTGTGAATGTATTTTCAGTCAATGGGAAGTTAGTTTCTACAGAAAAAATAAACATTAGCAATAATAATCAAGCACACTGCAATCTGTCAAAATTGAGCAAAGGAACCTACATTGTTCAATTAACAGATGGCTATGAGTTCTTTTCCGAAAAAGTTATCCTACAATAATTCTTTCATCAACACGAATAAATTTTACTAGAATCCGATTTTGGCTGCTCAAGTACTGGCTTGAGCAGCTTTTTTTATATCCAGAATCAAAATACCTTGTTAAAACAATTGACATTTTATTTCAATTGCGTTAATTTTAAAGTTAATACATTATGAAAACCCTTAAATAGTTGTATGAAACTTTATTTAATCTCCGGTCTTTGCCTTCCGCAAAGCATCTCTCTTTTTTTCGATGAAGTATTTTTTAATATGAAAATTAGGTCAGTCGCCTATTTCATTTAAATTTCTTCAAATGTTGAGAATTGTCATACTTCTAGCAAGCGTGCTAAGTTGTATAAATATGTATGGTCATGGTGAAATACATGATAGGATTAATCTTGTAACGGAAGAAATATCTCAATCGCCCAATGATCCTGTTTTATACATAAAGCGAGGCAGCTTATATATGGACGACGGTGATTATGATAAAACCTTCCTTGATATAGAAGCCGCAAAAGCATTAGCAGGAGAAGAATATCCACCAACAATGTTTTTATTGGCTAAAATGTGTTTTAAGATGGAAACATATGATATAGCACTTAGACATATCAATAGTTTTTTGTCAAAAGAAGAAGGTCATGTTTTAGGTCTTTTAACGAAAGCCAAAATATTAACGGCACTCGAAGAGAACGATGAAGCTGCAAATTTCTATCAACAAGCTATTGAAAAAACAACCACATTGCTGCCTGAAAATTTCATGGACTTAATTAACGTCCAAATTGAAGCCGGACAGTTAGATGCCGCATATCAAAATTATGAGTTAGCTCAAATGAAATTTGGAAATTTATTAGTGTTTGATCTAAAAGCCATTGAAATTTCAGAAGCAAGAAGTGATTTTAATACGATTCATCAAATACTAGATGATATTATTGAAAGCCAGCAGAGAAAGGAAAGGTGGCACTATAAAAAAGCAGAGTATTACTTAAAAGCAGGTGAATACGAAGCATCCATAAAAGAACTCAACCTAGCTAATGAAAGCTTATTGCTATTACCTTATCGAATAAGAATTACACCAGCGATGCAGGAATTATCAAAAAATATTTCTGCTCAAGAACAAAACATAAAAACCCTATTAAATGCGAATATTATTACTACACAAACCAATGAGAATTAGTTTATTTCTAACGGCTGTACTATTACTGTTAAGTTTTACAACAAATGCTACAGAATTTATCTCGTTTGGAGATAGTTGGAAATACAAAGATGATGGATCTGATCAAGGAACTGCTTGGAGAGCTTCGGCCTTTAATGATGCGTCTTGGTCGTCCGGTCCTGCAGAATTAGGCTTTGGAGATAGCGACGAAGCTACTGTAATTGCAGATGTTAACCAGTTTACTACATATTTTAGAAAGCAGTTTACGGTGGCAGACGCTTCAATATATAGTGAACTCTTAATAGAAATGGTGCGTGATGATGGCGCTGTAGTTTACCTCAATGGTGTTGAGATTTGGAGAGATAACATGCCTACAGGAACCATAAGTTATAATACTACTGCTGTAACATTTGCAAGTCCAGAAGATGGAATTTACTCAACTACAATTTCTAGCGCAAATTTAGTATCAGGAACTAACACAATAGCAGTTGAAATACATCAAAATGATCAATTCTCATCAGATGTTAGTTTTGATTTTGCCATAACAGGCATTTTAGCTGAAGAAGGAATATCGTTCGGGTCAACTTGGAAATATAAAGATGATGGATCTAATCAAGGAACAGCTTGGAGAGCATCGGGATTTAATGATGCTTCATGGTCTTCAGGTGCAGCAGAATTAGGCTTTGGAGATGGTGATGAAGCGACAGTGATTGCCGATAACAATCAGTATACTACTTATTTTAGAAAACAATTTACTATTGCTGATAGCTCAATTTATGAAACGCTAGATTTGGAAATGATCAGAGATGACGGTGCTGTAGTTTTTATTAATGGTACAGAAGTTTGGCGACATAACATGCCAGCAGGAACAATAAATTACAACACGGTGGCTTCCAGTAATGTGAGTGGAGGTTCTGAAAGTACGGTGTATAGCACATCAATATCTGCTTCTTATTTAGTAAGTGGTACAAACACTATTGCTGTTGAAGTTCATCAAGATAACCCAAGTTCTTCAGATGTTAGTTTTGATTTTGCCTTAACACCACAAGAGTATGGTCCCTATTTATCATATGGATCAACATGGAAATATTTAGATGATGGATCTAATCAAGGAACTGCTTGGCAAGCATCTGGTTTTAACGATGCATCTTGGTCATCAGGTGCCGCTGAGCTAGGCTATGGAGATGGAGATGAGAGCACAGTTGTAAGCTTTGGTGGAAATAGTTCTGATAAACATGAAACAACTTATTTTAGAACTTCTTTTACTGCTACAGGTTTTGCCTCAACGGATTATTTTGAATTGAGTTTAATAAGAGATGATGGTGCGGTAGTATACTTAAACGGTACTGAAATTTTAAGAGATAACATGCCTGTTGGCACCATCACTTATACAACCTTAGCTTCCAGTAATGCCAGTGGTTCAGAAGAAAGCACGCCAGTAGAATTATTGTTGCCGGCAACAGACTTTATTGATGGTACCAATGTAATTGCTGTTGAGATTCACCAGGATGATGTTGGGAGTTCAGACATCTCAATGGATATGCAAATTGTAAATATTGGAACGCCTGAACTTACTTTTGAAAGAGGACCATATTTGCAGACGTTAACCCAAACGAGTGTTATTGTAAAATGGAGAACAGGTTTGCCAATTAGCTCATTTGTAGCATACGGTTTGGCACCGGGCAGTTTAAATGACACTATTTACGATGCAACTGTAACATTTGACCATGAAGTAACAGTGAGCGGATTAACCATGGATACAAAATACTACTATAGTATTGGAAATGGCGATACAACATTTGCGGGAGGAGATAGTGACCATTTTTTCACAACAGCTCCGGCAGATTCATATACCGGTTTAACACGTGCATGGGTATTGGGTGATGCCGGCACAGCCAATAACAATCAAAGGGCGGTTCGGGATGCTTACTACAGCTATGTAGGATCTGGAAAAACGGATATGATATTAATGTTGGGTGATAATGCATATGACAATGGTACAGATGATGAATACCAAGATGCAATGTTTGAAAATATGTATGAAGACATCATTAGACAAACCGTTACATGGTCTTGCCCGGGAAACCACGATATTTATAGCGCTAATTCTACTACACAAACGGGCCCTTATTATGACATTTTTAGCTTCCCAACCGCAGGAGAGGCTGGCGGTCTGGCGTCAGGAACAGAAGCATATTATTCATGGGATTATGGTCAAATTCATTTTGTATCACTGGATTCAGATGATACAGATAGATCAACAGGTGGCTCCATGCTTACTTGGCTAACCAATGATTTAGCGGCAACCACAAAAAAATGGATTGTTGTTATTTTTCATCATCCACCATATACCAAAGGCTCTCACGATTCTGACAATACTGGTGACAGTGGAGGAAGAATGCGCGATATGAGAGAAGATGTGCTCCCTATTTTGGAGAGCTATGGTGTTGATTTAGTATTATCAGGTCATAGCCACTCTTATGAAAGGTCATATTTTTTAAATGGTCATTATGATGTTTCTGGTACATTTAATTCTTCAATGCAAGTGGATGCCGGAAGTGGAAAACTAGATGTAGATTGTTCTTATAAAAAGACAACATCTGGCGTAGATGCCGGTAAAGGAGCAGTTTATATTACTGCAGGTTCTTCAGGAAAAGTAACGGGATCGCTTACAGCACATCCGGCTATGTATGCTTATTTATATCAATTGGGTAGTGTAATTGTTGAGATTGAAGAAAACAGAATGGATGTTAAATTCTTAAACAATAGTGGCAACACAACAGACTATTTTACCATTGATAAAGATATTTACAATGCTTCTATTGATACTACTATTTCATCAGGAAATAGCGTAACATTAACAGCTAGTTGGGCAGATGATTTCGTTTGGTCTCCCGGAGGAGCAACAACACAATCTATTACTGTTTCTCCAACAGATACCACACAATATATTGTAAAAAATGCTTCAGGATGTTTAGCAGATACTTTTAATGTAAACGTAGAAGCACCATTATTATGTAATTCAGATAACGAAGCATCAACAGGAGATTTTGATTACGGTTCTGAATGGAGGTACGATGACTCAGGGGCTAATTTAGGAACAGCTTGGAAAGAAAGCAGTTATGTAGATACTTGTTGGGCAAAAGGATTCGGAAAATTAGGTTTTGGCGACCCAATGACAACCACTATTCTAAACCATGGAGGTGCAACCTATTATTTTAGAAAACACTTTAATATTGCTGATGCAAGCGCAATAGATGGGTTAACGGTTGATGTTGTAAGAGATGATGGAGCTATAATATATATCAATGGAACGGAGATATATAGAAATAATATGGATCCAGGAGCAATAGTTTACACAGATTTGGCGGCTTCTAATATCAGTGGTTCAGAAGAAACTGAAGTGCATTCATTTTCCATTCCGTCTTCCTATTTAGTAGATGGTGAAAATGTTATTGCAGTTGAAATACATCAAGATAATACGGCAAGTTCTGATTTAGGATTTGATATGAAATCAACTGTTGTTGAAGTTGCAGCATATGCATGGGATTTCGAAAGTATAAGCGGAAAAGTCTTTTTAGATATTGACTTTAGTCGAGATTATAGTGGTAGTGATTATGGATCAGGTGCTCTTGTGGTAGAAGCTTATCAAGATCGAAATAGCAGTGGTGTTATTGATTATGGAGACGCACTGGTAGCATCAGATGTAAGTAGCTTAGATGGCTCATACGACATTAGTGTTTATCCTGCTAAGGTACCGGCTATTAGTGTTACACCATTAGCATCAAATGATGATGCCATTGAAAATGCTGCGACCGGAGCGGTTGCTTTATCTTCTAATGAAGTTATAAGTGTAGATGCTAGTGGCCCTACTGTTGCCCTGTTCGATTCTTTGGCAACATGGAAATATTATGATTCAGGTTTTCCTGCAACAGGATGGAATGAATCAGGTTTTGACGATTCGGGATGGTCTTCAGGTGGAGGGAATTTTGGATTTGGAGATGGCGGCGAAAATACGCAGCTAACCGCTGGGGAATCAACTTTTTATTTTAGAAAAGAAATTACAATTGCTGGACCTAATGGGCCTAATTATGGAATTGCTTTGGCTAGAGCTAGAGTAGATGATGGTATTGTAATTTATATTAATGGGGAAGAAGTAGTTCGGCGAAATATGCCAGATGGTAAGATAAGTCATGGCACATTAGCCGTAAATAATATTAATTATATTGACGAAAGAATTCATTCTGATATTTATATTCCGAATCCGGGCTTCGTAACCGGCACAAATACAATTGCAGTAGAAATTCACCAATTTAGTTACGGGAGTTCTGATATGCATTTTGCTATGGCTTTAGATGCATTTGATGTGGGACTTGATGAATTAGGTTTAAGGTTTAATGATGTTCAAGTACCTAATGATGCGGTAATTGTAGATGCTTGGGTGGTTATGAAAGCTGCAAATGCGTCCACTAGTGCAATAACTATTGATGTAGAAGGAGAAGCTACCGATAACTCGTTAGCATTTTCTACAACAGCGGGAAATATTAGCACCAGACAAAGAACCACAGCCAATCAACGACATTATAGCCTTTTTCCTGTTTTAGATAATGAAGACTATAAAGTTGAAGGTCTTGGAACCATTGTTGATGAAATTATAAGTCGACCAGGTTGGTCATCAGGTAATTCATTGTCCCTGTTTTTAAAGGGATTTAGCAATGAATTCTATACCTACGATGGAGGAACACCGGCATCGCTAGTGATTTCATATATAGATACAAATCAAACAACAGTAGATTATCTAATCAACATAAAAGAAGAATCTCTGCCTATAGACAAAGTGTTTATGACTACAGAGAACCCAATTGCAACTATTTCTGAAGGGGCAAGAGCATCTAATATAAATATTGGTTATTTAGGAAACACAAGTATGTGTGTGGCAGCAGCAGAAGATGGCTTTGATGAGCTGCATATTATCAATAGATTCAATGGTGCCAATACATTTGTTGGAGCTTTTGGTGGCTCAAGATCAATTGAAGCGATTGCTTTTAGCCAAAATGCCGATAGTTTATTTGCTGTTGATGGCGATTCACTCGGTTTAGTTGATTTTACAACGGGCAGATTTGAATCTTTTGGAACAAGAATTGGCTCGGGAGACGGTAGCTTAGGTAGCTATACATTTTCAGATATAGATGGTTTGGCTTTTGACATGCAAAGAAGTGTTTTATGGGCGACAGAAAGAAGAGTCGGCTCACCTGACATTTTATTGGTCATTGATCATACAACAGGTTTGTTAGTGCAAGATTATTTTGGAGCCGGAGTAGATTATCTGGTTACTTCCGGAGCCGGAATGTTAAACGACTTGGATGATATCGCCGTAAACCCCAATACAGGCAATTTGTTTGCTATGAATAACGATGGAGGTACAACGACCAACTTAATCGAAATTGATGCCACTACTGGAGTAGTAACAGTCATAAATTCCACAGGATTAAACGATATGGAAGGACAAGGCTTTCACAATGATGGGAGATTTTATTCCACTTCGGGAAGAGTTGGTTCTCCAAGTAGTGTATTTTATGAAGTAGATACACTTACTGCAGCTTTAACTCCAGTTGGATATTTTTTAAGTGGAGGAGACTTTGAAGGCTGTGATTGTAAATCAGGTCCATATTTTAGCTTTTTAGAAGGAATTGTTTTTAGCGATTTAGATGAAAATGGTGTGTTTGATGGGTCGGATGTCTTAGATGAAGGAGTTACTGTTTACCTATATGAGGATCTAGATGGGGATAGTGTAATAACGGTTGCTGACTTGTTAATCGATTCAATTGATACGGATAGCCAAGGCAGTTTTTTCTTTGGTGTTAATAGAAAGGGAGTCTTTTTAGTCAATTTTGACATGGCCGATGTTCCGGTTGGATCAACTTTAACTACTCCTGAAGTTCAAGAAGCAAGGTTTACATCAAATGGCAACTTTGATTCTGACAATAACTTTGGTTATAGAGATGCAGCTCTTTTGCCGGTTGAATTGGTTAGTTTTTATGGTGAACATCTATCCGGAGTTAATCACTTACATTGGATTACATTATCTGAAATGAACAACAGCCATTTTAATATTTTTAGAAGTAAGGATGGCGTTCATTTTGAATCAATTGGAAGAAAAGAAGGAGCGGGTAATAGCAATGAAAGATTGAAGTATGACTTTGATGACAAATTTCCATTATTAGGCGAAAATTATTACAGATTACAACAAGTAGATTATGATGGCACATCTGAGTATTCAAAAATAATTGTGTTAACCAATCAAGGCAACCAAGAAAAAATGCTCATTAATGTTTGGCCAAACCCAGTAACAGATCAAATTAATTTATCCGGTCTCAAAACTTTCAATAATCAAACACTGAATGTTAGGGTGATTGATGTTTTCGGTAAAGTGAGATTAGTAAACGAAATAGAGGTTACAAGCGATGAGTCAACCATTCCGTTAAATATACTAGAAGAGGGTTATTTCTTACTAGAAATTTCTTCTGGAAATATAAGGCAGACCATTCCATTCATTAAACAATAGAAGTAGTAATCAATTAGGAGACATAGAATTGTTTATTTATAGTTGGTTCTATGTCTCTTAATATTTATACACCTAGGTTTTTTACTTACTAAGTAAAATAGGTTTTTTCACTATAAAAAATTATATAAAATAGGTTTAATTGCAATGTCGCTTTGCATTAATTCTAAATACTTTTACCATAACCCATTTTAATTTTCTTTGAAGCAGCCATGTTTTAGAGCATTTAAAAAACGAAACATAAACACCCTGTATGAAACCTAAATCTTTACACCTTAATTTGAAGTATGTATTGAATTCCCTTTTGGTTATTCTACTACTTTTAGCATTTTCAATAAACGGTAAAGCCCAATGTGGCGGTGATGTTCTCATCGATAATGAAAGTTTCGAAAGTGGATGGGGAATATGGAATAGCGGAGGTGTAGATGCTTTCCGAAGCGCTTCAAATGCAAACACGGGTAGTTATTCTGTAGATATTCAAGATAACAGTGGAGTAGCTTCATCATTTTACACCAATAGTTTAGATTTATCAGCATATACTTCCATAAATGTTAATTTTTCCTATTTAGCTATTAGTATGGATAATGCTAATGAAGATTTTTGGCTTCAGATCTCTACTGATGGAGGAACAAATTTCACCACTTTTACTACTTACGCTCAAAGCATTGATTTTAACAATAACGTTAGAGAAAATGAATCAGTAACAATTACAGGTCCTTTCACTAGTACCACTCAATTGCGCTTTTTGTGCGATGCATCAGGAAATGCAGATGATGTTTATATTGATGATGTAGTGATATGTGGAACCTTACCCGGCCCATGTTCAGGAGGAATTACTTCTTTCCCGTACACAGAAGGTTTTGAAAGTGGATGGGGAGCTTGGACACAACTGGCAATAGATGATTTTGATTGGATTAACCAATCGGGTGGTACACCTTCTTCCGGAACAGGACCTTCTAGTGCTAACGAAGGAAGTCAATATATATATGTAGAGGCTTCTTCCCCAAATTATTCAAGTAAAGTAACGATTATAGATGGCCCATGTATTGATCTAAGTGCAGAAACGGAGCTACTTTTAACTTTGATTATCATATGTACGGAGCGAGGAAGCGGTTGCCGTAGACTGTAGACTTTCAAGTAAGTACAAATGGTGGTGCAGGTTGGACAACTGAATGGAGTCAATCTGACAATCAAGGAGATGCTTGAGTATACAGCCAACGTAGAATATAAGTGCCTATGATGGTCAATCTATCAATGTTAGGTTTGTAGGAACAACAGGGTCTACTTGGCAAGGAGATATTGCAGTAGATGACATATCTTTAACGGTTGATTTAAATACAGCACCAAATGCAGTTACAGATAATACCTCTACTGTTTCAACGCCAATTACAATTGATGTTTTAAGCAATGATTACGATTCTGATGGAGATAATATAACATTGACTTCTATTATATCAGCTCCAAACAATGGAGGTGCGGCCATTATCAATAATAACGGAACGCCTGGAGACATCACAGATGACTTTGTGGATTATACTCCAACGGGTCTTTATATTGGAGTAGAAACTTTTACTTACCAAATATGTGATGATGGAACACCTAGCTTATGTTCTACTGGAACAGTAAATGTAACCGTTACCGAACCGAATACGGCACCAAATGCAGTTGCTGATAATGCTGTTAGTAATACAGAGGCAATTACCATTAATGTACTAAGCAATGATTCTGATCCACAAGGAGACAACATCACTTTATCTTCCATTACCGTTGGACCTAATCATGGAGCAATAGCATCCATCAACAATAATGGTACTCCGGGTAATCTAACAGACGACTACATTGATTTTTCACCTAGCGGTGCTTATTTTGGAGTAGAAACATTTACCTATCAGATATGTGATGATGGTTCGCCAAGTCTTTGTTCTACGGCTACTGTTAATGTGACTGTTTCTCCCAATACGGCGCCCAATGCAGTTGCTGATAATGTAGCATCCTCCTCCAAGTAAATGTGTTATCTGGATTCTGATGCGAATGTGGAAAACATAACGCTATCCCTCGAGCAAATCAGGGGCAGCAATTATAACAATGGAACCGTTGCTGTCAACAGACGATTATAGATTTTACTCCATCGGGATTATATCAGGTATAGAAACTTTCTTATCAAATTTGTGATAATGCTCAACCAATTGCTTGTGCAACGCGGTAGTAAGTATTGATATTTCCACTTGTGCTGATGGTAGCACACCTGAGCATCCAAGCCCGTTCGAATGGAAATACGATGACTCAGGACGATCTTGGAACTTCTTGGAGAGCGATGGTTTGCAGATGCTTGTTGGTCTATGGTAACTCTAAGTTGGGTTTGGGGATCCTAGCTACACATTAACAATCATTCAAAAACAACTTATTTTAAAACACTTCAATGTGGCTGATGCTAGTCCATCTTATCTATTATTAGATTTAGTTGAGATGATGGAGCTGTGATCTATATCAATGGAACAGAAGTATTAAAGTAACATCCGGCTGGTACAATTTCTTTTTCAACGCTCGCAGTGAATAATACTAGTGGAAGTGATGAAACTGATGTTAGATCAATAATAGTCCGGCAGATTATTTGTTGATGGAATAATGTAATTGCAGTGGAGATTCATCAAGATAATGTGCAAGTTCTGACATTCATTTTGATTTAGCCATGACGGCAGATATTAGATCATTCAGCCGATTTATATTGCACGGATATTGGAATTATAGCGATGATGGTACCGATTTGGAACTCATGGAAGTAAGTCATGTAGATAATACAGAAGACTGAAACAGGCACAGCAGAATTAGGTTTTGGGGATAGTGATGAAAGTACTACTATTGTTCGCCACTCAACTTATTATTTTAGACATTACTTCAACGCAGATGATATTTTAAATACTGATAGTTTAAATATCAAACTGAGAAAAGATGATGGAGCGATAGTATATATGAATGGTGTAGAGGTATATCGACATGGTTTGCCAAGTGGAACTACTAGTTATAGTGATTTGGCAAATTTTACAGCAGTGCGCAACGTATTCTAGACAACCATTTGGCTTCTATGATTACCTGCGTTATGGTAGCTGTTGATACATCAAGTAGGATTAAGTAGTAGTGATGTTTCTTTTGAATTAAATGACAAAAATTGTATGACCCATGTACCCTTTAACTTGAGACTACAGGAAAAGTATTCTTAGATTTGGATGTAAAATCATTGTCCTCAAAAGATATTGGACAGGGTGCAATTGAAGTATTCTGCTATCAAGATAAGATTAGATGGAGAAATAGATCCAGAAAGCGATCCAGATTGTTTTCACTTATCAAATTTGTGATAATGCTCAACCAATTGCTTGTGCAACTGCGGTAGTAAGTATTGATATTTCCACTTGTGCTGATGGTAGCACACCTGAAGCATCACCAAGCTTTGCTTTCGGTTCAGAATGGAAATACGATGACTCAGGACTTGATCTTGGAACTTCTTGGAGAGCGAATGGTTATGCAGATGCTTGTTGGTCTTATGGTAACTCTAAGTTGGGTTTTGGGGATCCTATGACTACAACGATTAACAATCATTCAAAAACAACCTATTATTTTAGAAAGCACTTCAATGTGGCTGATGCTAGTACCATCAATTATCTATTATTAGATTTAGTTAGAGATGATGGAGCTGTGATCTATATCAATGGAACAGAAGTATTAAGAAGTAACATGCCGGCTGGTACAATTTCTTTTTCAACGCTCGCAGTGAATAATACTAGTGGAAGTGATGAAACTGATGTTAGATCAATAATAGTACCGGCAGATTATTTAGTTGATGGAGATAATGTAATTGCAGTGGAGATTCATCAAGATAATCCTGCAAGTTCTGACATTCATTTTGATTTAGCCATGACGGCAGATATCGTAGATCATTCAGCCGATATTTATATTGCACAAGGGGAATATTGGAATTATAGCGATGATGGTACCGATTTAGGAACTTCATGGAGAGAGTTAAGTCATGTAGATAATACAGAAGACTGGGAAACAGGCACAGCAGAATTAGGTTTTGGGGATAGTGATGAAAGTACTACTATTAGTTCTGGCCACTCAACTTATTATTTTAGACATTACTTCAACGCAGATGATATTTTAAATACTGATAGTTTAAATATCAAACTGAGAAAAGATGATGGAGCGATAGTATATGTGAATGGTGTAGAGGTATATCGACATGGTTTGCCAAGTGGAACTATTAGTTATAGTGATTTGGCAAATTTTACAGCAGCAGGTGCTGACGAAACTGTATTCTGGGAGACAACCATTTTGGCTTCTATGATTACCACTGGCGTTAATGTGGTAGCTGTTGAAGTACATCAAGTAGGATTAAGTAGTAGTGATGTTTCTTTTGAATTGGAAATGACAAAAATTGTAGGTGACCCCAATGCCTACCCTTTAACGTATGAGACTATTTCAGGAAAAGTATTCTTAGATTTGGATGTAAACAAATCATTGTCCTCAAAAGATATTGGACAGGGTGCAATTGAAGTATTCTGCTATCAAGATAGAGATTTAGATGGAGAAATAGATCCAGAAAGCGATCCAAGATTGTTTTCTGACTTAACAAATGCACAAGGAGATTATGAATTAAAGACTTATTTTTCCGAGGTTCAATCAGTAAAATCAGATATTACTGCTTCAAATGAAGATGCGGGACAAGATGGTTTTGGAGGAACAATGTCGCTAGCTAAAACTAAACACAAGAGTGTTATAAGCTTTTTACCGCCTACTTTAGTTATTGACACCGCTACTTCTTGGAAGTACTACGATGGTGGAGATATTGCCGATCCAACATGGATTGATTTAGGGTATGCGGAAACAGGATGGAGCACAGGTACAGCTGATTTTGGATTTGGAGATCCCGGTATAACAACAACAGTTGCTTCTGGTAATTACACCTACTATTATAGAAAAACATTTACAGGTGGAATGACAGCAGGTTCATGGAACACTGCTAGAATCAGATTAAAAAGAGATGATGGAGCCGTTATCTATCTAAACGGTGTGGAAATAGCTAGAACGAATATGCCAACCGGAACCATTTCATACTCCACATTAGCATCGGAAAACGTATCAGGTGAAGAAGAATCAAAATATTTTAATCTTATAGTAAGCGGCGTAAGTTTTAATACAGGTGCTAACGTATTAGCTGTAGAAGTGCATCAAGATGATATTGGTAGTAGTGATACTCATTTTGATTTAATGATGTCAGGAGAATTTGGTGCCATCACCGATGTTGGATATAGATTCAATAACATTGCTGTGCCTCAAGGGGCCAAAATAATTGATGCATTCTTAAGATTAACTTCAGCTAACACAACTGAAACGATTTCACAAATACATATAGAAGGTGAAGCCGTTGACAATGCATTGCCATTTGCCAATACGGCGAACAACATATCTTCTAGACCAAGAACAACGGCAACAGCAGAATGGACGAACTCGAAACCGCTATTAGATGGACGAGAAGTTAGGATGGATGGTTTAACAAGTATTGTTCAAGAAATTACTGATCGTTCAGGATGGTCTTCCGGAAATGCTATGGCATTTATATTAAGTGGACACGAAGCAGAGTTTTACTCTTTTGATGGAGGATATGCACCCGAATTGACTATTTCATATTTAGATACCACTCAAACAACAATACAATATTTAATTACGGTTGATCCAAATGACATGCCTGATGTATACAATTTTATGACAGATGGCAGTCCAACGGTTACAATTGGAACAAGTTTAAGAGCAGTAACAAACATCAATATTGGATATATTGGTACTACAAGTATGTGTGTGGCTTCTTCAGATGATGAGTTTGATGCCCTTCATATTATTAACAGATTTAGTGGTAAAAACAAAAGAATTGGATCATTTGGCGGCTCAACAGAAATTGAAGCGATTGCCATGAGTAAAAATGCTGACAGCTTGTTTGCCGTAGATGAAGACCAATTTGGACTAATAGATTTAGTTACGGGTGCTTTTACTCCTTATGGTCCAGTAATAGGAACCGCAAATGGTTCAGAAGGCTCGCAAAATTTAAATGATGTTGATGGATTAGCCTATGATTTAACCAGAAATGTGCTTTGGGCAACTGAAAGAAGAACAGCTCCAACTCACGACCTTATATTTTTAATAAATGTTTCTACCGGACAGTTTGTACCAAATGCTTTTGGTCCGGGAGTTGATTATATTGTAGCAACCGGTGGAGGATTGTTGGCAGATTTAGATGATATTGCTGTTAACCCCAATACTGGTAATTTGTTTGCCATGAATAACGATGATGGAGGCACTACAAATTTAGTAGAAATTGATGTTTCAACCGGAACACCTAATGTCATTAATCCAACGGGATTAGACGATATGGAAGGACAAGGATTTCACAACGACGGGTTATTTTATTCTACTTCCGGAAGAGAAGGAACACCGGATAATGCCTTTTATAGGGTAGACACATCAAACTCTTCATTGACCTTGGTTGGATTCTTTGAAACAGAAGGAGATTTTGAAGGATGCGATTGTAAAACAGGACCATCTGTTAATTTTATTGACGGACACGTTTTTGAAGATGTAGATTTAGACAGCATTTTAACTAATGGAATAGATGTATTACAGGCAGGTGTAAATGTTTATCTGTACAGAGATTTAGATACGAATGGAGTATTAACACTTAGAGCACCAGATCCTCTCATTTCTTCAACAACAACAGGTGCAGATGGTTATTTTGCATTTGGAGTGTCAGATCCAGGCATTTACATTGTGGTTATTGACTCTTCAGATTTACCGTTGGGACATCAATTTACAACTAAAAAAGTTTATGATGTTAGATTTGCAGTAAATGGACAGGTAGATTTGAATAAAAACTTTGGCTATAGAAATGGATCTGCCCTACCAGTTGAACTCGCTTTTTTTGACGGAGAGAATAAAGGACAAGAGAATAATCTGTATTGGACCACTACCGCAGAGATCAATAATGATTATTTCAATGTACAACGAAGTTTAGATGCCATCCATTTTGAAACAATAGGCGTCGTCAATGGTGCCGGAAATTCCGATAAAAAGATTCATTACGAATTTGTAGATGAACAACCTTACAAAGGCATTAACTATTATAGATTACAGCAAGTTGATTTTGATGGTACTAATGAATTTTCAAAAATTATTGACCTAGAAGTTGCTTCTAACAATACTGAAGCTAGTATAAGTTTAGATGTATTTCCAAACCCTTCTCATGATTTTGTAAAAATTAGAGGGTTAGAAAAACTAAATGTTATTGAAGAAGTTACCCTATTCGTATACGATATTAATGGCGTAGAAAAATTCACTAAAATATTCACTATTGATACTGATATAATTGAGTTGGATATTAGTGAATTTAATAATGGAATATATTTCGCAGAATTATCGTCTGCTTCAAAAGGCTTGATTCAATCAATGAACTTTATTAAACAAGACAAATAAAAATAAGGGTTAGTAAAGTAATTAACTGACCCAAATTCATGTAAATTTTAACATGGCTGTTAGCCCGTAGACTCCACATTGGGTCTACGGGTTTTTTATTGAATTATCGTACAGCAATTGCCGAAATCTCAACGTTAACATTTTTAGGTAATGTTTTTACCGCTACGGTTTCTCTTGCTGGGGCATCGTCGCCAAAATAACTTCCATAAACCTTATTAACAGCAGCGAAATCATCCATACTGTTTAAGAATATAGAGCATTTAACCACGTTATCAAAAGTCATACCTGCAGCTTCTAAAATGGCGTGTAAATTGTCCATTACTTGTTCTGTTTCTTTGGTAATGTTTTCATCTATTAATACGCCTGCAAAAGAATCAATACCTATCTGACCTGAAATATAAAGTGTGTCACCTGCTAAAACAGCTTGGCTATATGGTCCAATTGGATCTGGCGCATGATCGGTGTAAATTATTTTCTTGTTTGCCATCGTCTCGTTTTTTATTGGTTTGGTTGAATCTTGAATTTATGTTTGAATTTGAACTTTTCTTTAACCCCATTTCTCATAAACGGTATTGGAATTCCACATTTCATTGTCATGAATTGTTTTAACCATTAATTGCTTAGTTTTCTCTTCATACTTTGAAAATAATTCATAGCCATCTTTTAAAATTCCTCGGCCCAACATAATGCCATCCACTTCTTTGGGCGGATAAATATTTGGCTTACTTCTCATCGTGTCGGCTACGTTATCTAATATGGCTACTGTTTTCTCTATCAATGTGGTATTGGTCATTATTTTAAATAATTTCTCTACATCTACTATAAATTTATCGATATCTTCTTTCGGTAATTTAGCCATTACTTTTTCAAAATCGTCATTACTCATTGGCGCACTAATATTCATTGAACTGGCTTGCGTAACCATCTCTGCCTCAAAGTTTTTAGCCCCCAAAAATGCATCTAATCCGCTCATTCCCGCCTTTAATGCCGTTGGAAATTGTCGGCCGAACTTAAATAACGCTCTTGACATATTGCCTAGTAAGCCCCAAATTTTTCGTGGACTTTTAACATATGATCCCAAGCCTGCAAAAGCATCTTCTAATTCCTTTCTTTTGGTTGCTTCAGGATATATACTTGATAAAAAGTAGACTTTAATCTCACCAATAACAGTTTCAGTAATTTCACTTGGTAGATCAAATCGTTCCTTTAAATCAGCGTATTCGTATCGTTGAGAAACCATTTCTCTAAACTTATTAATAATGTCAGCTTCAGTAATATTTGCCATAACGCTATTGTTTATATAACTAATATCATCATATTTGTCTAGATGAAGAACTCATTTAGGAAATTTAAAATAATCTTCCCATTTACTTAAGGACAAATGTCGCATTATGTTCAGTTGTTCTAACCCTAACTGTTTGTTTGATATATCAATCATAATGTCAAATAAGAGAACAGTAACTATATATAATTTAAAAGAAACAATTAGCTCGTTATCTTTATCGCGATCTTTTTTATTTATATCCCTAAAGGATATTTAACCAACTAAATAGATATGAAGAAAATCTTATTCGCAATTATAATTTGTTTTGCTTTTTCAACTTCATCTTTTTCTCAAAATATTGCAATTGGCGTGCATAGCGGATTGGCAACATATATGGGCGGCAATGCAAATTTATCTATTCCTGTTGGAGTTAATGCTGAGTGGGCATTCAATGCCGTTCATTCAATTGGAGGTCGAACAGACTTTAATATTGGAATAAGATCTCAAGATGTCGACCTTTATTATGTTAGTCCGGAGTATAAATACTACTTGATAGGAGAAACTTTAGACGGTTTTTATGTAGGGGGATTTTTGGGCTTTGGAGGAACAACTCAATCTGCGTATTTTTCTTTAGGAGGGTTAACAGGTTACTCTTATGTGTTTGCAAAAAACTTTAATCTAGAAGGAAATCTTCAATTGGGTTATGGAAACTTTCCGGGATTGAGCCGGCACGTATTTCACTTAGTGCCCACAATTGGTGTAAGATATTTGCTATAAAATAAAAAAGCCATGACGGGAATCATAGCTTTTTTGGGTATTGGAACAAAAATGAAGACTGCTAAATTATGGTTCCCTTATTCAAAAAGCACAGACAAAAAAAGATGAAAGTAGGCTGGGTGTCTCTCTAAAATATTTTTAAGTGTCTGTAATTCAGTTGTTTGTGTTGATTGCCAATCGAGTTATTCTGACAACTCATCTTCTACTATTGTTCCGGTTTGTATCGACCACAAATCTTTATAGATGCCATTTTTAATTTTTAGTAGATTATTGTGGCTTCCTTCCTCGGCTATTCTTCCGTTATTTAAAACGATAATTTTATCTGTGTTCCTAACAGTTGATAGTCGATGAGCAATAATAATGAGTGTTTTGTTTTTACTTAAGAAATCAATATTTTCTTGAATAGCTCTTTCAGTTTGGGTATCAACAGCGCTGGTGGCTTCATCAAGTATCATCAATGGAGCATTCTTTAAAATAGCTCTTGCTAAGCTTAATCGTTGTCGTTGACCGCCGCTCAATTTTATGCCTCTTTCACCAATTAAACTGTCATATCCTTCTGGTAGAGTGCAAACAAATTCATGCAGGTGCGCCATTTTTGCAGCATTTTCTATGGTTGCCATATCTATTGTGGGCTGGCCATAGGCAATGTTTTCTTTAATGCTGCCATGGAATAAATATGCATCTTGGTTCACTACTGAAATTTGACTTCTCCATTCTTTTAAATCAATATCAGATAGGCTTCTACCATCTAACAAAATCTCACCGCTTTCCACTTCATAAAGCCTTGTCAATAATTTTATCAATGTAGTTTTACCGGCGCCTGTTGGTCCAACGATTCCAAGCGAAGTGCCTCTTTTTACCTCAAAGTTGATGTCTTCTAGCACGGAACTATCCGTTGAATAAGCAAAATCTAAGTTTTTAACTTCTATAAGCTCAAATGGTGTTTTTAATGGGGCAATATCTTTTTTATGAGGTTCTTCTTTTTCATTTAGAACACTTTCAATTCTTAGAACACTAGCTCTAGAGCGTTCATAATCATCAAATATTTTTCCTAATCGAGTGACTGGCCAAAGCAACCTTTGAATTAGCATGGCATATAAGGCAATGCCACCTAAACTCATTTTACCATTATCATCTATTACCCATAAGGCTGCTAAAAGTAAACCGACAGCAAATCCAGCCGTGATAAAAATTCGAATCAATGGAATGTAAGCCACGTTAATATCGATGATCTTGTAATTGTCATTCTTATAAGTATTTGAGGCATCTTCTACTCTTTTGTATTCATATTGTTCTGCGTTAAACATTTTTACTACTCGCATACCGGAAATATTATTTTCCAGTCGGCTGTTGAGTAGCCCAATAGTGTCTCTCATCTTTTTGTAGCGAGGAGCAATTATTTTTTGATACAACATACTTCCACCAATAATCAATGGAATTGGAGCCATCCCAACCAAAGTCAGTTCCCACGAAAGAGAAGATAATGCTATGGATGCAAAAATGAACAGGACAAACATTTGAAGAATTTCATTGAAACTTTCGTTTAAGAATCGCTCCAATTGATTTATATCATCATTGAGAATACTCAAAATGTTGCCTAATCTATTGTTTTCGAAATAAGCTTGAGGAAGTCTCTGCACTTTATTGTAAACATCAAGCCTTACATCATGCTGAATGTCTTGAGCAATTCTTTTAAAATTTCTATCAAAAACCCATTCAAAAAAACTTTCTAAAAGAAATATAACTGTGGTTAAAAATATAACAAGAACAACTACTCCTTTAACGTCTAAATTTCCTTTCGCATTTAGAAACGCAGGAATATTTCCGCTTAAACTATCTACCAACCATCCTACTAAAATGGGCGGCATAAGATCAAGTATTTTATTAAGTGTACTATTTAAACAGGCCCAATAAAAGCGAAGTTGATATTTTGCAAGATAGGTTTTCAGAAGTTTCATAAACTCTATGCTATTTTAGCAACCAAAGATATATTTATTGATGTTACTATTTAAGCGGAATAAGGCAACAAAACCAACTAACACCAAGCAAGTGATGCATTTGTCTGGTTTTAACGCCCCCATTCATTTATATATCGAAAAACGAAGAGGAAGTAGAATTTCTTTATTGAAAGAAAATATAAATGTTCGGTTGCCTAATTATTTAAGCAAAGAAGAGCAACAAAAGGAGTTAAAGAAGTTATTGGCTTGGGCAAGTGAAAGATTAAGCAAAAAGGACATTTACAATAAAAAGCATGTAGAAAAAGATTATTGGACGGATAGACAGATCAAAGTACTAGATGATGTTTGGACTTTAGAATATCATTCCGTAAATAATAGCTCAAAAATTAAAGGAAAAGTTGTTCCTCAAGATTTAAAAATCATATTTACAGGAAATTTTGAAGAACATTCCATAGCGAATA
Organism: Chitinophagales bacterium; assembly: GCA_041393015.1. Classification (GTDB taxonomy): domain Bacteria; phylum Bacteroidota; class Bacteroidia; order Chitinophagales; family JADIYW01; genus JAGQYH01. Next base: position 719,110 of record JAWKKV010000001.1, on the reverse strand, counting down.
TCAATAAAAATACGAGAGATTTACTGATTAAGATTTTCAAAGATCAATATAAAGAAAAAACAATTTATCTGGTATCTAGAATAAACGATAAAACTTTAAATAAAAAATATAATACCGTAATTCTAAAGTATCTAAATTCAAGATGGGGCAGCTGCAGTGTAAAGGGAAATATTAATATTTCATTACGGCTTTTGTTGGCTCCCATGGAAGTGGTAGAGTATGTAATATTGCACGAGCTTTGTCATTTGCAGGAAATGAACCATTCCGCAAGATTTTGGCAACTAGTGGCTAGTTATATGCCGAATTATAAAAATCAGGAGAGATGGTTAAAGGAAAATGGGCATCTTTGTGATTTTTAAAACTTATTGAGTCGAAGAATGTTATAAGTTTGGTAATTTCTACGAACTTTGCAGTGCAAAAAAATGATATGAATATTAAACTATTAATTGCGAGTATACTGGTTACGTTAGCTATAGTGGCGTGTAATTATGGTGAGGTTTTTAAAACCTATAAGTACAGTGACGATTGGGAAATTCAATATCCACCTTACATGAGGAAAACGCCCTATGTATATACAGGGGCAGAGTTTCAAGTAAAAAACAGTTATAGAGATACTTATATGTTTATGCGTGAAATGACGACAACTAGTCAGCCTAGCTTTTTATTAGATTCGTTAAGTCAGTTGTTGCAATCTAATTTATTAGATCCAAGGGTAGAAAAAGATAGTGTTTACAATTTAAATGGATACGAATATCATACTCAATACTTAACGGGTTTGTTGCAAGATAAAAGGATGTTCTACATTTTGACAGTTTTGAAAAATGGCGATCACATTTATCATTATTCTGGGTGGATGTTTAACCATAAGAGAGAATTATGGCAAGCGGATTATGAAAAATCACTGCACTCTTGGAAAGCTTTAAAGTAGTTAACTAAGCAGCTAACAACCAAAAATTATTATATCCTTCGCCAACTTGTATTTCAACTTCTCTTAACTGTACCATTTCTAAAATAGCTAAGAGTGTAAATACAGCGTGAATTTTATTTTCACATGCTTCAAATAAATCAGTAAAATCAGCTTTTTTCTTAGCTATAACTAATTTTAAAATTGATTCTTTGCTGCTTTTAATCGTATAATCGTATTTAACGATAGTGTGTTGAAGCCTTAAATTAGAATCTTGATATCTTGATACTACTTTTTGAAAAACCTTCATCAATTTATATAAATTGACTGACTCTAATTCCGCTTCAACAGAGTTGATTTGACTCAAACTTTTTTGCTCAATCAAAATATTTCCTCTTGAATGCAAAATTTGTCTTTCGTCTTCCATTTGTTGCAGATCGCCAACAACTGCTTTATATTTTTTGTATTCTAAAAGACGTTGCACCAATTCTTCCCTTGGATCGATTTCGTTCCCTTCTTCATCCAATTCTTTTCGAGGCAATAAAGTTTTGGCTTTAATTCTCATTAAGGTAGCCGCCACTAAAATAAATTCACTTGCCAACTCTACATTTAAATCTTCTAATCGTCTTACATAAGCGAGAAAATCGGTTGTAACTTTATAAATAGGAATATCGTATATATCCAACTCATCTCTTTCAATGAAGAAAAGAAGAAGGTCGAATGGACCCTCAAATTGAGGCAGTACGATTTGATAGGACAAATTAACTAATTTAGTGGATCAAAAATAGGCAAAACTCATTCAACAAGCTGTGTCACTTATCTACATTCCACAAATCACCAATAGAATTAAATACGTATTTAATTACGTTTTTAAAAACTATTTACAGGCAGATATTAATCTGATTGATGATGTAGCACTTGCTAATGGATCAGAAATATTGATTAGTTATAAAGAGCCAATAGCAAATTGCAAAGTATATTTTGCAGCCCATCATCTTCTTTTTGAAGAGACTATCCTTCCTCAGGAAATAGAATGTTCGGTTTTTAATGGTCATGCGATATTTTTTCAAGTGGATGATACTGCAGCTGTTTTACCTTATGATCCTTTTGCGTTGATCTTTTATATGTTGACTCGTTATGAAGAATATTTACCTTTTGATGCAGATGAACATGGAAGATTTCCGGCGAAAGCTTCATTGGCATTTCAAAATAATTTTCTTGAAGACCCAATTGTAGAACATGCCATAGCAGATGTTTTAAAATGTATTCAAAAAGTTCAACCATCATTTAAATATCATCAACCATCATTTCAATTTGAAATTTCTTTTGATGTAGATGCGCCATTTGCTTATCGCGGGAAAGGTTTTTTTAAAAACTTGTTTGGAGGGCTTTCTATGTTGATAAAGGGTAAGATAAATCAAGGAATTGATCGATTAGGCTTTACTTTTTTTGGTGGAAAGGACCCATTTGATCAGTTTTACAACATTCTCTCGGGATTAGATGACTATAATTTAACAGGCTTCTTTTTTCTGCTTTTAGAGCATGAGGGGAAGCATAATCCATCCATCCACTACAAGCATTATGCCTTAGATATTTTGGTAGAAAAATTAACTAAAAATGATGTTGTAGGAATTCATCCTTCTTATGATTGTAACACAGTAAAAAAATTAAAGGAAGAGCAGGATAGGTTTTTAACTTTAACGCATTCTAATGCTACAATTTCACGGCAACATTTTATAAGAATAAAATTTCCCGAAACATACCAACTGCTACAATCAGCAAAGATAGAACACGATTATTCAATGGCTTTTCCCGACCATATGGGCTTTCGAGCAGGTTGTAGTCGGCCATATCCCTTTTATGATCTATCAAAAGAATCTTTAACCGATATCACTATTCATCCTTTTTGCGTTATGGATGCCACTTTTGAATATTACCTTAAAATGGATTCTGACAAAGCAATTATGGAATATATTAAAATGTTATATAACAAAGTTTATTTAGCGAATGGAGTTTTTCATATCGTCTTTCACAACGATCTCATTTCTACATATTTGTCCAAGCATAATTGGAAGAAGATATTGGAAGAAGTTTTGGCATTTAATCATACTAAAACACACGGTAAAAGTGTTAAATAGTTGGGTTTTAACTAAAGTGTAACTTTAAAAATGGACCAATATTAAAAGAAATTAACAATTTAACATTCGATTTTACTAAATTTACCGTTTACGATAAGAAAAAGAGCTATGAGGAAAGCATTGGTAGTCTTAATCTTAATTTCAGCAGCATTCTTTACTTCGAATGCGCAGGACATTAAGTTTTCGCAATTTTACAACTCCCCTATGAATTTGAATCCGGCATTAACCGGTAAATTGAACTCGTATTATAGAATAGCCGTGAACTATAGAAATCAGTATGCTAGAATTTCTACACCTTCACCGTATAATACATTTTCAGTTAGTGGGGATGCGGGATTTTTAAGAGACCAATTGAACGATAACATTTTAGGAGCGGGTTTATTATTTACTACTGATCATCAGGCAGGTATATTAAGAACCAACCAAATAATGTTATCTACGGCTTATCATCAAGGTTTTGGATACGATAAAAATCATTTCCTTTCCGTTGGATTTACAGGAGGCGTAATCAATAGAAGTATTGATAGAAATATCAATTTTGCAGATGAGTTTAATGGTGAGTTTTTTGAGCAGTTTACTTCAATTGATTGGTTAAATATCACTCAACGTTCTATTTGGAATTGGAACTTAAACGCTGGTGTTTTCTGGTCATCCACATTTACAGATGCCTTTAGTGCTTATGCCGGTGGTGCGTTATTTAATATTGTTAAACCAAAAGAATCTTTTACCGGATCACAAGATAATGAGAGAGATTTCCGTTATAGTGGTCATGGAGGATTTGTTTTAGATATCAATAAGAAGATATTGCTTTCTCCGAATGCTTTATTTATGAGACAATCACAAGCAACACAGATCATAGCTGGAACATCAGTTGGTGTTAACCTTTCAGGACCAAGAAGGCCATATGAAACATCACTTTATTTTGGTGGTTGGTATGACTTTAACGGTGCAGTAATTGGAACAGCGGGAATACAATACCAAGGCTTCCAATTAGGGTTGAGTTATGATTTAACAATCAGTAATTTAAATGATGCAAACAACGGATATGGTGCTTTTGAAGTATCTATAATATATGTAGGCAAGCCAGTAGAAAGGGGGCAGAAATACCCAATCTTACACTGTCCTAAATTTTAACTCTTAAGAATGCACGAAACAAAAAATCTTTTATTTGCCCTAGGTATGTTTTGTCTATTGGTTTGCTTACCGCAAGCCGTTAACGCTCAATGTCCGGGTTTTTCAATCATTAATGCATCAGCAACTGATGTAGTATGCAAAGGAGATAATAACGGAAGAATTACTGTTCTTGTAAATAATACTGGAGCCACTATATTAACCTCTTATATTCAGCCAGGTCCTCCACCAAGTGGACAGATGCAAGCAACTTCAATTGGAGGAAACCAAGTATTTGTAGATACTTTTTATAATCTAGCAGCTGGAGTATATGATGTAATTGTTGGAGACGAAACATTATGTACAGACACAATTAAAGTTACTGTATCGGAACCATCTTCTCCTTTTACAGTATTGTTTGACAGTACTAGAGACGCTTCTTGCGGTAACAATGGATATTTAGCCGCTTCAACTACTGGAGGTTGGTCAAATCCAACGGTGTTTGTTTGGGATGGCTACGATCCTATGGGACAACAAATTAATGGCTTTCCTAAGCAATTAGGATTTCAATTAACTACATTAACAGCAGGAACATATACCGTAACAGCAACAGATAGCAGAGGATGTAAGGATGATAGCACCATAACGTTGGTTGGAGGTTCCATTTTTGAGGTTGATATAACATCTTTTAATAACACATTACCAATGCCGCTAGGCGATTCTATTGATTTAGTGGCAACACCTAATTCTGCAGGCAATATCACCTACAGTTGGTTTCCTTTACGGGATTTAGAATCTATCTCATTGTTGGGAGATACCGTTAGGGTAAAGCCTTGTATAGAAAGAAGTTATATAGTATTAGCGATAGATCAAGATAGACAATGTTCTGATGTAGATTCGATTAGAATTACTTTGGATGGATCTTTTGCTCCGTGGCTACCTAATATTTTTGATCCAACCGACCCAAGTCCGGATAGAAGTGAGTTTAAAGCCTTTGGAAAAGGAATTGTTGAAGTGGATTTGGAAATATTTGACAGAAAGGGAGCCATTGTTTACGAAACACCTGATTCAGTAGCGTTAGGTAGTTGGAATGGGAAATTTGGCAATACCGGATCAGATTTAGTTGCAGGAAAATACCTCTTCATTAGCAGAATTAAATCTATTTGTGGAGAAATTATTAGTAAATCAGGAGGCATTACATTACTTCGATAGGATGAATAAAATATATTATATAATCATAGCGGTTGCATTACTTTGTTTCACTAACAATAAAGATTGTAGCGCGCAGGATATCCATTACAGTCATATAACTTTCACACCCATTTATACTAACCCTGCATTTACAGGTTATTTTGATGGAAATGTTCGATTGTCAGCAGATTATAGAAATCAGTTTTTTACCATTTTAGGAGGATCATCATTTCAAACCTATTCCGGTTCTGCAGATTTTAGTATTCCTGTAGGGATTTATGGAAAAGATTTTGCCGGAGCGGGTGTTTATGCTTTCCATGATAGAGTTGGGAAACCAGAAGATGGCGGACAATTTATCACCACTTCAATTGGGTTGAGTGGATCTTATTCTAAAGCGTTAGCTAATAACGGAGACCATGCCATTACTATTGGCCTTTCGGGTTCTTTTTTACAGAGAAGGTTCGAAGGAGATGCATTGTTTTTTGGCGATCAATTTAATCCGAACGATCCTGAAAATCCATTACCTTCTTTTCCCGGGAGTAATTTAGAGGATGGCCTTAGTTATATCAATTTTGACTTTTCAATTGGATTAATTTATTTAGGAAAATTATCTAAGAAAACAACTTTATATACCGGCTTTTCTATTGCACATTTATTGCAACCTAGATGGGCTTTTTTAGATGCAAATGAAGCAAAATTACCTATCAGATATGCAGGTCAGTTAGGGTTTAATTTAAATCTTAATAAGCGATTAGAATTGGCTCCATTTGCTTTTTATCAGCACCAAGGAAAAATTGGAGAGTTGGTTTTAGGTAACTTAATAGATTACAGAATTGTACAATCAAAAGGATTTGAAACTGATTTATTATTTGGTACCTATTTCAGAACGTTAAGCAGTCCAATCAAACCTTTTTCATTTGAGTCTTTCATCATATTATTAGGAATTGATTATACCGATTTACGAATGGCCTTCAGCTATGATGCACAGTTTGGCGGATTAAGAGATATTGCTAAAACCAATAGTGCTTTTGAAGTGTCATTAACATATACGATGGACTTTATTAAATCTAAATCTATTACAAGAATTTGTCCTTCTTTTTAGTAAAATAATAAGGATGTGTATTAATGTGACTCACAATATCTTGTGAGATTTTAGAACTTCTTTTTCTTTTAAGTGATTAATATACAATTCAATAGAGTCAATACTCTATAAGTGAATTTCGATTTATTGCCAAAATTGTAGCTTTATAGATTTTTATTGTCATTTATCTTTAAGAAAAATTACAATGAAAAATATTATATCTACCAGCCTTGTTTTAGCTTTAGTTATCATAGTACAAAGTTGTGTTGAGTTGCCTGATTTATATCCAAGTAATTCAGCTGGTCCTGCAATGGATGTTGTTTCCATTAATGATACCATTTATTCCACAGATTTATTTAGTGCTGAAAATTTTGTTTATGATTTAGATAACAATAATCAGCCTGATGTGCAATTCATTTATCAGCAATCAGGTCCTAACCCATTTACAGGCGCCTATGATATTTTTATATATGGACCTAATTTACAAGTTTTAGTATCTACCATAACCGAAATTACACCACCGACCCCATTAGATTTTCGAATTTATCCTTTGAAAGAAGGCGATTTAATTGGCAATAGCAATTTAATTATTGGAGCTGATTGGAACAATGATGGACATCTAGATATAGATGGTTCTTCAGGAACTTGTTTTCAATCAACTTTGCCAAGGGAAAAAGACATTTATGCCGGGATAAGATTTGTAAACAATAACAATCAGTATTATTTGGGGTGGGTGAAACTTTTTATACACTTCGACCAAGCTGATCCTTGTAATGAAAGTTTTCTAGTAATTAAATCAATTGCATATAGTACAACACCAAATGGCAGTCTCAGAATTAATGGATAAATGCTGTATTCATTAAAAATCCAACAACTCCACTTCAAATATCAATACAGAATTGGCTGGAATACTGCCATTAGCAGTTGAGCCATAGCCTAAATAAGACGGGATTAAAAAGATGGCTTTACTGTTCTTTTTCAATAATTGAAAACCTTCTTGCCAACCTTTTATCACTTGACTCAATGGAAAAATGGCTGGAGTACCTTGAGTGGTTTGGTCAAACACTTCACCTTCCGGTAAATAGCCTTTATAATAGACAGTTACTTGATCATTTAAATCAGGTGTGGCTGTGCCACTGCCAGGTGTAGTAATAATGTATTGCAATCCCGAAGTAGTTTCAGTAGCCGTTAATTGGTTTAGTTCTAACCAAGTTCTAATCGTTTCTTTATCTAAAGCCAATTGCTCTTCAAACGAAATTGATTTATCACAACCACTAAATAGTAAAGTTGTCGCACATAAAATAAGCAATATAAAATTTCGCATTTAGTTTATTTATTTTCTTGATAATACTTTTTCTGCTGCATTCACAACATCTTGAACGCTTAAACCATATTTGTCTAATAGTTGCGAGGGAGTGCCACTTTCTCCAAAGCTATCGTCAACCGCTACCATTTCAATAGGCTTAGGCACATTTCGTGCCAGAACAGAAGCAACACTTTCGCCCAAGCCTCCATTTCTTTGATGTTCTTCAGCCGTTACCACACAACCTGTTTTTGAAACAGACCTAATGATCGCCGCTTCATCTAATGGTTTAATGGTGTGCATGTTGATTAACTCCACAGAATAACCTTTATCCTCTAATATTTTACCAGCTTCAATGGCTTGCCAAACCATATGGCCATTGGCAATAATGGTAATGTCACTACCTTCTGACATTACTTGAGCTTTGCCGATAACAAAATCATCGTTAGCTTCCGTAAATATTGGCCATGAAGGTCTGCCAAAACGCAAATAGCATGGACCGTGGTGGTTAATAACAGCCTTTGTTGCCAATTTAGTTTGATTGAAATCGCAAGGCACTACTACCGTCATATTGGGAAGCATCTTCATCATGCCAACATCTTCCAAAATTTGATGCGTAGCACCATCTTCTCCTAAAGTTAAACCCGCATGTGAACAGCAGATTTTTACATTTTTTTCTGAATAAGCTACTGATTGTCTGATTTGATCATACACTCTTCCGGTACCAAAATTGGCGAATGTAGTAGCAACAGGTATTTTTCCGCCAATCGTTAAGCCGGCTGCTAAGCCAATCATATTGGCTTCGGCAATACCTACTTGAAAAAATCTTTCGGGGAATTCATCTATAAACTTATCTAGCTTTAAAGAACCAATAAGATCTGCGCACAAGGCAACAACATTCTCATTTTCTTTCCCAGCCTCGTAAATTCCTTCTCCAAATCCTGAACGAGTATCTTTTTTCTCTGTGTATGTATATTTTTTTAAACTCAAGGTCTTAATTTATATAGTTAAGATTAATAGTCTCCTAAGGTTTCCTCTAATTGTGCCAATGCATTTGCTAATTGTTCATCATTAGGTGCTTTTCCATGCCATGAGTGACTGCCCATCATGTAATCTACGCCTTGCCCCATTTCTGTTTTCATTAGAATAACGATGGGTTTGCCATTGTCACTTTTTTCTTTTGCGACACCTACTGTTTCTAGGATGTCGTCAAAATTATGACCATCCATATGCATAACTTCCCATCCAAAAGATTCAAACTTAGCTTCCAGATTCATCAAATCAAGCACTTCAGAAACATCACCATCAATTTGTCGGTTATTGTAATCAACCGTAGCAATTAGATTGTCAATTTTATTATGAGCCGCATACATAATGGCTTCCCAGTTTTGACCTTCTTGTAATTCGCCATCTCCGGTTAAAACAAAAACAAGGTTATTGTCATTGTTTAGTTTTTTTGCTAAAGCAGCGCCACAAGCCACTGATATACCTTGTCCTAAAGATCCAGAAGCAATTCTGATACCTGGCAATCCTTCTTCAGTTGCCGGATGTCCTTGCAACCTAGAGTTTAGCTTTCTAAAAGTTGAAAGTTCACTTACCGGAAAAAATCCTTTTCTCGCCAAAACGCTATACCAAACAGGTGAAATGTGTCCATTAGATAAGAAGAAAAGGTCTTCACCTTTACCATCCATATTAAAATCGGTTGATGTTTTTAGCAAGTTAAAGTATAAGGCTACTAAAAAATCTGTACAACCTAATGATCCTCCTGGGTGACCGCTATTGACGGCATGAACCATTCTTAAAATATCTCGCCTAACCTGAGAGGCAATTTTTTGAAGTTCATCTTTGTTTTTTGCTGCCATTTTTATTTTACTACTTATGTAACAAAACTAATCTTTTACTAAATGGTGGCAAAGCGCATTTAGGTTCTGTTTATATTATTATATCTTATCCACTAAAATTATTTTAAACGATCAGGTAATTATAAAAAAAGGGCTGCCAAATGAATGGACAGCCCCGAACTGGGTTATTAATATTTATGTGTCACTAGTTCTTCTGAGTATCATCTACTTCTACTCTGCCATTAGGATTAGATGTTCTAATGGTGAAGTCGGCAGTTTCTTCGGCTTCGCCATCTGCTTCTTCAATCCATCTACCTTGTCCTTCATCGATGAAAGATCCTCCTGGATCACCAAAGTCGTCAACGTTTAATAAAACATACGAAACATTTTCTAAGCCATTAGGCCCTAAAGTTCCTGAATAAACGTATGCTAATTTGATAGAATCTGAACTCACATCATTTCTTACAATAGCACATGTGTAAATAGAGAAGTCATTTCCACTACCAGTAATTCTACCATATTGGGGAACAGGAGTACTTGAAACAACACCCTTACGCTCATACATAATGTTAGCACCGGAAGCCGTAGCTACCTGATTGGTAATTCTGATCTTAACATTACTATATGTCTGACCTATCGCATCGCCAGGAATATTGGAAGCCAATAAGGTTAAATCATCAAAAAGATAAATACCTTCTAAGTTAGGAGGAGTGTTACCTAAATTCAATGTAATACCTAAATCTAAAACAGCTGATAAATGTGATCCAATACAGTCATCACAACCATCACCTAGTAAGTAAGGCTCGTCGTCGCATTGCTCACAACCTTCTCTAAAGTGCCAGTAATAGCTAGTGTCAGAATTGATGTATAGATTTTTGATTCCATTTTCATCAAAAATACCATCTCTGATTAATGTTTCATTAAGTGCTCCGTCAATTAACCAAATTTCACCATAGAATTCTTCAAGAACTCCTTCTCTATCTGGCAAGGCAATACATAGTGGTTTCGCATACTCTTCTCCGGCGGCATTAGTACCATACTCATTTTCACCGTCGAATAATAAATCACCTTTACCGTCAATTGCTCCAGGATCAGATTCCCAAATTTTGGCTCTAAAATGTGCTGGATGGTGTCTTCCGTTATCTTCACAAACATTACCGAATATACAAACATGTTGTTGTTCAATTTCTATGATGTCAAAGAATAAGTAACCAAATTCTAAAGCATAATGTGGTTCAAAGCATAATACTTCAACATCTACATATTTTTTAGTTCCGGCAAAAAGTGTAACATCAATTGGTAAGGCATCTGTAACAAAATTTTGATATTTCACGTCACCATAATCAGCAGTTTCGTGAGGAGCTGCTAAAATTGGATTGCCCGCTTCATCTTTCACAACGAAATATTCCACTGTATAATCTCCTTCTTCTAATTCTAAAGATTCGGATTCTTCGGTGAACCAATTGTCCATGTCTCCATCGTTGTCGATATCAACACCAGAAAGTGGCGCTACTTTGATTTCAATGATGTTGTCATCTCCGGCTCCTAAGCCATCGCCATCACCAAGAGGCGTTTGGTCTAAGACCCAGTTTCCATTGGCATCTTTGATTTTAACGCAAACAGTAAAAGGTGCTTCATCAGAACATTCGGGCAATTCATCTACTAATCTGCCTGATTCAATGAAGTCGTTTATTAATGATGTAAAACCTAAAGTGGCTCTTTTATTGGCATCAATAGGTTCGTCCTTGGTACAAGATGCTACAAGCAATCCTATTACTAACAAGGGTAGTATTAATCTATATATTGTTTTCATAACTATTGTTATTTTGTGTTTAAAAAGATTTATTTTAGGGTTTAAATGTAATAGGCGTGTATATGCAAAAAAGGTTTTCTCTTATCTCGCGGTGATAGATACTATTTTTGTTTGCTCATACATTTAACTAGGGTGGAATTGCTTTTGCAGAAGCGATTTCATCCATTTTTTTTATAAGATACTTGTCAAGGAGAACTTGTCTAGCACACAGAAATTGATTCCATGTGATGCATGTGAAAAATAAATAACCCAATTTGTATGTTTTTAGTTAAAAATGAGGACTCTTGTTTCTAGAGGGTCGCTTGTAGTAAGTTTTTCATTTTTAATTGACTTGATTAAGTCTTAAGTTGAGGTATTTATTGTTTCTACTAGTAAGAGTCATATTGTGATAAAATTCCATAATTTTTGGAAAAAAAATTCACAATAAAGATTTTTAAAGGGCTAAAATGTGTTCTAGAAAGAGTAAATATGTTGTAGGGCTTAATGTTTAGTTAATAAATATAAATAATTACAAATGAAATAAAAAATATATTTGTTTGTATCTGTATATGAAAATTAATCTTAAAGGTCACCCAACTAAATAAAAAAAATAAAGACTTGCCGATTTCGACAAGTCTCTGGGTAAAAATTCCTTTAAAAATCAGGGAAAATCTATAGGAATAAAAATTAAAAAGGTGACCTAGATTGATCAGTAATTATTTTATAATGATGAATACCAAAAATTTGAAAAGGTCATCAAAAAGGAGGTTTTGCTTAGTTAGAAATTTCATCCCAATTGGAGCTATAATCCCATTTTGGCTCGCTTAAGCTTATGGTATCAAAATTTCCGTAATATGATTGATCTTCTGATGTTTCCTCATTAGATTTTATTCCCAAGCAGATTAATTCATTCTCCCATTCATAATGATTTGAAGTATTATGCCATTCAGAGCTTCTCAAATAACTTTCTAACGACTCTTTTCTTACTACTGTCTGATATTTCCAAATGGTAGAAGCGGTATAAGCTTGATTCAATATTTGATCCAAATAGTTTTTATTCCACTTAATGCTTTCAAGCGATTTAATATACTCGTTTTTGAAGCTTTCAAAATCACTTTCCTTTGTTGTTAATATGTCTGCAGAGAATTCAAATTTTGTAACATTACCATCTACAGTATAAATACTAGCATCTTTTGTATATTGAATTAAACAGATCTTTTTTTGATTCTTGTTATTTGTCCATTCTGTTGCGTAAGTTTTTACTTCATCGGGATAATGAAAAGTACTATTTGAATAGAAAATGGAATTGTTGTTTACTAAACTTAATGGATAGGTTTTAAGCCATTCGTAACCTTCTTTTTTGAGTTTTGAAACTAATTCAGTTTGAATAATGTCTTCGATAGATAGTATTTTATCTACTGCTAGATTACTGAGATTAAGGGCAAACAAAACTGATTTATTGTTGGAATAAGCATAATACTTATATATTGATTCACCTTCAACTTTCAATCCATCTGGATTAGTGATGTAAACTTTATTGGTATCATTTGCTGGATGAAACTCCCAATCCTTTGGATAAGTAATCTCATACATAGGTAATTGAGTAGTAGGCTCTTTTATGGCAACTCTTTTATGAGTTTTCTCTTGTATGGTTTCAATTCCATAACTCTTGGTTTGGCGACAAGAAGTTATTATTGTCATTAAACAACAGATATAAATATAGATTTTCATTCGTATTACTTTAGTTAAAAGTTATACAAGTAAATACCCGAAAATTCAGAAGGTCATCAATTGGAATAGAAAACGAGAACTATAAATTAAACAGTTTTTCTTCTTCTTAAATTGAAAAAAGTAAAAACCAAAAAACCGGCTATTAAAAAGGAGATAGGCCAAATCATTCTCCAATTCAATCTTTTTGAAGGCATATCGATAGTGTTGTTATTGCCCATTAAAACTAATCCTGACCAATAAAATGGATGCTTAAGCGTGCCATTAGCTTTGTCTAGATAATCTAATTTTGCTAATCGTAAAGCGGAATTGATTGTTTCGCCTTTGGCTAAATATTTATAAAAATAAGAGGTAATTTCTGTGTTGGTTTTTTCATCAATTTTCCAAAGTGACATGATTACACTTGGGCAACCGGCGAAATTCATACTGTAAGCCAGTGAGATCATTCCTTCCCCTTTTTGAATATTGCCAATGCCACTTTCGCAAGCGGTTAGCACGGCTAATTCTGATTGAAGAGATAAATTGTAAAACTCGTACGCATGTAAATAACCATCGTTTTCATTTTCGCCTAAATCCTTAGCTAAAACTAGTTTTGATCTTAATGGATCTTCTTCATTGGCAATGGCATGGGTGGCAAAATGAATGATAGAATTATTGTTTAGGCTCTTCAATACGTTAGTTTCAGAAGCAGCTTCTCCAATCAATGCATTGCCCTTATAATTTTTCGACATATAATTCGCCATTTTTACCGACCAAGGCTGACGAACGGTATTAATATAACCGGTATCAATTTCTTCTGATAAACCGATTGATTTTTGGTAATTGGCTTTTATCTCTGACTCAAAACCGGGCGCTACGATAATGGGTAAACCCGTTGATTTTTTCTTAAGTTTTGATTGTTCTAATAAAACATTTCCAGAGAGGGCATAATGAATATCGTATTCATGAATTAAATAGTTGGTTTGAGTTATGTCCTTTTTTAATGCTTCAAAATTTAAATAGAATAAAGATCCATTGGGGATAATGATGATCTTTTCACCACTAAAATCTTTTTCAATAGGCTGGAACAAAGTTTTGTAAAGTTGCACACCCAACTTATTGGTAGCATTTTGTTGCAGCGATGTAATGGCCGTTCTCCAAGCTTCAACAGTTTTATCTATATCGCGTTTATTCCCTAAATGATAAACTTCAGATTTTTTGTTATTGATTAAAAGAGCATAATACGCAGTATCATCAGTTGCATATTCTATTAGGTTGTCATTTGTTTTAAGAATTTCATTTTTGATCTGATCAATAGAGGCAACTTGATTATTGAATTTTAAATTGTAGTAATGCGGATTGATTTCTACTAAATTTTCAATATGTCTGTTAAAAGCTTCTTTTTGGGCGAACAGTTCTTGTCTTAATTCTAAATTATTGGGTTGTTCCATTGATTGCTGATTTAAATCAGACAATACTAATTTTAATCGCTCTTCTTTTTTGAGAAGAGAATCTGGAATGCCAGCGAAAGACTTGATTTTGTAATCGTCAATTAAATCTCTCAGTAGGGCAGATCTGCCCATTTCTGCATATTTAAATACCTGTTCTTTTAAGGCATCAGATTTTTTATCATTATACAGTTTGTAACTAATACCAACCCCCATTTCTATGGCATCAATATTTTTTAGTGCAATTGTATTTTTGGTGTAAGGATCATTAAACTGCTTTCTATAATTATTAGAAACAGCCATAAATATTTCAGAAAATTGCTGTAATTGGCGCAAGTATTTTTCTTCCTTTGTTTGATTATAGGCTTCGAATGAATGCTCAATCACATCATTAATAATATCTAATGAAACGGCATTTAATGGAAATGAATTGGAATTATAAGATTGGATGGAATCAATTGCTAAGATTGACAATGATTTCTCAAATAGTTGTTGGGCTTCAACAAACTTCTTTTGTTTGGAAAAGATATGCGCCTTTACACCAAGGTTTTGCGCATATTCTGAAGAGTTTACTAGTCCTAAATTCTTTTGAATATTGGTTGATTTTTCTAGTGTTTTTAGCGCGGCATCATATTCCTTAATAGCAATTTTTATTCTTGATAGTGTAAAATAATGTGTGCTTAACTCATATTGTTCGGGTATGTTTTTTTCCAGAATTGGAGTGGCTAAACTGATGTAATACAATGCGGAGTCAGGAGCGCCCAATTGAAGATGACAAGTGGCAATGTTTTCATTTGAGAAAGCAACTTCTGTGCTGTTTTCTCCTAATATACCAATTTTGATGGCCTTTGCTTTCTTTAAATATTCAATGGCTTTGGCATAGTCTCTAGACTCTTCATAGTTAATGCCTAACACTTCATAAGGGCCTGCAAAACGGTAGTGATTTTCGTTATTATAAATCTTTTTACGCAAATCAATACAAGCAATCAAATAATCTTTAGATCTGCCATAATCACCTAAGTAATAATAATTTACAGCCATGCTGTAATAATTATAACTCATTCCATCCCGCTCTTCTAATTGTTTGTTGATGGCTAATGCTTTTTCACTATAGGCAATGGCGCCTAGATAATCTGCTCTAACATTGGCGCAGGAGGCCAAATTTCCATAAGCCATACTCATCAAATAGGAAGGTCCGTCTAAGTTTTTCTTTATTACATCAATAGATTTTAAATAATACCTTTCAGCATTGTCGATGTCGTGTTTTCTATAATAGCATACCGCTACCATATTGTAAACAGGACCTAACTTTATATGATCTTCCGGCAGTGATTTTTCAAATAACTTTAAAGCCTTATTCACATAAATAAAAGCAGAATCACTTTCATAAAGTCTTTCATAACTTGCAGATACATAATAATTAGCATAAGCAAAGATCATACTGTCTTTTACATTCTTTTTACTTTCTCTAAAAACCTTTTGGTGAAGTGCTAATGCCTCCTTAAATTTTGAGGCTTTTCTATAATTTTCTGCTTCTGCTTGCCAAAATCTCAGTTTTGCTGAGTTATCAATATTTTTATTTTCATCAATTAGATTTTTGCCAACTAATTGTAAAGAATCAGCTTTAGATAAATCCACTAAAAAAACGGCAATTTTTAATAAACCGGTTACCCCTTCTAATTTTAGGCTAGCATCATTATTTTCTTCATTAGCCGCCTTTTGAAACAGTGCTTCAGCAGCATCAACTTTATCATAGTCGTAATAGTAGTAAGCACTATCTATGATGGCATTTCCAACTTGGCCTCTACCAATTATTGAAAAGACTAAAAGCGCTGCACTAAGATAATATTTGAATGTAGTAGCCATTATTTTAAATCAGTGCTTAACGCTAAAGCTTGCTTATAAAAAGGATGTTCTGGATTAGATTCAATAGGTTCTAGCAATGATTTCGCTATTAACTTATCGCCATTTTTAACATGAGCCAACACTAATAACCATTCCGCTCTTTCCTTAAAAATTGAATTTTCATCATCACTTACTTTTTCAATCAGCGGTAAACTTTCTGCTATATTTTTTTCATACAAATTAGAAACCCCTAAATAAAATTCGAGTGTATCATTATAGGTTGATTTTGACTTTAGTTCAGATAGTCTTTTGATGGTTTCTTGGTAATTCTGTTCGCTATAATAACTCAACGCTTCATACATTTCAAAGCGATTGGTTTCACTCATCAAAACAGGAATGCCCGGATCTAAAAATTCATATTTAGAGTATAACTTTTCAGTATTTGTAGGCTTAAATAAAAACAAGATGCCAAACAACAATACTACTGCTGCAGCAATGGAAAGAGATGTAAACTTGCCTAAACTAAATGTTTTAGTGATCGGTTTAATTTTGGCGGTCTCCTTTTTGTTTGATTTAAGAACTTCACTTAACTGTAATTTTAAACCATTGGCTTCAATGGCCAATTGGGCATTTTCCACCCATTCAATTTCTTGATCAAGATCTTGAATGTTATGGTCAATCGCATATTGCTGTAGCTGATCCTTATTGATATCACCCGAAAGGTAAGATTCTATTTTTTCTATTAATTGCGCTTCCACGGTTAAAGGTTTTTTTGAGGTTTTTATTTTAATTGTACATAGCTCTTAAACGTTTCATACATCTGTATTTTTCGTTTTTAGCTGTTTTTTCTTCGTAGTTAAATTTTAAAGCAATGTCTTTCATAGATGCTTTTTCGTAATAAAACTCATGCAAAATTGTGCGGCATTTGTCTCCTAATTGAGTAAAAAGAGCTTCTAACTTTTTTATTTTTTCATAGCTTTCGTCTAACTCTTCTACCTCTGTTGCATATTCTTTTTCCTGTTGATCTAGAGAGACGATTTTTTTACTGCTTCTCAGCTTTTTCAACCATAGATTTCTGCAAACGGAATACAAGTAAGTAGAAACTTTTGTGTTGCCGTCTAATGTATATTTTCCTTTTTTAATGTTCACCCATAAGGCAATCATTCCTTCTTGGAAAATATCCATCGCATCTTCTTCTTCGCCGCTATTTTTCTTTACCATATTTATAATCGCGTTGATATGATTATTATATAAAAAGAGAAAAGCATCATTTCTTTTTTCAGAAATTCCGTCGTACAATTCTTTATCAGTCAAGTGAAACCTCTTTGTTTAGGCTCAAGATAGAAAAAATTGTACTTCTCTTTTATGCTTAATACCGAGAACTTATAGAAGGTCATCACAAAAAATGGCTTATTTTTGAAAATATATTTGAAATAGCAATTTATAATTATGATTCCGACAGTTAAAATAGAGCCGTATTGTATTAAAAATAAAGTGAGAATAGTAACCGCAGCCTCTTTATTTGATGGTCATGATGCGGCTATCAACATCATGCGAAGAATAATGCAATCTACGGGTGCGGAGGTGATCCACTTAGGGCACAACCGATCGGTTAAAGAAATTGTGGATTGTGCCATCCAAGAAGATGCGCAAGCGATTTCTATTACTTCGTATCAAGGAGGGCATATAGAATATTTTAAATACATCCACGACCTATTGAAAGAAAGAGGATGTGGACACATAAAAATATTTGGTGGCGGTGGCGGCACTATTCTACCAAGCGAAATTAAAGAGTTACACGATTATGGCATTAATAGGATTTATCATCCTGATGATGGACGAGCGATGGGTTTGCAAGGCATGATTAATGACTTAGTACAAAAAGCAGATGTGCCAACCGGTGAAAAAGTAGATTTTAGTTTAGAGGGACTTCGAAAAAAAGACAACAAAATTGTGGGACAGATCATATCTGCGGCTGAAAATTTTGCGGAGCTCCACAAAGACATATTATCTGATATTGAGCAAGCTGCCAAACAAGAACAAATACCGGTGATAGGAATTACCGGCACCGGTGGAGCAGGGAAGTCATCGATGGTAGACGAATTGTTGCGTAGGTTTTTGTTAGATTTTCCCGACAAACATATCGCAGTCATTTCCGTTGATCCATCAAGGAGAAAAACCGGTGGCGCACTTTTAGGGGACAGAATAAGAATGAACAGCTTAACACATCCCAATACTTTTATGCGTTCCATGGCGACTCGTGAAGCCAATGTATCTATCTCAAAAAATATTGAGCAAGCCGTTAATATTCTAAAAGCGGCTCAATACGATTGCATTATTTTAGAAACCTCAGGAATCGGACAATCGGGAACAGAGATAGTTGATCACTCTGATGTTTATATGTATGTAATGACGCCAGAATATGGCGCCGCTTCTCAATTAGAGAAAATTGACATGTTGGACTTTGCCGACATTGTGGCCATCAATAAATTTGATAAAAACGGCGCGCAAGATGCCTTACGGGATGTTAAGAAACAAATTCGTAGAAATTTACAATTGTGGGATGCCAAAGACGAAGACATTCCTGTTTATGGAACCATTGCTTCTCAATTCAACGACCCGGGCACAAATAAACTTTATTTGGCTTTGATTGCTGCTATTGAAAGAAAAACAGGGGTGACATTAGACTCTAAACACACTTTTGTTACCGGAGAAAGTGAGAAAATTTATGTGATTCCGCCTAATCGTGTTCGGTATTTATCTGAGATTGTCGAGAATAATAAAAAGTATGATCAATGGGTGGAAGAGCAAAGCAAAATAGCACAGCAATTGTATGGTTTAAAGTTGTCTCAAGATTTGTTTGATTCCAATGACGATTCATCATCAGTGGTCGCGCAAATTGAAAATAAAATTGAAGACCTTAAAACTCAAGTTGATAGAAGTAACTTGGAGATTTTAGACGATTGGGAAAGGAAGGTACAATCCTATAAAAACGAGTTCTATACTTATCAAGTGAGAGGCAAAGACATCAATGTGCCAACTCATACAGAGAGTTTGTCTTATACTAAGATTCCACGAGTTGCCTTGCCGAGTTACAAGGCTTGGGGTGACATTTTAAAATGGAGTTTACAAGAAAATGTGCCTGGCGAGTTTCCATATACGGCCGGCGTGTTTCCTTTTAAAAGAAAAGGCGAGGACCCAACCAGAATGTTTGCCGGAGAAGGTGGACCGGAAAGAACCAATAAGCGATTTCATTATGTTTCCATGGGTTTGCCGGCCAAGCGTTTATCAACGGCTTTTGACTCGGTTACTTTGTATGGTGATGATCCTGACCATCGCCCTGATATTTATGGTAAAATTGGAAATTCAGGAGTTTCGATTTGCACTTTAGATGACGCTAAAAAACTATACAGTGGCTTCAATTTAGCAGAAAAAACAACATCGGTTTCCATGACTATCAATGGTCCAGCCGCCATCATCACCGGATTTTTTATGAATGCCGCCATTGACCAACAATGCGAGTTGTACATTAAAGCCAATGGTTTAGAAAAGGAAGTAAAAGATAAGATCGAACAAATATTTAAAGAAAAAGGTGCTAAACAGCCTCAATACAATGGTGAGCTTCCGGAAGGAAATGATGGCTTGGGTTTAATGCTTTTGGGGGTAACCGGCGATCAAGTTTTACCCAAAGAAATTTACCAAAAAATAAAAGCAGAAACACTTTCCAAAGTAAGAGGAACGGTTCAAGCGGATATTTTAAAAGAAGATCAAGCACAAAATACTTGTATATTTTCTACTGAATTTTCGTTGCGATTAATGGGTGATATGCAAGCTTATTTTATTGAGAAAAAGATTCGAAACTTCTATTCCGTTTCCATTTCAGGGTATCATATTGCTGAAGCCGGTGCCAATCCAATTTCTCAGTTGGCATTTACGTTGTCGAACGGATTTACTTTTATTGAGTATTACTTATCGAGAGGCATGCATATTGATGATTTTGCACCTAATTTGTCTTTCTTTTTCTCTAATGGAATTGATCCTGAATATGCAGTGATTGGAAGAGTGGCCAGAAAGATTTGGGCGAAAGCATTAAAGCATAAATACCATGCGAATGATCGTTCTCAAAAATTGAAATACCATATTCAAACGTCGGGTAGATCATTACATGCGCAAGAGATTAGTTTTAATGACATTAGAACCACTTTGCAAGCGCTATATGCCATTTACGACAACTGCAACTCACTACATACCAATGCGTATGATGAGGCCATTACCACACCAACAGAAGATTCTGTGAGAAGAGCGATGGCGATTCAATTGATCATCAATAAAGAGTTAGGCTTAGCGAAAAATGAAAATCCATTACAAGGTGCTTTTATCATTGAAGAATTAACAGATTTGGTAGAAGAAGCGGTGTATGCGGAGTTTGAAAGAATTTCAGAACGTGGAGGCGTTTTAGGAGCGATGGAAAGAATGTATCAAAGAAGTAAGATTCAGGAAGAATCTATGTATTATGAAACCTTGAAGCACACAGGCGATTATGAAATAGTGGGCGTCAATACTTTCTTGTCTTCCAAAGGATCACCGACCATTATTCCGGAGGAAGTAATTAGAGCGACCGAAGAAGAAAAAGAGTTTCAAATTGAGATGCTCAATGAATTGAAAAAGCGAAATGCAGATAAAGCGACAATTGAGTTGTTAGAACTAAAAGAAGCAGCTATTCAACAAGAAAATTTGTTTGACAAGTTGATGGAAGTAACCAAGTATTGCTCTTTAGGTCAAGTAACGCATTCGTTGTATGAAGTGGGCGGACAATATAGAAGGAATATGTAAGGTAAGATTTGCCACACCTGTTAGGTTTGCGAACCTAACTGGTGCAAAATGGCAATTGGCAGTTGACAAAAAACAATAAAATAAAATGTTGAAGTTTCAACGGGTAAGATTTTTTAATGCACGAGTGACGTTCAATAATTTTTATCTTTAAAAAAGTGTTTCAATTAGCGTTTATTGCTACTTTAAAAGTGACATCAAAATAGGTTATTAAATATGATGTTTTTTTACAAAAAAAAGAATTCGGTTTTTCAGAAGTGGTTAAATAAGCATTTGTTTTATTTCATATTATATACTTGGCTTCTTATTCTTTTTATTGGGGTGGCAATTGGCACTATATTTTTTATTTTTAAAGTGTTACATATAAATGAGTTTATCCTAATTTGGTTATCTATTCCAATAATATTCACTTTCATTATTTCATCATTCTTTTCAAAATTGGAGTCAATTAGAGAGCAAATTCTAATTGAAAAATACATTAAGAAATATAATGATGTTAACTCATTAGATTCCTTTTTCTCAGATAATAAGGTCAAGTTTTTTGACCAATTTATTTTTTGCCATTATGTTATGCTGCCATTTCCATTTTTTAACTCAGATAAGAAAAATCATAATTTAATTAGAAAACATAATCAATCATTAAAAATTATATGGCTATTAGCAATAATAATTACCGTTATATTCTACTTTTTTAGTTGATTAAAAGAAACTTATCTTGTTCGCACTACTTCAAGTTTTTAATAAGTCATTTAAAGAATTATCGAATGTCATTTGGAGCTATAATTTTCAACCTGTTTGTTTCATACGATAAAATTCAAAATATTAACGATAAAGGACATCTGTTTAAGCTGTCCTAAACGATTACATAAATTTGTGGTATTTGTGTCAAAAAAATACATCTCGCAAAAATCCATAGTATTGGTTTGCTCCCGACCTGTTAGGTTCGCGAACCTAACAGGTCGGGAAGATCGGGTAAATGATGGGTTGTACCCAACCTTGATTTATTTCGTCCTTTCAGGACTAGCAGTTAAATCCCGAAGGGATGACAGAAACGAAGGTCGGATATAGTCCTGCCGAAAGAAAATTGTTTGTCCGTAGGCACAGACATACGGGTTTTGGATCTGTTAGGTTCGCGAACCTAACAGATCCAAAAAATAGTCTAATGTCTTACGTCTTAAATCTTACATCCATCACACAAAATACATCTCACAAAAATCCATAGTGTTGGTTTGGAAGATTTTGTTGACGATTTCAGTAGGTTCGTAGCCATGCCACAACTCTTTGTAATATTTGGTTTCTTCTAAATATTCTCTTAAGTCATCATAAAGGTTAGGCATTTTAGCCGCACTTTCGTAGAAATCTACGTGCGAAATGGCACCATCGTAATCACTTCCAATACTAATAATATCCCAACCGGATTTATCGCCCACGACATTTACGACGTGAAAAATATTATCCCAAATGACTTTTAAGTAAGCGTTCTTAATTTCTTGGTCCGATTTCATTTTGGTTAAAGAAGCAAAGAATTTGCCGCCACCTAACTTCGTTTTATCAATCATAATGCCCATCAAACCCTTGCTTTTATGAATGATTAAAATCTCTTCATCAGAAATATTTAAACTCCATCTAAAGAAATACCCTTCCTTAATTTTTGAAGAATTATCTTTTCCTCTTATAGAGCCAGACATGGTTTTATACGCGTTAACACCGGTATGGCTACTAATGATAGGTATGTTGTTTTTGGAGCTTAAATAGTTGTAACTTTTGATCCAATTGTAGTATTCAATTCGAGCTTTTATACTCATGTGTTTGGTGTCAATATGGATTCGTTTCCCATTTCTATCGCTCAGCATTTCTTTTAGAGCTTTAATACCTAAACCTTGCAAGCCCAAGTCCATGCCTTTCTTTTGATTCAATAGACCTTCGGCAATTTCAAGTTTAAAAAAGCTCCCGGAATGACCACTTAGCTGATTGTAAAAATGGTGCGCTAAATTGATCATAAATGGAGGATGTTCCCAAGATTTTAAGGTCTCAATATTTTTCATCAAACCCGCTTTCATTTCCGGTTTTGACAATTTTCCCGAAAGCATTTTTTTATCAAAAAGCACATGTCCGCCTTCAATGGTAATAATAGAAGCGAGTGAGTTTTTCTCCTTTAAAATAGTTTGAAGATGGGAGAAGTTTTTGGCAATGGTATGGGTGTATTTTCCATCGGGAGATGTGCCTTGATTGGCTACCAAATATTCATATTCTTCGTGTAATAATTTAAAATAGTTGTTGTTCTTTCTTAAGTATTCAATCCTTTTGGGATGCATACCGGTAATCAATGCCATCAATTCCAACTGGACTTTATTTCGCGTTAAAATTTTAGGTAAATTTCTAATATTGATAAATCCTTCTTCAATTGGGTAAAGCGAGTTAAAGAAAACTCTAACATTACCTTCGGCTAATTTATAAAGGTTGGTTTGTGAGAATTTCGCAATCTCCATAGAGTTTCTAGAGGCAAAACGAGTAGTGCTAAATTGTGGCTCTACATGGTTAAAATCTTCCCATAAATTATATTCCGGTTTTGGGTGACCTGAGTTAGCGGGCTTAATGGTTGCATGTAAATGGATATCGGTAAAAAAGGATGCTTTTCTTTTCAATGGAATAGTATTTAAAAAATTATCGTGTATTGTAATAATACAAAGCTTTGAGAATTTTAACGACAATTTTTGATGATTATAATATTACATCGTTCTGTAAATTGGTATAAAGTTTGTTTTTAATAAGCAAAACAGAATTTATGATTGTGGTGGTAAGTCATTGGTGGATGAAATGGGTCGCTTCTATGGCCTATCGAATTCAAGGGAATGATGAAATTTTTGCGGCACAAAGTATTTTTATTTTTATCGTTTTAAGAGAAAAAGAATTGGCGGAAAGCAGTCGTTTGATCAACCATGAGAAAATACATTTTAAGCAACAATTAGAACTGCTTTTTGTTGGTCAATGGATTTTGTATCTCGTATTTTATTTGATTAATCTTATCAAATATAAAAACCATCACAAAGCATATATGCTGATTCCATTTGAAAAAGAAGCCTATCAAAATGATGGTAATATGAACTATCTAAAAGAAAGAAAAGCCTTCGCTTGGTGGAAGTATTTGTAGCATTTTATTGTCATTTAGACAAAATATTGCTCAACCGTCATACCGTTTTAATGCCTTTGAGTTTGCAAAAAGTAGCTATTCCGCCGGTGTGAACACCTTCATGTCGCAATAGGTGAAGTAAAGCGTAATAGTTGTTTTTAAAGCCAAGCCATTCAACCGCATATGGTTCATCTAAAATAGCTTCGTCTAAGGTTTGAAAGAAGTCTAATTTTAACTGATGACTGCTATCGAAAAGGTCGAGGATGGCTTGAGTGTTTGGTGCATTTTCTGGCATTTCGCCGGAGCTTTTAAAGCCTACACCATTGAGCCATTCGGGTTGTTTGTCTTTAAAGCCTAATGGAAATAAGCCAATGGAATAATCCGTCCAAATGAGATGCGACACCAGCCATAACGGAGAATTTAACTTTACACCATTGGCTTCAATACGTTCGGCTAACATTTCTTGTGGTATTTTTTTCAAATACCATTTGGTAAGTCCACGTTGATTATCTAAGGCATCGCACAACAATTTTATTCTTGACATTCATATCAATTTTGTTCGATATGAAAATACAAAATCAAGGATAAAGTAAAAGGATTAAGAATGAAGTGTTAAGGGAGCATATTGTTTTTATTCCATTCACATTCAATTATAATTATGAATATTAGATGTGTTAGAGTTTTATAAAATATGACATTCTAATTTTTTCACCAACAGCCATTATAACCCAACTTAAAAATTGAGTTTGATAATTGTCCATTGAAAATTTAACTTACCAGATACTAAATCACTCTATCCGCACTGGTAACTACGCTGGCAATTTTTACGGCATCCCAAATTCTTTCTTCGCTTCCTCCGGCTTCTAACACAGATGCTTCGTGAGATTTTACACACATTTCGCAGCCATTTACAGACGATACTGCTAAACTCATCAATTCAAAAAATTCTTTTCCTGTAACGGGCGTCATCATAATATTCATTCGAATACCGGCTCTCATGGTTTCATAACTTTCTTTATTAACGAAATGACGAAAACGATACAAAACATTATTGGCACTTAGCAATGAGGCACAAGCAATGGCCTCAGCGGTTTCTTCAGCAGTAGCACCAAACTCTTTCGCATGCTCATTATAGGCGAATGAAAGATTGGCATTTTTATTATTGGTAGCAATGGCTAAAGCCAAAAGAGCCACTTCTTTTTCTGAAAGCACTTTTGATTTGTAAATGCTTTTTAAATTCATTCGTAAGTCTCTGATGTATTTGCTTTCTGATGCAACCAATTGATTTAAAGCCGTGCTTTTTTGATCGTTATTAAGTTTTAGATCGTTTAAAAGATCTTGTAATGTTTCTTCCATGATATTTACTTTTTTTAAAAAAGGGCTACTCAAATGAGCAGCCCAATAAATTAAAATGTTTTGTGTTTTTTAAACACTTTCAAATTACTATAGTGTATCTTGACCTTTCTCCCAGTTACATGGGCAAAGTTCATCTGTTTGAAGTGCATCTAAAACTCTTAATACTTCTTCTACATTTCTTCCAACGCTTAAGTCATATACACTCACCCATCTGATAATTCCTTGAGGATCTACAATGAAAGTTGCTCTGTAAGCAATTTTTTCATTAGCTTCTAAAATTCCTAAATCTTCTCCTAAGCTTTTAGAAGTATCAGCAATTAATGGAAATTTTAGATCTCTAAGGTCATCGTGATCATTTCTCCAAGCTAAGTGTACGAATTCAGTGTCAGTGGAAGCACCATATAAGATAGCATCTCTGTCTCTAAACTCACCATGATTGTTGTTAAACTCAGCAATTTCAGTTGGGCATACGAAAGTAAAATCTTTCGGATACCAAAACATTACCATCCATTTGCCTTCTTTTATATGATCTTCATTAGTTACCGTATCAAACTCTTTTCCTTTTTCAATTGATACTGTAGCTGATTTTGAAAATGCAGGAAATTTTTCTCCTACTCCAATAATTCCTTTTCTTGTTGTTTCCATTTTTACTTTAATTTTTAATTATGCCGCGAATATCCTACATTTATCCCTATAATTAAAATCGATTATATCTATATTGACATAAGAGAAAACTATCATGAAGAAAATTAAATCTCTTGCCCTATTTGTATTATTATTTAGCCTTACTAACTGTGGTGATGATGGAGGGGCAAGCTTCGATTTTCAAAGCGATAAATGTAACAGTGGACAACAAGCTACTTTAAATTTAGTGATAGATGGCGTAGGCACATTTACTTATACAGAAAGTAGCAGTGCTTATTCACATGCTTCAGATACAGAGGGAAGTGGCATAGATGCTGTTTCAATGTATATGGGTTGGAAGGATCTCGTTACAGGCGATAGTTTACGGTTTGATGTTACAATTGAAAATGAAACTTTAGCTGAGGACACTTATACTTTTACGGAAATACCCTTTAATGGAACAGTGAATTTTTACATTTATGAAGATGGTGCGTTGAAGGATCATTATACGTTTTTAGATTGGGAAACTACAATAAATGAGTTTGATGTTTATACCACTAGCAGTCAAGGAGGGTTTACATCAACTAGGCTTGCTTTCGTAAGCGCAGCAACATCAGGCACATTTAGAGAAATTGGTGGGTCAGGCACTAATACATTTACTTCAACTTACACCATTTGCCCAAGGTACTAAATGACTTTATCCCAATTAGAATATATTATTGCCGTTGATACCTATCAGAATTTCAGCAATGCTGCAGAAAAGTGTATGGTGACACAACCAACACTAAGTATGCAAGTAAAGAAACTAGAAATAGACCTAGGTGTTGTTTTGTTTGATAGAAGTAAGAATCCAATTGTGCCCACAAAAATTGGGAAAACAATTATAGAACAGTCGCGAATTGTTCTGCGGGAAGCAAAACAAATTCAGGATTCTATAAAGGAATACAAACAAAATATAGGAGGCAATTTGCAAATAGGCGTTATACCAACCATAGCGCCTTATTTATTGCCTTATTTCTTAGGTCCATTCTCCAAAAAATTTCCTGATATCAATTTGGAGATAAAGGAATTAAAAACAGAAGAGATTATTGAATTGCTGCAGAAGGATTTATTGGATGCGGCTATTTTAGCTACACCACTTCATATGCCAAACATAGTTGAAGATCCATTATTTTATGAAGAGATCTTGCTTTATGTAAATCCAAAACATGCCTTTGCCAAGCAAGAAAATATATTACCTGAGCAATTACTGTCTGCCGACTTGTGGATGTTGACGAAAGGCAATTGTTTTAGAGATCAAGTAATTAATCTATGTAAAAATAGAAGTGAACAACCCTTGAGTAATTTGCGCTATGAAAGTGGTTCTATTGAGACTTTAAAAAAGATGGTAGATGTTGAAGGAGGTTATACTTTATTGCCGGAATTGGCAGCATTAGAACTTCCTTCAAAAGAAATTAGAAGGATAAAGCATTTTGTTGAGCCCATGCCTTTAAGAGAAGTAAGCTTGGTTTTTGCTAAAAAAGCGGCAAAACGAAACATGTTGCATAGAATTAAGGAAGTTATACTAACTGAATTACCTCAAGAAGTTAAAGATAAAAATAGAGGGCATTTGGTAGAGTGGAAATAGTTGAATGATGTATGGGCATAAAAAAAGCTGCCTTGAATTTGACTTCGCCGCAGCTTAAACGAAACATAAAAACCCCTAAATCTTGAATACCTTTTTTTGGTGTTTTTTTAAAATAATTGTCGATTCAGTGGCTTGCTTTTAAGCATGTTTCGTTATTGATTTAAATGTATACCAAACAAACTAAGATGTCAATAGCTATCAATATTTTTTTTAAATTTTTTTTTAATACCCCCTTCAATTAGTTGTGATTTGCAATTATTTAACTGAACAACATTTTTTTAAGTTGTGCTTGGCTGTTTAAACCCCTTTAAACATGGTGCTTTTAGCATGTTTTAAAATAGAGGCTTGCTTTAATAAAATATTAATTGCAATTTTATTTTAATATTCATTTGGTTTATATTGAAATGAAATATAGTTTTACCGCAACAATGAGAAAATACAATCATACACCAATTTGCTGCTGTTGTTGCAGAATTTCCAACGAGGTTGGTTTGGTGTAAGATTATATCTATAAATAAACTATAGTATAAAAAAGCCTTTCCAGCGTCATGTTGGAAAGGCTTTTTGTTTTAAAATAAAATTGAATAAAATATATGTCAGTAAATATTTCAAATGCCACAAGTAATGCTGCCTCCAAAGACATTAGAGAGTTGGAGCACAAAATTTCAGGTTTTAACAATGGAACCATTCCAGAAGATAGGTTTAAAGCTTATAGATTAACACGAGGGGTTTATGGTCAGCGACAATTTGGGGTGCACATGTTTAGAACCAAGTTGCCTTATGGTAGAATTAACGCAGCACAATTAAAGCGAATGGGAGAAATGTCAACGCAGTATGCGACTGGCAATTTACATTTAACAACCAGACAGAATATTCAACTGCATTATGTAAAACTAGATGATTCGCCAGCTGTATGGGCAGGATTGGCTGATGTTGGCGTAACGGCAAGAGAAGCATGTGGAAATACCGTAAGAAATATTACGGCATCTGCCATCGCTGGTATAGATCCTAATGAACCATTTGATGTAGTGCCGTATGCAAATGCTGCATTCGAATACTTCCTAAGGAACCCGATTTGCCAAGACATGGGCAGAAAGATCAAAATTGCCTTTTCATCCAGCGAACAAGATTCAGCATTTATCTATATCCACGATTTTGGTTTTATCCCTAAAATTAAAAGTGGACAAAGAGGATTTAAAGTTCTTGTTGGTGGAGGATTAGGAGCACAATCTATTATGGCACATACTGCTTATGAATTTTTGGAAGAAGATCGATTGATACCTTTTATGGAAGCGGCTTTAAGAATTTTTGATAGATACGGAGAGCGTGCGAAGCGGAATAAAGCTAGAATGAAATACCTAGTGAGCGATCTTGGCTTAGAGAAATGGCAAGAAATGGTTAATGAAGAATGGAAAGCACTTGAGAACGAAACAATCAAAATTGACACAACGATTGAAAAGGAAAACATTAAAGAAGTTTTAGAATATCCATCAGTAGAGATTGAGAATAAAGAGAAATATCAGCAATGGCTGCAAACCAATACCTTCCAACAAAAGCAAGCGGGTTATTATGGCGTTTATTTGAAAGTTTTGAAAGGTGATATTGACCATGAAGAAGCTTATAAAATTGCAGATGTTGTAGAGCAATATGCTGCCAGTGAAATGAGAGTTACAGTGAATCAAGGATTGTTGGTTCGATATGTAAAGGAAGAAGCTTTACCTATTTTATTTAATGCTTTTGATGCTTTAGGATTCGCAGAGCCGGGATTTGATTCCCTACATGATATTACCGTTTGCCCGGGAACAGATACTTGCGCTTTAGGCGTAACCAATAGCATGGGATTGGCTAAAGTATTAGAGCGAGTAGTAAAAGAAGAATATCCCGACTTAATGCATGAACGATTTTTGAAAATTAAAATGAGTGGTTGTATGAATGCTTGTGGGCAGCACATGATCGCACAATTAGGATTTCACGGTAGTTCTATAAGAGTAGATGAAAAGATAGCACCGGCCATGCAAGTAGTTGTGGGCGGAGGTGTTGATATTGATGGCACAGGACATATTGCTGATAAAATCATCAAAATACCAACTAGAAGAATTCCGGATGTAGTTAGAAGAGTGTTAGATGATTATGAAGATCAAGCTACAGAAGGAGAATACTTTAATGCCTATTATACTCGCCAAGGGAAAAAATACTTTTATGATTTATTAAAAGATTTAGGTCATAAAGATTCCATTGAAGGGCAAGATTTTGTGGATTGGGGTCACGATGAAGAATACATACAAGAAATTGGAGTGGGAGAATGTGCCGGAGTATCATACGATATGGTGAGCACCATTATTAATGATGCAGAAATCAAACTACAAGAAGGCAAAGAAGTTTTTGAAAATGGATTGTATAATGAAGCAGGATATCATGCTTATACCGGAATGGTGATTGGTGCAAAAGCATTGTTGCTAGCCGTTGATGTAGCATGTAATACACAAGCCGTTATTCTTACCGATTTCGATCAACATTTGGTGGCTGAGCGTGGCTTTAAAGTGCCTGGTGGAAGTATTGAGCAATTGGCACTTCAAATTAAAATGACCAAACCAACACAAGCCTTCGCAAGTCAATTTGTTAGTCAATTAGAAGCATTTATTGATGATATTAAGGCATTTAGAAAAAATCAAGTAGAGCAAGATAAGTTGGCTGCAGATAAATTGGTGGTAGACAATTACTATAAAGCATAAAAGATGGAAAGGAAACCAAAATTAACTTTAGTAGGTGCCGGTCCGGGAGACCCGGATTTGATTAGTATTAAAGGAGTAAAAGCTTTGCAAGATGCAGATGTTATTCTATATGACGCTTTGG
The DNA here is from genome assembly GCA_041393015.1 of Chitinophagales bacterium. Classification (GTDB taxonomy): domain Bacteria; phylum Bacteroidota; class Bacteroidia; order Chitinophagales; family JADIYW01; genus JAGQYH01. The sequence goes on along the minus strand of JAWKKV010000001.1, from coordinate 688,330 downwards.
TAGATTCGGTTTTATTGGACTATGCCAAACCGGATGCGCTTAAAATCCATGTGGGAAAACGAGCCAATAATCACTCATTTTCTCAACAAGAAATAAATCGTTTAATTGTTGCCCATGCTTTTAATCATGGACATGTGGTTCGTTTAAAAGGTGGCGATCCATTTGTTTTTGGTAGAGGACAGGAAGAGAAGGAGTATGCTGAGATCTTTAATATTGAAACGGCAACTGTTCCAGGTATTTCTAGTTCAACAGCTGTTCCGGCATCACAAGGAATTTCTTTAACCAAACGAGGTGTAAACGAAAGTTTTTGGGTGTTAACCGCCACCACTTCTAATGGTCAATTATCAAAAGATATTGAATTAGCGGCACAATCTACTGCAACGGTGGTTATTTTAATGGGCGTTAGAAAGCTGCCCGAAATTGTAGAATTGTTTACACAAGAAGGCAAACAAGATCTTCCGGTAGCAGTTATTCAAAATGGAACAACTGTTAATGAGAAATATGCTGTTGGCACCATTTCAACTATTGTAGAAAAAGTAGCCAACGAGAAAATTAGTACACCAGCTATAATTTTGATTGGCGAAGTAGTGGCAGAACACAAAGCTTTTGATGAAGCATTACTCAACTTGGCTGAGAACGATATTTACTCATCAAAAAGTATTAGAAGATGAGCCAAAATAGCAATCCATTATTCCCGATTTTTCTAAAAGCTCATCAGCTAAATATCTTGATTGTTGGTGCTGGAAATGTTGGTGAAGAAAAACTATTTTTTCTATTGAAAAGCAGTCCAGAAGCTAGAGTTTGGGTAGTAGCAGAAGAAGTTAGCGATGAAGTAACATCATTGGCGAGCTTACATCCACAAGTAATCATCAAACAAAAATCTTTTCAAGAAGAAGATTTATTAGGCATTGATATTGTTATTGCGGCAACCAATAATAGAGCCATCAATATTGAGATTAGAAAAGCGGCCAAACTGAAAGGAATTTTAGTAAATGTTGCGGATACTCCTGATTTGTGCGATTTTTATTTGGGTGGAATTGTAACCAAAGGAGATCTTAAAATTGCCATATCAACGAATGGAAAATCACCTACTTTTTCAAAGCGTTTTAGACAAGTTTTGGAAGAAACATTACCAGATTCTATCCCAGAAATGTTAATCAACTTAAGAGCCATAAGAGATCAATTAAAGGGAGATTTTGGAAGCAAAGTGAAGAAATTAAATGAATTAACTGCGGTTTTAACCGGTAAAATATGAATGCCATTCAAGGAAATAGTGTCAATCTAAAATACTTGGTCGAGAAATATCGTCTGTTATCTCCAATGGAGCGAATCATTCAATTCTATAAAGATTTCAGACAAGAAGATATTTTAGTAACCTCATCATTTGGAACGTCTTCTGCCATTTTATTGCATCAGATATCACAAGTCAATCCATCTCAAAATATTCATTATATTGATACAACTTATCTCTTCAAAGAAACACACAATTACAAAGATCAATTGAGTGAACTGTTAAATCTTAACACCATTACTATTACACCAGAGCAATGGAAAAACGATTTTACTAAGAAGGATAAAACATATGAAAACGATCCTGATCTTTGCTGCTCTGTTAATAAAGTAGAACCTTTAAGCGAAGTCCAAAAAGATTTTAAAGTTTGGGTGTCGGGTTTAATGGCTTTTCAAACACCATTTAGAAAAAATTTAGATGTTTTTGAGAAAAGTGGTAACATCATAAAATTCTATCCACTTATTGATGTTCAACCCTACTTTGCAAGAGGCTATTTTGCGAAATACAATTTACCTAAACATCCTTTATTAGAAAAAGGCTACGCTTCTGTGGGCTGTACTCACTGTACTGAAAAAGGAGAAAACAGATCCGGAAGATGGATGAATGTTTCTGAGAAAACAGAATGTGGTTTACACTACAGAAAACCGGAATAAGCCTATCAATTTCTTTCTTTATGGTGTATAAATCAATAAAAGTTTGGTTCTTAATCTAGCGTAAATCTTATAATGTTTTTTACCATATAGTATAAATTGTTGCCTGAATAAGTTTAACAAGTTATATTCGATTAGCTAAAAAAAGAGAATGAAAAATTTACTGATAATATTAATGGCAATAATCGGATATTTTTCCGCATCAGCTCAAACCGAAAAGCTCACGGAGTTAGATATAGCGCTGTTCAAAATAGAGTTTGTAGAAGGATGTAAAAATTCTAGAATAAAAGGCTTAGATAAAACTCAAATAATTAATTATTGCGATTGTGCTTGGGAATACTTTGAGGAGAATTACACCATGAGCGACTACGAAGAAATAATGCTGAATGTTAGTAGTAAAAGGGATGTGGCGGAGTATATGATGAATGACGAAAACTTACTACTTCATTTAATGACATGTTTAGTAGGAGAACCTGAACAAGAAATGGATGAAGAATCTTACGATGAAAAGGCAGCGATTAAAGCACAAACAACTAATGAATGCATTAAAAGCAGCAGTAAGAAAAGCAAGAAAATGAAAGGCTTTAATATTGAAGGCTACTGCGAATGTGCATCTGATAAGTTATTCGACACATTTACATTACAAGAGGTGGTAGATAAAAGTTTTAAAGATGATGAAAGGCTAGAACAGCTGATGCTGAAATGCTTGCTTGAAAATATGGAGTAAGTTAATCTTATTGCTAATTGAGCTCTTTACCACTGCCTTTACACCAATCGCATTGCTCTCTTCCTCTCGTTCCTAACCAATAACCTTTGCCATCACATTTTTGGCAGATCCCTTTCTTTTTTCTAAACGGTTCGATAAATTTGAGCACTAAGAAAGCTACAAATAGAATTAAAAAAACGGTTACAACTATTCTAATCACTAAGTATGTTTTAAAGTATTCGGGGTGAAAATAATGATTCACCTTTTAAAATAATAATTGGCAATAGTTAGTAATATTTAAATACTTACCTTGATTGTTAAAACACTTTATCATTGAAAATTGCATTAACAGGGGCTACAGGACATTTAGGATACGTGCTTCATCGACAACTGCTGGCTCATCAGATTGATCATCGAATTTTAATGCGCCACCAAGAAAACTTTATTCAACACCCGGATTTTGTAATTGGATCTTTAGGAGAGGAGGCAGCCATTAAAAATTTTGTAAAAGATTGTTCTGTTGTGGTGCATGTAGCAGGCATTGTTTGGCCGAAAAAAGGGAGCAATAAAAACGTACAACAAGTCAATTTTGAGTACTCTAAACAGCTGTATGAGTTGGCCCGTCAAGCGGGAATGAAGCATTTTGTTTACATCAGTTCTATTCACAGTATGATTGTTCCGCCACTACAAAACGTGTTTGATGAAACGGCCGCTTTGGAGCAAGATCAGAAATTGGCTTACAACTATTCTAAGGCTTGTATGGAGCGTTATTTGTTGACGCAAAACGACATAAAAATCACTATCATCAACCCAACAGCAGTAATTGGCCCTGGAGATACTTATGTAAATGGCATGAATCAATTGTTTTTGAGAGCCATTCAAAACAAGCTACCCATGATCACCGCCGGCGGCTACAATATTGTGGATGTAAGAACGGTAACAGAAGCAATAGTGCAAGCCGTATTAAGAGAGAAAACAGGGAAGTATATTGTAGGAGATCAATATTATAAAATGACAGATCTTGCCCAAGAATTTGGAGTAGTAAATGGTATAAAAGTCACCAATAGAGTTTTAGGTAGTCGATCCATGAAAGCTTTGGCAGCAATGGTTCGCCCTTTCGAGGGTTTGGTTAAAAAGCCAATTCCCATTAATAGTTATGCAGTAGAAACTTTATTGGAAGGCCATCAAAATATATCTTCGGAGAAAGCAAAAAGAGCATTGGGTTTAACACCTATTCCTATAGAAAAAACCCTAAAAGATATTTACGTTTGGTTCACTGAAAATAAATTGATAGTATGAGTTTTTCATTCTGGCAAACTATTGGTTGGATTTGGATTGTATTGGCAGTGGTCACCTTCATTGCTTTATTCTTTTTAAAGATCACACCACCATATGGTCGCCATACTAAAACCACTTGGGGACCGATGATCAATAACAGTTTGGGATGGATGATTATGGAAGCACCTTCATTGTTTATTTTGTGGATGACGTTTACTTTCTATTCCAATGATGCGACACCCAAGCTAGCTTACTTACCTATGATTTTATGGTCAATCCATTATTTCAACCGATCTTTTATTTTTCCTTTTAGATTGAAAAACAAACAACAAAAAATGCCATTAGTAATCACCGGCTCTTCTATCTTTTTTAATGGTATCAACGGTTATCTAAATGGATTGTTTTTAGCGATGGGATGGTTCTTTTTGTCAATACCAACTATTGTGATTGGCAGTGTTGTGTTTCTTATCGGTATGTATATCAATATGCGATCCGACAACATTTTAATTGGCTTACGGAAACCTGGCGAAACGGGCTATAAAATTCCCAAAGGCTTTTTATTTGATAAGATTACTGCACCGAACCTATTTGGAGAAATTATAGAATGGCTCGGCTTTTTTATCGTAGCGCCTAGCACAGCCTCTTTAAGTTTTTGGCTTTGGACGATGGCGAATTTAGTGCCTCGTGCAAGAGATCACCATCAATGGTACAAAGAAAAATTTAATGACTATCCGAAAGATAGAAAAGTAGTTTTTCCGGGAGTTTTTTGATAAAACAAAAAAAACGGAAGGCACCATGAATGGCCTTCCGTTCTACTGCTGTACAAAAAATTATATAGCCATATATAAGTAAGCAACAGAATTTTTTTAATCAGGTTTTATAAACCGTCCTTACTTTTTTGTATTCGGGTATATGAAAAGTTTATTAGTTGATTTTATTTTTTAAAATTTAAGGGGCAAAAAAACGATCGTCGGAAATGAATTCGTAGTCTGTTAAGGTGGCTAAAAAAGTAATGATTTGCCTTTGTTCTGTTTGAGTTAAAGCAATACCAACAGTGTTGTTGTTTTGTAACAACGGATCTAAGGTAGGTGATGCATGAATATTAGTGGCATAATGCTGCAATACTTCTTCTAAGGTGTTAAACTTAGCGTTGTGCATGTAGGGTGCCGTTCTAGTTATGTTTCTTAAACTCGGCACTCTGAACTTTCCTTCATCCGATGAGTTTTCTGTTATGATGGCTCTTCCTATATCAGTAAAAACAGAATCTATTCCGTTGTTTCTATAACTGAAATCTGTTTGTAAAACCCCGGAATGGCAACTGGAACATTTTTGATTGAATATTTCATAGCCCTTCATTTCTTCATTGCTTAAAGTTGCTTTATTGTTTAGATAGAGATCGAATTTTGATTGATCTGAAATCATCATTAAAGTAAATTGAGATAAAGCATGCAAAAGGAAAGGTGAGGTGATGGTATCAATATCAAACGCTTCCTGAAACAATGCGCGATAATCATTGGATTGATTGAGTTTTGCAACTACATTGACTAATGTTTCGTCCATTTCAAAGTGTGCTTCAATTGCATTGATAGGAACAAAATCTAAATGAGTGACTCCGCCATCCCAAAAGAACTCCTTAAAAAAAGCAAGATTCGCTAACGATGGTGCGTTTCTAGTGCCTGTTCTGTCTTCTACGCCAACGCTAAAGGGATGGTTGGGACTGTCTGCAAATGCAACTTGTTGTAAATGACAATTTCCACACGATACAGACTGATCAACCGATAATATTGGATCGAAAAACAACTTTCTTCCTAGTTTGAACCCCTTTTCAGTGATAGGATTATTCTCAAATGTATAAGAGCTTGGAGGAAAGTGCGGTGGTGATGTAAAGGTATAAGCTTTATTAATGGAAACCGCATCTTGCTCACATGCCAAGAAGGAAAATAAAACAAAGGCAAGCCAGAAAAACTTGCCTTTGATGAAATATGATTTGAAATTATTGATGAACATGATCCAACTTAAAAGCATTTGGGATTTGATCAGCAATTACTTTTCCCTTAATAGGACTATGTAGCGCATATTGAGTTGTAAAATCAATTAGGGCATCATCTAATAGTTTTTGTATATCTAATTCAAAATGTGCATTGGGTTCTAAACCTTGTCCAACTAAAATATCGCTACCAAAATCAAAACTCAGATATTTGATATTATTGACAAAGGTTAAATTTCCTCCTGAGGAATCTGCTGGTATATCTTTCCAACCACCAACATGAAACTTATAACCGTTATCAACTGTGCTGGTACCATTGCCGACTTGAGGAGAATTTTCCGCTTTCCCTTCAATTTTTAGCGCTACATATCCGGCATTCAATTCCAAAACCAAGCACCAGCTGCAAACTATCATAAGTACTGTCCACTAACCTTCTCCATACCTCTATGTGGCTTGCAATACAGCCTAAACTCCCTTTAGTTAGATGTTTTTTTGAATTTAAACTAAGGAAAAGGGTTTTTTCAATAGATGAAAACATTGAATGACCATGTAGAGCATCATAAAAAGAGAAAACAATTTTATGATTTTTAAACTGATCTCTTATGTATTTTCGTCGATCCATTCGAAAGGGTAAAGAAATGACTATAGTTTTTGAATTATTCTTTTTGCAAATAGCTTCGTTTTGTTGAAAATTGCTAAACCAAAATTTCAATAATAGAATAAGGTCATTAATGTTATAGCCAATTCCCAAACCATTTAAAAGCCTTCTGTATATTCTTCTCATTTTTTCAATTGTCTACAATAATCTCATTTAGACAAAGTTGTAATTTTATATTTGCAATAAACATTAAACTAATGAAATTAAATTTGTAACATATTAGGAAAATAGAAATATACTATTTTGCTTCATTTCTCCCCAACTTTCATCTTAAAAAAACGGAAGGCATTTTAACACACCTTCCGTTCTTACTTCTGTCAAATTATAATATCGCCATAGAATAAATGACAGAAATAATAAAGTCAATCAATTACATACACTCTTCGCCTTTTTTACCGGAAACATAGATCATCACGCTATCTCTAGATATATTATTATTGTGGTCGCTGGCAATGATTCTAAAATAGTAGTTGCTATGGCACGCAGTATCTATTGCATAGGTGGTATCAATCATCAATGAAGTGCCATGCGAATGTGCTCCAATGCGCCACATTTCAATTGTTTCTCCATTGCCAAAGTCGTAGGCATTCATTACTGAAACAGTAACTATATGCAATTCATCATTATCGGAAATATTGGCTTTAATGGCCACCAAATTGTTGGTATCGGTAAAATATTCATTGTTGGTAGCTGCAATAGGCAATATAAAATCAATATTAGGAGCGCCAATATCTACTGTTGGTTCGTCGTCACAAGACAGAACAAAAAAGGATAAGCAAACAATAGCAAGAAATATATTTTTCATCTTTTAAAATTGATAAGTAAACTGAATCGTATAAGAATTGCCTGTCACCAGGTCAATATTGTTTAAATGCTGACTAAACGGTATTTCCGTATTAAAAGCCAGCTTATATTTATAGTAATTGAATTGTAGTCCCATTACCTCTGAGAACAAATATCCACCGGTGTAAATTCGATAAAAATTATTGCTGATATCATTGGTTTGCCAATTAAACTTAACGCCAATAAATGGATACAATTGGGCGTCTTTGACATCTATTTTATAACTGTTTTGAATAGACGTTTCAAATGAATTTCCGAATTTGAAATCGTATTGGTTGGTAGTGGTTATTTTTCCCATTATATTGCTAGATAGAATGTAATTCTTCACCTTAAAAGCATAGCTAGTTCCCAGAATGAAATCCCAACTTTTACTGCCAAACGGAATAGTGGTGGTAATGGCTTCTATATCATTTTTGTAAAGACCGGTTGGCAATTTAATGCCACCGCTAAACGATAATCTATGTCGTATTTCTTTTTCTACTTTTTGCTTATCTAAAGGTGTGTAAGTAGATAAAATTACGGCATCGCCTAGCCCAAATGAATTGGTTTGTTCGGTTCTATTTGCTTGTAAATAAAGAGGCAAATAAAACTTTAACTGCACTTTTTGATGTGGCGTATAACTCCCGTTTAGGGTGTAATTAAACAAGTAATTTCTTTGTTTTCGTCCTTCAACAAAGGTTTTATAGTGCTGTGCTTCTACCAATAAGCCAATAGCGTTGCCATTGTTGGCGGATAAAATATTAGCATCCAAACCTAATCCACCGCCACCACAATTGTCGCAGGCGAATGTATTGATGAAAGGAAAAAACATCAAAATGATGATGAGATTTCTCATAAAATATATCGTATTGAATATAATGGAATGACTGAGGGCAAAGCGCATTGCTTCACTCTGTCAGTTAAGGTTTCAAAACTTTACTGTTATTAGGCAAGTATGAAACAAACAAACCTGTCTGTTGTCAGGCAGATTTAGAATTATACTATCGGAGGCCGAAAAATAGCTGAGGATGTTTCGTGGAGATGAAAGTGTATTTCATCAAAGTAAGTAATGAGTTGATAATCCGACAGGCTAAAATCTATAGCATTAATAGTCGAGATAAAATAGGTAAGAATGTTGAATTTAATCTGTGGAGGGGGAATGTTAACTGGATTTTTTGAATCGGTTTTTGTTTCTTCTGCCAACACTTTTTTCATGTGGCACTTTCCGTTACACTTCAACTCAGGTTTATCCTTATTCTCGCAGTATTTTTTAATGATAACGGGTTTAGCCACTTCGTAAATAACCAAATGCAAACCATTCTGCATGTTCATGATCATCACAAAAAAACTAAATACTATAACGAGTAGATACTTCATTCTTAACAACACAAAAATAGATAACATTTAGTCATTAGGAGATGACAAATATCAATCTAAAAGTTAATTAATACTTTGGTGATAATTGTATTCTACGGCAAATGGCGTTAAGATAAGTTGTCTTATCAAGTAAAGATATAGGGCAAAAAAAATGGAAGCCATTAAGACTTCCATTCATATTTTTTAATTGAAACAAATCAATTTATCTTTTTCCCATTTCTACGAAAGGACGAGCATTTTGTCCAGTGTAAATTTGTCGAGGTCTACCAATAGGTTGTTTAGTATCTCTCATTTCTTTCCATTGAGCAATCCAACCTGGTAATCTACCTAATGCAAACAAAACGGTAAACATTTGTGTTGGGAACCCCATTGCTTTGTAAATAATACCGGAGTAGAAATCTACGTTTGGATATAATTTTCTAGAAACGAAATAATCATCTTCTAAAGCAATTGCCTCTAATTTTTTAGCTACCTCTAATGCAGGATCATTAATTCCTAATTTACCCAATACATTATCTGATGCTTTCTTAATAATTCTAGCTCTAGGATCAAAATTTTTGTAAACTCTATGTCCGAATCCAAACAATTTGAAAGGATCGTTTTTGTCTTTTGCTTTTGCAATATACTTGTCAATGTTACCGCCATCAGCAATAATCATATCTAACATTTCTAATACTTTTTGGTTGGCTCCACCGTGAAGTGGTCCCCAAAGTGCAGAAATACCAGAAGAAACAGAAGCATATAAGTTGGCATGTGACGAACCTACCATTCTAACAGTTGACGTAGAGCAGTTTTGCTCGTGGTCAGCATGTAAGATCAACAACTTGTCCATAGCATCCACAATTACCGGATCGATATCCATGTCGTTTGTAGGCATTCCAAAAGTCATGTTCATGAAATTCTCAACATAGCCTAAGCTATTTTTTGGATACATATACGGATGACCAGTGTAATTTTTATAAATCATAGCAACAATCGTTGGCATTTTTGCCAATAATCTAATCATTGATTTTTCTCTATCGCTTTCTGGTCTATTCGGATCTAAAGAATTAGGATAAAAAGCAGATAAGGCACAAATCATAGAGCCTAACTGTCCCATTGGATGCGAGTGCGAAGGATAACCATCGAAGAATTTCTTCATGTCCTCATGCACCAAAGAGTGCTCCGTCAATCTAGTTGAAAAGGCATCAAATTGTTCTTTATTCGGCAATTCACCATTCAATAATAAATATTGAACTTCAACAAAGTTGGAATGTTCTGCCAATTCTTCAATAGAATATCCTCTATAGCTTAAAATACCTTTGTCACCATCTAAAAAAGTAATAGCACTTTCTGTAGCGCCTGTATTTTTATAACCCGGATCTAAAGTAACCACTCCATCGGAAGCAGATCTCAAATTGGAGATATCAATACCAATTTCATTTTCAGTTCCTACTACCAATGGCAATTCAATTTCCTTGCCGTTTACCTTCAAAAGTGCTTTATCTTCAGCCATAATTTTTGAGCATTCTTTTAGTTAAAACCTATATCATTATTAATAAAAGACATAGTTGCCACTTGGGCGATGCTAAATTACATAAAATGTAGTCGATTGTAAACGTATGTAGGGCTATTAATGATTAAGAAATTATAAAGCAGAAATACAAATAACAAATAACAATTAGCAATTGACATTTTCATGGCGATTAAAATCGAAGTAAATTGTCAGTCTAAAACAAGGTTTAGTCAAAATCTGTAAACTTATTTTAGGACGATACACTTGAATCTTGCGCTTGAATTTGAGTTTGAGACTTGCACTTGAGTCTTTCTCATTCCTTCAAACTATTCCAGCCCAAAGAAACAATATCGTGATAATTATCTCCTTTGGTATGGAGTTTTACTCCCATAATCGCATCTGTAAACTCACCAATCACAGAAATGTCAGGGTGATCATCCATTTTTTTACGATACTTTGGATCAACGGCAAATAGTAGTTCATAGTCTTCGCCGCCACTTAAAGCACAAGTTGTTGGACCTAAATTGAACTCAAACGCTTGATTATAAGCTTCATTGGAAATAGGCAAACTATCTTCCTCTATCTGGCAGCCTACATTAGATTGCTTACAAATATGTATGATCTCAGAAGACAAACCGTCGCTCACATCAATCATCGCTGTTGGAATAATACCATATTCTTCCAAATCTTCCACAATCACTTTTCTAGCCTCCGGCTTCAACTGTCTTTCAATCAAGTAGGTTTGCTTTTCTAACGCAGGTTTAATGTTAGGATTCTCTAAATGAATCTGTTTTTCTCTTTCTAAAATTTGCAAACCTAAATAAGCCGCTCCCAAATCGCCCGAAACACATAGAAGATCACCTTCTCTTGCACCGTTTCTGTAGACTATTTTTTCAGCTACTTGTTCGCCAATAACAGTAACACTAATGATTAAGCCTTTTAACGAAGCGGTAGTGTCGCCACCCACTAAATCAACTTTATATCTTTCACAAGCCAATTTTACGCCACTGTATAGTTCTTCTACTGCTTCTACTGAAAACCTATTGCTCAGTGCTAAAGAGATTACAATTTGCTTTGGGTGAGCATTCATCGCATAGATATCGGATAAATTGGTCACCACAGCTTTATAACCTAAATGTTTCAACGGTGCGTAAGACAAATCAAAATGGATGCCTTCCACCAAAATATCAGTACTCACTAACTGAGAAACACCTTTAGCATTTATAACAGCAGCATCATCTCCGGGTCCTTTAACGGTTGAAGGATTCACCATTTCTAAGCCGTCGACTAATCTGTCAATTAAACCAAACTCACCAATACTGCTTATTTCAGTTCTATTTTGCTCGCTCATACCTATATTTTTCGAGCCACAAAAGTAAGCATTAGTTTACTAACGATTGATTTTTCTTATATAACGATCTCAAATCTATAACAATAATCTGTCAGGATTATATCTGTGGAAATCGAGTTTTCATCTTTTCAAAATTGATAAAATGAAATACAATGAAAAGTTTGACTAACCATTTAAAATAGTAGGCCACAAATCTGTATTCAAAAAATATGTTTGAGGAGGATGTTCTCTTATAGCAATTACTCAAAATTAATTTCTGATCACTTTATGTTTTGTCACCAACTAAGATAAAAATCAACCTCAATTAAAACTTGGCAGTAAATTTGACATAAACAATTTGTAATTTGTTGCATACAATAACATCAAAAACCAAAAAAAATCTATGTTTGCGACGGATTTAAGCAATCAGGAAGTATCATAAATGAAGTGGATAGGTTTAATAATAACAGCTGTAGCAATTGGTGGATCAACGCCAGATGCTCCTGATTATGCTTTACAAAAGTACTGGGCAGCCCTTCCCAATAAAGTAGATAAGGCTGACTTAGTGCCAGCCAATACGGATTTTGTAGACAATCAAAAGAATGCCAAAGTAGATGTCTTTTTTATCCATCCCACAACTTATTATAGATCGTATAGCGGAAATGGTGACACCAATGATGATCGATTAAATGAATTCACCGACGAGCAAACCTTAACCAATCAAGCTTCTGTTTATAATGGCAGCGCCAAAATTTATGCTCCCCGATATAGGCAAGCAGCACTGCATAATTTCTTTAAACGCGACGATTCTAAAGCTCAAAAGGCATTTAACATTGCTTATTCTGATGTAAAACGGTCTTTTGAATATTATTTGAAGCATTACAATAATGGTCGTCCAATCATTATTGCCGGACACAGTCAAGGTAGTATGCATGGCGATAGATTGATAAGAGAGTTTTTTGATGGAAAGGCTCTGCAGAATAAATTAGTAGCGGCCTATTTGATCGGCTATAATATTCCTAAAGATGGATTTTCTTTTATATCTGTCTGTGATGATCCAACACAAACCAATTGCATCATTTCTTACAATACTTTCGGTTGGGAATCTGATCCTAACTATTATGATTATTCTAAAGCCATCTGTGTAAATCCTATTAATTGGAGAAAAGATGGAAAAGATGCTTCTAAATCAGAACATAAAGGTGGAGTGCCCAAAACCTTTGATCAAGTTGATGAGAATATGCTAAGTTGTAAGTGTAATAATGGTATCTTATGGATTACCAAGCCTAAAGAACGTGGCTATGTAATGATGGGCGGAAAGAATTACCACATGGTAGACTACAACCTTTTTTATAAAGATATTAGACTTAATGTAGCGGATAGAGTTAAAGCTTATCTTGAAAAAAATTAATTTTTTTCAAATCCAATATTGATCAGACACCAAAACCCTATGCAATTGCATCTTACTATTTAAAGGCTGCCCTTATTTAAGCAGCACAAAAAGAAAATAGCAACATGCATACAAAAGAACTTTTTAAGTTAAATGTAAACCTTATGAAACAACTATCAATTATAACCATACTTGTATTCACCATAATTATATCCTCATTTGCTATGCAAAAAAAAGCCGACTCATCCCCTGATTTAAACTTTGAAAACTACGAGGCCAGTTGGTCAAATGTGCAGGAATTTGAAAATCAAGGAAAACCCAAATCGGCTTTAGAAGAGGTGGAGTTAATCATTTTACAAGCAAGAAAGGAATCTAATTCACCTCAATTAGTAAAAGGATTGCTGCATAAATTCAAATACCAAATGGTGTTAGAAGAAGATTCCGAATTGAAAGTAGTGAATAGTATCAAAGAGGAGTTAATCAATTCTAATGATGAAATAGCCAAAGCCATCTTGAATTCTATTTTGGCGGAATCTTATTGGCAATATTATCAGCAAAACAGATACCGTTTTTTAAACAGAACTGAAACGGCTACAATAGATCAAACAGATTTTAGAACGTGGGATTTAAAGAACCTTTTAAGCGAAGTAAAAAAGCATTTTTTAGCGTCTATAGAAAAGGAAAGTTTGTTACAATCGGCAAAAATCAGTGCTTTTGACGCCATTATTTACAACCAAAATGAAACAGAAGAATATCGCCCAACTATTTATGATTTGTTAGCCCACCGAGCCATAGATTACTTTACAAATGCAGAAAGTGGTGTAACAGAGTCGGTGAATGCTTTTTCAATGGATGATGCTAAATACTTCAGTAAAGCGAGCAGTTTTAATGAACTAAAATTTCCTGATAGTGATGATGCTTTTGAAAAGGAAGTGTTATTGATTTTTCAAGAATTATTGGCATTTAGATTAAAAGACAATAACATTCCCGCTTTTGTAGATGCCGACTTAAAGAGATATCAATTTGTTAGAAATAACTCCAACTTAGAGAATAAAGATGCCTTGTATATTGAAGCTTTGCAAGCATTGTCTAAGCAATATACGGCCAATGATATTTCGGCTTATGTCAATTATCAGATTGCACAATTTTGGTATAACAACTCCAATGCTGATGAAGAAAAGGGAGATATAAGAATTAAAGCGGTTGAATTATGTAATACTACCATTGAAAAATATCCAAATGCCTTTGGATCAACTAACTGTAAATCTCTTTTACAGCAAATAGAGGCGAAGAACATTGGATTACAAATGGAAGGCATTGTGGCTCCTGATCAAGTTTTTAAAGCGTTAGTTAACTATAGAAATATCGATAAGGCATATTTCAAAGTAGTACAATTATCGGATGATGAGTTAGGCGACAGCTACAATTACAACGATAGAGAAAAGTGGATTAAAAAAATGGCGAATAGAACGGCGACTAAAGAATGGTCGCAAGTATTGCCCAACCCAAAAGATTATTACGATCATTCTGCTGAAGTAAAAATGGAAGCATTACCAACGGGAGCTTATGTTATGCTTTTATCTTACGAAGCTGATTTTAAAAACAATGTGGATGTTGTAAAAGAATTTTGGTCTTCGAGCATTAGCTATGTCACCAAACAAACCAATGATAATGCATTACAACTATATGTGTTAGACAGATCAAATGGATTTCCATTGGCCAATGCCAAGGTGGACGTTTATTACGATGAGTACAATTACAACGAGAGAAAAAATCAACAGATAAAATTAAGCAGCCTTACTTCGGATGCCAATGGTTTAGTAACGGTTGATTATCCGGGTAGAAATAGAAATCAAATTTACTTTGACATTTCCTATAAAAAAGATCGATTAAAAGGCATTGAAAGACATTATGTCCATCAATATCGCGAGTCGGAGCCAAAATGGAGAGTGGCTACCCACTTCTTTCTGGATAGAGCAATTTACAGACCCGGACAAACCATCTATTTTAAAGGAATTTTATTGCAAACCAATGGAGAAGAAAGTAAGTTGTCTACCAACACTTCAACAACGGTAACATTGCGAGATGTCAATTATCAAGAAGTGGCTGTATTAAACCTACGAACCAATGATTTTGGGTCTTTTAATGGAAGTTTTACCGCTCCTTCCGGTGGATTGATGGGTCGAATGCAATTGGTTGGCGCTGGTGGTCAAACGTATTTTAGAGTAGAAGAATATAAGCGACCAACTTTTGAAGTGATTGTAGATACTTTGAAAGGAAGCTATAGTTTAAATCAAGAAGTTACGCTAACAGGAAAAGGAATGTCTTATGCCGGAGCGCCGTTAATTGATGCCAAAGTGAGATATAGAGTGGTTCGAGAAGTGCGTTATCCATATTGGTATTGGGGATGGGGCCGACCGGCTTACACTTCGACTGCAAAGGAAATTACTAATGGAGAAACCGAAACAGCAAAGGATGGTAGCTATTCGATTAATTTTGAAACCATTCCCGATCAATCTGTAGATAAAAAGAGTCAGCCACAATTTCAATATACTGTTTATGTTGACATTGTTGATATAAGTGGAGAAACAAGAAGCGCTCAAAAGTCTATCACAGCAGGATATGTAGGTTTAAATTTAGAGGTTAATGTTCCTGAAAATTGGAACAGAGATCAATTGCAAACCATAAATGTATCGACCACAAATTTAGACGGCAGAGAAGAAGCGGCAGAAGTAGAATTGAAAATCTATCAATTGATGCCGCCTCAAAATTTAAAGAAGGCTAGGCTATGGGGCATTCCAGATCAATTTGTAATGACGGAAGCTCAACATCAAGATTTATTTCCAAATGAATTGTATAAAGAAGAAAGCAACATTGCCAATTGGGAAAAGAAATTGGTTAAAACCTATACTATCAATACTGGAAAACAAAAGTCAGTTGAAGTAAAAAGTGAAACTATCAATAACTCAGGCATTTATTTAGTGGAGGCCACTACTAAAGATAAAGCAAGCAACGTCATTGAAGCCAAAAGTAATTTCACAGCGGTTTCAAAGAATGATATGAAACTCGCCAATCCCGAGCATTTATCTGTAAAAGTAGATAAGAATATCTATCAGCCGGGCGAAACGGCTAAGGTTTCAATTGGTTCAAGCTTAAAAGAAGCTTTTGTTATTTATGAATTGAGCTATGATGGTAAAATCATCGATAAAAAGTATTTGAAACTCAATAATGAAATTGTAAAAATTTCAGTGCCGGTCAATGCTTCGCAAAGAGGCGGCATTCAAGTACAAGCTATTTTAGTTCAAAATAATAGGGCTTATAAAAACAGTAGCACCATAAATGTTCCATTTGAAGAAAAGAGTTTGGATGTGGAGTGGATTACTTTTAGAGATTTATTAGAGCCGGGACAAAAAGAACAATGGAAACTAAAAATTAAAGGACCCAAAGGCGATCAAGTAGCCAGTGAATTATTGGCAACGATGTACGACAAGAGCTTAGATTATTTCGTACCTCATCAATTTAATTTTCCTGTCAATTTAAATCCATATATAAAAACCGCACCGGCATTTGGTGAAGGCAGATTGTTTCAGGCGCTAAGCAGTCAGGCTTGGTTGAATAACAATAGTTACAATTATTCTATCACAAGTCCTACTTACCCGGGATTAAACCTGTTTGGGTTTTATTTGTCAAATTATGGTCATAGATATTTGGAAAGTGTGGTAGTTTCATCATCAAGGTATTCTAGATCTCAAAGTAAGGCCACAGGAAATGCTGCTCCTCAGGCATTAATGGCAATGGATGAAATGGCAGTAGAAGAAGAAAGTTTTGGATTTGCAGATGCTGTCGGTATGGCAAAGAAAGAAGACTCAATTGAAGGAGGTAGTCAAGCAAATCAACCTAAAGAAAACAGTTCTTCTTTTTCTCCTCGCAAAAACTTAAATGAAACAGCTTTCTTTTTTCCTCAGTTGGAAACCAATGCTGAAGGAGATGTTTTGATCAATTTTACGATGCCGGAAGCACTAACTACTTGGAAGTTTTTAGGATTTGCACACGATAAAGAGTTGCATCATCAAATTTTCACTAAAGAGGTGAAAACGCAAAAGGATCTAATGGTAACACCTAATTTTCCGCGCTATTTTAGAGAAGGAGATAAGATTACTATTACAGCGAAAATTGATAATCTTTCCGACAAACAATTAAGTGGAAACGCAACTTTGGTTTTAAAAGATGCTTTAACCAATAAAGTGATTGATAGTGAATTGTTGCTATCAAATGGCAATCAAACTTTCACTATTGATGAAAAGGGGAGCAAATCGGTGGAGTGGAAGTTGTCTATTCCTAAATCATTGCAAGCCGTTACGTATGAAGTAATAGCAAAAGCGGGAGATTTTACAGATGGTGTTACCAGTACCTTGCCTGTTTTAACCAATAGAATGATGGTGACAGAAAGTTTGCCACTTTGGTTAAAAGGAAAAGGAACAAAGCAATTTACCTTCAAAAATTTGAAGAATAATGAGTCTAAAACACTGGAGAATTACCAAGTAACTTTAGAGTATGCGTCTAACCCAATTTGGTATGCCGTGCAAGCGCTGCCTTATTTAATGGAGTTTCCGCATGAATGTACAGAGCAGTTGTTTAGCAGATATTATTCTAATTCAATTGCCGGACATGTAGTGAATACCAATCCAACAATCAAAGATGTTTTTGAACAATGGAAGACTACTCACCCGGAAGCATTAATGAGTAATTTGGAGAAAAATCAGGAGTTGAAGTCGTTGTTGATTGAAGAAACACCTTGGTTGAGAAATGCACAAGATGAAGGTGAAAGAAAGAAAAGAATTGCCTTGCTTTTTGACTTGAATAGAATGCAGAATGAAAAGGCTTCTGCTTTACAAAAAATTCAAGAGCGTCAAACACCAAACGGTGGGTTTTCTTGGTTTCCGGGCATGAGAGATAGTAGATATATCACTCAACATATTTTATCTGGTATTGCACATTTAGTGCAGTTAAACATTGAAGGCGCGAATGATCCAATCATCAATTCTATCGTTGAAAAAGCTATTCCTTATTTGGATGCAAGAATTGTGGAGGATTTTGACAACATCAAAAAGTATAGCAAAAATTGGAAGAAAGAAGATCATTTAAATAGTATTCAAATCCATTATTTGTATGTAAGAGCTCATTTTAAATCAATACCAATGAGTGGCAAAGCGGAAGAAGCTTTCAATTACTTTTTAGCGCAAGCAGAAAGTTATTGGTTAAACAAAGGCTTTTACAATCAAGGCATGATGGCGATTGCTTTACATGCTTACGAGAAGCAAACAACGGCCAAAAACATTATGGCTTCTATCAAAGAAAATTCAATTGTTTCAGAAGAAATGGGCATGTATTGGAAAGCCATTGAGCAAGGCGGCTACTATTGGTACAATGCGCCAATTGAATCGCAAGCCCTTTTAATTGAAGCTTTTCATACGGTGACAAATGATAATGATGCCGTAAATGAAATGAAAGTTTGGTTGTTGAAGCAAAAGCAAGTACAAGATTGGAGAACTACGAAAGCTACCACTGAAGCCATTTTTGCATTATTGTTGAGAGGTGAAGATTGGTTAAAATCAACAGAATTAGCTCAAATTAAAGTGGGTGGCAAATTGGTTGAACCAAAAAAAATGGATGCGACGATTGAACCGGGCACAGGCTATTTTAAAGTGAAGTGGAACGGTGAGCAAGTATCAAAAGATATGGCAGATGTAACCGTAACCAGCACAACTGATGCACCTTCTTGGGGAGCCATGTATTGGCAATATTTTGAAGATTTAGATCAAATCAAAACTTTTGAAGATACGCCATTGCAATTGAAGAAGGATATTTTTGTGGAAACCAATAGCAATAGCGGTCCGGTGATTACACCTATTAAAGACGTAAAATCCATTCAACCTGGAGATAAACTAAAAATTAGAATTGAATTACGAGTAGATAGAAATATGGAATTTGTCCATATGAAAGATATGCGAGCGAGTGGTTTAGAGCCCATCAATGTTTTATCTCAATATAAATATCAAGATGGTTTGGGCTACTATGAATCAACCAAAGACGCTGCCACGCACTTCTTTTTCGATTATTTACCCAAAGGGGTTTATGTGTTTGAATATCCATTGAGAGTGGCTCACAAAGGAGATTTTTCTAATGGCATTACCACTATTCAAAGTATGTATGCTCCGGAGTTTGCCAGTCATTCTCAAGGTGTTCGAGTGGAAGTGAAATAGGAAAAATGCAAGCGCAAGACACAAACCTGCCTTCGGCAGGCAGGCTCAAATTCAAGTGATTTTGCTTTGCAAAATTTATAATTGAATATTGGGTCTTGATCATTGAAAATTACTTTTAGGATGTCCAACTAAAACAATTTAGCATGTTTTTTTAATCTTAGCAGCTAAATGGTAAATGAATGAAGGACATTTTTGAAGATATATTCGATGATTTGATTGGCAGTTTATCCAATACAATTGAATTGCCGCCCAAAGCGTTTAAATTTTTTGATGGTAAAATTATCGATTATCAACCGGGCGTATCATTGACCACAATTTTTCCAGTAGTTGAGCAATACAACAATCCCGCAGGAATGCTTTTAGGTGGGATGCTGCCGGTTTTTATAGATATGACAATGGGTCCATTTTCAAGTTTAGAAACCAAAACAATGTGTTTGTCTTTAGACCTGAATACAACTTATCTTAAACCTATTTTCCCCAAAGACAAATACGTAAAAACAGTTGCCACCATCATCAAACATTCCAAAAATTATTTTATAACCGAAGCTAAAGTTTACAATTCAAAAAATGAATTAGTAGCTATTTCGAATAGCCGAATGCAAAAAACGTAAATAAAAAAACTCAGTGCCCTTGAGAGGAACACCGAGTCATTGGGAAAGCTAAAATAATTGAGAGGATAATTTATTCTGAACTTGAACTTGAATCTTGAATCTTGCGCTTGTCTATTCCCAAGCATTATTGTAGGCATCAAAAATCATTTGTCTTAAGCTCACATTGCCTTGAAAAACGGCCCCTTGCGAATTCATATTAATTGCAATTTCAACACCGCTGGCAGGAAACATCGCTATTTGAGTTAAAACACCTTGTCCGGCACCATTAGATATTGATCCATTCTTACTATAATATTTACCATGTAATTCATCAGACGGATCAGCACTGTCCATACCTATTCTATTATCTTTCATAACTTGTTTCAATTCATCAGTCAAAAGATCTTCTGTGTGTTCAAAGTAGGCGTTTAGTTTAGCCATTTCGAATAGACTCATAAAGTAGCCACCTCCGCCACATATTGGATTCCAATCGCCATAATAAGCTCCCGTATTGGATGTGCCAGCATCTGAAACATTGTAGTATAAAGTGCAAGAAGTTCTAGCCTCTGGCATGCAACCTACTAATGGAAGATCAATTACATCCCATACGTTTTCTTGCATGTAAAGCAGATACATAAATTGTGTATTGGCGTCTACCTCAATATTTATGGCATAATTTGATAGTGGCTCCCAAAGCGATGGAATTAAGATTCTAAACAGCGCGAAATTCGCATTTAAATAGTTTCTTGTTTTTGGATTAATCACGCCGGTTGCAATACAGGCTTGCAAACCAGCATAACTTAATGTGTTAGAGAAATCATTATTAGCACTTTGCAAGCCGGATGTATGAGTCAAAAGATCCTTAAAAGTCAAATTGCTGACACCTGGTCCTTGTGCCCATGAATCTGGTAGCCATTTTGAAATGGTAGAATCTATGGTTAATCCATTTGCATAAATTAATTGCATGGCGCCAATGGCGGTATAAAATTTTGATACACTGGCCACATTTGCTTCTTTACCTAATGTAAAATCAAGTTGACCATCAGCATCTGTTCTGGCATCGCCATATGCGTTTGATCTTGCTAATTGTCCGTTTTGATTAATGGCATATCCCCAACCGATTGGATCTGCCGTGCCAAAATTGACATAATCAATAATGTTTTGTTCAAACAAGTCCATATTGAATTGTGGACCTGCATTTTGAAATTGAGGGCCATCATCTTCACAATTAGTAAAAAGAAAAACCATTAAAAATAGGGCCGTTACTTTTGTTAAAATTTTCATCGTTAAATTATTTTGTTCAAGAGTATATTCCATTAACAATTGAAATGTTACCCTTTAAAACAAAAAAAGAAGAGGTAGCCATGAACTTCCTCTTCTTAACCAGCACTCGAAAATCGAAATGTTGGCATAAAAACCCTAAATTTTTTTATATTATTTCCTCAAACATAAAACGTTCTATTTTGAAAATTTAGTCTAATACCAAAAGCTATTTTAACTTTTTTTATATTGTGGTAGATTATAATCTTGTCTTTAAATAATCTGACAGCGTATCTAGAACACCACTTCCAAAAAGATACGCCGCAGATTATCTTTTCTTACATAACAAAGTTATTGGTATCTATTGGTGATTTAAAGTCAATATTATTAATGATTCTAGTATAAAACGAAGAATATTTTTTATAACTAATACATTTTCAATTGTTTGTAAAGTTAAAAAATGGCTAAAAGTAGAGATTTGTACGAGTTGGTTCACTCTTTAACCACAACAGAAAGGAATTTTATTGGCACTTTAATGGAAACGAAGGGCAATAAAACCCATACGAGATATCATAAACACTTTTTGGAAATCATTAAAATGAAGGTGTTTAATGAGATGGTTTGGAAAAAGAAGTTGAGTTTTGGTAAATCCGTAAAGAGTATGGTATGGACCAATACTTATCTCTACAATTATATTTTAAAAGCACTTAATTTTTTAAAAGAAGAGTCTGGCGAAAAACCATATGTACTTGGTCAATTACAAAGAATAGATACACTTCTTGAAAGAGGATTGTATGATCAGGCGCAACAAATGGTTACGGCAACAAAAGAATATGCGAAAAACCAGCAAATGTTTGAGCTCTGTTTGGAAGTCATTAATACCGAGTTTTACATTCTACAGTTAACAGGCTCAAGCAAAGATGATATTGCTTATGAAGAACTTAGTAAGGAATGGAAAGATGTTAATGAATCGGCTACCAATTTAAGAGCTTATCGAAAGTTGGAGAACGAATCAAACGCACTTTATAGTAAACATCATTCTATAAGAAATAAAGAAATTGAAGATGAATATTTGGCGTTTGCCAATCAGTATTTATTGCAAGATTATGCATTGGCAAAAACAATGAGATCTAAATTTATTTATTTAAGAACTAAGCTGGTGCTGAATAGTTTTCTTGGAAATAAGGAAGAAGCAAAGTATTACTCAAAGTTAGGAATCGATTTTTTGAATGATTTTGGTGAAGTACTAGTCAATCCTATGTATAGCTGTGGGTTATTAGTGCGAGAATTAGAATTGATCATTTTGCATGAACGATGGGAAGATTTTGATAACACATTCCAGATGTATTTACAATTAGAAAGTAGAATGTACAATAAGCCTTATTTTACTTATTGGAATTCATACCGAATTTTACTATCCCTACAGTATGCATATTATACCAATAATCTAAATCAAGTTCAGTTAGAAATTGATAGAATTGATCAACCTACTTTTCTCGCTGCTTTTAATACACATGCTAGTATTGCCATGTTAGCTGCTTATACCATTGCAAAGTATTATCGGAAAATTGGAGATCATAATACCTCCTTGGATTATTTGAATATGATTGTTGATCATCAGCGCTTATGTCGGAGAGATTTATTGGTAGCGGTAAAGTTACTAACCTTGATTAATCATTATGAATGCGGAGATTTTGCTTACTTACCGTATGCTATAAAATCTACTTATCGGTTTTTGAAAAAAATGGAATACTTGTATAATGGAGAAAAATGCCTTCTTCAATTTCTAGGAAAAATAATTCGTATGCCATTAAATAATTCGTTAGAACCTTTATTTATAAACCTGTTAGAGGAACTAAAAAACTTTAAATCAGACAAATATGAGCAAGGTTTTTTCTATTATTTCGATTATGTCAATTGGATAGAAGCGAGTTTGATGAGGCAAAATATAGGGGCAAAATCTAACGACTAACTTCTATTTCTCAGACTAAGAATACCCTTTATTAACCTTTTGTAAGTAATTATATAGTTAAAGAGAATAAGAAGTATCATAAATTTGTGATTGTTAACGTTATTGAACGACTGATAAACTATTAAGTAATTAGAGGATGAGTAAAGTAAAAATATTTTCAATTGTAATTATAATGCTAGCAATGGTACAAACTACTTTTGCTGCAGAAAAGGGTTTGGGAATCAAAGCCGGTGCAAATTTTTCTAAAAATGGATTTATTGCCGGTGATACAAAATTTCAACCGGGATTAACTTTGGGATTAACCTATCAGGTAAAGGCGGCAAAAGTGTTTGCTTTTGAAATTGGAGGTTTATACCATTGGAAAAGATCCACAGCAGAAGATTTTTCTGTAGAAGATATCTCATACGACAATTTTAAAAACTCCTTTCATTTTGTAGAAATTCCGGTCGTTTTAAAGTTCTATCCGATGGATTGGTTCAATGTAAACTTTGGACCTTATGTTTCTTATGTGATTGCCGCTAAAGCAGAAGGCATAGATAGAATACTCGGAAACAATATTTGGAATTTAATTAGCGACAGTGAATTTAGAGATGAAAATGGTGATAAATTTCTAAATAGATTAGATTTTGGGATTCATTTTGGTGCTGAGTTTGTTCATAAATCAGGAGTGGGATTTGGAGCAAGGTATTCACAAGGTTTTGGAGATGTAACCAACAACAGTTTTGTATGGGATAAATCTTTAGTTAAACCAGATTCAGAAAGGGTAAAAACATCTTCCATTATTGCCTACATGTTCTATCAATTTTAACTAAATAATTGTACATATTTTAAAGCATAAAAAACTCACCAACGAATCAATCAGCTAGCTGAGTATAATCATATGATTGATACCAATTCAGCATTAACTTAGATAAAAATAAATTATGAAAAAGACTATTATACTATTGACAATAACCCTTTTGAGTTTAGTAGGATTTCAAAAATCTTATGCCGGAGGCTTAGGCGGATTGGGCTTAAAAGGAGGAATGAACTTTTCTACCATTGGATTAGAAAATGAAAATTTTCAAGATGCAAGAAATAGATTTAGAATAGGTGGAACTGCCGGATTAAGCTACGAAATTGCTACTGATGGAACTTTTGCATTTGAAATTGAAGCCTTATATTCTTTAAGAGGGCAGCGCCAAAAATTTGAATCTTTGGGCAATGAAGTGACTGTAAAAGACTACATACACTACGCTTATTTTCCGGCTTCTTTTAAATTTTATATTGGCGATGTTTTTAACGTTCATTTTGGAGGTTACGCTGGTGTTGCAATAGCAGGTAAAAGAAAGATTGAAGGTTCAGGATTTTTTGATGGAGAAGGAAATTTATTTGGTGATGACATCAAAAATTTGGACCCACAAGGAGATGATTACATCAATAGATTAGATGGCGGCATTCATTTTGGAGCTGAATTTAT
Organism: Chitinophagales bacterium; assembly: GCA_041393015.1. Taxonomy (GTDB): domain Bacteria; phylum Bacteroidota; class Bacteroidia; order Chitinophagales; family JADIYW01; genus JAGQYH01. The sequence goes on along the minus strand of JAWKKV010000001.1, from coordinate 663,802 downwards.
TAGTGCGAAAGGTATTGGTGTGGGCTCAAGAGGTTCAATAGGTTTGGCAGACATTACCAATGATGAACATATTTTAGGTAATGGTACAGCAAGAACAGGTGAGATCAGTATATATATGATCTTCAGGTTTGCAAACTAATTACTGATTTGAAAAGGAAAATTAAAGCCCGGCTAGAAAATAGCTGGGTTTTTTTATCCTTCCACGTAACTGCGCAAGTATTCAAACTTTTCGGTTAAATCGCCATTTTTAGCTATACTCGCTCTATCAATAAATGCACTTTGCTCTTTTAATAACTCCGGCAGTACTTCATTGATAAATTGATCTCCAAAACTTTCCGATGCATCTCTTGGCAATTCATTCGGTAAATTATCAACCGCCATTACATCAATTGAATTTTCTCCAAACGGGTCCACCTCATTTTTTTCAATTGGATCAAAACCATAAATAGGATTGGCAATGGTAGAAGGTCTGATAGTGGAAGGAACTGAAGCTTCCGGTGCAATATCACACGTAATATCTGCAATTACTTTTATGCTGAAATCTTCGGCTGCCATATCTTCTAACGTAAAATAGGCGGGTGCTTTTGGATCCCAAAAAATAGCATTGATAAATAGGTCGGTTTTAGATTGATACGGAGCAAACAATGTATCGTATAATGCTGGATGTTTGTAAAATTCATTTTGGTCGAAACCACCATCACTTTTACGAATGTATAAATCAGAACAATTCAATTGTGTAAACACGGCTTCATCGTATTGGTTCTCTAAAAACTCTGAAGGACTCACTTGTTTAATCCCGGCGGCATTTAAAACTTCAATCGAACCTTGTGCTACTCGGCCATTTCCGGTAACCACAATTTTAATGGGAGGAATGTCAATGGCATTATAAAGTGATTTTAATTCCTCATAATCTTTGCATTCGTTCGCTCGTTTTAACTTAAATGATCCAGTTCTTTTACCCCAAGTATATAAACCATTATGCGCTCCAACAATTCCAGCCCACCGGCCAAAAGCAATCACCCTATATCCATCGTCATTCGTTAAACATTCGTAATCGATCAATTGTATATTCTTTTCCAAAACGGCTTGTAAAAGCTTCCTGTTATAAGGTTGAGCTTTGATAGTGTGAGAAAAGAAGAAATGTATTTTATTAGGATAAAGTTCATTAATAGGAATTTCCTTTACACCAATCAATACATCGCAATCAGAAAGGTCTTCTTGAATCGAAATGCCTTCTTTTATATATTCCTCATCACTGTAGCATCTGTGTGCAGAAGGTTGAACAAAAATTTCTATAGTCTTATACTGCTCCAAAGCTAATTTAACTTGTTTCGGAGTTAAAACCACTCTACTATCTGGAGGCGTTTTGCCTTCTCTTATTAATCCTATTTTCATAATGTGATATAAAGGTAGAAGTATTTATATTAGTTTGTTTTAATGGGACAATAAATTTTATTACATCATGCAGATCAGAACTTTACAATTAAACACTAGAGATATTGATGCTTATTTTTATCCGGCAGTAAATGGCAAGGAGAATGCTCCCGGTATAATTTTTCTTCATGATTTAACAGGTTTGCAAGAAGTTAATCACAAAACAGCTCAAATTATTTCTGAAGGAGGTTTCAATGTTTTGGTGCCGGATCTTTATTCTGAAATGGGCATTAGAAAATATTGTGTTAGAGTATTTTTTGATGAATTGGTTAGAAATAATCACCCGAATGGAAATGAGCCATTAACGGAAATTATGGAGATTATAGATCATTTTAAAGCATTTGAAGGAGTAGATGGTGAGAACTTAGGTATCGTAGGGCAATGCTTAACAGGTGGATTTATTTTGCATGCTGCTATACGTTCTGAAATTAAAGCACCAGTGGTTTTTCATCACTCTTTAGGAAGAAAAGGAAGCGGTATTCCTAAGTCTTGCTCTTCATTAATACAAAATAAAATTCAAGGGCACTTTGTGTATTTAGATCCTTTTTGTCCTGCAGGAAGAATTAAGAAACTAGAAGAGGAGTTAGGTGATAGGTTAGAGAAGTATATGTATAAGTTGCCTCATGGTATTCCACATTTATTTTTTAGAAATGATCAAGCCAAGAAAGCATTTGAAAGAATGATGACTTTCTTTGATAGTCAATTGAAATAAAAGAACCTTCTAGCATGCGTTTGTAACGCGTGTCATCATCTGAAAATACTACTGCCCTTGTTGGTGTTATCACCACAGTTGTTCGGAAGATCGAAAAAGATGCTGAAACAAGTTCAGCATGACATCTCGTTTTAATAAACGAATCCATGTAATTAGGTCATCCTGTTCGTCAGTTGACGGATAAGGATCTAAAAGGTGAAATGTTAAACTTCCGAACACTTCTAGTGTTATCACCAACAACTTCATATCAAACCAATTTTAGCTTTAATAAAAAAAGTCTGATAAGTATTACACCTATCAGCCTTTTCAATTTGTATTTTTTAGCTTACTATCTAACCACAATTGGTTCAACAGCAATGCTTCCTTCTACCATCACTTTCAAGAAGTAAATACCTGAAGGTAAATCAGGATAGATGGTATATATTTTAGAAGTTACTTGCTCTGGTTGTAAAGAGAAAACATTTCTTCCCATTAAATCCGTAATTTCTAATTGTACTTTTTCAGCATTAGCAAATTGCAATTGAACATTCAATATGTTTGCTATAGGATTTGGATAAACATTAAATACTTTCAAAGAAGCAATGTCATTCACTCCAACACTTCCTGCATCAACAGTACCCGTTGCTGTTCCTGTACATCCATTTGCGTCAGTAACCGTTAAAGTATAAGTATTTGGCGCTAATCCACTAATATCTTCAGTGATAGCACTATTGCTCCAGCTATAAGTATAAGGTGTCGCTCCTCCAGTTACAGTAGCATCAATGGCCCCATCTGAAGCACCTGAAACACTCTCGTCTGTTACGCTTAACGTTACAGCAATTGTTACTCCGGCACAAGGATCAACTCCAGGATTAACAGTAAAAGTGTTAGTTCCTTCACATCCATTAGCATCTGTTACAGTAACAGTATAAGTTCCGTCAGCTAAATCTGAAATATCTTCAATCATTGCACCATTGTTCCAGCTATAGGTATAAGGCTCAACACCTCCACTAACCGTAATGTCAATTTCACCATCTTCTGCACCTAAAACAGTTTCATCAGTAGCTGTTCCGGTAACGGTTATAGTAGTTGTATCACATGGTCCTGCACCTTTTTCAACATCAAAACAAGTTATTGTTGAAGCGCATCCATTAGAATCTGTTACGGTTACACAATATTCGCCATCTGCTAAACCAGACAAATCTTCCATTATGCTACTATTGTCCCATGAGAAAGTATAAGGCATTGTTCCTCCACTAACGGTAATATCAATAGCACCATCATTTGCTCCATCGATGGTTTCATTAGTTACAACACCAGTAACTGAAATAGTTACACCTTCACACACATCAGGAACACTATCGCAAGGCGTCATAGTATGGATACCTAAAAAGGTAAACGAATCTTGAGGATAAACATCCCAAGTAGCAACAGACGCTGCCCAATTGGTATAACCTTCATTTATAGAAGCTTTTCTTACTAAAGTAAATTCACTAGTAGCACCTGAACCTACCGGCCAGTTAGTACCTGGATCTTCACCAATAACACCAATAATGTCTATTTGGGTATTTGTAGAAGTATCAATTAACTCCATCGCATCATCACCATTGTAAAAAGTAATAGCACTGGTAGTATCTGCTTTTGATAAAACACCTGCAGAGTCAGCTTGTGAGTTGGCAATTACATAAACTTCACCAGCGGCTAACATCATTCCTTCTGGGAATCTAAATGTACCCGATGGTACTGTAACGCCACCGTTATATCTATTAATATGGTATTTACCTAAGTGAATAGCAGCATCAGTAGGATTGTAAATCTCAAGTGCTTTATTGTTACTTGATCCTTCAATATATTCTGAAAAGAAAATATCACTACAAGGATTGTTTTGTGCAACATCATCATCTAAAATAGTTAATGTGTAAGTGTCGCTAGAAACAGTTACGCCACTAGTAATATTGATTAACTTCAATACAAATGTTTCATTTCCTTCTACTTCACTATCATCATTTATTGTAAATGTTAAAGTTATTGAAGTGTCATTTCCGCCACTAGCAAAACTGTAAGTTCCTAAGTTAGAAACAGATCCATCAGCCGCACCGGCAGTACTAGAAGCATCTGTTACAATTTCTAAATCAACCGCACTGGTTAGATTTGAAATGTTTACGCTAACGGTAGCTGTTCCTGCATTCTCTAATACATTATCACTTATAGAAGAAAAAGAAACTATCGGAGGAATAATTACTACACCACATGAATTGATAGAATGCGTACCTAATGAATCAAAAAAGTTTTGAGGATAAACATCCCATTCCAAAGCGCCTAAAACCCAATCTGTCTGACCATCATTTACATTAGCATTTCTAACTAAGGTAAATTCTGAAGTAGCTCCAGCTCCAACCGGCCAGTTGGTACCGGGATCTTCACCAATAACACCAATAATATCAATGGCATTTCCGGTAACAGTATCAATTAATTCCATCGCATCATCACCATTGTAAAAGGTAATTGAGCTCGTGGTATCTGCTTTTGCTAAAATACCGGCAGAATCTGCTTGTGAGTTAGCAATGATATAAACTTCTCCAGGACCTAATAAACGACCATCAGGAAAATTAAACTCTCCAGAAGTAGCTGTTACGCCACCATTGTATCTGTTGATTTGATATGTACCCAAGTTTATTGGTGCATCTGTTGGATTGTAAATTTCAAGTGCTTTGTTGTTACCTGATCCTTCAATATATTCTGAAAAGAAGAGGTCGGTACACTGGCTGTGAGCCGAGACTTGAAATAATAAGCATAGTGCTAATAGAGTGTAAATTTGTTTCATAAGTTGATGTTTACCTTTTTTGTTTAAATAATAACAGGCTCTACGTTTAGGCGTTTGTTACCCATAAATGGGAATTTGCCCTTAGAACAAAGGTAAATAATTAATTAGCGAGAACAGTATTGAAAGTGTTAATCTTTAATAGAATTACTGAAAAAGTTTTATGACTTTAATATGAAATTAAATATTACCTACATTAAAGTGTCTTGAATGAAGTCATTCTTGTCAGGATAATCGGTTGTAAAATGAAGACCTCTACTTTCTTTTCTCATGGCAGCACTTCGTGTAATTAAGTAAGCAATGGTAATCAAATTCCTTAGTTCACATAACTGAGGACTCAAGGTGGTATTCATATACAATTCTTCCGTTTCTTGAAATAAAAGAAGCAATCTGTCACTGGCACGCTTTAAACGATTGTTGTTTCTTACAATACCAACGTAGCTACTCATAATATCTTTCAACTCTTTCATACTTTGAGTAATTAAGACCATTTCTTTTGGATCGGTTGTTCCGTCTGCTATCCAATCAGGAAATTTTTCATCAACAGTAATGTTATCTATCTCTTTGATGGAGCTTTTGTAAATTCTATCGGAAAAAACCAATGCTTCTAGCAATGAATTGGAAGCTAATCGATTGGCACCATGTAAGCCGGAGAAAGTGCATTCACCGCAAGCATATAAATTTAAGATGGATGTTTTACCATGTTCGTCAATATCAATTCCGCCGCATGCATAATGAGCCGCAGGCACTACTGGAATCATATCTCCTTTAAGAATATCAATGCCTTTAGCGGCACAATTCTCTAATATGTTTGGAAAATGAGCTTTAAATTTTTCTTTATCCATATGTCGGCAATCCAAGTAAACATGATCATCACCGCTTTTTTTCATTTCATTATCAATGGCACGAGCTACAATGTCACGTGGAGCAAGAGAACCACGCTTATCATACTTTTGCATAAATTCTTCTCCATTTTTAGTGCGAAGAATGCCACCATCACCTCTTACCGCTTCTGTAATTAAAAATGAAGGGCTAACACCTGGATCATATAGTGAAGTAGGATGAAATTGAACAAATTCCATATTGCCAATTCTTCCTTTAGCTCTGTAAACCATTGCGATTCCATCACCTGTTGCGATTGTTGGATTCGTTGTTTGTCTGTACGCTTGACCAAATCCACCTGTTCCTAAAACAGTTATTTTGCTTATGATTTTTTCAACCTTCTTAGATTTAAGATTCAAAACATAAACACCAAAACATCTAATATCAGGCGTAACACGAGTTACAATTCTTCCAAGATGATGTTGTGTAATTAAGTCAATTACAAAATGGTGGGCTTCTATGGTAATGTTAGGGGTTTGCTCCACTTGAGCTAATAACGCCCTTTCAATTTCCCATCCTGTGATATCCTTATAGTGTAAAACTCTGTTTTCAGAATGACCACCTTCTTTACCAAGTTTATATTTTCCTTCTTTATCTTTATCAAACTGAGCGCCCCATTCAATTAATTCGTCAACACGAGCCCTACCTTCCCTAATCACAAAATCAACTACATCTTTATCGCATAATCCATCACCGGCATCTAAAGTGTCTTCAATATGTTTATTGAATTCATCCACCATAAAATCAGATACTACGGCAATACCACCTTGGGCATATTTGGTATTACTTTCGTCTCTATTGGCTTTGGTTAAGATTAAAATTTGTCTATTAGGGTGCGCTTGTGCTACTTTTAAAGCATAAGAAAGTCCGGCAATTCCGGAACCAATTACTAAAAAATCTACTTCTTTCAATGGTATGTTTTTTATATTTTCTCTAACAAGAGAAAGGTATTAAAGTTTGTAAAGACAATCAAAATTAAAAATCATATAGTTAGAAACAACACTTAATTTATTAAATAGAAGTAGAAATGGGAATGAAATCGTTGCAAATTAAAGTAGAAGGCAATGTTCAAGGGGTTTATTTTAGAATGTCTACTAAAGAAAAAGCAGATCAATTAGGATTAAAGGGATTTGCCAAAAATGAAAAAGATGGTAGTGTTTATATTGAAGTGGAAGGAGAAGAGGTAATTTTAGAAAAATTAATTGAATGGCTTCATGTAGGACCTCCTAATGCAAATGTTACAAAGGTAAGCATAGAAGATCAACCTATAATAGGCTATGTCGATTTCGTAATTCGGCGACATTAATACATAAAAAAATGGCAATCACATATTACTGTAATTGCCATTTCAATAAGCTTATCTTTCTATTATTGAAGTAGATTAATCTATTACAATTCTCTTAACAGCAAACCCGTCTTCGAAATAAACTTTTACTAAAACAATTTTTGTGTTCAAGTTATTGATGAAGATGGTATTGTTTTGTTGCAAGTTAGTTTCTGATTTTAATAGACTTCCTAATACATCAAACAATTCTATTCTATTCGGAACCTCATTGGCATTTACTCTAATAAAAGAGGTGGCCGGGTTGGGATAAACATTTAGTGATTTGCTGTAAGCAATTTCGTTAATGCCAGTTGGCGTATTTAAAACAACACTTTTACATACTTCGTTACCTAAGCAAGTTCCATCTCCTTCAACCAAACAAACTTCTCCGGCACTTCCATTGCCCCAAGTAACAACAATGGAGTTGGTTCCTGCTCCTGAAGTAATTGAACCGCCGGTTACTTCCCAGTAAAAATCACTTGTAGTAGAAGAGGTGCTATACGTTTCTGTTGTTGTAACTTCTGCATTGGCGGCCCCTGTAATTGTGCCGGTTGAAGGTACAGTACATAAAACTATATCTAAGCACACTTCATTTCCATCACAATCACCATTAGATTCTACTAAGCAAATTTGACCGCTTGTGCCTGCCGCCCAAGTCACTTGAACAGTATTGGTTCCTTCACCAGAAGTGATTGAACCTCCTGTAACTGACCAAGTATAGCTATTGCCAGAGTTAGCTACTGTATAAGCTTCTGTAGTGGACGTCGTTGCATTTTGATTGCCTGTAATTGTTCCAGTTGTTGGAGTAGAACAAGAAGCATTAATAGTTACTAATTCGCAAAAAGGAAGTCCTGTACAAGTTCCGTTTGATTCTCTTAAGCAAATAAAAGCAGGGTTTGAATTGCCCCAAGTAACTTGAACAGTATTAGTTCCTTGTCCTGAGTTAATTGTCCCGCCGGTAACTTCCCAAATAAATTCATTTGATGAGTTAGCTGCCACATAACTTACAGTTCCATTAGCAGGTACTGATGATGGGCCAACCGGAATGCTGGTTTGCGGTAAATCAATTGGACTATCATTCGGATCTAACAAACCTGCTCTTGGGCATAACAATACTCCTCTTAAAACATCAATTTGTCCTAATGTAAATGAGTTTTGACAATCTTCTTGAGAATAATCCATGTAATTTTCCCACATATCAGGAAGGTCATTTGCTGAACTTGCACCACATGAATTTGTCGAAGGATTACAACCGTTTTGTTGATTACTAGCAGCAGCATTTGGAGTGTCATATATGCCATCGTCTACTTCACATCCATTCTCTCCTAATAAAGCATTTGCATCTCCCCAAATATGTCTTAATCCTAAATAATGACCTACTTCATGCACAGCAGTACGACCAACAATTGTAAATCCATTATTTTCAAAATGTACTGAGGTTGGATTGTTTGAACCAACAGTTCTATAATCTAATACAACGCCTTCTTTAGCTACGATGGGAGCTTGTGAACCATCTGGCCAATGAACCAAGTTAGCGGGAGGATAAGCATAGCCAAGAATTTCACCAATTGGAATACCCAATAGCGTGATTGGCTGTATCTCACATATCCAGATATTCAAATTGGTTAACGGATCTACTGCATCACTTCCACCTTCTGCAGATATTTTTACTGCATCTGCATCATCTAAACCTGTTAATCCAGGCTCAAATTCTTCCGTAGTACTTACTCTAATTATTTCATCTAATTCAAACTCAATAAAAGCATCACCTACTATATCTTCAAATTCACTTCTAATATTTCCGGCATCAGCATTTAATCTTCTATAATCTTCATTCAATATTCTTATTTGATCTTCAATAATAGAATCGGCTAAGTTTTGGCTTGAGTCTGAAGTGTTCCATACTACATGCACCACAACTGGTACAGTTAATACATCTACTCTGCCATTTAAGCGATATTCTTTACCTCTAGCTTTGGCAGCTTCAAATGTTTTGTTAACGGCTTCTGTATAACCTGGATACTTAGTTTCCATACTTTGCATCAGTATGGTGTGTCCACACTTTTCGGTGTGCTGATGTTGCGCATTGGAATGAAAACATAACAAAGTTAGGGCTAATGTTAGTAGTGTAGTAAGTTGTTTCATTTTAGATGGTTGATTTCTGGTAATCAAAAAAGGTTAGAAACCACTAAAATGGGACTTTAATATTCAAAAATATAACTATAGAAAGGATTTAACTTTTTCGCCATATTTAAGGCAATAAACTACAATACCCAGTTAGATTTGAATAGCTTGATGGCAATAGCTAATAGAATAATGCCAAATATTTTACGAAGCACATTAGCGCCGCCATCACCAAGTTTGTTTTGAATGTAGTTAGACGATCTCAAAACCACATACACAATAATAAGGTTAACAATAATGCCAATTAATATGTTGAACTGAACATATTCTGCCTTTAATGAAAGTATGGTAGTTAAGGTTCCTGCTCCTGCAATGAGCGGAAACGCCACCGGAACAATTGAAGAAGAATTGGAAGCACTTTGAGGTTCTTTCATAATGGTAATGTCTAATATCATTTCCAAACCGATAATGAAAATTACAATCGCACCCGCAATAGCGAAGGATCCTACATCAACACCTACTAAGTGAAGAATAGATTCTCCGGCAAAAAGGAAAGCTATCATAAGCAAACCTGCAACAATGGTTGCTTTAGAAGATTCAATTTTCTTCCCTTTTTTCTTCATGCTGATAACAATAGGAATATTGCCTACAATGTCAATTACTGAGAAAAGAATTAAAGTAACAGACAGGATTTCTTTCAATGAAAATCCTTCTTTTATTATTGCTAATTGATTCATGTCAATTTTTTTGAGGGCGCAAAGATACGCTTGTTTTTAACGCAACATAATATTGAATCTTTAAAGAATCTTAATGGCAGTTGTATAAACCACTTATTGAACTATTATGTAATAACTTTGTCTTTCATTAAGAATAAATATATATAAATATATGGCATTAAAAACATTTGGAAAGTTGCCTAAAGGGAAAGCATTTGAAAGAGTGCAATCTTCTTCTAACTTTAATGGACAGTCATTCAATAATCCGATACCAACAAAAATGAGCGTTAAACCTCATCGTGTAATGAATGATTATTTCAAAACAAGATCTAAAAGAAAACCCGAAAAGCCCGTTTCGATAGAAAATCTAACGAAAAGAGATTTTAGCGAAACTCCATCTACGGAGTTAAAATTAATGTGGTTGGGACATGCTTCTTCCTTAATAGAAATAGAAGGAATTAGAATACTAACAGATCCTGTTTTTAGCAACAGAGTGTCTCCTTTTAGTTGGATGGGGCCTAAGCGATTACATGACACTCCTTTTCCAATGCATGAGTTGCCAAATATCGATGTTATTGTAATTTCTCATAATCATTATGATCATCTTGATATTGATTTTATTAAGCATGTTAAAGAGCACAATATTCAATTTGTGGTGCCTTTAGCGGTTGGAGAAACTTTAAAACATTGGGGTATTTCTAGTCAAAATATATTTGAACTAGACTGGCACGACACCTATGATTTTAAAAATGTAAGCTTTACAGCAACTCCGGCAAGGCATTTTACAGGAAGAGGTTTGTTAGATAGAAACAAAGCTTTTTGGATGTCAACAGTAATAAAAGGAAGAGCGGAAAGTCTTTTCTTTTGTGGTGATTCTGGATTCTTTGAAGGATTTGAAGATATCGGAAACCAATATGGATCATTTGATTTTACAATGATTGGTATCGGCGCCTACAATGAGCAATGGCAAGCCATTCATACCAACCCGGAAGAAGCATTAAAAGCTCATAACCTTTTAAAAGGCAACCATTTACTTCCCATGCATTGGTGTACGTTTGACCTAGCGCCGCATCCATGGTCTGAACCAATAGAGTGGCTAGTTAATGAAAATCAAAAAATTAAATCTAGTGTAATCATCCCTAAAGTAGGCGAATTTGTAACTTCTGAGAAAGCCAAAAATTACAATCAAGAATTTTGGTGGAGGTAAGCAAGACTCAATAGACAAACACAAATTCAAAGGAGTTTGTATTTAATCCAATAATCCGTAAGGATTATATCTGTGGGAAGCAATTTGAATCCATCATTACTTGCTAGGGAGAAAACAATAAAATCCAAGTAGTTAAATACAATTAAAAGAATTACAAATCTGTGTTCAAAAATAAAAAAATCAAAAAAGTGTTTTTATGTAGTGAATCTTTGTGGGCTTTGTGCCAATCTTTGCGAACTTTGTGGTCAAATATTATCAATCTAAAGTGAAAACCATAACTTGTCCCTAACCGAATAACCGAATAACCGAATAACCGAATAACCGAATAACCGAATAACCGAATAACCGAATAACCGAACACAACATGTCCGAACAACCGAAAGTCCAAAAATCAGAACAACCAGAAAACTTCCAAATGATTGCTAAAACAATGGCGGGATTAGAAGATATTTTGGCAGCGGAACTATTAAAATTAGGCGCTCAAAAAATTGAAACCCAAGTGAGAAGCGTCAGTTTTTATGGCGATGAAGGCTTCATGTATAAGGCAAATTTATGTTTAAGAACGGCCATTAGCATTTTGAAACCCATTGCTTTTTTTAAGGTGCGAAATGAAAAGGAATTGTATAAGCATGTGTATAATATGGATTGGAAAACTATTTTTGGAATCGACCAAACTTTTGCGGTAAAAGCAGTAGTAAATTCCGATCAATTTACCCATTCTCAATATGCGGCATTAAAAGTGAAAGATGCTATTGTAGATCGTTTTAGAGATGATTTAAACAAACGACCGAATGTAGAATTGAATGAGCCCGATATAAAGATCAATGTTCATATCAATAGAGAGAAAGTAAATATTTCTTTAAACAGCAGCGGGGAATCACTATTTAAAAGAGGATATAAAACAGATGTTGGAGAGGCACCAATGAATGAAGTGTTAGCCGCAGGTTTAGTTTTATTGTCAGATTGGAATGGCAGAGGGAATTTTATTGATCCAATGTGTGGTTCTGGGACAATATTAATTGAAGCAGCCATGATCGCCATGAACATTCCTCCACAGTTTAAAAGGCAAAAATTTAGCTTTATGAATTGGGCAAGCTTTGATGAGGATTTATACAAAACCATTAAAATTTCTGCCATGAAAAAGATGCACGACACCCATGCTTCTTTTATTGGATATGATAATCATCCGGGAATGTGTAGAATGGCACAAGACAATATTGTTAATGCCGATTTGGAAGAATTTATCAAAATAGAGAAACAGGATTTCTTTAAATCCGAAAAGCCAGAAGGACCTACACATATACTTTTCAATCCTCCTTATGGCGAACGTTTAGCGATAGGAATTGATAACTTTTACAAGAAAATTGGAGATACCTTAAAAACAAATTATCCCAATACAACAGCATGGTTTATTACGTCAGATTTAGAAGGAATTAAAAAAGTGGGATTAAGAGCTAGCAGAAAAATTCCCATTAAAAACGGTGCATTAGATTGCAAACTAGTTCGTTTTGATTTATACGAAGGCAGTAAAAAAGCTTCAAAAAATTAATTTCATAACCGTCAATGCGAGGAGTTTAAATTCTGATAAGAGTTAAAACGACGAAGCAATCTGTTTGTATTATGCCCGCTCTTTTTCCGACTTCCTTACTCGTTCACCGAAGGTGAATTTCACATTTCGCAATAAATCGAAGATTATTTATCAACTTGGTAATGAAAATAATTGGGTGAGCATCAAAAATCTATCGCTAACAAAAATTAACACCGAATCGTTATAAATAAAGGCATTTTGTTTGGTATTCGGCAAAAATTATAGTGTTATACTAATGTATTTGCTAAATACTTTTAAAAAAAAGTTCTAAAAACTTTTGCTTTTTGTTTTAAAAAGATATATTTGTGCAAGGAATTTATTTATCAATGTGAATAAACTCCTCATAATACCATAAAAACCCTGTACTTCCTAAATAATTTCATTTAAGTTTTACGGGCACCTAAAATTAAAGAGTAATTGATTTTTTGATCTTAAGATTGAATTTTCAAGGGTGATTATGCTTTGTGAGGTTTTGATTCACTTTTAATAAAAAGAGAGGCGATAACTCTGAACTTAATCAGGCAGAAGAATCTCCCAAAGCATATAACCTAACATGAGACCTAACGCAGAAACCCTAACTGCTAATGATGTTAAGCATCAAACGCAGAAATTTTTGGAGGATTTATATTCTATTGATAAATCCAATGTTGTTTCCTCAATTGACAAACAATTACAAGTCAAGGAGCTCCATCAAAACAATAAGAATAGAGGTCTCTATTCAATTTTACATTCTACACAAATTGCAAACACAAAACCTTTTGCTATGAGAAGCATATCTTCTTTTATTGCCTTAATTTTAATGATAGGGTTTACGAGTATTGGAACAATTCATGCTCAATCATTCACGGAAATTACACCTGCTAATCTAGATTTAGGTGGTACGCTGGGTGGTGGTTTTACATTTGGCGACTTTAATGGTGATGGATTATTAGATGCCGCCATTGGAAACCATAGTGGTACTGGCCAATTATTCATCAGGTTACAAGGTGTTGGTGGAACATTTACACCAAATGGAACATTAACAAATGGGGACGGTCGTGTTAGACAGGTTGCTGCGGGTGATATGGATAATGATGGTGATTTGGATTTGTTAGTGTCCACAGGTGGAGGAGCAAATTTGCATATCTATGCAAACGACGGGGCAGGTAATTTTAGTCTTTGGCAACAAGGAGGTTCGGCTGTTGGGGGAAGACCAGCATTAACTGGTTTTAATTCTACCGAATATGCTACTTGGATTGATGCTGATGGTGATGGCGATTTAGATATTATTGCAGATAATAATAGTAATATACTTTTGTTTGATAATGATGGTACTGGCATCTTTAGTTTAGTGCCAGCTTTAACATCTGGTTTTACTGCTTCTGGCGGTTTTGGCGATTATGGAGCAACAGTAGATTTTAATAATGATGGTTTTGTAGATGTAGCCATACGTCGAGATGGAACGGCAAGCAATCCTGCGCAAGCAGATATATATCAAAGTAATGGTGATGGATCATATACACCTTTTTATGGTTTAAATTTTGATGCCGATAACAGTAATAAAGGCGGCGTTGTTTGGGCAGATTTTGATAACGATGGAGATTTTGATGCACTATGGACAGATTATTCAACAACTAGTAATGCAACGGTTTTAGTGGAACAAACTGGCACTGGTTCTGGAAATTTTTCCGTTGCTGCCGTTACAATAGTTAATGACGGAGGAGGGTTATCTGCACTGCCAAATTCAGGAAATATAGATGGTGTAACCCAAGGAGATGTTAACCACGATGGTTTAGTAGATTTATTTCTTACTAATGATAATGGCACGTCATTTATGTTATTAAATACGTCAACTGGAGCAGGTAATTTTAGTTTTTCATCAGATAATTTGGGCATTAATGTTAATGCTGATGGTGAGGCAGCTGAATTTATAGATATAGATAATGATGGTGATTTAGATTTATATGTTGCAGTAACTGGTGGTGCAAACCAGTTATGGATAAATAGTTTTGCAAATACAGATTATCTTGATGTTGAGGTATTGTTTGATAATACAACAACAGGAGGTAATGGAACTAGACCGGCACTTGGAGCAACTGTATATCTAACAGATTGTGCAGGTAATGTGCTAAGTGGTATAAGAGAAGTAAACGGTGCCTCTGGGCACGGATCTCAAAACGCTTCCTTAATAAAATTTGGTTTGCCTTCAGGTTCAAGTGAATTTTATAGGGTAGTTATTTCTTTTGTAGATGATTTAGGGGGAGCACCAAGAACAATTGTATTTCGAAACGTAGTACCAAATACTTTACCAAATCAAAAACTAACCGTTACAAATTCAACACCATCAGATCCTGCAAATTTTGTAACAATTTCTAATTCTGTGCCATCAAACCCTACAACTATTGGAGGCACAGATGGTAGTATTACTTTAGAAGGTTTATTAGCTAACACCCCTTATGTAATAGATTATTTAGATGATGCTGTTCCTGTAAATGTTACAATAACATCTGATGCTAGTGGTAATGTGGTTATTGCGGGTTTAAATGCAGGAAGTTATACACAAATTATTGCCTCTTTTTCACCTGTTTGTCAATCGACTCCCCCGATCACCGAGGTGTTGGTAGATCCCAATACACCTCCAATTGCGGTTAGTGACTTCGATACAGCCGCAGAAAGCACACCATTAGTGGTTGATGTTTTAGATTTGGGAACACCAGATAGCGATGCGGAATCTAATATTTTGATTACTTCGGCTGGTTCAACACCAGGAAGTAATAATGGAGCTACAACAGGCGGCGGAACAATATCTATTAATAATAATGGAACTGCAGCGGACAGTACAGATGATTTTATTGATTATATTCCTCTAACAGGTTATGAAGGAAATGATACTTTCTATTATGTTATAACCGATGCAGGAGGATTAACTGATACAGCTCAAGTAGTTATATATGTTATTCCTGAAGGTTGTTTAGATATATTACCTCCAGGATGTCCAACTGCGGCATTAACATCAGGACAAATTACGTTTTATATTGATAATCCAGGTCCTAACAATTCCACGAAACGATTTGATTCTTTGGAAGTAGTTGGAGAACCAAACCCTTTTACAAACCTATTAACACCAGACTTTGTTACTTATAGCTATAGTAATCCAACGGCATCCAATCAGCAAATGATTGAAAATGGAATAGACGGCGCCAATATAACAGATGGACCATTAATTTTTGATCCCGCATTAATTGCTGCCAATACTGATAGAAATCTAAATCATTATTTTAGAAATGACGGTGCAATTGTAAATACCGACTATGTAAATTTTCTTTTTAATTATAATATTAATACAGCAAGAAATAGATATGTTGTGGTTACTGAAAGAGGAGGTAATAATACCATGGAAATTCAAGCTATTGATGGTGCTGGTAATACAATAGGAACTGCACAACCAATAATTCGTGTAGGTCAACCGGGTCAAACTTATATTAATACTGGTATTCCACATGATAATGGACAAACTATACATATTACCGTTTATCCACTAACTGCGTTTGCAGGTGTTGGAACAGCAATAAGAGGTGTAAGATTAACACAAACTGGCGCACCTGCAGCACCAAGTTCTGGAGACGGTGGTGATGGAAAGATATTTATTGCATATGATCCTGCTTTTTTAGTACCGCCACCAACTATTGATGGAGGAGCAGTTACGGTTACACAACCTACATGTCCTTCAACTCCAGGTAGTATTGTTGTGAATGCAACTGATAATGGAGGAGGTGCTTTAGAATATTCAATTAATGGTCCTACAGGTCCTTTCCAATCATCTAATACTTTCAATGGTTTATTACCAGGTAGCTATGATATTGTAGTAAGGTATACATCTGCACCTGATTGTTTAAATTTCTTAAATGGTGTATTACTAAACACGCCACCATGTAGTCAACCACCAGTAGCTGTAGATGATAATGACACGACAGCAATGGGAATTGCATTAATAACAAATGTAATTTCAAATGATACAGATCCAGATAATGATTTAAATCCCGCAAGTGTAGATACTACAGCAGGAGGAAGTCCAAGCAATGGAACACTAACTTTAAATGGCGATGGAACAGTTACCTATACTCCTAATACAAACTTTGCAGGCGATGATCAATTTGAATATGTAGTTTGCGACAGTACAAGTCCAACGCCATTATGTGATACAGCTATTGTATTTATCAATGTAACAGCACAATCACCAGTAGCAGTCGATGATAATGATACCACAACTTTAAATACAGATGTCACTACAAACGTAGTCTCTAATGATACAGATGCTGACAATGGCATTAATCCTGCAAGTGTGGATACTACAGATGGAGGAAGTCCAAGTAATGGAAGCTTAACTTTAAATGGTGATGGAACGGTTACCTACACACCTAATACAAACTTTGTTGGTAACGATCAATATGATTATGTAGTCTGCGATAGTACGAGTCCAACGCCTTTATGTGATACAGCAACTGTATTTATAAATGTATCTGGACTGTCACCAACAGCAATAGATGATAATGATACCACAACTATAAATACTTCAGTGATCATTAATGTAGTTTTAAATGACACAGATCCAGACAATGGAGTTAATAATGCTAGTGTAGACACCATTCCTGGATCAGGTCCGGCGAATGGAACATTAATTTTAAATGGTGATGGTACTGTTACTTATACACCAACGCCAAACACTGCAGGAGACGATCAATTTGATTATTTAGTTTGTGATAATAGTATCCCTACACCATTATGTGATACAGCAACAGTATTTATTAATGTACAATGTACACCATTAGCATCAGGTATTGCCGTTCAAGATACAGCGTGTTTTGGAGAGGCTGTTTTGATTCAAGCAAGCCCTGCCATAGTTGGTGCATCTTACAATTGGGATTTTGATTCGGTTGCTGCTCCTTTAACATCTACCAATCCAAGTGAATTGGTAACTTATACGCAAGCAGGTACTTATACTATTTTATTAGAAGTAACTTCAGGATCATGTGTTGATACTTTCACTAAAGATGTAGTAGTTACTGATTCATTGTTTGCCAATCCTGGAAATGATACAACTATTTGTTTAGGAACCTCATTAGTTTTAGGAGGCAGCCCAACTGGCCCTTCTGGTGCTCAATATTTATGGTTACCTAATTTGTTTTTAAATGATAACACATTAGCGAATCCAACTACAACTGCTTTAGGAACCATTACCTATACAGTTACAGTAACGCATCCAAATTGTTCTGGAACGGCTGATTCTAGCATAACAGTAACCGTTTCAACTCCTCCAACCGCTAATGCAGGTAACGATACAACTGTATGTGAAACATATGCTGCTACTTTAGGAGCCGCACCAGTGGGTGGACTATCTTATCAATGGAGCACTGCTTCTGGCGATTTAATTGGAGAAATGAATTCGTTTTTAACAA
The DNA here is from genome assembly GCA_041393015.1 of Chitinophagales bacterium. Classification (GTDB taxonomy): domain Bacteria; phylum Bacteroidota; class Bacteroidia; order Chitinophagales; family JADIYW01; genus JAGQYH01. Next base: position 645,580 of record JAWKKV010000001.1, on the reverse strand, counting down.
TTACTCCGGCAGCGACTACTCAATACTACGTTACTGCTACCAATACTGACGGATGTTCTGGTATTGATTCTGCTACTATTACTACTCAGCCATGTACAGTAAATGCGGTTGATGACAATGCTAGCACAACAGAAGAAAATCAAGTAATTATTGATGTTACGAACAATGATGTGGTCGTTAATGATATACTAGACAATGATAGTTTAACTGTAATTACGAATCCAATCAATGGAACAGCAACCGATAATGGAGATGGAACCATCACTTATGATCCTGCAACAGATTTTGTTGGAACGGATGTATTTGAATACGTGATTTGTGATGCCAACGATCCAATTTTATGTGATACAGCAACAGTAACGGTAACAATCACTTCAGTGCCAGATACTGCTTATGTAACTACGCCGGAAGAAACGCCAGTGACGACATGTACTGACACGTTAACTAACTTAAATAATGGTCCATTTACTCAAAATATCTGTGGCTCTCCGGCAAATGGAGTTCTATCAAATGGAACTTTCCCATGTGTAATTTATACACCTGCATCAGGCTTTAATGGAAATGATACTATTTGCATTACAACTTGTAATGCGGCAGGTTTCTGCGATACTACAATTGTAGTATATACAGTTACTCCTGTAAATGATCCTCCAGTGGCTGTTGATGATTCAGAAACAACTAATGAAGATACTCCTGTAATGGTAGATGTAATTTCCAATGATAATGATCCTGATGGAGCATTGGATACGGCTAGTATTACTACAACAGGTGTTTTACAACCAACTAACGGAACAACATCTATTAATGGAGACGGCACAATTACTTATTCTCCGGAAACAAATTTTGTTGGAACAGATCAATTCGAATATATCATTTGCGATACAGGGACTTTTAGTGGAATTGCTACTTGTGATTATAGTCATAATACAGGTGATGGTAATTCATTGGTTTTACTTGGAGCAGCATTTGGCGCTACAGAACCAGGAGAAATAATATCAATGGATATTGATGGAAGTATCATTCCAATAGGAATTGTTTGGGATACATTAGGTGATCCGAATGGAACAGCAGTAGCTTTAGCCTTAGAAGCAACATTAAATTCAAATTTGAGTGCTTCAAGTATTACGGTTTCTAGCACACCTATTACTCCAGGAGGCGCAATAGAAATAATCATAAATATAGTTGGAAGTACTAATCAGTTAAACAGTATTGATTTTGATCCTGATGGAATCTTAGGTTTCTTTTTACCTGTTGTAACCGCTACAACCACACAATCAAACTGTATAGCTGCAGCAGCAGATGCGTTATGCGATACAGCATTGGTATCAGTGGTAGTATTGCCTATTACAGATACAGCTTTTGTGACTATTCCAGAAGATAGCGTTGTAACGGTTTGTACAGATACCATGACAAATATTCAGGGTTCAGGTACTTTAATCGCTAGTTTATGTGGAGCAACAGATGCTAACGGAACAACTGGCAGCACACCAATTCCACCATGTATTACTTATACCGCTAATCCAAATGCAACTGGAAACGATACTATTTGTGTAGTAACTTGTGATGCTGGAAGCGGACTTTGCGATACATCAGTAATTATAATAACAATTACTCCAGTAAATGATCCTATAGTAGCAAATGATGATGTAACTACAACAGATGAAGAAGTAGCAGTTGATATTGATGTAATCAATAATGATACAGATATCGATGGACCAATTGATTCCACTTCAGTAACTATTATTGACAGTACTGATAATGGTACTTTATTAGTTGATCCTGTAACAGGCGTGGTAACTTACACACCAAATGCAGATTTCAACGGAACAGATACGTTCACTTACAATGTTTGTGATACAGGATTCCCACTTCCAGTAACATGCGATCAAGCAGAAGTAGTGATCACTGTAAATCCAATCAACGATGCACCAGTGGCAGTAGATGATTCTACAGGAACAGATGAAGAAACAACAGTAAATATTTTAGTAGTAAGCAACGATAGCGATCCAAATGATCCATTAGGAAACATTGATCCTACAAGCTTAGATACTACAGGTGTGTTAGCACCTTCAAACGGTACATTAGTATTAAATCCTGATGGAAGTATAGATTATACTCCAAACAACGGATTTAACGGAACAGATTTCTTTGAATATATTGTATGTGATGATGGTAACCCATTACCGGCACTTTGTGATACAGCTTTAGTAGAAGTAACTGTTTTAGCAGTAAACGACGCACCAGTAGCACAAGATACTTCAATTACAACACCAGAAGATCAATCAATAACAGTTTGTCCTGTATTTACTGATGAGGATGGTTTAGCAGATAGTATTAGTGTATTATCATGCGGCCCAACTAACGGTGGAGCAGTCATTACAGTAAATGACAGTTGTATTACTTATACGCCAGCAGCCAACTATGTAGGTTCAGATGAAATCTGCTATGTTGTATGTGATGCAGGAGGATTATGCGATACAGCAATCATCTCCATTACAGTAATTCCGGTACCAGATACGGCTTATGTAACCATCCCAGAAGATAGCGTGGTAACGGCATGTACCGATACAATGACTAACATTCAAGGAAATGGAGTATTAGTGAATAGCCCATGTGGTGCAACAGATGCCAATGGTACAGTAACAACATCGGTATCAAACCCATTGTGTGTAACCTATACTTCAAATCCAAATGCAACAGGAAACGATACAGTATGTGTGGTAACTTGTGATGCAGGAAGTGGATTATGCGATACTACTGTTATTGTAATTACAGTAACACCGGTAAATGATCCACCAGTAGCACAAGATACTACTGTAACAACATTAGAGGATGTCGCCATCACTGTTTGCCCTGTATTTACAGATGTAGATGGTGTAATGGATAGCATTAGTGTAATAAGCTGCGTACCAAGTAATGGCGGAGCAGTAATTACAGCTAACGATAGTTGTATAACTTACACACCAGCAGCCGATTTTGTAGGAACTGACCAAGTTTGTTATACCGTTTGTGATGCAGCAGGTCTGTGTGATGAAGGAACGATAACGATTAATGTATTACCTGGTACACCGGATACAACATTTGTAACCATTCCAGAAGACAGCATGTTTACGGTATGTACGGATAGTATTACCAATTTCCAAAATCCTATTGTCAACATAGTAATGTGTGATCAAGGATCGAATGGTGAAGCAAATCCAACTACAGCAACTTGTGTAGAATATGTAGCTGATCAAGATTATGTAGGTCAGGATACAATTTGTATTATTAGTTGTACAGGAGCCGGAATCTGTGACACCTCAATTGTGGTGATTACAATTACTCCGGTCAACGATCCACCGGTGCCGTAGATGATATTGATACGACAACAGAAGACACACCAATTATAGTAGATCTATAATTGCAAATGATAGCGATATTGATGGAGAATTAGATAGTGCGTCAGTAAGTGTACCGTTAGATGTATTACAACCATCAAACGGAACAGTAACCGCTAACGGTGATGGAACAATCACATATGCTCCTAATTCAGAATTTATTGGAACAGATATGTTTGAATATGTTGTTTGTGATGACGGTGATAATGGATTTGTGACTACTTGTGATTATGATTTAACCACTAGTACAGGATTGATTGGAGTTGGTACACCAGGTGTGGTTAACTTTACAATCGATGCTACTGTAATTCCTATATCAATTCTTTGGGATAACACTGGAGATCCGGATGGTGTTACATTTGCGTCAGATATTGAGACGGCCTTACTTTCAAACGTTTCAGCAACCAGCATAACGGTTAATTCAATAGTGATTACGTCAGGTCTCAATATTCAAATTGTAGTAGACATAAATTCTACTATAAATGTTCTGAACTCAATTAGATTTGATGATGGCATATCTGGTGTTACAGATTATGCTGCAACACAATCAAATTGTATGATTACAGCACCTGGCTCATTATGTGATACAGCTTTAGTAACTATTGTGGTATTGCCAACAACAGATACAGTTTTGGTAACTACACCAGAAGAAACACCAGTGACGACCTGTACAGATACAACGACCAACTTTGCAACGGCTATAACTTCAGTTTCTATATGTGGAAATGGAGCGAATGGTGATGTGGTTTCAACTACAATTCCATGTGTAGAATATACACCAGATGCTGAGTTCAATGGTAACGACACGGTGTGTGTGATCACTTGTTCAGGAACATTATGCGATACAACCATAATCGTATACACAGTAACACCAGTAAATGATCCACCGATTGCAGTAGATGATGCAGCAACAACAACAGAAGAAACACCTGTAACTATTCAGGTAACAGATAATGACTTTGATATTGATGGACCAATTGATGATTCAACAGTAGTCGTAACAGTATTACCTAACAACGGGACAGTAACAGTTGATACAGCTAATGGAGATGTAATCTATACTCCTGAACTTGATTTTGTAGGAGTGGATACTTTCGAGTATGCAGTATGTGATACAGGAATGCCGGTATTATGTGATACAGCGATAGTAGTGATCACCGTTAATCCTGTGGCTGATACAGTTTATGTAACAGTACCGGAAGACAGCATTGTAACGGTTTGTACCGATACAACTACAAACTTCAATAATCCTATCACAGCAGTTAATATCTGTGGTAATGGTGCAAGTGGAGAGGTGGCTACTAGTACTATTCCTTGTGTAACTTATTCACCAGACGATAACTACTTCGGACCAGATACAGTTTGTGTGATTAGTTGTGTTGGAACTTTATGCGATACAACAGTTATCGTAATTGATGTAACACCTGTAAACGATCCACCGGTAGCGGTTGATGATGAAGCAACAACAACAGAAGATACGCCTGTAGATATTAATGTGATCTCAAATGATTACGATATTGACGGACCATTAGATAGTGCTAGTGTAGTTACTACTATTCAGCCTTCTAACGGAACAACTATTGATAATGGTGATGGAACAATTACTTACACACCAGGGCTTGACTTTGTTGGAGTGGATACTTTCGAGTATGCAGTTTGTGATACAGGAATGCCGGTATTATGTGACACCGCTATCGTAGTAGTAACTGTATTACCAGGTGTACCGGATACAACTTATATAACTATCCCTGAGGACAGTGTGTTCACCGTATGTACGGATAGCATTACCAACTTCCAAGATCCAATCGTGAATGTTGAGATGTGTGATCAAGGAGACTTAGGAACAGCAGCACCAATTACCTTCCCATGTGTAGAATATGTTGCGAATGCAAATGAATACGGTCAAGACACAATTTGTATCATCAGTTGTGTTGATGGAGGAATTTGTGATACATCAATCATTGTAATCACTATTGAACCAGTAAACGACCAACCATTAGCAGTTGACGATGCAGCAACAACTCAAGAAGATGTAGCGGTAGACATTGATGTAACGGCGAATGATAATGACGACTTAGATCCATTAGGAAATATTGATCCAACCACAGTAGAGGTGATCACGAATCCAAGTAATGGAACAGTAGCAGTAGATACTGTAACAGGAATTGTAACCTATACTCCGGAGCTTGACTTTGTAGGATTAGATACTTTCGAATACGTAGTATGTGATGATGGTTATCCGTTACCAGTATTATGTGATACAGCAGAAGTTGTGGTAACTGTATTACCAGGTGTGCCGGATACAACCTATGTGACTATCCCTGAAGACAGCCTATTCACAGTATGTACAGATAGCATTACTAACTTCCAAGATCCAATTGTAAATATTGTGATGTGTGATCAAGGAACATTTGGTGATGCAAATCCTACAACATCAACATGTGTAGAATATGTGCCAAACCAAGATTACTTCGGTCAGGATACTATTTGTATCATTAGTTGTACTGCCAATGGAATCTGTGATACTTCAATCGTAGTAATTACAGTAACACCAGTTAATGACCCACCAATTGCAGTGGATGATGCGGCAACAACAACGGAAGATACGCCGGTTGATATTGATGTAACCAATAACGATTATGACATTGATGGACCAATTGATCCGACATCAGTAACCGTAACGGATGATCCATCTAATGGAACAACAACAGTTGATCCTGTAACAGGCGTAGTAACTTACACTCCTGAAACAGACTTCATTGGAATTGACACATTCGAGTATGCAGTTTGTGATACAGGTATACCGGTATTATGTGATACAGCAATAGTTGTTGTCACAGTCTTACCTGGAATTCCTGATACCACTTATGTAACGGTGGAAGAAGACGGAGAAGTAGTAGTTTGTTTAGAAGACATTACTAATTTCCAAGATGAAATCATAAGTGTAGGAATCTGTGGACAAGGTGAGATAGGTACAGTAACAGCAGGAATGCCTACCGTTACTTGCGTAACCTATGCTCCAGATGAAAATTTATTCGGACAAGACACTGTATGTGTAGTGAGTTGTAATGCAGATGGAATTTGTGATACCTCAATTATTGTAATTACAGTAACACCAGTAAACGATCCACCGGTAGCAGTTGATGATGCGGTGACCACCACAGAAGACACTCCGATTGGAATCGATGTAACGAACAATGATTTCGATATTGATGGACCAATAGATCCAACATCAGTAACAGTAACAGATGAGCCATCTAATGGAACAACTTCTGTCGACACCATAACTGGTGTGGTGACTTACTCACCAGATGAAGACTTTATCGGAATTGACACCTTCGAGTATGCTGTGTGCGATACAGGTATGCCGGTATTGTGTGATACAGCAATCGTAGTAATAACTGTTACACCGTTATCTGATACCATATTTGTCACTTTAGATGAAGATACTTATGTGACACTTTGTACGGATACAGTTGCTCAAATTGACGGGCCTGTTGTAACGATTGTGGCTTGCGAAGATCCTGAATTTGGAACTATCACAGTTGAGCCTAACTTATGTGTGACTTACACACCTGATGAAAATTACAACGGTCAAGATACTATTTGTATCATCAGTTGTAATGATCCGGGACAGTGTGATACGACCATTATAGTGTTAACAGTAGATCCAGTAAATGATCAACCGGTAGCTAATGATGACTTCGACGAAACAGACATCAATACACCGGTAACCACTGATGTGATTGCTAATGATAACGATGATATCGACGGAGGAGAAATTGACCCAACATCTGTAGTGATTACCACTGATCCGGTTTATGGAACAGCAGTAGAAAACAACGATGGAACAGTGACTTATACTCCGGTAGATGGATTTATAGGAATGGACAGCTTCCAGTATCAAGTATGTGACTTAGGTATTCCATTACCGGCACTTTGCGATACAGCTTGGGTATTCATTAACGTGAAGCCAATGACGGGAGACGATTGTTTCATACCAGAATCATTCAGTCCAAATGGTGACGGAGACTTTGATTTCTTCGAAACACCATGTGCTGAATACTTCCCTGAAATGCAGGTAAACATCTATAACAGATGGGGAGATCAAGTGTACCAAAGCCAAATTGGTTACCAAAATGATTGGGATGGTACATGGGATAAAGCCAATACTGACTTACCGGATGGTACCTATTACTGGGTGATTAAATTCAATGATGGAATTTCACCGGATAGAGCTGGATACGTAATGATTATAAGATAAAAATAAAGTGGCCGAAAACATTGATGTGAGTAGGCCACCTAATAATAAAAAGAAGCAAAACACCTAAAACTTAAGATATGAATATCCGAAGTAAATTAATAGTAGCCCTGATTGCATCAATGCTACTATGCCTAACTGGAAATACAAAGCTACAAGCACAGCAAGATGCTGAGTACAGTATGTACATGTTTAATGGCTTGTACTTAAATCCTGCCTATGCCGGAGCTAAAGAAGCGCCAACATTAATGGCTATCTACAGGCACCAATGGTCTGGTTTGGAAGGTGCTCCAAGATCTTTTAACTTAAGCGGGCATAGCCCATTTAAGCGCGACCAATACGCTTTGGGAGGCACTATACATTACGATCAATTAGGAGGTCAAAAGAAGTATAAAGTAGATGTTGATTTTGCTTTTAGAATTCCAATCAAGAATGAGGATAACAAAATCTCATTTGGAGTTAGAGCAGGTGTATTGTACCACAGAGTTGATCCAGGGATGTATCAACCAGAGTGGGGCTTAGGGTCTGATCAGGTTTTAAGTCAACAGTACAATACTATCGTTCCTAATTTTGGTTTTGGTGTTCATGCTCAAGGGAAAAGATATTATGTAGGTATTGGATTACCACATCTGTTAAACTTAAGTCTTAAAAGAAATGCAACTATTGAATTACTTGATGATGCAAAACAATTTAAACATGTTTTTGCGACAGCAGGAGTGGTTTTAGGTAAAGAATATGGTAAGGTAAAAGTTAAACCTTCTATTTTATACAAATGGTCTCAAAATTCACCGATGGATTTTGATATCAATCTATCATTATTGTTTATCGATAGATTTTGGGTGGGAGCCAGTTGGAGAACCGGAGGCGACTATGACAATAGAGCTGGAGAATCTATCATTGGAATACTAAAATTCAAAGCCACTCAGAATTTAGAAATTGGTTATGCCTACGATCATACATTATCTAAAGGTTTAAGTCCATTTAATAATGGAACACATGAGATAATGCTTGGATGGGAATTTGGTGGAAAAGGGAAACAATTTGTTACGCCACGTTATATCAGATATTTCTAATCCATAGTGAAACTTAAGAAACAAGAGTCAAGACAATACAAAGAAAAACTAATAAGATGTACAGACTAGCCCTTATATTAATTTGTGTGATCCTTTTGGGTTCGTTAAATGCGAATGCTCAAAGTAAGCAGACAAAATTTGCAGATAAATATTTCGAAGCATTTAACTTTGATGCAGCTGCAGAAAGTTATAAAGCAATTCTAGAGAAGAAAAATATAGATGATAAATTCTATGTGCTTTCTCAAATAGGCGATTGTTATCGACTTCAAAATGACACCAAAGAAGCTGAAAAGTGGTATGCAAAAGCTGTTGCTGAATCTGGCGCAAGTGCTGATATTGTATATCAATATGCTCAGATGTTGAGATCTAACAGTAAGTATTCTCCGGCTTTAATTGAGTTTAAGAGATACCAAGAAATGGAACCATCTGATGCTCATGTAGCCGAAATTATTTCAGGATTGATTCAAGTTGAAAAACTATTGAAACAAAATGAGGCGTATCATATTCAGATTACACCTTTTAACAGTGGCTCGTCAGATTTTGCACCTTATATTTATGAAGATCAACTCTATTTTGCTAGTAATGGATTTGCATCTGCAGGCGCTAAAAATGATGTTTGGACAGATAGACCTTTTTTACAAGTACAGAAAGTGGAAGTGAGTGGCTACGATCAATTTGGAGAAGTATCAAAATTAAGTAGTAAAAAGTTAAATGGAAATTTCCATGATGGTCCTGTTTGCGTAGATCCAAAATCAAAAGATCTTTATTTAACCAGAAGTAATTATAAGGATAAGAAAGTAACTAAGGATGACGAAGACAATGTCAACCTTAAAATAATGCGTAAAGCACAAACAGAAGAAGGTCATTGGGATGGAGACATTATTGATGATTTTCCTTTCAATAGTGATGATTATTCCGTTGGACATGCTAGCATAAGTGCTGATGGGAAAACCATCTATTTTGCTAGCGATATGCCACATGCAGATGCTCAAGGTGGTGTAGATATTTATATGGCTACCAGAGAAGGCGACAGTTGGGGATCATTAAAAAATCTTGGAACTAAAATTAACTCTAGAGGGAATGAAAGATTTCCATTTATCTCTAGTGAGGGACATTTGTTCTTTGCTTCTGATGGATTGCCGGGTTTAGGAGGAATGGATGTTTTTGAGGCGATTCCGAGTACAGATGGAAGTAGCTGGGCACATGTTTTAAATATGGGCGCACCGCTAAACACTAACTATGATGATTTTGCCTTGGTTTTAAAAGACGAAGTAAGAGAAGGATATTTTACATCTAACCGTCCAAGTGAATTTGGCGACGATGATATTTACAGCTTTAAAGATGGTGGAATTAGATTGATTGGAAAAGTAATTGATGCTACCACCGGAGAACCGATTTGTGAATCAGATGTAAAAATGCTATTGGGAAGTCAAGAATTAGGCGCTACCAATACAGAATGCGATGGCAATTTTAGATTTGCTGTTGAGCCCGGTAAAACGTATGATTTTTCAGGCTGTGCAAAAGGATATACATGTAATACTGATGTTTCTGCAAGCACAAAAGGCTTAGCACCGGGATCAGTAGTAGAAGTTGAAATTCCAATAAGAAAAGAAGTGCCAATTGCATTAACTGTTATCGTAATTGATCAAAAGACAAAACAACCGATTAGCACTTCGAGAGTTAATTTTTATGATGCTTGTAGCGGCAAGAGAACTTTCAAACAAAGCGATGCGGCTGGAAGTAGCCAACATGATGCTGCTGAAGGATGCGAGTATTTTATTGGTGCCATGGCTAAAAGCTATTTCCCGAAAGATACCATTGTAAGTTCGGAAGGCATTATTGAAGATATGGAAGTGGTGATTGAATTATCACAGGAAGGGATGTTTGATGTAGCCGGATACAACAATGGAACCGGTGGAAACGGAATTGTATTCTACCATATTTATTACGACTTCGATGAAAGTTATATCAGAGATGATGCCAATCCGGATCTTCAAAGAGTGTTAGATTTTATGTTAGAAAATCCGGAAGCCAATGTTCAAATTGAATCGCATACAGATGCAAGAGCGCCGTATCAATACAACATTGATTTGAGTAAGCGAAGAGCCGCAGCAGCGAAAGCTTGGTTAGAAAGCAAAGGTATTGCAGCAGATAGATTGCATAGTATTGGATTTGGTGAAATTAGACCAGCTAATGGATGCGTTGACAATGTAAAATGTACCGAAGAAGAACATCAACAAAACAGAAGAACTGAGTTTAGATTAGTAAGCGGAAGAATAAATACGGTGAGCTTACAAAGGTTTGATGTAAAAGTGGATCCTTGTACAAATTGCTCTTGGTAAATGTAAAACTTCCAGCGCCTTTGTTGGTGATATCACCAGCAAATAATGAAATGAATATGACGATAGAGTAAATCAAAATAGAATCAACTAAGACAGAATGATCACCTGCACGTCGCGGTGATTATTTTGCACTTAGTGTGCTTTAAAGTAGCCAGTTACACTACTTAAACCATTAAAAAAATTTAAATAAATACGCAAAAAAGTTTAGTCTTTCTAATGGTTAACTGACTCCGATTTTTATCGGAGTTTTTTATTATACCTGAATTCCTTTCAACAATCTAAAGAGGTCAATAGCTTCTTGGTCCGTCATCGCAGAGATAAAATCTAGAATAGATCTGATATTTAGATAAAGATTTTGATTGTCATTCAAATTACGATAGGCGTATGGTATTAAAGAGGCTAATTGTTTGCTTCGCATAGAATTTTTAAGGAATAAACCATCTATAAACTCTCCCAGCAAACCTTGCAAAATTTTATAGCCCGCCATTTCTCTTTCCATCACAATGGAGTGACTGTATATATTTTTAAAAGAGAATGATTGTAGAGCTCGCCATTTATCATTTAAATCTTGATGAAACAAATTTGTCAAAGGTTCTTGAAGATTTCCTGCTAATAATTCCTTTTCATGTTTCATAAATGTTTTAACACATTCATTAATGGCAGCATGAATTAGCAACGCTCGTAGATAAGCCACCTTTTGTTCAGGGGCATCAATTTTATCCAGCGCTTTTTGATAAGATGCTTCTTTTTCGGCATCATTTTCTGCAAATGCATTTAATAAACCAATTAAATGATCCACTGTTTCTTGATGCGAGATAATTTTCAATCGGTGCGCATCTTCCAGATCAATAATCAAATAACAAATGTCATCTGCAGCCTCTACTAAATAAACAAATGGATGTCTGGCGTAAACATTTGAAATGGACGTTTCAGGAGTATTTAAACCTTGGCTTAACTGCTTCCAAAAATGCCATTCTGATTCAAAGCTATTGTACTTTTTTGTACTGATTAATCCGGTAGATTTATTGTTTCCAACATCCGCTAAACAAGGATATTTAACCATGGCTGCTAAAGTTGAAAACGTTAATTTGAATTCTCCTCCGGTAGCATTATTAAAGTTATGCGTCAAGATTCTAAAGCCATTGGCGTTGCCTTCAAAGTGGCATAATTCTGCCCACTGCAAATCAGACACTTCATTTTTAATTCTAGATTGTAAATTACCAGTTAAATTTCTAAAATATTCCGATATAGCAACCTCGCCCGCATGTCCAAACGGAGGATTCCCAATGTCATGCGATAAACAAGCAGCAGAAACTACATGCTGTAATTCGTTTCTATAAAAATGCTGAAATACTTTATCATCTGAATGATATTTATCCGCAATTAGTTGACCGACATCTCTTCCTAAAGTTCTACCAACAGAAGCGGTTTCTAAGCTATGTGTTAATCTATTATGGACAAAAATGTTATCGGTTAAAGGGAAAACTTGGGTTTTATTTTGAAGCTTTCTAAAAGGAGCTGAAAACAAGATTCTATCATAATCTTTTACAAAAGAACTTCTAGTTGTATCAAGGTCAATTTCCTTTACATAATCAACGCCAATTCTATTGGGATTAAATAAATGCTTCCAGTCCATTACTCTTCTTCTTGCTTATTTTTGAATTGAGCAGCGCCATCTAATTGTTCGTAGAATTCTTCTCCAAATTTTCTAATCAAAGCATCTTTTACAAAAACGTAAGTAGGCACTTTTAATTTAGCACCTAAGGTACAAGCGTCACTACAGATGTTCCAAGTCTCATAATTAACCGCAGTAGATTTTTTATATTCTTTAATTCTTACCGGATATAAATGACAGCTTATTGGTTTTCTAAAAGTGATTTTTCCATCATTAAATGCTTGTTCAATACTGCACAAAGCCACACCTTTTTCATCGTAGTTAACATAAGCACAAGCACCAGTGTTGCCAATAAGAGGTGTTCCGTAACCGGTGTAGAAATCATCTTTTTCAAAAACATATTTCCCTTGTTCGGCTATTGCTTGCTTGCCGATTTCCGTCATGTAAGGCTCAAACTTTTCATACTCGTCTTCCAGTATTTTCAATTCATCTACTTCTAATGGAGCGCCTCCATCGCCTTCAATACAGCATGCTCCCTTGCATTTTTTGAGATCGCAAACAAATTGCTTTTCTATTACATCATCGCTTATTAATATGTCATCAATTACTATCAAGTGGCTTATTTGGATTTTTTGTTATTTGGATTTGTGTCTGTCTTGATTTTTAAATCTAAAATCTAGCATCTTCCTTACAAAATTAAAAAGATACAAGGTTGTTTGTGGTAATCGTACACTTCTTTTTTCCATTCTGCAATGGTTTTAGTTTTGATAGATTCCTGCTCGCCGGTAATGTTGGCGGCTAAACAAAGGGAAGTTTTATCATCTAAAGTCTTCAAAATGGTACCTATCATTTTATTGTTTCGAAAAGGAGTTTCCATAAATATCTGGGTTTCACCTCGCTGTTTCGCTTCGCCTTCCATGTACTGTAAATACTTCTTTTTCTTGTTTTCTTCAATAGGAATATAGCCATGGAACCTAAAATTCTGTCCATTCATACCAGAGGCCATTAAAGCTAAAAAAATAGAACTTGGTCCTGTCATTGGAACCACTTGAATATCTCTATAATGAGCCATTTTTATAAGATGTTGTCCTGGGTCAGCAATACCCGGGCAGCCGGCTTCAGAAAAAACACCAACATCATGTCCTGCCAATAAAGGCTTAAAGAAACCTTCTATATCTTTTCCTTCAGTTTTCTTGTTGAACTCAAAAAATGTAATGGCATCAATATCTACACTTTTGTCCAATTGTTTCAAATATCTTCTTGTGGTTCTTATATTCTCAGCAATGATATATTTTAGCTGAATGGCTTTGTCAGCGGTGCTTTTTGGGATTACTTCAAGGGAGTCGATATCCAAAAAAGTAGGTATTAAATATAGTTTTCCTTTCATCTATTCTAATTAAATAACAAATCACAATTTACAATAATCAAATAAATTTCAATTTCTAATAGTTCAACATAGCGAAGAGCTATAAAGCTATCCTAACGCTAAATAAGCAAATTGGAGTTTGGTTTTTGATTTATTGGTTATTATTTGTGATTTATTCATTGAGATTTGTAATTTGAAAATGTTCAACATTTTCTATTTGTCAAAGCTAGATAAAACATTTTATATTAAAGATGATGTCGTTGGGATTGCTCAAAAGCTTTTAGGAAAAGTGCTTTTTACCAATATCAATGGTCGATTGACGGCAGGCATTATTTCCGAAACAGAAGCCTATCATGAAGATGAGAAAGCTTGCCATGCCTACAACAGAAAAAGAACCCAAAGAACAGAATTACTTTTTGCAGAAGGAGGAAAAGCTTACGTCTATTTGTGTTATGGCATTCATCATTTGTTCAATGTAGTCACCGGACCTGAAAATATTGCACAAGCAGTTTTAATTAGAGGGGTTATTCCTTACAATGGCGTTGAAGTGATGTTAGCAAGGAGAAGAATGGATAAAATTAAGCCAAATCTTTCTTCAGGACCGGGAACATTATCCAAAGCTTTAGGGATTACTACTGAGTTGAATTATACCGATTTACAAAGCGATTTAATTTGGATAGAAGACACTGGGATTAAAGTTCCTGCCTCTGAAATTGCAGCAACACCAAGAATTGGGGTGGATTATGCCGGCGAAGACGCCAAATTGCCATGGAGGTTTGAATGGAAAGCACATGAAATAACATAATAAATTTCTGTGAAATGATGACAAAAATCAATGCCAATCAAACGCATTTGAGGTATATTTGCAGCGCCTTATGACAAACAATAATTTAATTGATATCCTATTGCCAACGTATAATGGTTCAAAATACATAAGTGTATTGCTAGACTCATTGTTTGATCAAACTTTTCAAGATTGGCATTTGTATGTAAGAGATGATCATTCTAAAGACAATACAGTTGCCATTATTGAAGAATACAGCAAAAGATACCCGGGAAAAATTACGCTTTTAGACGATGGATTGGGCAACTTGGGCATTGATAAAAATTTCTCCACTTTATTGGCAACTTCCAAAGCGCCTTATGCTTGTTTTTGCGATCAGGATGATCAATGGATGAAAGATAAACTGGAAGTGTCTTTAAATGCTATTCAAAAACTAGAAAAAGAAGTGCCTAATAAGCCATGTTTGGTCTATAGCAATCTTCAAATGGTGGATGAAAACTTAAATGTAATTGCGGAATCACGTTGGAAGGAAGACAATATTAAACCACACTATCTTTCTTTAGGGAAATTGTTGATGCAGAATCCAATCAATGGCTGTGTCATGATTATGAATAGAAGATTGGTGGATTTAGCGAACCCTGTGCCTAAAGAAGCCCTTTGGTTCGATCATTGGGTGAGTGTAGTAGCTGCCGCTGCCGGTAAAGTTGACTATATTGATAGAACAACAATCAATTATAGAATTCACGAGTACAATGCCAGTAGAGGAGAGAATAGAGTTACCAAGACAGAAGAAGAAGATCAACTGAGCAGAAAACTAAACAACAAAAATTTCGTAGAGTATTATGCGAGGTTGAAAGAGCAAGCTTTAGCGGTTAAAAAGAGAATTACTGAGAATGGCTATGACAACCCAAAAGCCAATAATACCATCTATGCATTTACTACCCTAAAAGAAATGAATCCAATTAGTAGAAGATGGGTGATGATTAAGAATGGCTTTTTTAAACACACTTGGGTTGCTACATTTAAGTGGTTATTGAGAATATAAAATTGTACTTCACCGTACAATCTATTAATTTTATAAAAAATAGAATTATGCACTACGTTAATTTAGAGGATAAGGCTAACATCACAAAAACCTACAAAGAAGAAGGTTATGTGATTGTTCCTAACTTGATTAGTAAGGAAAAAATAGACTACTTTTTAGAAGGGTACGAAAAACTTAAAAAGAAGAAGTTCTATATCATTAGAGCACAAGACACTAACCGTCCTGAGAAGCTAGAAGTGAATAAGCAAGGCTTTATTGAGCATTCTATCTGGAATCCTCACTATCATGTTTTAGCCAATAAATTCTCAGACGGTGTATATAAGATCATTACTGATAAAGGCATCAGCGATGTTTTAGAAGCTATTTCTGGAGAACCAAAACATACTATTTGGCAATCTATGTTTTTTGATAAATCAACCGGAACAGTAGCACATCAAGATCACTATTACTTAGATACCGATCCTCCGGGTGGAGTAGTGGGTATTTGGGTAGCATTAGAAGATATTGATGAGGAATGTGGGCCTTTTTACGTTTATCCAACCACACATTTAGGGGTAATAGCGAATAGAGAAGCAGAGCATAATGAAGATTATGTAGGTGCTATTTCTAATGCTTTAGCGTATAAGGATTATAAGAAAGTGGACTGTACAGTTAAAAAAGGAGACGTAATTTTTTGGCATTCTTGTACTATTCATGGATCTAACGAGAATAAAAACCCAATGAGAAGTAGAAAATCTATTACAGGTCATTACTTCCCAAATAGTTTCAATAAGTTAGGTACGATGGCTCATGGTTATATTCAAGTAGATCCAACCATGCCAACCATCAATCCTGCCATTGATCAGTGGAAAAAATCAAGTTTAGAAAAGCACGTTCGTCATTTAAGATACGGCGTTAGATATTTTTTAAATTCTCTATCAAAAAAACAAGTAAAAGTAGAGATGAAGACGATTGATGGAGAATATCAAGGGAAACGTTACGAGAAGAAGAAATAATGCCAAGAGGTGTTATAATTTAAGATAAAGAGAGTTTACAATAGATGGCATTTAGGAAGGCTTTAATTACAGGCGGCGCAGGGTTTATAGGATCAAGTTTAGCACTTCAATTAATAGATAAAGGTTACACCGTTACCGTTTTAGATAATTTATTGCCACAAATTCATGGCGATTCTGAAACGTCATTTCTATATCAAAGAATTAAAGACAAAGTCAACTTTATCAAAGGTGATGTTTGTAATGAAGCGGATTGGAAGAAAGCGATTGGTGATAACGAAGTAATTGTTCATTTAGCTGCTGAAACGGGTACTGGTCAATCTATGTATGCCATTAAACGATACATGGATGTAAATGTTGGTGGCACAGGAATTATGCTAGATATTTTAGCGAATGAAAAGCATTCGGTAAAGAAAGTAGTAGTCGCCTCTTCGAGAGCAATTTATGGCGAGGGAAAATATTGGAGTGTAGAAAGAGACCAAGCGGTTTATCCTGAGGGACGAGAGGAAAAAGATATGTTGAATGGAGATTTTGATCCTAAATGTCCAATTAGTGGAGGAAGAGTGGAATTGATGGCCACTGACGAAAACTCAAAAATTCATCCTAATTCTATTTATGGTTTAACGAAATACAATCAGGAACAAAGTGTTTTAATTGCTTGTAAGGCATTGCATATTCCGGCAGTAGCTTTTAGATACCAAAACGTTTATGGTCCGGGACAATCATTGAAAAATCCTTACACAGGCATTTTATCTATTTTTTCTACTAGAATAAAAAACAATAGCGGCATTAGCATTTTCGAAGATGGAGAAGAAAGTCGCGATTTTGTTTTTATTGATGACATAGTGAAAGCCACTATTTTAGGAATTGAAGAAACAGCGGCCGACAATAAAGTTTTTAATGTTGGTTCTGGAGTGGCAACAACAGTAACTACAGTGGCCAATACTTTAGCGGAGAATTATGGTATAGAAGTGCCAATTAGTGTTACAGGTCAGTTTAGATTAGGAGATATCAGACATAATTATGCTGATTTAGCGTATATCAAAAGCCAATTGGGTTTTCAGCCGGAAGTAACTTTTTCAGAAGGAATTAAGCGTTTTACGGATTGGGTAAATCAACAAGAGGTAGAAGCTGATGGCTATGAAAAGTCGTTAGAGGAAATGAAATCTAAAGGTCTACTTAAGTAATTAGAGATTAAATGCAAGAAAAAAAAGTAGGTATTGTAACGGTCACCTATAACAGTGGAACTGTTTTACAGCCATTTTTAGATTGTATTGTAAAACAAAGCTACCACAACTTCATTTTATATATAATTGACAATGTTTCTACTGATGATTCAGTCGCTATTGCGGAAACATGTCAAGATCCAAGAATTAGACTTTTTAAAAATAATGTAAACTCAGGTGTTGCCGGAGGAAACAATCAAGGCATTTTTGCAGCGTTCGAAGATGGATGCGACTTCATTTGGTTGGTGAATAATGATGTTGAGTTCGAAACTACTTATTTGGAAAAATTAGTAAAAGCTTCCGAATCAACCGGACATTCAATGATCACTTCCAAAATGATGTATTATTTTGATCAAACTTTGATTTGGTATGCCGGCAGTTTTTTCCAAAAGAATTTTGGATATGTGGCCAATCATATTGGGTTACGAGAAAAGGACGAAGGTCAATATAATAAAGATCAAATCGTGCATTACGCACCAACTTGTTCGGTTTTATTCAAGAAGGAAGTGTTTGAGGATATTGGTTTTATGGATGAGCAATATTTTGCTTATTACGATGATACAGATTTTTTAGTACGAGCCTATTTAGACGGCCGACATCAATTGTATTATTTAGGAGACGTCGAATTTTATCATAAAATTGGCGTGTCCTCACAATCCAAAAAAGGAGGCATAAGAAAGTTTAAATTTGGTGACTTTCATATCAAATTAACCACTAGAAATAAAGTGTATTATTTGAGAAAACAGCAATCATTAATCGCTTGGATCAACATAATTTACTTCTATCTAAGATTGAATTTGAGATTTTTGTTTAGCGGAAAATACAATCGCAACTTTAAGACGTGGCAATTAATTCAACGATCTTTTAAGGAGGGAATGAAAATGGAATTACCGGATAAAAATTATAAGTTGGTTTATAACAAGTAGGATATCAAAATTAGATTTCCAACTCAATAAATTATGTAGAAAATAAGATTATAATCTTTATGTCCTTTGTGATAATCTTGGTGAACCTAGTGGTTAATATTTAAGTCACAATAAAATGAGAAGGCAAGCATTTGAAGCCATCAATTGTAAAAGGCTCAATAAAAATCTCATCTCCAATTTTGGCGTATTTCAAAACTTTCTGAATATCTAATCTATCCACCTTGGTAAATCTTAAATATAAAGGTGGCTTTTCGTTGCCAACATAAGATTTTAAAACCAAATTGAAATAAACTTTATTTTCTTCATTTTTTACCTGTAAAGTACCTTCACTGTTCTTTTTTAGATTATCGTCATTGATCTCTTCTCCGTCTAATAAAGTTTTTACACAAGGAGAAATTGGTCTTTCTTGGTTAATTCTTTCAATCTTTGTAACAGGAGGATCGTTGAGCTCATAGGAATTTCCTGCCCACATCACTAATGTGAAGGTTAAAAGGTATATGGCAGCAACAAACTTTTTCATTTAGGTTAAATTGTTGAATTTCTTCAATGTTGTTTTAAATCCTTTAACAAAATTACAAAGATTTTCATTGAAAACGCTTTGATTCGTTAAGAAGGTTAAAATTAATAACGATTGAAGTTAATATTTGTTTCATTCTCAACTAAAATTAATTCAAATATTATTATAAAAGCCTATTTGTAACCAACAAATGGGGATAAATAAAAAGGTCGTTCTGATATTTCAGAACGACCTCTACCTATAATAAATAAGTAAACTCTTGACTATTTAATTGGCTTAACCGTTTTAATGATTCTTGCCGCAATTTTATAAGGGTCACCATTAGAAGCTGGTCTTCTGTCTTCTAACCAACCTTTCCATCCTTTCTCTGTTACGATAATTGGAATTCTAATAGAAGCTCCTCTATCTGAGATACCGAAGCTAAACTGATCAATTGATTGAGTTTCGTGTAAACCTGTTAATCTTTGGTCGTTATACGCACCGTAAACATCAATATGTTCTTTAACAACTGGTCTAAACGCTTCACAAATTCTTTCAAATGTTGCTCTATCGCCACAAGTTCTCAATAAAGAATTAGAGAAGTTAGCGTGCATTCCCGAACCATTCCAATCAGCGTGCTTGCCTAATGGTTTTGGATGCCAGTTAATTGATAATCCATATTTTTCAGCTACTCTTTCTAATAAATATCTTGCTATCCAAATTTGATCACCTGCAGAATCAGCTCCTTTAGCGAAAATTTGAAACTCCCATTGTCCTGTTGCCACTTCAGCATTGATTCCTTCAATGTTTAATCCAGCATCAATACAAAGATCCATATGCTCTTCTACGATCTCTCTTCCAAATGCATTCTCGCCACCAACACCACAGTAGTATGGTCCTTGTCCTCTAGCAGGTTGACCGCCTTCAGGAAAGCCTAAAGGTAGGTTGGTTTGAGGATTCCAAAGGAAATACTCTTGCTCAAATCCAAACCAAAAATCGTTATCGTGATCCTCAATAGTAGCTCTTCCATTAGTTGGATGAGGCTTACCATCTCCACTTAAAACTTCTGTCATTACTAAATAGGCATTTCTTCTAGCCGGATCCGGATAAATAGCAACAGGTTTTAATAAGCAATCAGAAGAACCTCCTAAAGCTTGGTTGGTAGAACTTCCATCAAATGTCCAAATAGGACAATCTTCTAACTTACCACTGAAGTCATTTTCAATTTTTGTTTTACTTCTTAATCCTTGTGTTGGTTCCGAACCATCCAACCAGATATATTCTAATTTTGCTCTGTTCATTTTATAAAAAATTTTATATGAAAAATATATTTACTAAATTAAACAGTTCTTTCTAATTGTCTAAAAAACACGTTTGTTATAGCAAATATTTAAAGTTAAATTAAGAAATGGAATACAATTAGCGTCTAAAATTCAAACAGTCTGAAATTACAGCTAATTATTCACTACGTTACAGCTAGCTAGTTGTTTGGATAACAATACTTTTATTTTTCTTCATGAGAGAATTACGGAAGAGATAGCATCGAATTGATGTTATATAAAATAAGGCACAAAGAAATTGTTTTGAGCTTTAATTCAAACTTAAAGTATTTCTGCTTAATTAAAGGAAATCTACCTAATCAAACTAATAGTCCCACTTTGGAATAATGGTTTCTCATCCAAACCAATACCTTCAAAAATATAAGAGTAAGTGTCTAAAGGGGCTCTATTGCCATTGGCATAATTACCATCCCAACCGATATCAAATGTATTGGTTTCAAAAACCTTTTTGCCCCATCTATCAAAAACTTTCAGCGTGAATGAAGTAATGTTATTGGGCAATGGAAGAAAGAAATCATTTACGCCATCTCCATTTGGTGTAAAGGTATTCGGCAAATAGGCCGGACAATCTCTTGTAATAAAGGTGGTGTCAAAAGAGATACAACCATTATTATTAACCTGTACGATTATGGTATCAAAGCTGTTATCAATTACAATGCTTTCTGAAGTTTCACCAGTTGACCAAAGAATGTCAAAAGTGCCATTGCCTTCTACGGATAGTCTTTCAAAAATTTCGTCGCAAATATTTAAGGTGTCTGGTAAATTAAGAGAAGGAACTTCAAAAACATTTACGATATGAACCGTATCTAATTCACCACAAATATCATCGTAAATAGTCATGGTTACAGTATAGCTGCCGCCTTCAGTATATAATTGAGTAGGATCATTGAGTGTGCTAAATTCATTGTTTCCAAAATCCCAAAATATAGAATCCCATGAACCACCTGAAGATTGATTGGTAAATTGAACGGTCGTAACGCCCTCACAAATGGTATCAGGTGCAAATGTAAACTCACTTAAAATACCGGCTTTTACATTCATTACGTCAGTAGTTGTATCGCTACAGGCCACCAAACTTGAACTTACAATTAAAGTAACTACATAATCTCCTGCGGTTGAATAAGTATGCGTTGGTTCAAATCCACTTCCCGTAGTGCCATCACCAAAATCCCATACATAATTATCTATGGCAAATCCATTATCAATAGAGTTGTTCAAAAAATTATAATTGGAGTTAGAGCAAGTAGAATCTCCGGAAAAATCTGCAAATGGACCATCTTCAATCAATATATTTTTTCCAGTTGAATCGGAGCAAATACCAGCAGAATAAACCACTAATGAAATAGGTTGATTTCCGGGAGTATTATAAGTGTAAGTAGGATTATCAATCGTAAATTCGTTACCATCAATTGTCCAAAGTAATGAATCAAAAGCCTGTGTAGTAGTATTGTTAAATTGAATTTCTTGACCCGGACAAATTTTGATAGGGGTTGTGCTAAACTCTGCTTGAACGGATTCTGTTACTGTTAACACTAGTCTCGCTGTATCTGAACAACCACTGGTGGAACTCGCTGCCAATTGTATGGTAAAATTTCCTGCTGTAGTGTAAGTTTGAGCAGGAGGATTTAAATCTGTTGTAGTAAAGCTAAAACCAAGTCCATCGCCAAAATCCCAAGAATAATCTTGCAAAGCGGTACCGTTTAAATTTGATAGGTTATTGAAGGTATGATTACTGCCCGTACAGGTCAGTAAGTTTTCGAAATCAGCGGTTGGAGAAGGTAAAGTTGTAATGACTTTTGTTGCTGTGTCAATACAGCCCAAGGCAGATGTGGCAATCATTTGTACCGGAAAAGATCCATCAGAGGAGTATTCATAGGATGGATCTGGAACACCATCAATTGTTCCTCCATCACCAAAATTCCAATTCCAATCAACAATCGGATTGTTGGCTAAACTAGTGGAAGTTAAATCTTCAAATTCAACAGGCAACGAAAAACAACCTGCATCAAAAGTAAAATCTGCTGTAAATGTTGGATATACTCTCACCAAACCATAGGTGGTATCTGGGATACAAAAGCCTGATCTGTTAATAATAAACATCACTACATAAGAACCCGTGTCTGCATAAGTATAAGATGGAAATTGTTGCAACGAAGTATCGCTGGTAATGCCTAAAACACCAAAATCCCAATAATAATTATTCGCTACCGGACTAGCATGTGTAAAGTTGACAGTATAGCCACCACAAACGAGCAATGCAGCATCTAACTCAACAGAGTCTATAGCTATTGTATTTAAATCAAGTGGTGATCCATTAGCTTCTAAAGGCGCCGCCTCTTTCGGAGGGCAATCAAAAACACTAAATTGGAAATCTCTTTTAATAGTAGACCAAATATTACCATTCTTATAAGCTGTGGCACAAATGCCTACTACATATATTCCTTGTGATCTTGGATTGACCAATAATAATCCCGATTGGGGATCAATTTCAACGGTTGACAATGGTCCCATTGGTGTTTGAGCAGAATAACCGGTAGAATAATTCACTAAGCCATAGTTACAAGGTTGATTACAAGCACCATCTGCAGTAGCACATGAGCTGGTAGTATTAGGATCAGGAACGATACAAAATGTTCCAGAGCCACCTTCATAAGGTGCACATAGCGAGTATACCACAGAATCAACTGAACCTAAAACAGAAACATTTACACTTTGACTTTGTGTTTGATTTAAACCGGCACATAATTGTGTAACCGGAAATTCTTCAAATTGTAATTCCGGTAGCGCAGTCGCAGCACCACAATCTGCCATCATTTGAGGCGTAATAATTACTTCGTAAGTGGAGCCTTGAGAAATGCCATCAAAATTATTCGCTAGATTGATCACAGCATTCGATCGGCAACATCTTTGGTAAACCACTCTGTATCCTCTGATGTTAGGGGGCAATGTAATTGGGTCAAAATCGTAGGTAGCAAAATCATATCTTGGAGACTGTCCGGAAGATACTGTACCGCATTCTAAAGTATTATTAGTAACAGGAGCTACCCCATTACCATTAAATCTTTTAGAAAGAATTTGAAAAACATTGTTATTGTCAATATTATAAACGTACAGATACGCTGTACTGTCAGGAGGGGCAGTTGCAAATGCCTCTCTATAAATTTCCATATTAAAAGAATAAGAGTTGTTTCCCATGCATTGAAAACTAAGGTTGCCTCCAACTAAATGCGCTGCCTTAGCTCCAAAAGTTAAAGTAATAATAGATAGTACTATAAAAATATGTTTGAACATACCCCTGTTTTTCATATTGAAATGCAAATATAGTGATAAAGTGCCTATACACCCATTTTACTTAACATAATGAGCACTCAATTTGTTGTACGGGCTTTATTTTATTAAAATCATTATTAACTGAATACTAATTTAGCAAACTTCAATTCGGTTTACTCCTTGTTGAAGCACTTTGTAAGTGTAAATGGTGCATTAAAATGAGATTTAACAATAAGCGCTTAAATTTAATTTACCTTTAGAATAATAATTACAATCACAATCTATTTTCGTCCCAAAAGTTAGATTTCTATCGATTGCCTTCATTACCGAAAAATTAATCCAATATCATAGTATTTTAATCTTTCAACCATGTTTGTAAGATACTTTTGTATCCAATCAATTTTAAAATGAATACCTCTATATTTGCCCAAATTATCAAGACGTATTATGCCAAAAGATCAATCAATTAAATCGGTTTTAATTATAGGAAGTGGTCCAATCATCATTGGCCAAGCATGTGAGTTTGATTATTCAGGATCTCAAGCTTCCAGATCACTAAGGGAAGAGGGTATTGAAGTTTCATTGATCAATTCTAATCCGGCCACTATTATGACGGATGAACTTACTGCCGATCACATCTATTTAAAACCTTTAACCGTTCAATCGTTAGAAGAAATTCTAAAAGAAAGACAAATAGATTGTGTGTTACCTACTATGGGAGGACAAACGGCATTAAATCTTTGTATTGAAGCGGATGAAGTTGGCCTTTGGGATAAATATAACGTTAGATTGATTGGGGTTGATATTGCCGCCATTGAGACGACAGAAAATAGAGAGAAGTTCAGGCAATTGATGATTGATATTGATATACCGGTTGCCCCTGCAAGAATTGCGAATTCCATCTTAGAAGGAATGGAAGCTGCACAAGAAATAGGCTTTCCTTTGGTTATTCGTCCATCTTTTACCTTAGGGGGTTATGGTGGAGGATTTGTGCATAACAAAGAAGAATTTGAGAAAAAATTATCTCATGGATTACAAGCTTCTCCAACGCACGAAGTTTTAATTGATAAAGCTGTTTTAGGCTGGAAAGAATTTGAATTAGAATTATTGAGAGATGCAGATGATAACGTGGTTATCATTTGTGCGGTAGAAAATTTTGATCCAATGGGCGTTCATACAGGTGATTCCATTACAGTGGCACCATGTATGACATTGCCAGATACTGTTTATCAGGAAATGAGAAACATGGCCATCAAAATGATGCGATCGTTAGGAAAATTTGCCGGTGGCTGTAATGTTCAATTTGCTATTGATCCGGCAACTGAGAAATTGATTGCTATTGAAATCAATCCAAGAGTATCAAGATCATCAGCGTTAGCTTCAAAAGCTACGGGTTATCCTATTGCAAAAATTGCTGCTAAGTTGGCTATTGGCTATACTTTAGGGGAGTTGAAAAATCAGATTACCAAAACGACGTCTGCCTTTTTTGAGCCAGCATTGGATTATGTGATTGTAAAAATTCCTCGTTGGAATTTTGAAAAATTCAGAGGTTGTGATGAAACTTTAGGCCTACAAATGAAATCCGTTGGCGAAGTAATGGGTATTGGTAGAAGCTTTAAGGAGGCGCTTCAAAAAGCTTGTCAATCATTAGAAAACAATAAAATTGGTTTAGGAGCAGATGGGAAAGGTTGGGCGCCAACGCAAGACATTTTAAATAGCTTAGAAAATCCATCTTGGGATAGAATCTTTAAAATTAAAGACGCATTAGAGTTAGGTGTTCCAATTCATACCATTCAAAAATTGACCAAAATTGACAATTGGTTTTTGATGCAAATCCAACAAATGGTTCAATTTGAAAAGGAGATTAAAAGATTTACCATTCATAATATTTCACCTGATGTTATTCTTCAAGCCAAAAAACAAGGTTATTCAGATGCTCAATTAGCCTACTTATTAGGAAGAATTGAGGAAGAGGAAGTTTATCAAAAAAGAAAATCATTAGGTATTAAAAGAACTTGGAAAATGGTGGACACTTGTGCGGCAGAATTTGAAGCACAAACACCTTATTTCTACTCTACCTTTGATACGGAGAATGAAAGTGTTGTAACAGACAAAAAGAAAGTCATTGTTTTAGGAGCGGGCCCCAATAGAATTGGTCAAGGGATAGAGTTTGATTACTGCTGTGTTCACGGTATCAATGCGATTAAGGAAGTGGGGTACGAAGCCATTATGATCAATTGTAATCCTGAAACCGTTTCAACTGATTTTGATATTGCCGATAAATTATATTTCGAGCCTGTTTTCTGGGAGCATTTGTTAGAAATTATCGAACATGAAAAGCCGGAAGGTGTAATCGTTCAGTTAGGTGGGCAAACCGCTTTAAAATTAGCGGAGAAATTACACAACCACGGTATTAAAATTATTGGTACTTCTTTCTCCAATATGGATTTAGCGGAAGATAGAGGAAGGTTTTCTGATAAGTTAAAAGAAATGGATATTCCGTATCCAAAGTATGGTACAGCAAGATCTGCAGAAGATGCATTGGAAGTAGCCCACAAAGTAGGGTATCCGGTATTGGTTCGTCCTTCTTATGTTTTGGGTGGACAGAAAATGAAAATTGTTATTACGGATGAAGAATTAGAAAGAGCCGTAATTGATCTTTTAAAGAGTATGCCGGATAATCAAATTTTGATAGATCACTTTTTGGATAGAGCACATGAAGCAGAAATTGATGCCATTTGTGATGGAGAAGAT
This sequence comes from Chitinophagales bacterium, assembly GCA_041393015.1. Classification (GTDB taxonomy): domain Bacteria; phylum Bacteroidota; class Bacteroidia; order Chitinophagales; family JADIYW01; genus JAGQYH01. The sequence goes on along the minus strand of JAWKKV010000001.1, from coordinate 618,713 downwards.
GTTCAAATCATGGGCGTTATGGAACATATCGAACCGGCAGGAATTCACTCAGGTGATAGCAACTCAGTTTTACCTCCTTTTGAATTGTCTGAGAAAGTAATTCAAACCATGAAGGATTACACGGTTAAACTTTGTCATGCTTTAGAGATTAAAGGATTAATCAATATTCAGTTTGCGATTAAAAATGAAGATGTTTATGTAATTGAAGCCAATCCAAGAGCCTCCAGAACAACACCATTTATTTGCAAAGCTTACGAAATTCCTTATTTAAATATTGCTACCAAAGTAATGTTAGGCACTCATAAATTAAAGGATTTTACGTACGAAGAAAAACTGGTGGGCTATGCTATTAAAGAGCCTGTTTTCTCTCACAATAAGTTCCCGGAAATCAAGAAGGAATTAGGTCCAGAAATGAAATCTACGGGAGAATCTATCTACTTTATTAAAGATTTAACGGATGCTCATTTTAGAGAATTGGTGAATTTAAGATCGATGTATTTAACTAGATAGTTTGGGTAGTTTATCCCCTCCTCTTTTAAGGAGAGTTGGCTGAAAGGCGGGATGGTTTAACTATTATTAATACAAAACAAGCATAAAGAGACGAGTTCGTTTTTGTTAAATACTATTATAAACTTCTTCTAAGCATTATTAATCCCTATCTTAGTAACTTAATTTAAAACACTACGTTATAAGTAGTATAATTAAGTACAAGAAAAATGTTTAAGATTTTATTTTATATCATATTATTTGCATTAGGCTATAGAATGTTGAAGAAGTTATTTTCTCCAGCTTTAGATAATGGAAATAATACTCATACTCAACAACACAAGCAAGAACATACTACATTTCATTCTCCAAGAACTGATAGGAGCAATATTGTAGAAGATATTGATTACGAAGAAGTAGAGTAATAAGTTTTTGTTTCTTTAATAACTCCATCTTCCCAATAAGTAATCCAAGTGCCAGACTTTTTACCATCTGTATATTGTCCGGTGATGTGAATCTTACCACTTTCATATCTCTTAATGGAACATCCTGTAAATGCCTTGCCATTGAATGTTTTAGTAGATTTTCCTTTTAATTGAAAGTCTTCTACTACTGTATTGGTAGCGCATTCCATTTGAGCCATAATGGCAAAATTACTTCTCTTTTCTTCAGAGTAATTTGAATTGTAATCACCTGCGAAAGCCATTGATTTAAATATTATCAGTGCGATGGTTAAGATATATTTTTTCATAGCTGATTTGTCTGTTTGGTTTGTTCATTAATACCATCTATAGCCTTTAGGTCATCAATATTTTAACATACTTTTTCAATGGAGGGGATTCCTTTCACGATTCAGCATTGCTTTTTGTACTTTTGCCACTTTAAAATATAGGTTATGTCATTAGATAAAAATATGAATGAGGCATTAAAAGATGCCATGAAGTCAAAAGATCAGGTAAAATTAAGAACCTTAAGAGCTATTAAGGCCGCTTTTTTGTTAGCCAAAACTGCTGAAGGTGGAAATGGTGAAGTTTCAGAAGAAGAGGAATTAAAAATCATTCAGAAATTATATAAGCAAAGAAGTGATTCTTACGATATCTATGTAAAAAGTGGGCGTGACGATCTAGCTCAAACGGAGAAAGAAGAAATGGATGTTATTGCTGAATTCTTACCTAAACAATTAAGCGATGATGAGCTGTCTGCCGAAGTCAAAAAAATTATTGACCAATTGGGAGCCACTTCTATGCAAGATATGGGTAAAGTAATGGGTATGGCATCAAAGTCATTACAAGGAAAAGCTGATGGCAAAAGAATTTCAGCAGTGGTAAAACAGCTTTTAGCATAATCCCATTTTAATCTATGGGAATTGATATAGCGGTAGGTATTGTCTTAATCTCAACCTTTATTATTGGATATAAGCAGGGATTGATTATGTCAATTTTCTCTGTCGTTTCCTATTTTGCTGGTTTTTTTGCTGCCATGTATTTCTCATTTGTAGTGGCGAATTATATCAATGCCAACTTCAATATTCCTCCACAATGGATACCTATCATTGCCTTTATTTTACTCTTTACAGCCGTCATTTTTATGGTTAGATTTTTGGGGAAATTAATTGAAAAGATAGTCAATAAGATTCTACCAACGATGATTAACAGATTAGCCGGAAGTGCGCTTTGGATGTTTATTGGATTTGTATTGCTGAGTTTAATCATTCAATTGTTAGACAGAGCGAATGTTTTAACGGAACATTTAAAATTAGCTTCCACTTTATATAAATATCTTGAAGAAAGCGGGCAGCTAATCTCCGATAATCTTGGTGAAGCCATTCCATTTGTCAAAAACCTCTATCAGACAGCTGATGAATACTTCAAAGACTTAGCGAATCAAATTGAGATTTAATTATCGTTAGAAATAATAGGTCACTTGCGCTATATGTAATATATTTATAGTTATACGCAATAGAATAGTATGACCAAAACAAATACTAAATCGCAAAGTAAAGCCAATAAAAATGGCAGTTTAGAACATCATAAAAGAAATGATGGGATACCTTTCGATATTGATTTAATCAATGATCTTAGAATAAATAAAAGCGCTGTAGATAGGCGAGCCGATACGATAGGGAAAAGACGGTCGGTAAAAAAGGAATGGCAGGCCGCTTGGCTTTTAAGAGCGATAACCTGTATTGACCTTACTACATTAAGTGGAGATGATACGCCAGGAAACGTTCATCGACTTTGTGCGAAAGCTATGCATCCGGTGCGAAAGGATATTTTAGAAGCTTTAGGAATGGCTGACCAAAATATAACGGTTGGGGCAGTTTGTGTATATCACAATTTAATTAGTGAAGCTAAAGCGGCATTAAAAGGAAGTAATCTTCCAATTGCAGCAGTATCCACAGGTTTTCCTGCCGGACAAATACCTTTAAAACTAAAGTTAGAACAAATAGAATGGTCGGTAAAAGCTGGCGCAAAGGAAATAGATATAGTTATTTCTAGGGCATTGGTTTTAAATGGAGAATGGAAGAAATTGTACAATGAGATCAAGCTCATGCGTGAGGCTTGTGGGGAAGCGCATATGAAAGCAATTTTAGCAACCGGCGAATTATCTACTTTAACCAATGTGGCGAAAGCCAGTATGGTAGCCATGATGGCAGGATCTGACTTTATCAAAACCAGTACAGGAAAAGAGCCTGTAAATGCCACCTTACCGGTAAGTTTAGTGATGATAAGAATGATTCGAGAATACGAAGAACATACCGGATTTAAAGTGGGTTTTAAACCTGCAGGAGGCATTAGAAGCGCTAAACAAGCTTTGGAATGGTTGATTCTAATGAAAGAAGAGTTAGGCGATGAATGGTTAAGAAATGACCTATTTAGATTTGGTGCAAGTGGATTGTTGACGGATATTGAACGACAATTAGAACATTATGTAACAGGAAGATATTCCGCAGCGTACCGTCATCCAATGGCTTAATTGTAAAACATTCGCTTGGCTCTAGCCGAGCGAAGCATATTTAGTAGTTTTTAGCTACTCTAAAAAGGAACAAAATTGAAATGGAGATCAATCATAATTAAAAGACTTATTCCGTCTTATTTCTTATGTCTTGCATCTTGATTCTAAAATATAAAACATGAAAGTAAAAGAGATATTCGAAACAATGGAGTATGGAGTAGCGCCAGAAAGTGCAACTGCCGCTCATGATTGGTTGAAGAAACATAAAAGTAAATTCAATTTATTTATTGATGGTAAGTGGCATGCACCTTTATCCAAAAAATATTTTGATAGTGAAAGTCCGGCAACGAAAGCGCACTTAGCAAAATTAGCAGAAGCCAATACCAAAGATGTAGATAAGGCAGTAGCAGCAGCAAAGAAAGCTTTACCAAAGTGGTTAGCAATTGGTGCTCACAATAGAGCAAGATATTTATATGCTATCGCTCGTCAAATTCAAAAGCATGCTCGACTTTTTGCCGTTTTGGAAGCAATTGACAATGGTAAGCCCATTAGAGAAACCAGAGATTTAGATATTCCCTTAGTGGCGCGTCATTTTTATCATCATGCTGGATGGGCACAATTACGAGACACAGAACTGTCGGATTATAAAGAAGTGGGTGTGGTAGGACAAATCATTCCATGGAATTTTCCATTGTTGATGTTGTCATGGAAAATAGCACCCGCTTTAGCCATGGGTAATACAGTGGTTTTAAAACCGGCAGAATTTACTTCGTTAACAGCTTTGTTATTTGCAGAAATTTGTCAGCAAGTGGGTTTGCCTGATGGCGTAGTGAATATCATCACTGGTGCTGGAGAAACGGGTGCGGCTATGGTCGCCCATCCTGATATCAATAAAATTGCTTTCACAGGATCTACAGAAGTGGGCAAGATTATTAGAAGAGCTACAGCTGGAACAGGCAAAAAGATTTCTCTGGAATTAGGTGGAAAATCTCCTTTTATTGTTTTTGAAGATGCAGATTTAGATGGCGTAGTAGAAGGTATTGTAGATGCTATATGGTTCAATCAAGGACAAGTATGTTGTGCAGGATCTCGATTATTGGTGCAAGAGAGTGTTTCCAAAAAACTATATAAAAAGCTAAAAGCGAGAATGAAAAAACTAAGGATAGGAAATTCCTTAGATAAGAGTATTGATATTGGTGCGATTGTAGATAAAGTACAGTTAAAAACCATTACAGACTTGGTAAAAAAAGGCGTGGCAGAAGGTGGTGATTTGTTTCAACCCAATGGAAACTGTCCAACTGATGGCTATTATTATCCGCCAACTTTGTTTACAGATGTTGCGCCATCAGCTACTATTGCTCAGGAAGAAATTTTTGGACCTGTTTTAGTGGCGATGACTTTTAGAACCCATAGCGAAGCAGTAGCCTTAGCGAATAATACGCGATATGGTTTAGCAGCTAGTTTATGGACAGAAAATATCAATTTAGCCTTAGATGTGGCGCCAAAAATTAAAGCGGGAACCATATGGATCAATTGTACGAATGTGTTTGATGCGGCATCCGGTTTTGGAGGATATAGAGAATCTGGTTTTGGTAGAGAAGGAGGCTTAGAAGGTTTATATGAATACATTAAACCCAAAGTGGAAGACGAATTAAAAACTACTCCATTTATTAAAAAGGTGGCTACCAAATCTACTAAAAAAAGTAACAACAATGTTAATTCGACACCTTCCATTGATCGAACTACCAAATTGTATATAGGTGGCAAGCAAGCTCGCCCTGATGGCGGCTACAGTACGCCCATTTTTGGAGCAAATGAGGAGCTAATTGGAGAAGTGTCTCAAGGCAATAGGAAAGATATCAGAAATGCTGTGGAGGCTGCCCATGCCAATAGTAAGTGGGGTGGCATGACCGGTCATGCTAGAGCACAAGTGTTGTATTATTTAGCAGAAAATTTATACATCAGAAAAGATGAATTTGCAGCACGAATTTCTGCTATGACAGGCGGTTCAGATGCGGAAGCTCAAAACGAAGTAGAGCAATCTATTCAAAGAATTTATACTTACGCTGCTTTGGCAGATAAATACGATGGAAATGTACATCATACCACACAAAGCAATGTTACTTTGGCAATGCCGGAAGCATTAGGTGTGATGGGTATTGTTTGTCCGGATGAACAACCTTTGCTAGGTTTTATATCTACTGTCATTCCTGCGATAACTATGGGAAATAGTGTGATAGTCATTCCATCGGAAAAAGCACCACTTTCAGCCACTGATTTTTACCAAATTTTAGAAACATCAGATGTGCCCGGTGGAACTGTGAATATCGTTACCGGTGGAAAAGAAGAACTGACAGAAGTTTTAGCTAGTCATGATGATGTAGACGGACTTTGGTATTTCGGTACAGCAGAAGGCAGTAAAATGATTGAGTTAAAGGCTGCGGATAATATGAAACGCACTTGGGTGAATTACGGCAAATACAGAGATTGGACTGATACTAAGCAAGGAGAAGGCAGAGACTTTTTAAGAAAAGCCAGTCAGATCAAAAATATTTGGATTCCTTATGGAGAGTAAGCTATTGTTTAGCAAAAGCTAAATTCATAAAAGATCGTAGGCGCAGCCTACGAACAGAGCAGTAGTTTGAGAGCGAGATGTAATTTATTAAAAACGCTAACTGTCCGAACGGCTATGCCTTCGGACCAATTAAGTGGATAGCATTTGCTATTATAAAATACTTTGTACATTAGTTTAATGTTCAGACATGGCTATCAAATAAGAAACCAAGAGGCACATCATTTCTTAACTTTTCAAGTTGTAGGCTGGATTGATATTTTTACAAGAAAAATATATCGAGATATTGTGGTAGATAGTTTTAACTATTGCCACAAAACAAAAGGGCTTAAAATTTATGGATGGGTTATTATGAGTAATCATATTCATTGTATTTTATCTAGCTCTGAAAGTAAACTATCCGATACCATAAGAGATTTAAAGCGACATACAAGTAAATATATTTTAGAGTCTGTGAATTCAGCTTCAGAAAGCAGAAGTCAGTGGATGCTTCATCAATTTAAGTATTTTGCAAGCAGGCATTCGAGAAATGAAAACTATCAATTATGGACGCATGAGAATCATCCAATTGAGATTGAGTTGAATAGTAATATATTTAATCAGAAATTAGATTATATCCATGAAAATCCAGTAAAAGCTGGAATAGTCGTGGCTCCGGAAGATTATTTATATTCAAGTGCAAGAGATTATGCAGGACTAAAAGGATTGATTGAAATTGATTTTGTGGAGTAAATTTTAGCAAAAGCTAAACTCATAAAAGTTCGTAGGCGCAGCCTACGAACAGAGCAGTAGTTTGAGAACGAAATGTAATTTATTAAAAACGCTAACTGTCCGAACGGCTATGCCTTCGGACCAATTAAGTGGATAGCATTTGCTAATACTTTAGTCGTAAGTTGATCTTAACAAACCGCTCTTAAAGTAAATATTTGCTTAAGAGCAATACCCATAATGTAATGGTAAGCGGACCTAAAATTCCAATGGTTACACCACCTATTCTAAATTCAGTTTGTTCAATCATACCCGTGCTATAAGCAATTGCATTGGGCGGCGTAGACACGGGTAAGAATAGAGAACAGCTTGCGCTTAGTCCAATAATTAAACCTAGAACACCCGGATTTACACCTTCGAAAAGTCCTGCGGCAGGAATAAGAATAGCAGCGGCAGCGGTATTACTCATGATGTTAGAAGCGAAAACGGTGATCAATGCAAATAGAATAATCAATACAATCATTGGTAACGTAAAATCCTGAAGTTTAGTTAAAAAGAAATCTATCAAGCCCGTTTCTTGAACCGCTAAGCCTAGCGATAATCCACCGGCAACAAGCATCAACGTATCCCAAGGAAGTGATCTAACATCTTCAGAAGTTACAATGCTTACCATTGTTAAACTAATAATTGGAATGCCGGAAACCAATGCCATTGGTATAGGATGCAAACCATCTGTTAACCATAATAAAACTGTGACAAATAATACAATCAACATCACCCGTTGGCTGTTCCAGTTGCCCATCTCTGTATTTTGAATGATTTCTTCTGATTCATCATTTTGTAGAATGCTGAGGTCTACATTCTCTGGGATATGATACTTTCTGTTGAGTATAAACCAAAAGGTGATTACTAATATTAGAGCAATGGGTAGCCCAATGATTAACCAATCTAGAAAATCTATATTATAATTCGAGCCTGGCATTTTGTTAATCATATCAACCGCAATAGCATTGGGAGGCGACCCAATGATAGTTCCCATACCGCCCAAAGCAGCAGCTGTTGGAATGCCTAATAATAAGGATTTAGAAAGCCCATGATCTTTACCCAATGAGGAAATTAAGGGCATGATTGCAGCAAACATCATGGCAGTAGTAGCGGTATTCGACATCAACATGGATATTACTGCCGTTGTGAGCATTAAAGCTAACAACAGTTTCTTGGGGTTTTTACCAAATCTCGATGTCACAGTTAAATACAACCGCTGATCTAACCCTGTTTTTTTTAAACCTTCAGCTAAAAAGAATCCGCCTAGTAATAACCAAATTACACTATCCGACCATGTATTGATAAATTTCTCAACATCAATATCGTAAGACGCCATGCTGGGTTGTCCAAGCACAAAAATCAAAAAACCAATGATCATGATTCCCACTGCAAAAGGAGGAATAGCTTCGGTGACCCATAATCCAATGGATAAAAAAAGGACGAATAGAACATAAACCTGAGGGAGTTCAAATGTATTATCAACGATTAGATAGGTTAAACCAATCGAAACTAAAATTGATACCAAAAACTGAATAAGTCGAGTTTGGTTTCGTATGATTTGCTGTACATCTTTTAATTTGGATTGGGATGCTCTCCGGGAATCTGCCATAAATATTTTGAGTTATCTGAAATTTTAGATGAACTGTAAATTTAAAGAAATGGATTAAGGGATATTTTAAAAATATTCAATAATCGTATTTGAATCAACTTAAAGAATTCATCACTTTCCCAACTTCTTCTTAAAACGATAATTTATAATCGCTTGAAAAACAAAAATCAATAGAAAAATAAACTTAGCAATAAATGGAAAAATAAAAGCAACAATTCCCGCTAATGTCCAAACAAGAAAAGAATTTAAAGCTCTCAATTTTTCCCACTGCCCAATAATTGGCGTTAATCCGTTCGCTCCCTTTTCTTTAATGACCACATATCGAATAATTAAAAAATTAAAAAGTCCAATGGCGGAAAGGTTAAAGCAATAGAAAACAAAAGGGCCTGTTAAATTAAAACTGTTGACATAAAAAGCAGTTGAAAATGGTAGTAGAACGATGAATAAAAGCATTAAAATATTGAGCCAGAGCAATTTGGTATCAAAGTCGGTGACATATTGCATGGCTCTTAAATGAGCAATCCAATACAAAGCAGTTACAAAAAAACTTACCACTAAGCCTATAAAATTGGCCGTTAAGCCACTTAAAACAGTCAAGAAGCCATAGTCAATAAGTTGTTTTGTAGAAGGAACTGCAATTTCTAAAACCAATAATGTCATGGCAATTGAAAAGACAGCGTCGGTAAAGCTTATTATTCTACCTTTCTCGAATTTGATGTTATTCATGCTTATCCTTTCTCTAAATCTAACGCTCCTTCTAATGCTACCTTCATCATGTCTGTATATGTTTTTTCTCTATCAAATGAAGAAGAAGATTCACCGGTAATTACATTATCGCTCACCGTCAAAACCGAAAGGGCTCGTGCATTAAATTTTTTAGTAAAAGTATACAAGATTTGAGTTTCCATTTCAACAGCTAAAACATTATGTTCTATCCATTTGTCCCAACGGTTGGCGGAGAAATCATAAAAATTATCAGTACTAAAAATAGTGCCTTGAATAGTATTAATCCCTAAACGCTTTGCGGCATTATAAGCACTTAAAAGTAAATCAAAATCTGCAGTAGCAGCAAAATCTAAACTTCTAAAATAGAGTTGATTCATATTAGAATCGCCGGAAGCTCCGGTGGCTAAAATCACTTGTCCAATCTTGAGATCCTTTTGAATAGCGCCGCAAGTGCCCACTCTAATCAAATTTTTTACACCATATTCACTCATTAATTCATGGATGTAAATACCAATACTCGCCATACCCATTCCGGTGCCTTGAATAGATACTCTATGTCCATTATAGGTTCCGGTATAGCCAAGCATTCCTCTAACTTCATTATAACAAATAACATCTTCTAACATCGTCTCTGCTACAAATTTGGCTCTCAACGGATCGCCGGGCAATAATATAGTTTCAGCAATTTCACCTGCTTTCGCTCCAATATGTATACTCATAATTTCTTTTTTTGTAATAATCCAATTTACTCAAAGTAATTGTTTTTACTTTAGATATTATAATATAAGTTGCCAATATATACATGAACAAGGCTATATTTTCATATCTTAATTGATTGTTGAATACAAATAGATATGTCAAACGAAATATTAAACTCGGAATTAATACTAAATAAAGATGGCAGTGTATACCATATACACTTAAAAGAGGAACATATTGCAGATACCGTAATTTTAGTTGGAGATCAAGGAAGAGTTAAAGCGGTAAGTGATTATTTTGATGAGATTGAATACCACATTAGCAATAGAGAATTTGTGACTTGCACAGGTTTTTATAAAGGCAAACGATTAACCGTATTGTCAACGGGTATTGGGGCTGATAACATTGATATTGCCGTAAGTGAATTAGATGCCGCCATCAATATTGATTTAAAAACCCGACAACTAAAGCCTAAAAGAAGGTCGCTTAATTTAGTAAGAATTGGAACTTCCGGGGCCTTGCAACCAGACATCCCTGTGGGTTCATTTGTTATTTCAGAGTATGGTTTAGGATTTGAAGGCTTAGTTTATTTCTACAATTTTCAATTTTCCGAAAAAGAACAGATTTTAACGGATAAGATCCAAGAACATTTACAATGGAATCCAAAACTATCTGATCCATATGCAGTAGCTGCTTCTGAAGAATTGCTAAATAAACTAGGAGAGGGTATGTTTAAAGGCATTACAGGAACAGCCTCCGGTTTTTATGGACCACAAGGAAGAACCTTGTTTTTGAAGCCAAGTATTACAGATCTTCGACAAAAACTTGCTTCTTTTGGTTATAAAGGTCATCGCATTACTAATTTTGAAATGGAAACCTCGGCTTTGTATGGCTTAGGAAAAATGATGGGACATCATTGCTGTACTTGCTGTGCCATCATCGCTAATCGTTCTATCAAACAATACGCTGACGATTACAAATTAATTGTCAAAGATTTGATTAAAGTGGTGTTGGATAGGTTGGTGAAATAAAAAAAGGCTGCTTGATTAATTTTCAAACAGCCTTTAGATATTAATTAAAATTTCAATGGCTAAGCTTCATCTTCTTTAACCTCATCTACTACTGCAGCTTCAGGTCCTGGTAAACTTCCATTTACAGGAACATGCACTTCGGTTTCACCAAATTCTCTATGGCCAATTAACCGCTCTAAATCCGCTTTATACAATATTTCTTTTTCCAATAATTCTTTTGCAATTAATTCTAATTGGTCTTTCTTATCTCTTAACAACTGTAAGGTTTTCTCGTAAGCCGTATCAATCATTTTACGAACTTCCTCATCAATCATTTTAGCCGTTTCATCACTGTATGGCTTGGTAAATGAATTTTCATTTTGAGGATCGTAAAAAGATACATTTCCTACTTTATCATTCATACCATAAACAGAAACCATAGCATAAGCCATTCTGGTGATTTTTTGCAAATCGTTTTGTGCACCGGTAGAAATTTTACCAAAGATGATTTCTTCAGCCGCTCTTCCACCTAATGTCATTGCCATGCTATCTAACAATTGCTCAGTTCTATATAAGTATTGTTCTTTTGGCATGTATTGCGCATAACCTAAAGCTGCTACACCTCTTGGTATAATAGTTACTTTTACCAAAGGATCGGCGTGTTCTAAATACCAGCCACAAATAGCATGTCCGGCTTCGTGGTAAGCAATAATTTCTTTCTCATGCGGAGAAATAATTTTATTCTTCTTTTCTAAACCACCAATTACTCTATCTACAGCATTTTGGAAGTCGTTCATGTCAACCTGCTTCTTGCCTTTTCTAGCAGCTATTAAAGCAGCTTCGTTGCAAACATTCGCAATTTCTGCTCCAGCAAATCCAGGAGTTTGTTCTGCTAATTTATGGGCTTCAATGTCATCACCTGTTTTAATAGGCTTTAAATGCACCTTAAAAATAGCTTCTCTTCCTTTTAAGTCAGGTTTGTCAATGCTAATTTGTCTGTCAAATCTACCGGGTCTCAATAAAGCCGGATCTAAAACGTCAGGTCGGTTAGTAGCCGCTAAAATAATTACGCCACTATCTCCACCGAAACCATCCATTTCCACCAACAACTGATTTAAGGTGTTTTCCCTTTCATCATTGCTTTGCATCATGTTCTTTCCTCTTGCTCTACCGATAGCATCAATCTCATCAATAAAGATAATACAAGGCGCTTTTTCTCTCGCTTGCTTAAACAAGTCTCTTACTCTACTAGCACCAACACCTACAAACATCTCTACGAAATCAGAACCTGATAAAGAGAAGAAAGGCACTCTTGCTTCGCCGGCCATAGCCTTAGCGATTAACGTTTTACCGGTTCCCGGAGGGCCTACTAAAAGCACACCTTTTGGAATTTTACCACCTAAGGAAGTATATTTTTTGGGATTTTTAAGAAAGTCAACAACTTCTTTAATCTCTTCTTTTGCTTCTTCTAAACCAGCTACATCACCAAAAGTTACATTCACTTTTGTGTCTTTATCATACAAGGAAGCCTTAGACTTTCCGATATTAAATATCTGTCCACCGGCACCACCCATGCCACCGCTGACACGTCTCATAATGAAAAACCATAGCGCAATAATGATGATAATAGGTAGAAAAAACCCTAGCGATTCCCAAATAGGTTTTCGGTTTACTGGATTTAAAGCTACTTTTTTACTCGCAGGAAAATCTACCTGAGCGGCTTCTACTTCTTTCTTAAAACTCTCAAGATCTGAGATTTTAAATACATAGTGAGGGCCACGCTTGTTGCTTACAAATTTACTTTCTTTGTTAATGGAAGTATCTGCTTCATAAGCAGCGTCTGTCAAATAAACCTGCACGACTTCTTTATTCACGATATCAACTCGCTTAACCTTGCCTTCTTTAATGAAATTCTCGGTGAATTCATATTCGTTAATGGCAGAATAATTTTCTGTTTGCCCTAAAAACCATGTACCTACAATGGCCAATAGCACCAAGCCCCACATCCAATACCAATTGAATTTTGGTTTATTGCTTCCTTCTTTTGCTTCTTGCTTCTTCTTGTTATTTTCCATAACTTATTCCTTAAATAATATCTTTATACTCTGTAAAAACAGCATCGCTCCACAATTCTTCCAATTGATAATACTCTCGTTTCTCTTTTAAGAAAACATGTACTACCACATCAGTATAATCGATGATGGCCCATTCAGATTGTGCAACACCTTCAATATGATGAGGGGATTGTCCCAATTCTTCTTTTACTTTTTTCTCTATATTGTTTATGATAGCCTTTACTTGTGTAGTAGAGTCTCCATGACAAACAATAAAATAATCTGTAATAGCTTCAGGGATGGCTTTTAAATTTAAGCTCTTAATCGATTTTCCCTTTTTATCCTGAATCAATTCAACAATATAGTCATTTAATGCTGTCGAATTGTCACTTTTTATTCCTTTCACATGTACTTCTCTCAAATCCTTTTTAATTGTAGTTTAGTTGTTTCATTCAAAGCTATAATATTTTGCATTCATTTGTTATTAATAACACCATTTTTACTGGAAAGTTTCTCATTTATGAGTCACAAATGCTATCTACCAACATATTTGCTAGGAACTTATTAGCAAAAACCAAACCAATAGACGGTTCTGTCATTATAACCGATGAGCAAACTCAGGGCAAAGGACAAGGCCAGAACCAATGGTTGACAGAAAGTCATCAGAATTTAACTTTCAGTATTATTTACGACACGTCTTTTTTAAAGGCCAAAAACCAATTCTATTTAAGTGCAGCCATTGCATTGGGTATCCGAAATGCGCTTTATCATCAAATTGAAGATACTAGTTTATGCATTAAATGGCCGAATGATATTATGATAAACGATAAGAAGTTAGGTGGTATCTTAATTGAAAACAGTGTATTGGGGAATTATCTTAAGTATTCAATTATCGGAATTGGAATAAATGTTAATCAAGAAGTTTTTGATAATTTGCCATTTGCTACTTCATTGTATAATCAAGGATTTCAAAATATTTCTCGAGAAAAATTATTGGAAGAGATTTGTTCTCAGATAGAAAGTCAGTTTTTTAAATTAAAATCGGGTAAGTATTTAGAGATATTGAAAAGCTACAATGAACATTTATTTAAAAAACATCAATCATTTAAGTTTAAAAAGGACGAAGAAGTTATGGAAGGCATTGTTCAGGGAGTAAATGATTTTGGACAATTGTTGGTGCAGCTGAATGACGAAGTAAAAACATTCAACTTTGGCGAGATAAAATGGCTTTTATCAGATTGAGTATTATTAAAAAATTCACTTTTGTTCGAATATTACTTTCAGATACAACATTTTTATTATTTTAACGTGCTATCTATTTAAAAGTGAAAAACGCCTTTTTTTTACCTAAAAAATTAAAACCAATCATCAAATGAAAAGAATTGCTTTAATGCTAATGGTTGTAATTGCTTTCTCAGCATGCAATAATGAAAAGACAACTAAAGTAACAACTGATAATATTGAGAAAGAGTTACAAACCAAACTAATTAATGCAAAAGATGGCGATATAATTGAAATTCCTGAAGGTCGTTTTTCTTTTACCCGATCACTATCCTTGAATGACGTGCCCAATGTAACCATCAAAGGTGCTGGCATGGACAAAACGTTTTTGTCATTTAAAGATCAGATTGATGGGGCAGAAGGCATCAGAATTAAAGCAGATGGAATAACTGTAGAAGGTTTTACCATTGAAGATAGCAAAGGAGATGCAATTAAGATCCAAGATTCAAAAAATGTAGTCATTAGAGCTATTAATGCCACTTGGACGGAAGGTGCAAAGGAAACCAACGGTGCATATGGTTTGTATCCGGTTAATTGTGAGAATGTATTGATGGAAAATTGTGAAGCATCTTATTCATCAGATGCCGGTATTTATATTGGTCAATCTAGAAATGTTTTGATGCGAAATAATTTAGCGCATCACAATGTGGCCGGTATTGAAATTGAAAATTGCAGAATGGTAGAAGCGTATGACAATATTGCCGAAAACAATACCGGAGGATTTTTAATATTTGATATGCCGGGTTTGCCACAAGCTAATGGTTACAGCGTGAAAGTGCACAACAACATTGTTAGAGACAATAATTTTAAGAATTTTTCTCCTGAAGGTGGAATGGTAAATATTATTCCTCCGGGAACAGGAATGTTAGTGGTAGCACATAATGATGTTGAGATTTACAGCAATACTATTGAAGGATACAAGACATTAGGATTGGCCATCGTTACTTTTAATTTCACACAACGACCATTTAAAACAGAGAATGGATTTAGTCCTTATTACTCAAAATTAAATATCTACGACAATACTTTTAATAGAAAAGGTGGCGTCGCCGGTGTGCCGGATATTACAAAAGAGTTCGGTAAAATGGTGAATGGAATGTTCCCTGCCCAAACGCAAGATATTTTAATTGATGGAATTTTTAATCCTGATTTAGAACAAGCCAATGGCAACTACGTTGGCGATAATAGAGTTTGTATTAGAAACAATGGAGACGACATTCGTTTCGTTAATTTGAATGCAGATGGAGCAAAGGATTTAGGTGACATTAAAAAATCTTTTGATAGAGATATGGAGAAATTTGATTGTACCATTCCTTCCATCGATACAGAAATTACAAAAGAAAACTTGGTATTAAATAAAAGATGATTTCAACAAAAATTATAAAAGGCATTGCATTTTGTGCAGCTATCATTTTGATCATAAATTGTTCCACCACCTCTAAATCTGTTAGAGTTGATGTGGAGGCTGATCCATTTGAGAAACTTTCAGACTATCATTTTTTCACGGGTATTCAAAATAATTTACAACCTAACGCAGGGGTTTTGCCATATGATCTAATCACTCCGTTGTTTACAGATTATGCTGAAAAATCGAGATTTGTATGGATGCCTGATGGCACTTCAGCCGCTTACAATTCAAAAGAAGTGGTAGACTTTCCGGAAGGAGCAGTTTTGATTAAAAATTTCTATTACAATCACGATGCGGCAGATCTTTCCAAAGGAAGAAGAATTATTGAGACACGACTTTTAATGAAAAGGCCTGATAAATGGGATGCCATTAGTTATGTTTGGAACGATGAACAAACGGAAGCTTTCTTAGAAGTAGCAGGAGATGTAAAAAAAGTAGAATGGAAAGACAAATTGGGAACAGAACGATCTGTGAATTATGTAGTTCCAAATAAAAATCAATGCAAAGGCTGCCATGAATACAAAGGCGAGTTAATGCCAATTGGTCCGAAAGTAAGAAACCTGAATTACACTTTTGCGTATGAAGATGGCGCTAAAAATCAGTTAGATAAATGGGCAGAAGTTGGTTATCTGACGGAATACGACAATAATATAGAACATCCTAAAGTGGCTAAATGGGATGATGCGAGCAGCGGAAGCTTACACGATAGAGCCATGTCGTACTTAGAAATCAATTGTGGTCATTGTCATAGAAAGGAAGGTCCCGGAAGCGTTTCGGGTTTATTTTTAATGATTGAGGAAGATAATCCATTAAATATGGGTATTTGTAAAACGCCTGTTTCTGCGGGGAAAGGTTCGGGAGGGAATACCTATGATATTGTTCCAGGTAATCCTGATAAATCAATTTTGGTGTATAGAATGGAAACGAATGATCCGGGCGCTAGAATGCCGGAAGTGGGAAGATCGGTGATGCATGAAGAAGGGGTTGCCTTGATTCGAGAATGGATTACAGCAATGGAAGGCGGCTGCCAAAAAAGTATGGATGAAAAATAAACAGCTTTGTTTTAATATCAGCAACTAAAAAAATAAAATGTCTCTAACTAGAATTATTATCTGTGTTTTATTGCCACCTTTGGCCGTTTTTTTAAAGCATGGTATTGGCTCTGCTTTTTTGATTAGCATCATACTCACTATAATTGGTTGGGTTCCGGGAGTCATTCACGCCTTTTATGTTCATCAATAATTTGAATCTAGTTGGTCGCGATTTACATCAACAGCATATCATCTTAATAACAATTCGACCTTATCAACAATATGTTTTTTAGATAAACAACGCAATTTCCAATCTTTGCGGTTGAATCTAAATCAATTCTCAATTTGAAATATTCTGTAGAACAATTAAAAAATATTCTGAATGCCAAAATGGTAGGCAATGATGCAAATTTATCTGCCTCTGTTCAGTATATTATCATTGATAGTAGAAAAGTTAAAGATGGAGAAAACAATGTTTTCTGGGCACTGAAAGGAGAAAAGAACGATGGACATAAATACATCAATGAAGTTTACCTAGCAGGCATTAATGTTTTTGTCATCGACAACGAAGAATTTATCAACGAAGATTTTGAAGAAGCTACTTTTTTAGTCGTGCCAGATACGTTGGAGGCTTTGCAGCAATTAGCGGTCCACCATAGAAATATTTTTGCCATTCCAACTATTGGCATAACAGGAAGCAATGGAAAAACCATTGTCAAAGAATGGTTGTACCAGTTAATTGGTCCAGATATTAAAGTGGTTAAAAGTCCAAAGAGTTACAACTCTCAAATTGGTGTGCCATTATCGGTTTTAAATATTGATGATGAACATGAGTTAGGCATCTTTGAAGCGGGCATTTCCCAAACGGCTGAAATGGAGAAGATTGCTCCCATCATTGATCCGGCAATCGTTATTATTACTAATATTGGACCGGCACATGATGCTGGATTTTCGAGTAGAGAAGAAAAGTTAGCAGAGAAGTTAAAGTTGGCACAAAACGCGGCCACCATAATTTATTCTTTCGATCAAACATTGGTACGAGAAGCATTGGCGGCGTCAGAAAATACGGTTAGTTGGGGAACGTCAGATCAAGCAGATATTCCTATAAAAATTCAAAGAAAAGGAAGCCATACCATTATTACCTTCAATTTTAATGAAAGTCAACACGACTTCCACGTTCCATTTACAGACAAGGCTTCTATTGAAAATGTTTGCCATTGTATTGCTACTTTATTGATTTTGGATTACGATATTGCTGCCATTCAAAGAAGGGTATTGGAGTTGAAAAATGTGCCCATGCGCATGGAGTTGAAATATGGTGCCAACAGTTGTACCATTATTGATGATACTTACAGTGCAGATTTGGAATCATTGAAGATTGCTTTACAGTTTCTAGATGAGCAGCCTTCTATTAAAGACAGAACTTTGGTGTTGTCAGAGTTTATGCAAACAGGTATTAGTGAGGAAGATTTTGTTAAAAATATTATTGGTTTAGCACAAACATACAGCATCAAAAAATTGGTTGGCGTTGGTCCAATTTTTAAGAGAAATCACGATAAGTTTAAAACCCATGGTTTTCTTTTTAGCGCATATGCTTCTACTGACGACTTGCTAGAAAACATGGCTTATGATGCTTTTAACAACGAGATCATTTTAATTAAAGGCGCAAGAGTTTTTGAATTTGAGCGCATCGTTCAAAAACTAGAATTACAATCACATAGAACAGTTTTAGAGATTAATTTGAATCATTTAGTAAACAACTTAAAACTATATAAGAAGTTTGTAAAAGATGAAACCGGCATTGTAGCGATGGTAAAAGCCTTTAGTTATGGCGCCGGAAGTGTTGAGATTGCCAGTGTATTAGAAAAGCAAGGCGTTGCCACTTTGGCAGTAGCTTATCCTGATGAAGGGGTAAAATTGAGGAATGCAGGCATTAGGTGTCCAATTATGGTGATGAATGCCGGCTATGATGATTTATCTATTTTAATTGATTACCATTTAGAACCGGAGGTTTATTCTATTGAACAATTAGAAGAGATCATTGGAAGAATTAAAACCAAAGGAATGGATGCAACCAAAGAATTGGGCATTCATTTAAAGATTGATACCGGAATGCATCGATTGGGTATTATGGTGGATGAGATTGATCAGGCTATTGAGTTGATTAAATCTATTAAAGGCATTAAGCTTATTTCTGTTTTTTCTCACTTAGCGGCGGTAGAAGATTCGGCACATGATAGCTATACATTTGAGCAATTGCAATTGTTTAAAAAGTCATCTGGTAGAGTATTAGAAGCTTTTGAATACGATATTAAACGACACATTTTAAATTCTGCCGGAATTGTAAGATTTACAGGGTCACAATACGATTGGGTGCGTTTAGGAATTGGTATGTATGGAGTGGATACTACTAGTTCTATTCAAGATAGATTAATTCCTGTAGGCACTTTAAAAACTAAGATTGCCCAAATCAAAAAAGTAAAGAAAGGAGAAACCGTAGGTTATGGCAGAAAAGGAGAACTACTGAACGATACTACTTTAGCCATTTTGCCAATTGGTTATGCCGATGGTTTGGATAGAAGATTGAGCAATGGCAAAGGATCGGTTTTCATCAAAGGCAAACAAGCAAGAATTGTGGGCAATATCTGCATGGATTTGACCATGGTGGATGTAACCTATATCGATAATCCAAGAGCAGGTGATGAAGTAGAAATTTTTGGTAAAAACATTTCTTTGGTTGATGCCGCGGCTAGAATTGGCACCATTCCTTATGAGTTATTGACTAATATCTCAGAAAGAGTAAAGAGAGTTTATATTAAAGACTAGACAAGTAATTAGTATTGAGTAGATAGTATCTAGTATAAATTTTTTCAAAGAAAATTTGTACTTAATACCCAAAATAGAACCTGTTAGGTTCGCGAACCTAACAGGTTCTATAAACTTCTATAAATCCATCACCAACTCTACCGGACAGTGATCACTGCCATACACATCATTTAAAATGTCGGCAGAAATAATTCTATCATCTAAACTTTCCGGCACAAGAAAATAATCAATTCTCCAGCCGGCGTTTGTTTCTCTAGCTCTAAACCGTTGATTCCAGAAGGAATATTTCACTTTATCGGGATGTAATGCTCTAAATGAGTCAATAAAACCTTTGTCTAACAGATTATTCAAGCCATCAATTTCAACTTGCGTATAACCAGAAGTTTTGTTGTAGTTTGATTTTGGATTTGCCAAATCAATAGGCTCTCTGGCAACATTCAAATCACCGGTAATGATCAATGGCTTTTTGTTGTTTAGATCTTCTAGGTAATTAGTAAAATCGGCATCCCATTGCGCTCTATAATCCAATCGTTTTAAACCGCTTCCGCTATTGGGAACATACACATTTACCAATTGGAAGTCTTCAAACTCTACTCTTGTAATTCTGCCTTCATTGTCATGTTCTTCAACACCCATATCTACTGAAGTGGCAATAGGTTCTTCTTTCGATAAAATACAAGTGCCGGAATATCCTTTTTTCGTAGCCGAGTTAACCAAAATATGATAGCCTTCCAAATCCTTTAATGCCTCTAAAACTTGATCGTCTTGTGCTTTCGTTTCTTGCAAGCAAACAATATCCGCGTCGAGTTCTGCAATCGTATCATAAAAGCCTTTTTTTACTGAGGCTCTAATGCCGTTTACATTAAAAGAAATAAATACTTTGGCCATAGTTTGTCATTTTTTTGGATTCGCAAATATAGGGAAATAGATGTTTCTTAAATAATGGTTCTAACATCAACATCCATTGCATCAGACATTGATGTTGTTTATAAAAAAAACCTGTTCAGTAATACCGAACAGGTTTCAATTGGTTGTGGTTGTGGTAAAATTTGTTATAATTTTTTCAAAATTTCTTTTGCCTCTTCTTGCTTATAGTGACTTGGATCTTTAGCAAATGCAGTGAATAATTTTTTCGCTT
The DNA here is from genome assembly GCA_041393015.1 of Chitinophagales bacterium. Taxonomy (GTDB): domain Bacteria; phylum Bacteroidota; class Bacteroidia; order Chitinophagales; family JADIYW01; genus JAGQYH01. Next base: position 598,165 of record JAWKKV010000001.1, on the reverse strand, counting down.
CACTTACATTTTGAGTTTTCATCATCGACATGGCTAAATACCAGTTGGCCATTTGTTCGTATAATGAATTTTCATAAATTTCATTATTGGCCAATACATTATAAGCTTCTGTATACATGCCTCTTTTAGCATAAGAAACTCCTTGGTAGATATAAACAATATCTTTGTCGCCATCGGCAAAAGATTCTTGATTCTTGATAATGATATCATTTACTGCTTCGTAATTTTTTGAGTTAAATGATGTTTCAATGATATTCAGTACGCTATCTACACTTCCTCTTTGCGTAAAAGATGGAATGTCATCTACCGACATATAAGTACTAATTAAACCGTCAAAGTCAACTGACTTTTCTTTGTTTTGGCTGCATGAAGCAAGTATTATGATTGATAAAACCGTCGCTCCTAAAATTGTTTTTGTTTTCATTTTTTAAGTTTTAGATATTAGTTATTGATTGAATTTTATTGCTTTTGATCTATAGTTCTTGTTTGTTCTAATTCGTTACCCATTAAATAAATAATTTTTTAGAATAATTCATTTTTACTATAAAATAAGGGGTTTACAGCTGATTATAGACTAAATATCATATATTTTTAATGACCATACAATTTTTATAAATATTAAACGCCACTTAGTTGTTAGTATTCATTCTAAAACTATGACGGCGTTGAAGATACTCCAATTATTATGCAGTCATACAAGGAAGGCTCGAACTAGTCTAGTTTTTTGAGAATAGCCCTAGCTTCTTCAAACTTGTAGTGTTGCTTATTTTTAGCAATTTCCTTTAGAATTTGTTTGGCTTCAGCTATTTTTTCAGCTTTTAAATAGTTTAAAGCTAAAAACCACTGCGACATTTGATTGTAAAGCGATTCAGAGAAAACACTTTCTTCAGATAAAAGACTTGTGGCCTCATCATATCGTCCTAATTCAGTGTAAGTAATCCCTTTGTATATATTGATAAAATCAGTTTTTTCTGGTGGGAAATTGGTTTCGTACATTGAAATAATTTCAATGGTTTGGCTATAATTTTTAGCATTAAAATTTTTTTCTATTAAAGCGAACACACTATCGTTTATTCCTCTTTCGGTAAATGATGGTATTTCGTCAACATTCATATAGGAGCTATATAGTTGATTGTAGTCTATGGAATTGGAAGGCTTAAAAATAAAAATGCCAATAACTATCAGCGCTGCAACACTAGCTACTTGCCAAAGTGTTCGGATATTGAATTTTTTCTTTTCCTTGCCATTTGATAAATCTTTTAGCTGATTATAAAAAGCTTTGTTTTTATCATCTAAATAGAAATCTAGATATTCTTTTGTTTTGGGGTTATTGATATCTAAATCAGAAAATGCCCATGAATCATTTTGAAGCACTTCATTTACTTCTTTGAGGTTCCCAACAAACGTGGCCAGTGAATCATCTTCTTCCAAAAGCGCTTCAAATTGCCGTAATTCAACCTCACTAAGCGTTCCTAGTAAGTATGCTTCAATTTGTTTTTGTATGTCTTCAGAGTAGTCCATTATCAAATTAGTTGCTCATTAATTCATTGTACCTATTATCTCCTTTGATCAATTCTGCGAGCTTAGTTTTGCATTTAAAAATGCGTTGTCGTACAGTAACTTCAGAACCATACTCCAATTGAATCATGATTTCTTTACTCGATAATTTTTGGAAAAATAGTGTTAAAATCTTGTTGCAATTTTCAGATAGCTCCAACACTTTTTGATTAAATAACTCCCATCTTTCTTGTTCTAAAGTTGCCATTGTCAGATCACTTTCATCGTAATACAGTTCCTTAATGTTTGAATTCGTTACCCTACTTCTTTCCATTTTCATTAATTCACGTCTCCACATATTTTTACAAGCCGTAAATAGATAGGCTTCAAATTTGGAATTAATCTCGATGGTGTCCCTCTCTAATCGGGCGGTAAATTGATAAATTACTTTGTTGAAAATATCTTTCGCATCTTCTTGTTGACCTTTATTTTTTATCACAAACGAAGTAACTGCTCCTAAAAATTCTTTATAAATGGATGTAAGAACCTCATTGTCTCTAGCTTTAATGCCATTCAAATAATATTCATTGTCGAATTTTTGCATACCTATAACCTAAGTTATTTGTATAAATATTATAAAAACATATGAATTGGCACTATTTAACCCATGATATAAAATGAACAAAAGCTAAAAACACAAAGAGGATGCTCATTTGTGAGACATCCTCTTTCCTATAAACATAAAATTGACTAAGTATTCTATTACTAGTTTCTGATAATAAACTTCTCTACTAAGGTCTCTTGAGTATTATTAATATTCATAATTAAAATATAAGTACCTGAAGCAAAATGAGATACATTTACATCTGTGTTTTGATTAAAAGTTTTTCCTTTCCACATTAAATCTCCATTGACACAGTAAATATCAATGTTAGCTTCGTTGAAATCATTTACGTTAAAGTGCAGCGGTAAATTTCCGGATATAGGATTTGGAAAAGTTACTTGATCACTTGCTAATGGTTCTTCTGGCTCTACTATTTTGGTAAACTCCACCATCTTTACTTCGCTATAAACAATACTGCCATCATAATCCACCCACTTTAGTTGGTAATAGTTTTTACCCATATATGGATCGGTATGATTTAAAGAATAATTTTGTTCTCCAATGTAATAACCTGCGGCAGTTACTTCTTCTAATGTTTCCCAAGATTGACCATCTAATGACCATTGAACTTCAAAATAATCGCTATTGACCTCTTGAATGGTTTCCCACTCTAACTGAGAATAACTATTGTCCATGCCAACGGCATCAAATTCTAAAGGTTCAATTAGTTTCCATCCAAAATCGTAATTATGGACATTGTCATTCACACTACCAACACTAAATTGATGATAAGGCAGACCATTAAAGAAGTTGATGTCTTTTAAACCGTCAGAATCTATCATTTCTAAATTGCCTGTATTGGCAGCTGTCAATTCGTAGATCTTACCATTTAATGTAAGTAAATCATTTTCTGTTTGACCTTTTCCAACCACAATGTAATAAGTCTCATTTTCTAATAAACCGGTGAATGCGCCTGAATTAGGAAAAACATTACCAATGTTGGAAACATTGATTCCAAATACATCAACGTTATTTTCATTGAAATAATAATGGCCTCCCTCATCTGTAATGGCCTGAGCAATTAGCTCTTGTTCACTATTGTATAACTGTACTTTTAATCCTTTGATAGGTTGTTCGCTTGCTCCTTGTATTCCATCACCATTAAGGTCTTCCCAAATGTAATTCCCCACTTCTACTTGTGGTTTTTCGCAGTTATGGTAACGATTTAAATTCGCTAAAACGATGTCTCCACCAAAGCCTTTTACATCCTCAGTAAAGCCAGGAGGAGTATAAGGAACCACTGCCCATTCTGTTGCTTGATTGAAACCTGGTCCAAATTGATTAATGTTTACACCCATTAATCCATGAGGGCCCCAACCGGCATTAATATCTGCACTACTTAACCAGATCATATCTCTTGATGGATCCCAAGCACCACCACCGTAGCACTCTGAAGGACCTGAATGACCCACTCTGAGTTTACCTGTGTTTTCCCATTTGCCTGTGCTTTCGTTATAATCAAAAATACCGGCAGCACTTTGATGGTTATAAACCGTTACATTGTTTAGCATGGTGCGTTGTGCTACCAACATTCTACCATTTTCATTAAAATCTATATCAGAAATTGGAGAATAAATATTAGGGTAGTTAGGAACAGAAAATGTAAATTCTAGCTGTTCATTACCAATAAAACTGCCATCCTCATTTAATTCTATTGAATATACTTCGGGATAGCCATTGTAAGGATTATTTAGTGTTGTACTGTGCCAAACAGAAAAATATAATTTGTTATCATAAATATCAATTCCCCAAATACGTTCGCCCATTACAGGGAAACCAGGAAGACTATCATCGCTCATTAAAGGATCATAGGCATCTAATACTTCTCCTTCAATACTAATTCGGTAGATTTTGCCATCTTCAAAATTAGTTACATAAAAAGTTTGATTTTTATAATCGTAAGAGATATTACCTAAGCCGGGACCAGCAGTTCTGCTCCATAAACCGGCATCTCCAAAATATTGCAACGTAGTATTTTGTTGTGGCAATACAGCAAAAACAGAAGCTTCTCCGGTGAAGGCATCTATTTTGTAAATGGTACCGGCTGCAGCCAAATCATTTTCTCCACCACCAATGCTTCCATAACGCCAAACATCTAATATTTGAGATTGTGTAAGCATAGTGCCACCTGCGTTTACAGCACGTTGCCATATTTGAGAACTAGCGGTAACATACATGTTAAATTCTTCGTCTAATTCAATTCCAAATACATTGCCCATTCTATTGGCTACCCAATCAGGATGATGAAACATTCCAGGATAAGAAGGTTCAACAGATTGAATACCGGGAGGATCAACGGTAGTACTTACTTCCGGTAAGTTAAGAAGTCCCATAACATATCTATGATCAACAGGATCTAAAGGATAAGCACTACAAGTAACCGCACCAACGCCATGGTCTAACAAAGTTCTTTTGGTAGTTGGTCCCCAAGGAACTACATTCACCACATCGTTAGGAACATCTTCAACACAATCATTATTTTTATTTTTCAGTGCTAGATTGGCAACATTCCCTACTTGTACAAATTGTACAAATGTGCCATTATTCAAGCCATGGTGTGAGGCAGAATATAATTCTTCTTGTTCATTTGATAGATCAAAAACTATTCGACAGATTTCTATTTGGCTGATATTCCCAAAAGAGTAATTCCCATCTATATCAGTAGTCACCGAACTAATCATTGTTTCGTTACCATCATATAGGTTAACGACAACATTTTCAATGCCTTCTAATTCATTAGCATCTTTGATACCGTTTTCGTTGCTATCTAAAAAAACATTTCCTGTAATTTCTAAGATTAACTCTGATGAAATTGCCTGTGTGGATTTAAAAGAAACGAGTAATACAAATAGTAAAGCGGCTAATGTTTTAGCCATAGTTGCCCGGAGAAGAACTACTTGATTTAAAAGTTCTTGACTATGAACAAAGCACAGCCTACGAACGGTATTAAGGGTTTTTACCGAATGCATTTTAAAAGGGTTTATATGTCTTTTACGATGGTTTTAAAATCGTAATGAATAAAGTTCTATTGAAGGATTTCACACATAGAATAATTAAACTTATACAAAAGAGAAGGTAAGCGCAATTATTATATGGTAATTTTTTTTAATTAGGTGATTTGCCTATTTAACTTATAGCCGTGTACGAAGGATATTCGATCAATTTCTTTGTTATTTTAATAAATAGTAAATTAAACTTTAGCACATATTTTCCAATGAGGCTAGGGAAGTATTCCTAGTGGAAGAATTGGTTAAGTAGCCACATTAATGGAAGTATTTGTAATATAAACTAATGTCTGTTAATTTTGTTAGAAGCGTTAATTGTAAGCATGGAAGAGAAAAAGAAAAAACCGGATAGTGTTGTATTTGATGAAAAAAGTCAACAATATAATGCCAACATTTTACCTTACGCAACTAATGTTGGAGCGCCATCTATTCAAATAGAAGATATTTCAAACTGGAAAAAGATAAATATCAATAAAATTAATCACCAGTTTAAGGCAAAGTATCAGCAGATTCAGGAGGAGTATAATCAAATGATGGAACAGTTTGAATACAACAATCTGATCTATCAAGCCAATTTTAACTTTGAACCGGTCATTGGAGAGCATTATCACTTATATAGAAGAGATAGCGGAGAATCCTTTTTGTCGATAATTGCCCCTCATGAATGTAACTTTGATCATATTGGCAGCTTTCAATTGAATCTAGATAAGATGTGGGTGAAAACTAGCTAGCTGCATGGTTCCATTCAATAAAACATATTTTCATGTTTTGTTCTTAATAGACTCACATTAATTACACAAATAGCTATCTTTAATTTGGAATCTAATCACTCTTTGTTTAGAGAGGTCATAATTAAATGAATTAGTAAATGTGGAGATTAATAACTACAGCATTATTCTTAGTAATAATATTCAATAATGCAAAAGCACATGAAGGCGAAATTTTATCTATCAAGAATGTAAAAATAGACGCACATTGTAATCATGTTTTTTTTGAATTTGAAATTGAGAATGTCAATGAAATTCTACTACAAGATGTAAAAATAGATCTTGTTGCCGGCAATACGGTTCTAGCGAGTAAAACTTATGAGAAAGCACCTTTAAGTAGGTTTTCAAATGAAACCTTAACTGTAGCGGCAGAAGTGTTTAAAAATGTTGACCCGAAAACAATAAAAATTGTTGTTTCAGAATTGTTTGGCTTACAAAAAGATTGGGGAGGATGGCATGGTTTAGATCCTTCAGTGATGAATTATAATGACGTTGGAGACTTTGAAATTTATGCCGATGCTCCTTGGCGAATGAGCATTTATGATGAGAACAATGAAAAACGACCGGTTCCAATTCATATGTTATTGCATGATGGAAATCAAGTTTGGTCACAATCCATTAAGCCCAATCTTGAATTTATAGATATATATGTCAAGAAGTCCTCAGAAACCGATTTTCGAAACATTAATTTCAGTCAATTATCAACCACAGATTTCGATGCATTATTTTCCACTAGATCGCCGGATGCAGATTCAGTAGGTATTCAATCTTTTGATGCAAGCCTAGTTCAACAAGATGCTGAACATACCTTGGCATTTAAGGAGAGCTACAATGCCAATAAAGATTTTTATTACACCAATTTAAATAATCCGTATTGGTATTTCACTTTGATGCTTCCACCTTCTGAGTTAGACGACTTTACAGATAATGATTTTTTAGATATTCAAGTAAAATTCACGCTTAGAAATAATGTAGGAGCGCCATTTTACAGAAACAGTTACCTAAGAGTATTTAGAAGTAAAGAAGATATGCCTAAATTACCAGGTTTCTATCGAGGAGATACACACGTTCATACCGCATTTTCATTAAGTATTATTGAGTTTGGCAATCCAATCGCAGCCACGAAGGAAGCTGCAGAAGCCATCGGTATTGATTGGGTAATAGTAACCGATCACTCTGCCAGTTTTGACGAATGGAGAGGAAGAGGTTTAGATAAAACTTGGCGAAGAATGCAAGCCGAGATTAATGACTTAAATGATGAAGATCCATCGGTGGTTTTTATTTCAGGATTAGAAGTGTCGTTAAATAACAAGGCTGGAGAATTGGTGCATTTCTTAGCTTATCCTGGTTACGAAACACCTAAAAATATGCCATTTTATGGCGACGGAGGTGGTGACATTGAATTTACCAATACTACTGCGGTTAATATTTTACAAAGATTAGACTCTATTAGTGGGTTTGCATACGCCGCTCACCCTTTTGCTACCGCAGATGAAGTGCCTGCTGTAGGGGGTCATTGGAATATTGGTGATGCTGATTTTCCCCATGATGGTTTACAGTTTGATATAGGAGGCAAGGTGCTTTGTAATCCTTTAAATGAGCCATCCGATTTGTTTAGCAATGATGCCGATAAAGTGGTTACAGACAGATTGAAAGGAGCACAAATTTGGGGAGACAGATACAGCCTAATTGGCGAAACCAATGCTTATGATCCATACAATATTAGAGCAGAAAATGGAGCAGCGAGCTTCGAAGCACCGGAAATTGGCGACAGCTATTACCTCAACAGATACAGACAAGGTGAGCAAGTAGTGAATTTTGTGAACAAAAAAGGATTAAAAGCAAAGAACGAGAATCCGGAAATGAAAAACTTCAAGTTTTACTTTTCTGCAGGAACAGATGCGCATGGATCATTTAATTATTCTAACACTTCAGGTTTTAGTACTGTATTTGACGAAAATGAAGTGGAAGTGAAAAATTTAGCTTTTGGAAATATTTCATGTGTGGCGTATTGTCCAAATGGAATGGGAAACGAAGGGCAAGGTGCACTAAAAGCAATGCATGATGGAAGTTTCTCATTATCCGATGGTCCAATTTTAGTAAATGGTATAAGCTTAAATGGAGAAGACACCAATAATGAATTATTTATGGGGCAAGATACTGCAATAGCTTATGAAAAATTGAGTGATATATTTGTCAATTTCCAATATGCCTCAACGGAAGAATTTGGTGCAGCAGATTATGTGAAAGTTTTTATTGGAACCGAAGAAGGGGAAACTTCTTTTATGATAGACGATTTAGAAGAGTATAACTTCACAACTACTTTATCCTTAGAAGATTTATTCCAATCTGCTGGAATAGATATTCCATTTGGAAAATATATTTATATCAGATCTGAATTGCGAACGCTAGCGGAATATGGTGATAATAGTCCAAGAGTTTTAGAACAAGAAAACTTTCACTCTTTTACTAATCCAGTTTGGATAAAAGTAAATGAATTAGAAACCAGTATAACTGATCAACAATTAAGGGAGTTTAATATTTATCCGAATCCGGTGAATAGTATTTTGTACATATCTACTGATTTAAATATTAGACAAGCAAATGTATATGATGCCACAGGAAAATTAGTGCTTCAAAAAAGAGTCAGAAACAATAGTTTAGATGTCTCTCAGTTGCCAACCGGAAGCTATACATTGGAAGTGTTGGTCGATGATGTTCATGTATCTAAGCAATTTATTGTGAAATAAAAAGCAAGACACTCAAATGAGTCAATTACGTGCTTCCTATTAAGGGAATTCATTATAAAAGAAAAATTGTAATGAACAACCCAATGCACATTCCCACCCTATTTAAAGGAGGGATGGATCGACGAAGTCGAAATGGGGTGGTTGAATAATTTACCCTATTTTCACCGCAAATTATATCTGTATGAGGCTATTTTTACTTTCTATTACTTTGATGTGTTTGATGAACTTATCATCGGCTCAAAACACATTTAAAATCATTAAAGATGCGAATTCAGGTAGCGCTTCATCTGAGCCAAGAGATTTATTTAAAGCGGGAGATAAACTGTATTTCCTCACTTTAAAAAATTCAACTACAGGTAATTTATGGGTAAGTAACGGAAATGAAAACGATGCTATTTTATTAAAGGAATTTACCGTTCCATTGGTGTTAGGTGCTGCGTTGAATTTTGAATCGTACCATAATGGTAAAGTCTATTTCACTATTGATGAAACTACTTTTACAAAAACAATTTGGGTATCTGATGGAACAGTGGAAGGCACTAAAGCATTAGAGCGTCCGGAAGGCGGCAATTTTCTAGGACTCCAATATTTATTTGTTTTAAATGATGAAGTATTTTTCATGCATCGAGGATCAAATTTAGAGCTATGGACAACCAATGGAGAAGTAACAGGAACCATCTTGATTAAAAACTTTTGTTCGGATTCCGGGAATGGTAATTGTTATGCTCAAGCATACAACAATAATACTTTAACCCAACTTAACGGAGAAGCTTATTTTTTTGTCAAAACACCCGCTTATGGTCAAGAATTATGGATCACTGATGGCACATCTGTGGGCACTAGAGTGATAGATTTAATTGCAGGATCGGGTGATTTTATCTTCGATTATCAAAGATCTGTTGCATTTAACAACGAAGTTTATTTTCAATCAAGCAATGGAAATAACTCAAGCAATACCATTTCAAATTCTGGAGATGAATTATACAAAACTGACGGCACTTTAGCCAATACATCTATCTTTTTAGATATCAATCCAACCAGTGGAAATGGGTATTTTAACTTACATTCAAGAGTTAACAATCTTTATTCTGATGGCCATAAAATGTACTTCACAGCCATTGATGGCGTAACCGGAGAAGAATTATACATTTCTGATGGAACTGTTTCAGGAACAAATAGTATTGGCGATATTTTGCCGGGCAATACCGAACGAGGAGAAGTACCCAACTATTATAGCTTTAACGGCAAGGTCTTGTTTAATTATGCCGATAGTTATTTTGATGAACCAAATGACGTGCGCTACAGCCAACTTTGGTCATCTGATGGAACCGTTGGAGGAACACAAGTGCTCAAGCGGTTCAATTCTGTTTATACAGCGTTCGAACCACAAATTGAATACAATGGCGAATTGTTTTTTAAATCGAGATCACATATTGATGGCAGAGAAATTTGGAAAACCGATGGCACCACAAATGGGACCGTTCGCTTAAAAAATATCAATCCTGGAAGTGGGCATGATATCAGTGCAATGTCTCCAATTGTAGAACTAAATGGCTTACTATACTTTATCGCCAACAATGGCGCTCAAAATGCATTGTGGCAAAGCGACGGAACCGAAGAGGGAACGATTCCAGTAAGTATTCCTAGTGGAACATCAGTCTCAACTGTTTTGCCGGATGAGTTAGTGGTATTAGATGATAAATTAATCTTTGGAGCCAACATCAATAATTCTGGCGACGAGGTTTGGAGCTTCCAACCGGATATTGAAACAGCGATATTGGAAGCCTCCAATCAGCTCTCAACTTCTATCTTTCCCAACCCATTCTCCAACCAAACTAATTTTAAATTGAATGAAGTTTTACCATTCAATTACGATCTTAGGTTGTTTGACGTTTTGGGAAAAGAAGTAGATCAATATCTCAATATATCATCAACCACAATTCAAATCCATCAACAAAATTTACCCAATGGCATCTATTTCTTGAATCTATATGAACACGATAAAAACGAAGTGTTAAGCCATTGGAAACTAATAATTGACTAATTATAATTCATCAATTTTTCTGGTTTTTATGTTGCTTATTTTTCAATAATATCAAAAACCTTTGCTTCTGATATTGCGATAGCTATAAATTCCATAATTTAGGAAACAGAAATACATCATTTTTACATGGAAGATCATAAAAAATTTATGAGAGAGGCGATTCGTTTATCTCTCGAAAATGTTACCTCAGGAAAAGGAGGGCCGTTTGGTGCGGTAATCGTGAAAAACGGAGAGATTATTGCTACGGGAGCTAATGAGGTAACAAGCAGTAACGATCCAACGGCACATGCTGAAGTGGTTGCCATTAGGAATGCTTGCAAAAAATTAGGCACCTTTCAATTGGATGATTGCATCATTTATACTAGCTGCGAACCATGTCCGATGTGTTTAGGAGCTATTTATTGGGCTCGACCAAAGCAAATATATTATGCCAACACTAAAAAAGATGCGGCAAAAATCAATTTTGATGACGATTTTATTTACAACGAAATCGACTTATCTATTGATCAAAGAAAATTACCAACCACTCAACTCTTGAGAGAAGAAGCTCAAGTGGCTTTTATGGAATGGATGGATAGTGAAATGAAAAAAGAATATTAATGCCATCATTTATATTAAATGACAAAATAATAGACAGCCAATTGCCTTCCGGTACATTATGCTTGATTTTATCCGTTACCACAAAAGGTTAACCGGAACAAAAATTGGCTGCCGAGAAGGGGATTGTGGTGCTTGCACGGTTTTGATTGGCGATTTAGTCGACGGTCAAATGAAATATCAAAATGTAACGTCTTGCTTAACGCCTATCGGAAATGTATACGGCAAACACGTTGTGAGTGTAGAAGGCTTGAATATGGAAGATTTAACGCCTGTTCAACAATTTATGATAGATGAAAGCGGCACACAATGTGGCTTTTGTACCGTTGGTTTTGTGATGTCTTTATCGGGTTATTGTTTGTCTAATTCAGCCCCCAATTACAAAGATGCGATTGCCTCTATTGATGGTAATATTTGCAGATGCACGGGTTACAAATCTATTGAAAGAGCGACTCAAAAAATTACGGATACACTTAAAAACAAGGACACGGAGCACACGGTAAAATGGCTGGTTGAAAATAAATTTATACCCGACTATTTTTTAGACATTCCTAAGCGAATGGAAGCTTTAAATCCTGTTGAGGAAAAAATCACTAAAGCTATTTTAATCGGTGGAGGAACGGATTTGTACGTTCAGAAACACGATCAATTAGTAGACAAAGAAGTGGGTTTGGTAGCGCATCAAAATTCGTTGCGATATATCACTGCTGAAAATGGAATTTGTACCATTGGTGGAGGAACAACCGTTACTGATTTATTAGAATCGGAACTGTTTAGTAGTTTTTTCTCCAACTTGTCCGATCATGTAAAATTGGTGTCTTCATCGCCTATTAGAAATATTTCTACCGTGGCGGGAAATTTTGTTAACGCTTCACCCATTGGCGATTTTACGGCGTTCTTTTTAGCCTTGGATGCCAAAATTACATTGAGTGAAAATGAAAAGGAAAGAACCATTTTCTTGAAAGATTTTTACAAAGGCTACAAGGATTTAGACAAGTCAAAAGAGGAAATATTAACCGCTATATCTTTTGCCATTCCTTCTTCCAATAGTCAATTTAATTTAGAGAAAATAAGCAAGCGAATTCACCTGGATATTGCCAGTGTCAACTCTGCTATTGCTATTGCTACAGCCAATAATACAATCGAAACGATACACATTTCAGCAGGAGGCGTTGGTCCAATTCCAACCTATCTTCATCAAACAGTTGCTTTTTTGAAAGGCAAAGCCATCACAGCCGAAAATATTAAACAGGCCAACGAGGTCTTGCAATCAGAAATAAGTCCTATAAGTGATGTAAGAGGAACAGCTGATTATAAACGTTTGCTACTGCGGCAATTGTTCTATGCGCATTTTGTAAAACTTTTTCCTAACCAAATTGCTTTAAAATCTTTGGTATGAAAAACATAGACGCAAAAGGACACGTAACCGGAAAATCTATTTATGTAGATGACATCCCAACCATTCAAGGCACTTTATATGGCTTGCCATTTGGTTCGCCAATAGCGCATGGAAAAATAAAAAGCGTAGATTATTCAAATGCTTTGGCTTTCCCGGGTGTGGTTCGAATTTTAACTTTTCAAGACATAAAAGGCGAAAACCAAATTGGAGGCATCTTTCCCGATGAAGAACTTTTTGCCGAAAAGGAAGTGCATTTTCAAGGTCAGCCCATCGCTTTAATTGTAGCAGAATCAGATCATATTGCTTACCAAGCCAGAAAGCTAATTGAAATAGATATTGAGGAGCATACCCCAATTGTCGACCCAAGAGAAGCACAACAAAAAGGGCAGTTAATTTTTCCGCCTCGTACTTTTAAATTGGGTGATACCAAAAATTCGTGGGCGCAATGCGCTCATGTTTTTGAAGGAAAAGCCGATAGCAACGGGCAAGAACATTTGTATATCGAAGCGCAAGGTGCTTACGCTGTTCCGTTAGAAAATGGCAACATAAAAATTTCCTCTTCTACCCAAGGACCTACGGCTGTTCAACGAACAACTGCGCGTGTGCTTGGAGTAGGTATGCATAGAATAGAAGTCGACGTAGTTAGGTTAGGTGGCGGTTTTGGTGGCAAAGAAGATCAAGCTACACCTTGGGGCGTAATGGCAGCTTTGGGCGTTCAAGTACTTAACCGACCCGTCAAATTAATTTTAAATAGAGTAGATGATATGAAGATGACAGGCAAGCGTCATCCTTATAGTTCTGATTATAAAATTGGTTTGTCTATAGACCTGAAGATTTTGGCTTACGAAGCTACCTTCTACCAAAATGCTGGTGCGGCAGCCGATCTTTCTCCGGCAGTTATGGAGCGAACTTTATTTCATGCGACCAATGCCTATTTTGTTCCCAATGTGGAAGTAACGGCATATAGTTGTAAAACGAATTTACCGCCAAATACTGCTTTTCGTGGTTTTGGCGGGCCGCAAGGCATGTTTGTGATTGAATCTGCTATTGCTCATGCAGCCACTGAATTAAATGTACCAACGCATCAAATTCAAAAGCAAAATCTGTTAAAAGATGGCGATGAATTTCCTTATGGACAAATTGCTGATGGCGTAGGTTTAAGTAAAATTTGGTCGGACCTGGAAGCAAAGTTCGATTTAGAAAAAGTAAAAAAGCAAATCGATGAATTTAATGCCAATCATTTTGAGGTTAAAAAAGGCTATTCCTTGCAACCTATAACTTTTGGAATATCTTTCACCAAAACACCAATGAATCAAGCGCGTGCATTGGTGCATATTTACAGTGATGGAACGGTTGGGGTAAGTACAGGAGCGGTTGAAATGGGACAAGGCGTCAACACCAAAATGTTGCAAATTGCGGCACAAATGTTTGCCATTGATCCTAGTAAAGTAAAATTAGAATCTACCAATACCACAAGAGTGTCTAATACTTCGCCTTCTGCGGCAAGTGCTACAGCCGATTTAAATGGTAAGGCATTGCAAAACGCCTGTAATGCACTTATAAAAAGGTTGAAAAAATCTGCTGCCAATCATTTTGAAGTCAATAAAGAAGAGATAGCATTTCAACAAGATAAAGTCTTTTGTCAAGGTGTTGAAACGAATATGACTTGGGAGCAATTAGTCGACATGGCGTTTTTAGAACGAGTTTGCTTAACGGAAAACGGACATTACGCCACACCTATTATCAACTTTGATAAGTCTATTGAAAAAGGACATCCATTTGCTTACCATGTACATGGCTTGGCATTAACAGAAGTAACGGTTGATTGCATTAGAGGAAGCTATGAATTTGATGCAGTAAAAATTGTACATGATTTCGGCCAAACCATGAATCCAAGTGTAGATTATGGACAGATTGAAGGCGGATTAGTACAAGGAATGGGTTGGATGACCATGGAAGAAATCAGCTATGATAAAAATGGGCGATTAGCCTCTAGTTCTCTATCAACTTATAAAATACCAGACATTTATTCGGTGCCGAAAGAAATTATCATTGAGGCATTAGAAACTGAAGGAGCAGAGTTGGCCATTTTAAAATCTAAAGCCGTAGGCGAGCCACCATTGATGTATGGATTAGGCGCCTATTTTGCCATCGAAAATGCGGTCAAAGCGTTCAATCCCAATTTCAAATCAACGTTTGATGCGCCATTTACTAACGAGAAAGTCTTAATGGCTTTGTATAGCAATTAAAGTATGGCTGAATATCTATTGTATAGCAAAAGATGTTGGGTAAATGATGCCTTAATTGAAGCCACAATTCATGTAAAAGGCACTTCTATTTATGAGGTATATCAAGGAAAAAAGATAAATACCTCATCAATGTCTCTCGAAGAGGACGTTGATGGCTCAAGTAAAATACCTTTTCATGATTATGGAAACCACATCATCATGCCCGGTATCATAGACGTTCATGTCCATATCAACGAACCCGGAAGAACCGAATGGGAAGGCTTCGAAACAGCAACCAAAGCAGCGGCTTTAGGAGGCGTAACTACTTTATTTGAAATGCCTTTGAATGCCAGTCCGGTAACTACTAATGTGGAAGCATTTAAAATAAAACAAGCTGCAGCAAAAGACAAATTACATGTCAATTGTGGGTTTTATGGTGGCGTGATACCAGAGAATGATAACGACATCGAACCTTTAATTCAAGCAGGCGTTTTTGGAATCAAAGGATTTTTAGTCCACTCCGGAATTGATGAATTTCCAAACACCACTAAGGCGCAATTAGAGCGTATTTGTCCGATTTTAGCCAAACACGATGTACCGCTTTTATTGCACTGCGAATTAGAAACAGGAGAAGTACTGCCGTCAATTATTGATCCTAAAAATTATACGGAATATTTAAACTCACGACCTCAATCTTGGGAAATCAATGCGATAGAGTTAGCTATAGAATTACAAGAGAAATACAATTGTAAGGTTCACATCGTTCATTTATCGGCCGCAAATGCTTTGGATATCATTAAAAAGCAAAGAGCAAAAACAAATAAACTAACGGTAGAAACCTGTGCGCATTATCTTTATTTCAATGCCGAAGACATTCCCAATGCATCGCCCATTTATAAATGCGCGCCACCGATAAGAGAACGCACCAACAATCAAAAATTATGGCAAGCGGTGAAGGATGGACACATTGATTTTTTAACGTCCGATCATTCGCCTGCACCACCTGAAATAAAAAAGTTAGAAGAAGGCAATTTGTTTGAAGCGTGGGGTGGCATTGCCGGATTACAATTTACTTTATCGGCATTGTGGGCAGCTAATCCAATCTTAACTATAGAAGAATTTATTCCATTATTAACTTCGCAGCCGGCAAAATTTATTGGTTTGGACCATTTGAAAGGATATATTAGAAAAGGCTATGATGCCGACCTTGCCATTTGGAATGATGAGGCATCATTCGTCGTTTCAGAAGCAATGATTGCCCATCGACATAAAGCGAGTCCTTATGTGGGTGAAAAATTAAAAGGAAGTGTACAGCATTGCATGGTAAATGGAAAGTTTGTGGTGCAAAATGCTAAATTAGACCAATTAAATGCAGGGAAACTGCTCTTAAAATAAATATATGACTAACAACCCATTACTGAATTATATCGATCTTGCATCGGAAAAAATTGGCGGTAAAGTAATTTATGCTACCGATGATTTCTTTGCAGAAAAAGAAAATTTAATTAAAGCAGGAAGAGGCGTTTTTATTGCCGATAAATATACCGATAGAGGAAAATGGATGGACGGATGGGAATCGCGTAGAAAGCGAACACCCGGACACGACTACTGTATTTTAGCATTAGGTGCTCAAGGAGTCATCAAAGGATTTGATATTGATACCAATCATTTTTTAGGCAATCATCCTCCTTTTGCCTCCGTAGAGGCCATTAATTTAAAAACGGACGTACAAGATTGGGCGCATACCGATGATTTAGGCTGGAAAGAAGTATTGCCTAAATCGCCACTCAATCCGGGCAGTCAACATTTTTTTGAAATCAATGATGATGACGTTTATACCCATGTTAAATTGCATATTTATCCCGATGGTGGAGTCGCCAGATTCAGAGTATACGGAGAAGTTTTTAAAGATTGGTCATCTGTAACTCAAGACCAAACAATTGATTTGGCCCTAATTACCAACGGCGCTAAAGCATTGGCTTGCAACGATATGTTTTTCAGTTCGATGAATAATCTCATTATGCCCTCTAAAGGCAAAAATATGGGAGATGGTTGGGAAACGAAACGCAATAGAACGCCCAATAATGTAGATTGGGTAATTGTAAAATTAGGACACAAGGGAATCATTCAAAAGGCAATTGTAGATACCAATCATTTTAAAGGAAATTATCCTCATTCTTGTGCTATTGAAGTGTGTAATGAAACTGCCGACACTAAAGTTTTAGCCAATGAAGTCAATTGGCAACCTCTGTTGGAAAAAAGTGTTTTAAATGCTCATCAAGAACACGAATATATTTTGCAAAGTAAGGAGGTCGTCACTCATGTAAAGCTGAAAATTTATCCCGACGGCGGCGTGAGTAGGTTAAGACTTTTTGGTAATATCGTAAATGACTAATGGCAGCAGGAATTTCAATAGGAGCATGGTTATTGTTGTTTATTCCGATAGTAATTTTAACCTATCGGCTGAGATCGCTGAAAGAAGAAGCCAATAAGCAAGAAGAACCGGACGAGCGATCTATCGAACGAATTGGATACGTTCAAAATTTAATTTACACCGCTATTATTGTAATGGCTTTAATCGGTGTAGCTGTCCTTTTCTTTTTATTAAAAGGAACCATCTATGAAAGCCATTTAAAAGATTGGCTCAATTTAACGGTTCGATTGATGCATATTACATTTGGAATTGCTTGGATTGGCGCCTCGTTTTATTTCGTTTTTCTAGAGAATTCATTGAACAAAACAGAGAATTTAAGAGACGAGTTAACCGGTAATTTGTGGGCGATTCACGGCGGTGGATTTTACTATTTGGAAAAATATAAACTGGCGCCCAAAACCATTCCCAAGGATCTACACTGGTTTAAATACGAAGCCTATTTTACTTGGTTAACCGGATTTTCACTTTTAATTGTCGTGTATTATTTCAATGCAAAGTCCTATTTAATTGATCAAGCAGTGTTGGATATTGCTCCGGGATTAGCCATAGCATTCGGAATTGTTTCGCTCTTTTTTGGTTGGTTGGTATATGATATTTTATGTAAAAAACTAATTAAAAAGCCCACGCTTTTTGCGGTTATCGGCGGATTGTTTTTAATTGGTTTTGCTTGGGTATACGCCCATGTTTTTAGTGGACGTGCCGCCTATATTCACTTTGGAGCTTTATTGGGAACCATCATGGCCGCGAATGTATTTTTCGTAATTATTCCTGGGCAGAAAGCAATGGTCGCATCTGCAAAAAAAGGATTGCCGCCCAATCCGCGACATGCTATAGCAGCCGGAATGCGTTCGCGCCACAACAACTACTTTACTTTTCCGGTATTATTTGTGATGATTAGCAATCATTTCCCTACCACATTTGGCAACGAGCAACAATGGATTGTGTTGATTGCCATTTCGATTGGTTTGGCTGGTATTAAACATTACATGAATTTACGGGAGCAAAAAAAGGTGTCGTTCTACATTATGCCTGTTTCTGTTTTGCTGTTGTTTGCTGTTGCCTTTTATACCGCACCTAAATCGGATAAAGCTAAATGTACGTACGATGTAACCTTCCAAGAAATCACCACCATCATCAATAATAAATGTGTAGTTTGCCATTCAGATGAACCCAAAGATGATATTTGGAAAGTGGCACCAAAAGGTGTTATGTTTAATACAGCAGAAGATATTTTCAATCATAAAGATGCCATCTATCAGCAAGTTGTGGTGAGTAAAGCCATGCCATTTAATAATAACCAAACCAACATCACCGAAGAAGAAAGAAGCTTGATTGAATGTTGGATATTGATGGGGGCTAAAACAGAATAATATGACTTTATCAGACTTTAATCAATTAACAAAAGAAGCCGCTTATCAAGCATTAGAAAAGTGCTGTGTGGCTTCCACTTGGATCAATAGAATGGTAGAGGAAAGACCATTTCGATCAGAAAATGATATTGTATTCAGTGCGGCTAGGATTTGGTATGAAGGATGCAATGAGTCGGATTTTAAAGAAGCTTTTACAGGTCATCCCAAAATTGGTGACGTTAACAGTTTAAAAGCAAAATATGCCGCTACCAAAGATTGGGCAGGCAACGAGCAGTCAAGTGTAGCCGAAGCCGATGATGAAGTCATCCATGAATTAGCTCAGTTGAACGATGAATATGAAAAGAAGTTTGGCTATATTTTTATTGTCAGCGCTACCGGAAAATCAGCAGCCGAAATGTTGCAATTGATAAAAATTAGAATCCAAAACAACCCTGCGACAGAATTGGCCATTGCCATGGGAGAGCAGCACAAGATTACCCATATTCGTTTAACCAAACTGATGCCTTCAATTAGCGAAAAAGCAGACAACAGCAGCCATATTACCACACATGTTTTAGATACTTCCACCGGCGTTCCCGGACAAGGAATGGTGATTAAAATGAAAGCCTTTCAGCATGAAAAATGGGAAACAATAGCGTTAGGCATCACCAATGCTGATGGAAGAATTGCCAATTTATTGCCACCGGGAAAAAGATTGTCAAAAGGCAATTATATTATGGAGTTTGATACCGATGGATATTATAAACTAAACGGTCAAGTTGGTTTTTATCCTGAAGTACAAATCCAATTTAAAGTAATGGATGAAAGTCATTACCACATTCCATTACTCTTGAATCCTTATGGCTATACGACTTATCGGGGAAGTTAAAAAAGAGTTTATAAGTACTTAAAATGCCTAAAGTACTTAAAGTTATAAAGAAGTGATTGATCCTTATAATTAATAACAATTGTGTTGATTTGGATTGACCTTTGAAAATTTGAGGTGGATATGAAAAAGTAAAGGTTATATATTTAACGAAATCGAAAGAAGCGTTGGCTAGAAAAATCACGGCAGCTGAGCGTAGGGTATTGCGAGGAGCGATTGATTTTTCTTGATTTTTTGTTTCTTTTTTATCAAGAAAAAAGATAGAAAAGGAAGTGTTAATTTAAAATATTAAAACAGTGAAACTAACCATCAACCAACAAGATAAAGAAAGCATCCTTTCCAAACTTTCACCGGCTAACCAAGCCTTCAATCAAATATATAAAGGCGATCGGTCAGATCGTCAACCCATTCATACTGTTTATCAAGGAGCGCATCGTTTTAATAAGGATGCGGTAAAGAATTTTAAGTTCGAAGGTTATGTAGCCTATATGGCATACGCTTATGATATCGGAAAATTTGGTCGGGCCTTTCAGCTTAAAAATTATGAGAGTTTACCCATTAATAAAAATGAAGCTTTAGTTCTAGAAGATGAATTAAAAAAACTTTCTCCCGAGGAGTTAAACAAACATCCGCATGGTTTTACTTACTTGATTCAACAAAAAGTATTGAATAGATTACAACATGAATCAGTAGAAGATTACAGGATAGATTTTGAAGATGGTTTTGGCAATAAATCAAATGAAGAAGAAGATCGCATAGCTATTTATGTTGGCAAGGAATTAGCCGAAGCCATGAAATTAAAGCAACTGCCTTATTATATTGGTTTAAGGGTAAAGGCTTTTACAGAAGAGTTAAAAGAGCGAAGCATTAGAACCATTGATCTTGTACTTACTGAGTTGTTATCGAATACAAATGGGAAGTTGCCAGAAAATTTTGTGATTATGTTGCCGAAAGTAACGATTCCCGAGCAAGTAGAAGCACTAACAGATCTCTTATCTATTTTCGAGCAACAGCATAACTTACCTAACAATACCATCAAAATGGAAATGATGGTAGAAACCACTCAAGCGGTCATGGCGGCAGATGGAACCAACCCTTTGTATCGATTTATCAAAGCAAGTAAAGGAAGATGTCATGCCATGCATTTTGGAACTTATGATTATACCGCTTCGTGTGGGATTACTGCCGCCTATCAAGAAATGGATCATCCTGTTTGCGATTTTGCCCATCACATGACAAAAGTGGCGCTAGCGCACACCGGTATTTGGCTGTCAGATGGCGCAACCAATACCATTCCTATCGGGCCTCATACTGAAATAAATAATATAGAAGAGTACGAAGAAAACTTGAAGGTAGTTCATGCCGCTTGGCTAAAAGGATACAAGAATATTAGACATTCTTTATGGAATGGATTTTATCAAGGATGGGATTTATATGCAGAACAATTGCCTATGCGGTATGCTGCCGTTTATGCATTCTTTTTAGAAAGTTATCCATCTGCGGTGAAGCGAATGAAAGCCTATTTGGAAAATGTTTTTAATTCCAAAATGTCAGAAAGTGAAGGCATTGCAGAAGATGCAGCAACCGGGCAAGCCTTATTGAACTTTTTTTTAAAAGCAGAAAACTGTGGCGCAATATCCATGGAAGAAATAATGGTAACCGGATTAACTGAAGCCGAAATTAGAAGCAGATCGTTTGCCGATATTTTAAAAGGTAGAATGATTAAAAACTAAATTTTGTCATCCAGAGCAAAGCGAAGGATCTCATCAAGACAAAAAACTAAAAATGAACTTTTGGAACACACTCCATAACGAACTCACTACCAACAACAAAGTCATTTTAATGTATGTATTGCAAAGTGAAGGCAGCAGCCCGGGGCGTCAAGGATTTAAAATGGGTGTCAGTAGTTCTGGGCTATTGTTTGGTTCTATTGGCGGCGGATTTATGGAACACAAATTAGTAGAGTTGTGTAAGCAAGAATTGTTGCCTACAGATTTTGAACCATTCTATAAGCAACAGATTCACCAAGCTAGTGTGCCTAAAAATAAATCAGGGATGATTTGTTCGGGCGAGCAAACTATTGCCTTTTATAGTGTTGGGAAAAAGGAGATGCCTATCCTAGATACTATTATTCAATCCATAAATGAAAATAGATACGGCGTTTTAACCCTAGATGAGAAAGGCATACATTTTCAAGTCGGGCAGCATCACACCACTAAGTTTTTATCTAAAATAGAATCCGAAAAGTGGTCGGTAAAAGAAGATCTTGGTTTTATGCCGGAATTGCATATTGTCGGTGGCGGTCACGTAGGCTTAGCCTTATCAAAGTTGGCCAATGAATTAGGTTTTAAAATAAAGATCTACGACGATAGGAAAGGCTTAAACACCATGGAACAAAATGAGTTTGGTGAAACCATCAATGTTACCTCTTATGAGACAATTGGAAATTATATTACCAATGGCGACAATAAATATGTGGTGTTAATGTCGTTTGGTTACCGAACAGATAAGGTTGTTTTAAAGCAACTCATCAACCATCAATTCAAATATTTAGGCATGATGGGCAGCAAAGAAAAAGTAAAACAACTTTTCAAAGAATTGTTGGAAGAAGGCATCGGTCCATCTAAACTTGATAAAGTGCATTCCCCCATTGGCGTTCCCATAAAAAGCGAAACACCGGCTGAAATTGCCATTAGTATTTTAGCGGAGATTATTGGGGTGAAGAATACGATCTAATGTTCTTTCAAAAAGTCGTTCGTCCATTCGTCGGGTAAATCATGTACCGCTTGCTCT
This sequence comes from Chitinophagales bacterium, assembly GCA_041393015.1. Classification (GTDB taxonomy): domain Bacteria; phylum Bacteroidota; class Bacteroidia; order Chitinophagales; family JADIYW01; genus JAGQYH01. The sequence goes on along the minus strand of JAWKKV010000001.1, from coordinate 575,752 downwards.
AATCTTTTGCCCCAAAATTTTGAAACAGAAGATAGAGAAGACTCTTTGTATCGTTTTTCAATAAATTTGAAACTGTTTTTTTCATAAATAAAAACATCCAAGGGATAACCAACATCATTGGCACTTACTCTTGTCGAATCGAATGATAGAAAACCGGTTTTTAAGGCAAATTTTAAACTAGATTGGTAAGTGATCGTTCTATTTAAAATTGGTTTTCCATAACCTGAATTACCAATGATTACAAAAGGTGTTGCTTTGCTAATTTCTATCCAATTACCTTCAGGATACAGTAAAAACAGTTTGTGTTCATCATCTTCTTTACACTGCCCACCAACAATGGTGTGTAGGTTAAAAGAGAGTCCTGCTTTTTCAATTGACTTCCTATCCTCATCAGCAACTCTCTTTAGTTGCTCTCCAAGTAAATTTGCGATTTCGTAAAACTTTTTAAACTCACTCGTGCCATCTTCTAAAACTTCTTTAAAATAAGTAAGTGATTTGTCTCTAATAGAACGGAGACCGGAAGTCATTAAAAATATAGATTGGCCAGTTTTTGAATTAGTATATAATTTTTTTGCATTGGTGGTTTCAGTGCCTGAGGTAATTCGCGTGTCGGCAAAGCCAACAATACCTGTTTTTAGTTTGAAAGCTAAACAGTAGGTCATAATATATAAGTTGTTTTATTGCTGTTGTTGTTGAATAATTACTTTGTATTGTGTGGTGTTTTTTTCACCGCCTCGAACGACTCCTCTTAGCGGAGTGCATTCTGTATAGTCAATTCCATGTGCGATCTTAAAATAGTTTTCATTGATCAATAAGTTATTGGTAGGATCAAAACCAACCCAACCTAAACTGGGAATTAGCACCTCTGCCCAAGCATGTAATTGTGCTTCTGTTTTGTCATCAATAAATAAATAGCCGGAAACATATCTTGCTGCAATTTCTTCTTGGCGAGCTAAGCCAATAAAAATATGACTAAAATCTTGACACACACCTCTTCTTAAATTAAAGGCAGTGTGTGCATCGGTTTCTATAGTAGTGCTGTTTGTACAATACTCAATTTCATTATGTAAATATTGATTTAGTGCTGAGCAATATTCCATTATGCTTTTGTTTCTTTTGGGTATGTTTTTATTCTTATTGATAGATGTGATTCTTGTAAAATTGGTTTGAGTGAGATAAAAATGATTGTTTTTCAAATAGGCAAAGCTATTGATAATTTCACGTTCTTTTTTTAATGAAAATGGACTAATCAAATGTGGAAATTGAAAACTTTTCTCTACCTCTACTTTTATTTTCAGCTTGAAATTGTCTATTTGATGAAGACCATTAAAAGTCAGTTTTTTAAATCCATATACATTAGAATTAATTGAATAGTTGGCCTTTGGTTCTGTATAAACTAAAAAGGATAGTACTTGTTGAGAAGGTGTTTCCTCAGGAATAACTAAGTATTCTAGGAAAACCTCAGATTTGCTATCATAATTATTTTCAGTAGAGTATTCTATGGAATAAATCATTTTTTAGAGATAATCTCTTTCCAAAGTAAGGGTTATATTTTCTATTTTTTGAATGTTTTTTTCAAGGAACTCCATGCTTTTGTTTTCCAAATCTTGCATCGTAAGATAATTCACCTCACTGGCTAGTTTGTTGATGTCAAAAACAAAAGGTTGCTCTCTTAAAAGGGAGAGATTGTTGACACCAAACAAACGATTAACCAACTCGCTCGCTTTATTGATGTTATAGTTGATAGAACGAGGGAAAATATTATTGTTGATGATAAAATAGACCACTAACAAAGGATTAGGGATGCCAGGATATAATTTTTTATAGATGTCTTCTGCTTCAATTGATTTTAAAAGGGTTTGCAGCATATAGTAAGTTAATTGATTGTCCTTTTGCGATTTTCCTCTTGGAATTTCTCCAATAGTGCTTATCAAAACTTTATTGATTTGAATGGCTCTTTCTAAATAGATGCCTACTCTAATGGTAGCCCAAGTTTCATCGTGTAAAAGTGTGCTATTGATTAAACTTCTGATGAGAGCAGCATGCTCTGAAAAAGTTTTCATGAAACTAAAGAGTTGGCCACTTTCATTAGTCTTGACTTCAAAATTTTCAAGATAATGGTAGTATCTGTTTATCACTTCCCAAAGCTCCGTTGATAAAACATTTCTTGCATTTAAAGCGTTTTGGCGCACTTTGCTAAAAGAAAAACTTACAGAAGCTGTGTTGTCCATATTCAACATCGCTTTGTTTAAGATATTCTCTTCACTTTTAAAATCACCACTATTTAATCCAATCCCAAACATTTCTATAATGGGATTTAACATCACCCTTCTATTGTCTTTAAAAGGCGCATCTAACGACGATTCGTAATGCGTATGGATAAAACGAGAGGAGTATTCCGCCCTTTCTAAATATCTACCTATCCAAAACAGGTAGTTTGCTACTCTTGATAAAAGCATATTGATTTTTAATTCAGGTTAATTATTGTTTTTCCCAATGATCCACGTGTCTTTACTGCCGCCACCTTGTGAGGAGTTAACCACCAAACTTCCTTCTTTAAGCGCCACTCGAGTCAGTCCGCCATCTAAAACAAATTCCATCTGGTTGCCTTGCAAGGAAAATACCCTTAGGTCAATATGTCTTGGCTGAAAAGATTTATTGTCTTCGATATAAGTGGTATGTGTAGATAGATTCATAATGGGTTGAGCAACATAGTTTCTTCTGTTGTTTTCGAGCATTACAATTTGCGCTTCAATTTCTGCTTTGCTCATTTTGTTTCCAAAATTTATTCCATAACCACCAGACATATTAACCGGTTTGATTACCAGTTTGTGCAAATTTTCTTTTACATATTGGAAGTCTTTATCATCATGACAGAGATAAGTAGGCACATTTTCTAAAATAGAATCTTCGTTCAAATAGTATTTAATGATTTTAGGAATGTAGGCATAAATAGCTTTATCATCTGCCACTCCGCAACCGGGAGCATTCATAATGGTGACATTGCCTTTCTTATAAGCATTCATAATTCCGGGAACGCCCAACATGGAACTGGGTTCAAATACCAAAGGGTCAAGATATCTATCGTCAATGCGGCGGTAAACCACATCAATTTTTACAGGGCCTTTTAATGTTCGCATATATAGCTTGTCATTTTCAACAAACATATCACTTGATTCAACCAATGGAATACCCATTCTTCTAGCCAAGAAACAATGCTCGTAATAAGCAGAATTATAACTGCCAGGTGTATGTAACACTACAGTTGGATCGTCGATATTAGGAGCAAATGAATTCATTACACCACAAAGCATGTCCGGATAATCGTCGATAGGCAATACATCTACATTATTTATGAGGTCGCCAAAAAGGATTTTAAATAGTTTTCGATTTTCCAAAACATAGCTTACGCCGGAAGGGTTTCTAACATTGTCTTCTAAAACGTACCATTTATTGTCCTCATTGAGGATTAAATCTGTACCTGAAATATGAGAAAAGACATCGCCAATGGGTTGAATGTCAGTCATTTCTTTAATGTATTCCGGACAAGATAAAACTAGGTCATGAGGAACAACCTTATTTTTAAGGATGTTCTGCTTTCCATAAATATCTTTTATAAACAGATTGATAGCTCTGCTTCTTTGCAAAATGCCTTCCTTTAGTTTTTTCCATTCATCGGCTTCAATAATTCTTGGAAAAAGGTCTACAGGAAAAGTATGTTCTTTATTTGTCGGAGTGGTTTTATCGTATAAACTATAGGTAATACCTAGACTCTTAAAGTAGTTCTTAGAGAATTTGTAGTTTAATTCAAAATCTTCATCGCTCAGTTTGTTAAAGCTATTTAGAACGGTGCTATAGCCAGAACCGTCACTATGGTTTTTTGAGAACACTTCATCAAATAAAGAACCATTATTTTTGTAATCAATAATCATTTTAAATATTTTGTTCAAATATATAGATAATAAAAAACCAAAACACACAAAAAAGCATTAAGAAAACAAAATAATAAACATATAAATAAATATAAATTGATGAGGATTGCAATTGAGTGATTAACTTGAGATTGATTCTAACTTATTTGTTAGTTACCAGTTAAGAAAAACCATACCAACACCACACAATAGGATGACCAAGCCACTAATAAAGCTGATATACTTCTCAAAGTTGGGGAAGTTGAATTTTTGTAATCCATAATATCCGAGCAAAACCATTAATAGCATGGCAAAAAGGGTAACGCCGGTGTAGGTTACTGTTAGGATTAAAACTTGTAAAAACGAATGACTGGTTGAAGGATAAAACAACAATGGTAAAATGGGTTCTGCCGGACCTAAAGCGAAAATGAAGAACATCACCCAAGGTGTTACTTTAAACTTTTGATCAGGATAGACAACTTGGCCGTCTTTATGCTCATACACTAGAATGTCCGCTTCATCATTAACCTCAAAATGTTTATGTAGTTTATTTCGCTTGATATTATATACTCCCCAAAGCGTGTAAATCAATCCAAAAATTAAAAGCATCCAACTGGCAAAATTGCCTCTAGCCATTACTAAATTAGATTGTTGCGAAAGCGTCCAACCTAGAAATATTCCAATTAATCCAATTAGTAAAGAAGTGCTAACATGAGCTAAGCCACAGAGCGTTGTCCAAAAAAGAGTTTTAGGTAAGGTCCATTTTCCAGATTTTGATAAGGCAATAAAGGGTAAATAATGATCCGGTCCGGTGAGCGTGTGCACTAGACTTATACCTACTGTAGAGAACAATAGTAGAATGAAATCGCCTGTCATCATAGATTAAAATAGTCTCTTTTAATTTGATCAGCTAATTGGTTGATTACAGTATAAATTCGCTCAGATTGATTGGCTAAAACTTTTACAATCAAACCATTAATCGCTGCCTCAGAACTTCCAAAGGCAATATCTTTTTCTTGACTTAATAAATCATCAACCTCTTTTTTAAGTTTTGGAACGGGTAATTGCTCACTTAGAATAAACAGGCTGGCATTGTGTGTGAAGCCTTCTAACTGTCCGAAGGTGAGAGGCGACCTACTTTTGGGTTCAAACAATATATGTTCGATTACCATAGGCTTTTGATTGATGTAGAAAGTAGTCTTGTTTTCAAATCGATCATATTCAAACTGTTCTCCGTTAAGTTTTCTACCGCAGCTCGTTAAATCACTCCAAATAACATTGGCTCCTTTATGGAGGTAAATATTGTTGATGCCTAGATAATTAGAATTTTTATGCGGTACGGTTGGATGAGGGATGTATTGAAAAAATCCATTCTCTTCAACCACTACTTTAAAAACTTGCTGAGCGGAATTTTTCATATTGAAAATTCGCTGAAACGATTGTGTTTTTAGATGCAAGGCACAGTTTTTCTCCACTTGAATTTCTAAATGATAAACATCGCCATCCAACATTCCAGGCGAAGACGACATCAGCATGATTTCTAAACATGCCTTTGATTTGTCTTCTCTTACATCCACCACTTTAAAAGGCACAGAATGAAAACTGTCCTTTAAATAAGTAATGCCATTTCTAGCTTTAGTAATGATGGAAACGTTGGAATTCATCTGATCAGGTTGGGCTCTTCTACATCTTCAAACAAAGCATATTTTTTAATCCAACCAATTACAATATCTAAACCTGTTTTATCCATTAAATTGGTAAATACAAAAGGTTTGCCTTTTCGCATTAATCTTGCATCTCTATCCATTACATCTAAATCTGCATGCACATAAGGTGCGAGATCTATTTTGTTGATGACTAACAAATCACTTCTAGTAATGCCCGGTCCGCCTTTTCTTGGAATTTTATCGCCTTCTGCCACATCAATAACAAAAATGGTAATGTCAGCTAAATCCGGACTGAAGGTAGCCGATAAATTATCGCCACCACTTTCAATAAAAATTAACTCTACGGCTGGGAATCTATTGGCCAACTCATCGATGGCTTCTAAATTCATACTAGCATCTTCCCTAATCGCAGTATGTGGACAGCCACCGGTTTCTACCCCAATAATTCTTTCGGGTGCTAGTAAACTATTTTTGGTTAAAAACTCCGCATCTTCTTGGGTGTAGATGTCGTTTGTCACCACACCAATACTATATTGATCCAGAAGTTCACGAGTAAGTTTTTCGATCAATGCTGTTTTACCTGAGCCCACCGGACCGGCGACACCAATTTTTATGTAGGTTCTATCATTCATAATTTATGACATATATAAGCGTGAATATAAATTTTCATGTTGCATTGAACGGATGTCAAATCCAACGGAGCACAATCCTAATTTTTGAATATCGGGTTGTAAACTGGCTTTCACTAATCCATCAATAATTGGGATCAAATCAAACAAAATACTTTGTCCGGTTTGCTGTCCCAATGGAACTAACTTAACGCAATTGGTAACATATCCGCTAGCGGCATTATAGTAAAATCCGGTTAAGCTATCTTTTAAGCTGATTTTTAGATCATGAGAAATAATGGCAAAAGCAATACAAAAATGTCCAAATACAGAAGACGATGCTAAAGCATTCTTATACTGTTGAAACAAAGAACCAGTGCAAATTTTCTCAAATATTTTGAGTAAACGCAATCCTAACTTTTGGCTGGCGACTCTAGTTTCTTTGGCTAGTTTGGTAGCATTGCAATGGATGTCTAAGTTTTCAAGAGATTTAAAATCATTGGTTTCACAAGCTTGATAAGCCAAGGATAAGTACATCGCATCGTTATAAAACAAACTTTGCTGCAACATTTGTTGAATGAAAATTCTTGCAGATTTTTCATCCTTTACCATTCCATTTTGCACATAAGTTTCTAATCCCGAAGAATGAGAAAATCCGCCAATGGGTAAATTGGGATCAGATAAATGCAATAAATGAAATAGGGAATTTGACATTATTTTTCTTGACTGAATTGCATGATTTTAGTAAATAAACTCTTGTTGTCTCCATGCGGTGAAACAGTAGTTTTTAAGGGTTGAATTAGTTTTGTGTATTCTTCCTTGATATTAAATCCTGCTGCTTTAAAATAATTGAATAAAGGCTTCTCATAAGCTACCAAAAGCTTGTTGTCTTCAAAAAATAATGGAATGTGTCTGTTGCCAATTTCATAGCATATAGAGGCCATTTCAAAGGCGTTCTTGGGTGTAATAACCAAACAATCGCATTGCATGATATTGACGGCAACATAATGCGTTTCGGTTTCTATCAATATGTCGTCTTGTTCGAAATTTGGATTTTCATTTAAGAATTTGAGTTTTATTTTTAATCCATTTTGGGAGATCTTAAAATTAATTCTTTTATTGGTTTCGTACCATTCGAAATCCACATAATCAACCGGTTTAGAAGCAGATTGAAGCGCTTTTAAATTGAATGACTTACTATTAATAACTTTTACCGATTCCATTTTCCTTTACTTAAAACAAAAAGTAGCGTTGTGCCATTGGAACTTCAGTGGCGGGCTCACAAGTAATATGCTCCCCATCTACTCTTACTTCGTAGTTTTCGGGGTTGACATCAATTTGAGGTGTTTTTTCGTTATGAATCATATCTTTTTTAGATACCGTTCTGCAATTAGAAACAGCTACTAATTTTTTCTTTAAACCATATTTTTCGGCAATGCCTTTTTCTAAAGAAATCTTTGAAACAAAGGTTAAGGAAGTTTCTGTTAGCGCTCTACCAAATGAACCGAACATTGGTCTATAAATAACAGGTTGTGGTGTTGGAATAGAAGCGTTTGGGTCTCCCATTCTGCCGGCTGCGATCATACCGCCTTTGATGATCAATTCGGGTTTTACACCAAACATACTTGGTTTCCATAGCACCAAATCAGCTAACTTTCCTGGTTCTATGGAACCCACATGATTGGAAATGCCATGCGATAATGCAGGGTTGATAGTGTATTTAGCGACGTATCTTTTTACTCTGAAATTATCATTTCCATTGCCTTCGTCTTCTTTTAAAGCGCCCCTTTGAACTTTCATTTTATGAGCGGTTTGCCAAGTTCGGGTCACTACCTCAGCCACCCTTCCCATGGCTTGAGAGTCACTACTCATCATACTAAAAACACCCATATCGTGTAAAATATCTTCCGCTGCAATGGTTTCTGGTCGAATTCTAGAATCGGCAAAAGCTACATCTTCTGGCACTGTTTTATCTAAGTGATGACAAACCATTAACATATCTAAATGCTCCTCAATGGTATTCACCGTATAAGGTCGAGTTGGATTGGTACTGGAAGGCAACACATTCGGGTACATGGCAGCTTTAATAATATCCGGAGCGTGTCCACCGCCGGCACCTTCTGTATGAAAAGTATGAATGGTTCTGCCATCAATGGCCTTGATAGTGTCTTCTAAAAATCCAGATTCATTTAATGTATCAGTGTGAATGGCAATTTGGATATCGTGCTTATCGGCAATTTTTAAGGAAGCATCAATTACTGCTGGAGTAGAACCCCAATCTTCGTGGATTTTTAATCCTAAAGCACCGGCTTCTACTTGTTCTTCCAATGGAGGTAAACTAGAGCAATTGCCTTTGCCAAAAAATCCTAAATTCATGGGAAAGGCTTCTGCCGCTTGTAACATTTTTTCAAGATTCCATGCGCCTGGTGTAACTGTGGTAGCGTTGGTGCCATCTGCCGGTCCGGTGCCGCCGCCAATCATTGTGGTAATGCCACTGTACAAAGCATGTTCAACCAATTGCGGACATATAAAATGGATATGAGCATCAATTCCTCCGGCCGTTACAATCAAACCTGCACCACCATGAACTTCTGTTGAAGCGCCCACTACCATGTTCGGCATTACACCGTCCATTGTATCTAGGTTGCCTGCTTTTCCAACGCCGACAATCTTACCATCTTTAATACCAATGTCTGCTTTCACAATACCCCAATGATCAATAATCATCGCACTGGTAATCACTAAATCTAAAACGCCTTCCGCTCTGGTTGCTTCAGATGATTGTGCCATTCCATCTCTAATGGTTTTTCCACCGCCGAACTTAATCTCATCACCATAAACGGTATAATCTTTTTCAATCTCTATGATTAGTTCAGTATCGGCCAAGCGCACTTTATCACCGGTGGTCGGACCATACATGTTAGCATACTTAATTCTGTTGATTTCTAAACTCACACTGCTATTTTATTTTGACGTAAATCGTTTTTCATTTTCTAGGATGTCTATTTTATCCTTTTCTAGATCTTTTCCATCCACCAAATTATTGAAGCCTTTAATTTTTCGCTTGCCTGAAAAGGCGACCAACGTCACTTCCTTTTCTTCTCCCGGTTCAAATCTAACTGCCGTTCCTGCAGGAATATTTAATCGCATACCTAAAGCAAGCGCTCTATCAAAATCCATCATTCTATTGACTTCAAAAAAATGAAAGTGAGAGCCAATTTGAACTGGTCGATCGCCTTTATTCACTACAGTAATCGTTGCAGTGGCCTTCCCAACATTACATTCAATGGGTGTTTTGGCTAAAATATATTCTCCTGGTATCATCTTATTGGGTTGTGTACGGTTACTAATTTGGTTCCGTCGGGAAAGGTTGCTTCAATTTGCACTTCATGCACCATTTCCGGAATGCCTTCCATTACGTCTTCTCTTTTAAGAATAGTGGCGCCAAATTGCATGAGCTCTGCAACCGATTTCCCATCTCTGGCGGCTTCCATCAATTCTGATGAGATTAAAGCAATGGCTTCAGGATAGTTTAATTTTAAACCTCTGTTTTTTCTTTTTAGTGCTAATTCACCGGCAAAGTGTAGCAATAATTTTTCCGTTTCTCTAGGACTTAAGTGCATAGATTCGTTTATTCCAATAAAAAAATTGTAGTTAGATTTCCTTCAAGAAGTGTAGGCGAGAAAAATCCATTGTGATTTAATGGCGCAACTTCCTGATGGGAAAATTACATAAAATAAATTAATAGAAGATAGGATTCAATAAATTTTAACGCCAATTTTTAATCAGCCTCCAATGGCAAACATTTCTCTTTCGCTTAGCTCTTGAGTGTTAAATTCTGATTCGCTCATTTTATCAAACCCGCCCAATGCTTTGTGTTTGGCCAAAACATTTTCAATAATAAATGGTTTTAAATCGCCACCATTTCTTAGAATGGATAAAAGATCTGTTTCGGTTTTTCCAAACAAGCAGTTTTTTAATTTACCATCTGCTGTTAGTCTTAATCGATTGCAATCGCCACAAAAATGGCTGGAAATGGTGCTTACAAATGAGAAATCTCCTTTGAAATTTTGAAGTTTATAAGGTTTTGAAGTCGTATTTGGTTTGCTTTTTGTTGGAAATGCTTCCCCATATTTATCTTGAATAATATGTAAAGCTTCTTGATAAGTAAACACATTTTCTCTATCCCATGAGTTGCCATTGAAAGGCATAAATTCTATAAATTTTACATGAAGCTTTTGTTCATGCGTCAATTCAACAAAATCGAGCAGTTCATCGTCGTTCATGCCTAACTTTAAAACCGTATTGATATTCACATTTAATCCTTTTTGAATAGCAGTAAAGATATTGTCATAAACTTTTTGGAAATCATCACGCTTATTAACTTCCTTGAATTTTCGGGCATTTAAAGTGTCTAAACTTATATTGATAGAAGATAAGTTAATGGATTCCAGCAAAGGCCAATATTTATCCAAAAACACTCCATTAGTAGTAATGGCTAATTGAACGGGAAGTTGTGATAATTGCTCAATAATTTTGGGTGCATCTTTTCGCATCAAAGGTTCACCGCCGGTAATTCTAATCTTGTTGATGCCGAAATCATTGACAAACAATTGAGCTAACTGGAAAATTTCATCGGCCGTCATTAGTTTTTTAGAAGGCATAAACTGAACATTTTTAGGCATGCAATAGCTACATCTTAAGTTGCACTTATCGGTAAGTGAAACTCTTAAGTAGTTGTGAATTCTATTGTATTGGTCCTTTAAAACTTCCATTGATTTACAAATTAACCTATTTTACAATCAAATCTAAAGTAAAAGCGTGCCAATAGAGTTATTTATGATAGCAATTATTATGGGCAGTGTGGCATTTATATATGCTGCAGTGGGTCATGGTGGTGCTAGTGGTTATTTAGCAATTATGGCACTTTTTAGTTTTTCACCGGACGTATTGCGTTCTTCAGCCTTGGTTTTAAATGTAGTGGTATCCGCCATTTCATTTTATCATTTTCATCGACACAAACATTTTGAATTAAAACTGTTTTTACCTTTTATAATTGGGTCAATTCCTCTTTCTTTTGTTGGGGCGAGTATTAGTTTGGAAAATCATATTTATAAAATAGTTTTGGGGATTTGCCTTTTATTGGCAGTACTTAGATTGTTGGGTGTTTTTGGAAAGGAAAATCCAATCATACGCTCATTACCGTTTGGATTAGGTGTTTTGATTGGTGGAATAATTGGTTTTATTTCAGGCTTAATCGGAATTGGTGGAGGCATTGTTTTAAGCCCAATAATTTTGATTTTTGGATGGGGAAATATAAAAACCACGGCAGCGATATCTGCATTATTTATATTTTGTAATTCGATAAGTGGCTTATTGGGATTGTACTTGTTCAATAATTTTAATCCTTTACCGCAATTATATTTATTCATAATAACAGTGGCATTAGGAGGGTTTTTAGGAGCATATTTTGCCAACACCAAATTTTCCATTGTTGGGTTGAAAAGACTTTTGGCAACTATCTTAATTTTAGCCAGTTTAAAATTGATTTTTATATGATCAGCTACAAAGAAGCTATAGAGTTAATAGATCAATGTTTGCCCCAAAAAGGCCAAGAAGTTATTCCATTAAATAGAGCTAATGGAAGAATTCTATCGAAAGATATTGTAGCTAAATACGACCATCCGTTTTTTGATAACTCTACGGTAGATGGTTATGGCATAAGGTTTTCGGAAAGAGAGAAATTATTAAAAGTAGAAGGAGAAATTTCAGCTGGAGATAATGGCATTTATAAATTAAAGCAAAATACTGCGGTTAGAATTTTTACCGGCGCTCCGATTCCTGAGGGAGTTGATACAGTAGTGATGCAAGAAAATGTAGTATTAGAAAATGTAGCAATTAAGATAGTAGATGGCGGATTAAAACTTGGGTCTAATATTAGAAAGCAAGGCGGGCAGATAAAAAAAGGAGCCATTACTTTAAAAAAGGGAAGTAAAATAAGTGTTGCCGGAATTGGATTTTTGGCTTCTATTGGCGAATTCAATGTGCCCGTTTTTCAACAAGCGAAAGTATCTGTTTTGGTTACAGGAAATGAATTTTTACATCCGGATGAAGCATTACAAGAAGGCAAAATTTACGATAGCAATGGAGTCATGCTTCAAACTGTTTTGAGTGAACAGGGAATTGAAAGTGAGTTTACAACGGTTAAGGATGATTTAGATAGTTTAAAAGATCAGATTCAGGAAAGCTTAGCAACCTCTGATTTTATGATTATTACCGGAGGAGTTTCAGTTGGAGATTATGATTTTACAAAAATGGCATTAAATGAATTGGGCTTTACAACCATCTTTCATAAAGTAAAGCAAAAACCGGGAAAACCAATTTTGTATGCCGTCCGAGATGATGGTAAAATTGCTTTTGGATTGCCGGGAAATCCTCAATCTGCTATTGTTGGATATTACATTTATGTTTTGCCAATACTACTGAAAATTATGGGAGCAAATAATATCCATCTAACTTCCATAAATATCCCTTCTCAAAATGAAATAAAAAAAATGGATGATGGGAAAACGCATTTTATCCCTGGCAATATAAGTGAAAATGGTTTCGAAGCCGGAACCATACAAGCATCTCACATGTTGCTTTCCATGGCGAATGCCAATGCTATCGCTATCATTCCTGAAGATAAATTGTTGGTTGAAAAAGGAGCATTAATCACTTGTAAAATCATTAGATAGACAATGAAAATAACAGTTTTACTATTTGCGCAATTGTCAGAATTATTTCAAACAGATAAAATGGAGTTGAATGATGTTGCTAGTGTAAATGAATTGATTTGTCGATTAGAAAAAAATCAATCTGAATTAAAAAACCAAAAGTATTCTATTGCTATAAACGAAACAATTACTAAAGAGAATATGTCCTTAAATGATGGTGATATTATTGCCTTATTACCTCCATTTGCGGGCGGTTGAGATTGCTACTTTTTACCACTAAGGTTACAAAGGCTGTTGCACAAAGGTCACTAAGATTCTCATTTTTCTTTGTGTACTTCGTGACTTCTTTGAGTACTTTGTGGTTAGCCTTAAATTAGAAAAAATACAGCTTGATAAAATGAAAAAACCAAAAAAAGTATTTGTAGAAGGACCCATACAACCTGAATTTATAGCTGATTCTATAGCGAAACACAGCTCTAAAACGGATATCGGTGCACATCAGATTTTCTTAGGACAAGTTCGGGCAGATGTAATCGAAAAAAAAACGGTAGCGGCCATTGACTATACTGCCTATCATGAAATGGCTGAAAATGTTTTCCATGACATTCGAGAAGCCACTTTTGAAAAATACGATTTATCGTGCATGCATATTTACCATAGTTTAGGAGAAGTAAAAGCCGGAGAAATATGTTTGATTGTATTTGTGTCGTCCAAACACAGAGAGGAATGTTATAAAGCCATTCATTATTTAGTAGAAGAGATAAAAACTAAAGTGCCCATTTTTGGAAAGGAGATATTTGAAGATGGCGCACATATTTGGAAGGTAAATTTATGAAGTTTCAAGTGAACTAAAATTACAAGTGACTAAAGTTGATTTTAATTAGATAATTTTAGGCACTTTAAGTACTTAAAACGCTAGACACTCTTTTTTTAAATAACTTTAGGCACTTTAGCTCACTTGAAACTCTAGACACTTCAAATGGTAGACATCACGCATAAAATAAGTAGTTTAAGAATAGCCACAGCGCAAGCGATTGTTAAGGTTTCAAAAAAGGAAACCATTGAAGCGGTTGTCAACAAAACAGTTCCAAAAGGAGATGTTTTAAGCATGGCGAAAACGGCTGGTTTGTTCGGCGTCAAAAGAACGTCTGATTTTATTCCAGATTGCCATCCTATGCCGATAGAGTTTACCGACATCAGTTTTGAGTGCAAGGATTTAGAAATTATAATTACAGTAGAAGTGGCTACAATCTACAAAACCGGAGTAGAGGTTGAAGCGATGACTGGGGCATCCATTACGGCATTGACGATATACGATATGCTAAAACCCATAGACAAAGAAGTTGAAATTCAAAAAATTGGTTTAATCAGTAAAAAAGGAGGAAAGTCAGATTTTAAACCAAAAGCTCCTGCCAATTTTAAAGCTGCTGTTGTAGTGGTTTCTGATTCTGTTTCAACGGGAGAAAAGGAAGATGTTGCTGGAAAAGCGATTGTAGAAAAATTACAAGTTTTAGAGGTGAAAAATATTCAAAAGCATATTGTTCCTGATGAAGCCGAGCCAATTGAAAAGTTAATTAATGAATTGTGTTATCAATCAACAGATTTGATTTTAACGGTTGGTGGTACCGGCTTGTCGCCAAGAGATATTACACCTGATGTAGTGGCTAAAATAATTGATAGAGCAATTCCGGGAATAATGGAAGCCGCTAGAAATTACGGTCAACAGCGAATGCCTTATGCCATGCTATCGAGAGGAGTTGCAGGATTTAAAGGCAATACATTGATTATTACTTTGCCAGGCTCTACTAAAGGCGCTTCAGAATCTTTTGATGCTTTATTCCCTTATTTATTTCATGTGTTTAAAGTGTTGAATATTGATTTTAAACATTAGTCATTCCATGTAATAAAAAAGACTACCAATTCACCCGTCTTTTTGAATTGATAGTCTTTAAATTGAAAGCCTAAATGAGCTTATTTCTTTTTCTTTTTTTTCTTCTTTTTAGCATCTTTCTTCTTTTTAGCATCTTTCTTTTTTGATGCCTTTTTCTTTTTCGCTTTTTTAGCTTTCTTTTTTGCTTCAACTTTTTTCTTGGCTTTTTTCGCCTCTTTTTTCTTTTCGTCGTCTTTTTTTGACATAATTTTCTGTTTAGTTGATTAAATAAAAATATTAAGATGGATACTTCTCACATTGAAGTATGGCCCTTTAATTTAATTTTGTAACGGTTCAAAACACAAAATGATTTAAGTAGACAAAAATCAAAAGCAGCAATTGATATTATTTCGCTTTGTGTTCTTTATGTGAACCGGAAAATACATCTTTTAATAAATTAATGGGCGTAAATTAAGTTAGAAATTAAAGTTTTTAACTGAGGAGAATCATTTGTAAACATGACTTCTATTTTGTGTTGTATTTTTTGTGTAGACACATAGTTTATATCATTAATGGATATAATCATACATATTCAGTCTGTTAAATAGACTTTAAACAGGTTGTTGATGACCGTTAAATGTGAAGTTTCAAACTAAATTCGAGCGTAATTTTAATCACTTATAACAAATGACTTACTAGTTACTGATTCTCCTTTATTGGTTTGAACCATTATAAAGTATTGTCCGCTTTGTAACGTTTTCAATGAAATTGATTGGTTGTTGATACCCGCTTGAACATAAATCGGTTGACTATCAACTTTTCTTCCCATTACATCTACAATATTCAATGTAAATTCCTATGCTCTATTAGCATTAATTGATAATTGCAAAACTTGAGAGTTTTTGAGAACCGTAGGATAGATTTTGAAAGAACTTAAATATTCATGGTTTAAATTGGAGATAACAACTGGAGGATTAATATAGGCTTCATAAGTCCGACCAAACAAAACAAACATGGCGATGGCATATACTTTACCTTGGCCAGATGTGATATTAAAGTAATAGTCTTTGTCGCCAATACAGGTTTCTTGCGCTACATTTTTTACATTATAATATTCAATGTCGTTTCTAATAACCGGAAAAGTACTGTGAGCTCTCAAGCCGTGATAGGCTATTTTTACGGCATTTTCATACACTTCTCCGGCTACTATTTCATGCTTTAAAGCGGTAAGAATACCATAACCAAACATCGCAGTACAAGAACTTTCTATGTAATTTCCTTCTTCTTCATTTCTGTAAGGCAATTGATACCAATGTCCGGTAGCTTCATCTTGTACACTTGGCAAATCCTCAATCATTTCTTTCAAAGAATTGGCAATATAATCCCATTCTGGATGAGATGGATCCATGTTGTTTAATAACTCACTTAAAGTTACTACAACCCAACCATTACCACGGCCCCATAACTCACTGCTTCTTCTTGTAATAGGGTCTGGCCAATTGATCTGTGAGCAAAAATCAAAATCATTCTTGTCGTCACCATCCCAGCCATGCACCCATAAACCAGATGCTTCATCCACTAATTTTTCTTTGTGAGCTTTAAATTGTTCAATAATTTCATCTAAATATTTCTCATCATTGGTTGCACGATACATGGCCAATAAATAAACACCAATCATGTAAACGGTATCGTCCCATAATTCTGGCGTCCAAGCCAAATGAGATACACCACCATTGGATGTTCTTCTAATATTTAAATATTCGTAGTAAACATTTCTGGCCAAATCACCATAAAGTTCATTGCCGGTAGCTCTATATAAAAAAGCCAATCCATTGGACGAAGCAACGGCATTTGGAAATGCACCGCTCACCCAAACTATATTTTTGTCAACTGCTCTTTTTACATATAAAAGATATTTCGCTTTTTCTTCTTCAGGCATCATTTCATACTGAATTTCCATTACGTGTAGCAAAGGAGCATTCTGCCATGTCCAGCCATAATTTTGTGGTGGCATATATGATTTTCGAACAAAATTATCTAGAGTATCTACCCAAGTTTGAGCAAAAGTGGAAGATGAGAAAATCATTGTTAAACAGAGTAGTAAGTACTTCATTATAGATTAATAAATTTGGGTGAAAAGATAGTAACTATTATTTGTTTTCATTAATAAGAAAAGTTCAATTTATGCAGTGATGGTTCTATATACTTATATCAATCATCAAAAAAAAGCATCATTCAAGATGCTTATATAAATTTTAGAAATCGTTTTGTAGAAAGAAAATAACTATTAAAATGGTATTAATTGATCAGTTGTCCTTAACAACCATTTTGTAACCGCTTCCATGCACATTTAAAAAAGAAATATTTGGATCAGATTCCAAGTGTTTTCTAAGCTTACTTACATAAACATTTAAACTTCTGGTTCTAATCATATCATCATCATTCCAAATTAGTTTTAGGGCATTTTCTCGTTCTACATAACCATCATTTGACTCACAAAACATTTGAAGTAATTGTGATTCTATGGCACTTAAACTAATCGTCTTGTCACCATCACTTAATAGCCTGGAATTAGAGTCGAAGTTGAATTTACCAATTGAAAAATGAGATCTATTTTCTATTTTTTGATTGTATTGATAAAAGCTTCTTTTTAAGATAAGCTGTATCCTCAAAAACAATTCCTCCATGCTAAAAGGCTTGAGAATATAATCGTCAGCACCCATTTTTAAGCCTTCTATTCGCATTTCTTTAGCAGATTCGCTGGTTAAAAAAAGATAGGGAATGTCGCTCGAAAATTCTCTTATCTCATGCGCTAATGCAAATCCATTTTTAATAGGCATTTTAATATCTAAAACACACAAATCAATATCTAAACTTCTAAACTTTTTCAAACCTTCCTCAGCATTATGACACAAAGTTGTTTCAAAATTTTTAGCTTGTAAATACTCTGCTACTAATGGACTTAATGCTCTATCGTCATCAACTATTAATATATGTTTCTTTTGAGGTTCAGCCATTCTGATATTCGTATTCAAATGCTTTCAAGTATACAAAATAAATACAATGTATTTTTATACTTTTTTATACTTTTTATACATTCATATAACGCTATAGGCTAATATTGTGCTGATATTAGTATGTTAAAACAATCAGGATTCTTTGATGACTAAGTAAATTAGGTGAAGGGCTTTTATAAAATCATATTTATTAGTGCATTTTTTGGCATAACCCTATTTTGCAATGGTCAAACAGAGAAATTTCAATTTACTAAAATAGGTGTTGAAGATGGACTTGGACATTCACATGTATTCTCAATTACTCAAGATAGTAAAGGATATATTTGGTTTGGAACCATGTATGGTTTAAGCAAGTATAATGGGAAGGAATTTATCAATTATCGCTATAATGCCTCAGATTCTACTAGTATATCTTCTAATTGGGTGTATGGTTTTTTTGAAGATAGTAAAGGCCGGTTTTATGTAGCTACAAACAACGGGTTTAATAAGTTTAATAGAGAACTAGGAAGCTTTGAAAGGTTTTACCATATAAAAGATAATGCTGAATCATTAAGTAGCAATAATGTTCGTGATATACTTGAGACAAACGATGGCAAAATAGTTTTAGCCACTGGAATTGGTGTTGATTTTTTTGATCCAACAACAAATAAATTCGAACATTTTACGCACCCAAAATTTGGATACGAAAGGCATTCACCACGTTTATACAAAGATCACAATAATGATTTTTGGGCAGCAGGTATTAATGGTATTTATAAAGTAAATGAAAAAGAAAATAAGTTAGATTATTTTCCCCTTATAAATGAAGAAGGGAATCCAATTTTAGTGAGAAGAATTGTGCAAGATTCATCTTATAATTATTGGTTAGCAACGGATGATGGCTTATTTATTTTTTATTTAAACGAGGGTAAATTTGAGCATGTTCCCATATCAGACAAATTAATTAAACCAGATGTTAAAGCCCTTATTTTAGGAGATAATAATACGTTTTATATTGGCAGTGGATTAGGGTTGGTTCACTGGGATGTTAAACTTAGGAAACCTATTATTCATCATGCCTATTCAAGTAATAATCCAGGTGGCATTACTGTCGATAATATCTATTCTTTAATGAGAGATAACCAAGATAATATTTGGATTGGCATGTTTAGAAATGCTGATATATTAAGTAAATCCTCAGAAAAATTTAAAGTGTTCTATAACGAATATGGTCTTAATAATTTAAGCAATACCATATTAGATATTATAGTAGATTCAAAAAAAAGGGTTTGGACGTCAACCATTACAGGAATCTACTTAAAAGATAATATTCAATCAGTTTCTAGACATTTTTCAGGGGTAAATACAGCTTATGAAGATTTAACCTCTGTGCGAGATTTTGAAGAAGATAAAGAAGGTGATATATGGTTTACCATTCAACGAAAAGGATTGTATAAAACAATTAATCAATCAGAAGAAATAGTTGAGGTTGAAACAAGCCAATTTTTCAAAGGAAACTACCTTGAAGAATTTCTTTTTGATAAGGAAAATTCTTCTATAGTTTGGTTGGCAACATTAGGCGGTTTATGCAGGTACAATATGGTTACAAAAGATACATTTTGGGTGTATCCGTCCATCTTAGATACCACATTGGCAAATGATAAGTTATCCATTTTAGATCAACAAGCGAATGGTACTTTGTGGTTTACAAACTCGAGAAGGCTGTGTTCTTATAATCCTCAAACAAACAAATTAAAGGCATATAAAACAGATGAACAAGATGCAACTGCTTGGAGTTCAGGTGTTGCCTATAATTTAGTGGCAGATGTTGATAGGATATATTTATCAGGTAGTGATTTTTCATATTTTGATATAAATAAAGAGCGGTTTGTTAATTATACAAATGAGAATTATCCTAAAATTACTGGTGCTACAGCGGTACTGTTAGCCAACGATGGAAATGTTTGGATGGCCGGTGGAAGTAATGTAAGAGCTTATAATCCCCAAACAGATAGTTTTGTATTCTACAATTTAAACAAAGAAACAAAAGGCTTTATAACAGGGTCAAGATTTAAAGGTAAAAATGGTAAGCTATATTTTGGAGGAAGTGATGGTTTACTAGTAATCAATCCCGAAATTGAAGACTTTGATACCAATAAAGTTGCCATCGTTTTGTCTAAATTTTCAGTATCGTATAAAGAAAAGAAGTTTGACAAAGCAATAGAATATATTAAAAAAATAAAACTTCAACCTAAGGAAACTGTCTTTGAAATTGAATACACGGCATTAAATTATACCAATCAAGATAACTTAACTTATAGGTATAAATTGATTGGTTTTAACGAAGAATGGGTGGATGTAGAGAATAGAAGAACTGTAACATTTACCAATTTATTTCCAGGGAATTATACTTTTTTAGCGGAGGCAACCAACGAGAATGGTTTTAAAGTTACAGATACTTTAGAGTTGGAAATTGTAGTTACGCCTCCATTTTGGAAGACCAATTGGTTTTATGCAAGTATCGTTGGTCTAATTTTTCTAATTATGTATTTGATTTTTCTAAATTGGAAAAGGACAGAGAAACTAAAACAAGAAAGACAACTTGCAGATCAAAAAGCACTATATAAAACCAAGTTTCTGACCAATATGAGTCATGAGTTAAGAACGCCCATGAATGCAATTATGGGTTTAATTACCTTGATGTTAGGGTCAGAGTTGAACGAAAAACAAAAGGAATACACAAAAGCCATCCATTTGTCTTGCGAAAATTTATTATGGATCATCAATGACATTCTCGATCAGGCAAAAATTGAAAGTGGCAAACTAAAAATTAAGTCTGAGCCATTTAATATCAAAGCAGTAATCGATCAAGTAAAGCTATTGTTGATCAATAAAATCCAGGAAAAAGACATACAGTTTATTTTGAAACTCGATGAGACTATTCCCGAAAGCGTTATAGGCGATCCCATTCGTATTTTTCAGGTGCTCACCAATCTTATTGGAAATGCCATAAAATTTACGGAAGAAGGAAGCATTACAGTTAGCGTTACTCAGCAAGAAACAAAAAATGAAACAGCAAATCTATTATTTGAAGTAGAAGATACAGGAATAGGTATTCAAAAAGATCAGCTAGAATCAATATTTAAAAGTTTTGAGCAGGTTGGAAGCACTAAAACTAAGAATTTTGGAAATCAAGGAACGGGTTTAGGGTTGTCTATTGCCAAAGAATTAGTGGAATTAATGGGAGGAGAAATTAAAGTGGAGTCTGAATTTAATCAGGGATCAAAATTCTATTTTACGCTTCCTTTTCAAATTGCTAAAGAAACGCTTAAAAATGAAAAAACGGAGCAGCAATACATTCCTGAAGGACTTAAAATTTTATTGGTTGAAGACACTCCCATGAATCAATTTGTTGCAGTTGAATTACTTCAAAAACATTTAAAAAATCCGATAATTGAAAAGGCGAACAATGGGAAAGAGGCACTGGATAAAATAGAAAATAAATCGTACGATTTAGTTTTAATGGATATAAAAATGCCAATTATGGATGGATTAGAAGCCACCCAATTGATAAGAGCAAAAGGAGAAAATTACTATAAAAACATTCCTATTTTAGGATTAACGGCGAATGCTATACCTCAACAAATTGAAGCTTGTTTTAATGCTGGCATGAATGAGTGTGTAACAAAACCGATTAACATTGACGAATTAACCAATAAAATAAGTGCTGTAATGTCTAAAAAGAATTTATTGTAGCCAAAATGAGACTTAGATATAAAAGTGAATAAAATGATCAATTACACCAAACTTTTTCAATTATTGGGAGACAAAGAAATGGTCGATAAATATATGGCTTTGGTTCAAGTTGAAATTCCAAAAGAATTAGATCAGCTGAAAAGGCATCTTAATGCTAAAAATTACACAGAAGCATCGGTAGTGGCACATAGTATAAAGTCACAGTGTCAATATATGGGATTAGATGCTTGCGCAGAACTTGCTTTAAAGATTGAGAGACAAACAGAGTCATTAATTTGGGAGATAGATCCCAACAACACATTTATAGATCTAGAAGCTAAGTTGCAACAAATACTATCAGAATAGCTTTTTATTACTCCTGCTTTTTACACTTTTTTACACTTTTTGATAATTGAGAGAATAAAATTCTTTTGTCATATGGTAACCTTTGTATATGTAATTATAGCATAAGCTAAGCAAATCAATATGACTCAATTAGCCATACATTGGAATATACATCCGGAAATTTTCCCTCTAAATGATGGAATAGAATTACGCTGGTATGGTTTCTTCTTCTTCCTGTTTTTAATATTTGGATATAGCTATTTAAGACAAGCATTAAAAAAAGAAAGTAAACCAATAGCGATTGCCGATGAAGTATTTATTTACATGGCTTTGTGTATTTTTATTGGTGCAAGATTAGCCTATGTTTTTATATATAAACTGGATTACTTCAAAGATCATCTGCTGGAAATTCCGATGTTTTGGAAAGGCGGAATGACTGGACATGGAGCTTATATTGCAGTAGCTATAGGTACAATAACTTACACCTATTTCCGAAAGGAAATTTCATTGGGATGGCTAGCAGATAAACTAGTAATTCCAATCTTTTTTGCAGGCTTTTGTATTCGATTAGGAAATTTTTTTAATCATGAAATTGTAGGCATACCAACATCACAATTCTGGGGAGTATTTTTTAAATATTACAACTCAGGTCAATTTCCTATACCAAGAATTCCAATTCAGTTGATAGAAGGTATTGGCTATCTAGTCATCATGCTTTTTCTACTGTTTATTCTTCCAAAAAAGTATCAAGAAAAAGAAGGAAATCGAATGGCTTGGGCATTGATATTTCTGTTTAGTTGGAGACTATTCGTAGATCTATTTAAAGAAGATATGGTTTTTACCTCTTTTGCAGGCATCACTTTGCCCTTCAGTTATTGGCTAAGTTTTCCATTTATAATAGCCGGAATATTCATTCTATCAAAATCATTTTTTACTAAACATAAAACAATTATTAAAGCAAACAATTATGAGAAATTATATCAATAAGCTAATTGTATTGGCAATTTGTGCAGGTGCATGGTTTGCTATGTCTTGTACAGAAGATATGGTCTGTAAATTTGATGATAACGGCGAAGGAGCAGCACTTCAAGCTCCAGAAAGCAACCCTTGTGGTATTGGTGTGAATGATCAGAGCTACCAAATTTTACCGTTAACAAATGCTACTACAGTTGCCAATTTTGATGTAGACAAATTTGTTGCAGATATAGCTGCAGAACTAAATGTAAGCGTAAAAGGATGGCAATTAGCAGTGGGTTATGATGATAAAGTGATTAGAGCTACTGCAGGAGGATTGCGTTCAGGATCAAAAGATTGCCCTTCAGAACTAGAAATGACTGCTTGCACTAAAATGAATATTGGAAGTCAAACAAAAGCTATCATTTGTGCTGCTATCATAAATCTATTAGATGAAGCAGGCTTAGATCCATCTAGCGAAGTAATTAAAGATTATTTGCCAACGGGTTGGGCAGATCAAGGTGGCTCAGATTTTATGACATTTGGTAGTGTATTAGGCCATAGAAGTGGATATGAAGTTAATGCGGCAGGCAATACAAAAGATGATGTAAAAGCATGGTATGTTGCTGGGCCAACAAACGCACCATTTGAATGGGTATATCTAAATGCGCATTATTCTTTCATGCGAGAACTTTTCCCAAAAATTTATGAAAAAGTAAGAGATGTAGATTTTACCGAGGAAGAGGTAAGTACGCATCAGCAAACAAGTGCATTACTTGTCAACTTTCTTGAAAACGAGTTTATACAGCCTTTGGGTAATCCAGAACCTATTATTTCTTGGCCAGACGATGGAAGTAGAGTCTATTATTTTGATGACATAAATGACAATGACGGAGAACAAAGAGATTTTCAAAACATAGGCGCTGGAACGTTATCGATTTCAGTTGTAAACATGGTTAAATTTTATATGGAGCTATGGAATGGAACAAAAGGTATTATTAGTCCTAATGTAAAAAATTATATGGTTGAAGATGGTTCAGAATTAGGTATAAATAGGTTTGGTTTTACTACAGGTGGGCCTATTAATGAAGAGTACTACGGCCATGGAGGAACAATTAGTAACTATTTTTCTAATACGTTAGTCTTGCCAGGAAATCTATTTGTATCGCTAGGTGTTAACTCTTGCTTTCAGGTAGATGGTTCGGTAACAGAAGGAAATCAATGCAATAGCTTTGGCGTCACACAAGTTATTCTAAATCACTATAGAAATGCCTTTAATTAAGGTCAATATTAATCTTCATTTCATATCAACAATAACCATTTATAAAACACATTGAAAAGATAAAAATCATGAGAAATTATATCAACAAACTAATTGTCGTTTGCATTTTTGCCATGGGTTGGATTTCACAATCTTGCCATTCAGATGATGTTTCGCTTTGCCCACGTGATGGTGACGACGGAGGAGCGGGCGGAAATACCAGTGAATATGTTTATTGCGAGAGTGCTGTAATTGGGAGTAATCCAATTGGCATAGCCGGAGGGACTTTTAATACTAATGTCTTTTTAAATATGATGGACAGCTTATTAAACGGCATAGTAGGTTATCAGGTTGCAGTTGGATGGAATGAACAAATTGTTGGACTTCGATCAGTTGGGAATGCACGAAATGAAAATGACTGTATTTTAAGATTCAATGAATGTAACCGTATGAATGGGGCGAGTATAGCTAAGAATTTAACTGCAGCGGCAACATTAAAATTATTGGAAGCAAACAACTTAACAGTCGATGA
Organism: Chitinophagales bacterium; assembly: GCA_041393015.1. Classification (GTDB taxonomy): domain Bacteria; phylum Bacteroidota; class Bacteroidia; order Chitinophagales; family JADIYW01; genus JAGQYH01. The sequence continues at coordinate 551,157 of JAWKKV010000001.1, read as the reverse complement.
TTTAGTGGCACCATACCTTCCTGATTCTTGGGAACCTTCAGACTATGCCAAAACTTTAAGTTTTAGACATTTTTTAGCGCATAGAACTGCACTGCCAAGTGTTAACAGTGATTTTGATAACACTTTAAGTTATGATGGGTTGAAAACATTTATTGAGTCAGAACCGGTCGACACTCAAGTTATAAATCCAGCTAATCCCGATGAAAATATGTATGTCTATAAGAATGCCAATTTTGCTACGATGAGAGTTGTTATTCCTCAGTTATGGAAAAACACAGGTGTTCAAATTGTTGACTTACAGCAAGCAACTGAAATTACAGACTATCTTTCTCAAAGATATTTTGATGAATATATTACAAAGGAGCTCTTAAATCCTAGCGGCGTTTTTGATGCAACCTTAAATATGCCGAGTGGAGCTCAAGAAGCTACTTTATACTATGATGCTTCTAACTTAGATAGCGAAGGTACGCCATATACTTTAGACTGGAGATATATCTCTGGTGGCGGTGGCTGGTGGATTTCGGCTCGTGATTTGGTAAAATACATGCAAACTATACAAAATAACGATGCTGTTCTTTCTTCAGGAAACAGAGCATTAATGTATGGTCATCCAACCTTAAATTGGAGGTTTGGCTTCAATAGAGCTATCGCAACTACTAGAGGAACTGGACAAGGACATGGTGGGCAGATTGGCGACAGATTAAGAGCCATTTTGTGCCACCTTCCAGAAAATATTTCTATATGTGTAATGACGAATAGTACCCATCCAGCCATTTCAGATTATGATAACAGTACATTGCAATCAATGATTATAAGTTCCTATGATGCTGCATGGGAGTAATGATAATGTTTTAATGAGACTAATACTCTAACTTTTTTTTGTGAAAGAGACTGCTTATTAATGGTAGTCTCTTTTTTTAGTTTAAAGTCAATTATAATAGCCTAAATCAAATTGAGTGACGAGTACTCTATTTTAGTTGCTTAAGAATTACCATATTTGTTGAATGCGAATCATAATCATTTTCATTGTTCTATTATTAAGCCTTCCATTTGTTGGGCGAAGTAATAATGAAAAAGTAGATTCCTTACATCAGATTTTAAATAATTCTTCTTTCGACAGTGTTAAAATAGCCACACTCAATCAAATTGCTTTAGAATATTTTAAAACACTGCCGGACACTGGAATTATAATTTGCAGAACTGCATTGAATAAAGCGAAAAAATTGAGTAACAGTGACTTAAAAGGTGATTGTTATTACACTTTGACGCTAATGGCGCGAAAACAGGGAGAAGCAGTTAATGCTCATATTTACATAGATAGCGCGGTTACTTTATATCAAAAATCAAAAGATGCATATGCAGAAATAAAGGCTTATTTATTAAAAGCAAGAACGTATGGAATGTTTGGCGACTTTTCTAAATGCGTAGAATATTCTACACAGCTACTGTTAAAAATTGATAGCTTAAATTATCCTGAATTCAAACCGGATTTGCTCAACCTTATTGGATTGGGGCATATGGATTTAGAGCAAAATGATGAGGCTTATGAATATTTTCAGCAGGCATTAGAAGAAGCCAAAAAACAAGATGATAAGCAAGTGAAAGTGTGGGCTTATAACAATTTAAGTAGTTATTTCCGCCATACAAAACGATTTGATGAAGCCATTGAATACTTGGGAATGTCCAATAAATTAGCGAGAGAAATTGCAGATCATGACCAAATTGGCGGAACCTATTCTAATTTGGGAGCTACTTATCATAAAATGAATTTACCCGATAGCGCCGAATACTATCTGAAGAAAGCTTATAATTATTATCACGACCAAAAAATGGAATATGGTCTAGTAACGACCTCTTGGCATTTAGGAGAATTTTATGTTGATAATAATCAACCCGATTTAGCAAGACCCTTTCTTAGGGAATCACTTCAGCTGGCTCAAAAACTAAATTTAGATGATGATATCTGTTATGCTTACGAATATTTATATAAAGCGGAAAGCCAAAGTGGTAATTATGATTTAGCCTCGCAATTGGCAGATAGCCTGTTTGAATGCAAAGAGAATTTTTACAATAGAAATTTGTCCAAACAACTTTTAAGAGCAACAACGCTTTACGAAAAAGCAATTCTTGAAAAGGAAACATTAGAACAAAAATCAGCCATTGAAAAGTTGGAAATAGGCAGGAGAAACAATCAGCGTATAATTTTCCTAATCAGTTTGTTAGCATTTTTATCATTGTTGATTGGCTACTTATATACTAAAAATAAAAGAGCAAAAGAAAGACTTGAATTGGATGAGTTTTATCAGTTGGAAGCCACTAAAAAATTAGAAGAAGATAGAAAAAATAGAGCAGCTGAATTGCACGATGATATTGGACAACAATTGGTGCTAATGAAACAAATGATCGAAAACAATAGCGATCTGCAAGAAAGTAAGATAATGCTTCAAAAGGCTATTGATAGAGTGCGTGCCATCAGTAGAGACGAGTACCCATATCAATTAAAATATTTAGGATTAAAAACCACCTTAGAAGATTTAATTGATAGAATAGAAAATAGCTCTTCTATAGTTGTATCCGAAGGATTTGAGGATTTGCCTGAGTTATCCATAGAGTCGAGTTTGCATGTTTTTAGAATTGTTCAAGAGTGCTTTAGTAATACGCTTAAGTATTCAGGGGCGCCATCTGTTCAAGTAAAGCTATCTAAGGATGATAATTATTTAATTATGACTTATCAAGACAGTGGTAATCCATTTGATTTTCAAAATAAACTAATGACTTCCCACTCATTAGGTTTAAAAACTATTATGGATAGGGTTAGTATTTTAAAAGGAAAAGTAAAAGAGTTACCTTCGAAAGGTAAAGGTAATAAGTACATCATTCACATTCCACTTTCTAATATTGATGGCACAAAATAATCACACTACCATTTTAATTGCCGACGATCACCCCTTAATAGTTTCTGGGTTAGAGAAAGAATTGGTCGTTCATCAAAATATACAGATTATTGGGCAAGCAAATGATGGCATTGCCGCTTGGCAGCAAATACAATCACGTAAACCCAATATTGCTATTTTAGATATCCAAATGCCAGGAATGAGTGGTTTAGAGATTGCTGAAGAAGCCTATAAAAACGAATTGCCAACTTCAATTATTCTTTTAACGATGTTTTATGAATTGAGCTTTTTTGAAAAGGCTAAACAATTGAACGTTAAAGGGTATTTGCTCAAAGATGTTGTGTTAGATGAATTAATGCCTTGTATTAATGCAGTTGTTTCCGGTAAAACATATTTAAGTAAAAGTCTCGAAAAAATTCAAATAGAAAATGAGGCAAAGCTGGGACCCATTAAGTTGCTTACCCGAATGGAAAAAAAGGTATTTCAATTAATTGGTGAAGGATTGACCTCTAAAAAGATTGCTGAATTACTCTTTATCAGTCCAAGAACAGTAGAAAATCACCGTTACAACATTTGTAAAAAACTAGAATTAGAAGGCGACGTGAATAGCTTATATAGATATGCTGTGAGCTTAAAGCAGTAACTCCTTTTTCACTTATATAAGCCGATCTACGGTAAAAAACATTCATTTTTATCAGTATATGAGTAGTATCCCCTATGTTATCTTAGCACTTCTACATGTAACTTTGGCACATCGTAAATCGAAGAAAAAGTACGCTATAAAAAAGGGGTTTTTATATTTTGTGACAGGAATTACATCGCGTTATTCCTGGTGTCCAGAGACTGTTTTTAACTAAAACAGTCTCTTTTCATTTTTAGAATAAAATGTATTCAATTCATAAAAAAGAATTAGCTTAAAAAGCGTAAAATTAGACAGTCTTAGCTTCTCGAGATGAAAACAAAAATTGATAAACAAAAACTGCTGAAAAGAGGTTGGAAAGAATTGTTTTGGACATTTCCGGCAGAATTGTTTTTTGCTTTAGATAATCATAAAGAACCTTGGACAAAATTGCCTCATTTGCATATCAATTACAAAGTCAATCGTAACCTACATTCCTTCACCATTAAAAATGAAGAAGGTATAAATAGTACACTTTTTAAAAACGGAGCATGGAATATTAAACAAGTGGAAGCAAGTAAGTCATCTCCATTATTTAAAGAAATTGAGTTTGTTTTGAAAAGCGAATAATAAGTCTAAACAGATCTTTTCTACTTTGACTTTTTGACATATTTTGTCAAGATCACAATTTGCTGTCCATCCACTCTACCTTCAATTTGTTCAGCATTATCGTGTACCAAAGAAATATTTCTTACAGAAGTGCCTCTTTTAGCCGTAACACTTGATCCTTTTACTTTTAGCGTTTCTGTTATGACAACTGTGTCTCCTCTTTGAAGAATATTACCATTGCTATCTATATGGACAATAGCATTATTAGCAGCCATTCCAGCTTTTGCCCAAGCTTTAGTGTCATCATCTAAATACATCATATCTAAAAGATCGCGCGCCCAACCTTCAGCATTTAATCTGTTCAGCATTCTATAAGCCATTACTTGAACGGCAGGCACTTCACTCCACATACTATCATTCAAACATCTCCAATGATTGGGATCTAAAGGAACTTCCTCATTGATTTGTTGTCTACAAGTAGCACAAGTTACAATCTGTTCATTTATATCCGAATTGGGTCCACCATTAACCTCTAACGCTGCTATATCATCGGTTGAGCCACATAATTCACAAACCAACCCACTTCTTTTTTGTAATACATTATCAATACTCATGCTGATTTTTGCGTAAAGGTAAAAAGTTTGACTTTTTGAACGTCATTTATCAAAATAGAATTGAAAATTTATAGTTGGATGGTTTGAAATATGACTAGCTACTGTATTTATTTTCTAATAGAAATAAAAAAGCCTTTCCGAAAAATTCGAAAAGGCTTTGTAATCGCTCGGCCGCATTGCGACCTTTTGGCTCCCTCACCTGGACTCGAACCAGGGACCTATTGATTAACAGTCAACCGCTCTAACCAACTGAGCTATGAAGGAGTGTTTTTTAATCGGCTGCAAATTTACTTAATTCCTCTTTATCTATTGATTAATTTCGTGTTATGAATGGTTAAAAAGTTAATTCTATTCAATCTTTCAATAAACACTGAAGGAATTTACACCCTAAACTCTCCCCGAAAGATTCGGGAGGAGTGAAAGGAGTTGTAAATTTTATGAACTTTCCCTGAAAAGGGAGCGCAAATCTATGGTATTATCTATAATTATGCAATATTTGCGAAACTAAATTTAAAAAAAGAATGAGTTTACTAGTAATTGGCACAGTAGCCTATGATGCAATTGAAACACCATTTGGTAAAACAGATAAGATTACCGGTGGTTCGGGCAACTATATTTGCCAGTCTGCAGGACAATTTACCAACGATATGAAATTAGTTTCCATTATTGGAGATGATTATTCTAAAGAAGAATTAAATTATTTAGAGTCTATTGGAACAGATATCAGTGGATTAGAAATCAAAGAAGGAAAAAAATCATTTTTCTGGTCGGGTAAGTATCATATGGATATGAATAGCCGTGATACTTTGGTAACAGATTTAAATGTATTGTTGGAGTTCAACCCAATTTTACCGGACCATTTTAAAGATAGCGAGTTTGTTATTTTGGGAAATATTGATCCAACATTACAGATCAAAGTAATTGAGCAAATGAATAAGCGTCCGAAAATGATTGCTTTAGATACTATGAATTTTTGGATGGATAATACGCCTGAGCCTTTAAATAAGGTAATTGGCATGATAGATCTTTTAACCATTAATGATGAAGAGGCACGTCAATTATCAGGAGAGCATTCTTTGGTAAAGGCAGCGGCTAAAATCAGAGCAATGGGACCTAAATACTTGATTATCAAAAAAGGAGAGAATGGTGCTTTATTGTTTCATGGCAATAGAGTATTCTTTGCGCCGGCATTGCCATTAGAAGATGTATTTGATCCAACAGGTGCAGGCGATACATTCGCAGGTGGATTTATGGGGTATTTGTCTAAAACAAAAGATTTGTCTTTTGAAAACATGAAGAGAGCCGTAATTTATGGTTCAGCAATGGCTTCATTCTGTGTAGAAAAATTTGGTCCGGAGCGTTTAAAAACGGTTACAAGACAAGAATTAGAAGACAGAGTAAGTGTTTTTATAGAGCTAGTAGATTTCGATATCATTTTACAGTAATTTTAAGAGATAATAAATAATGTAGAAGCAGTAATCCATTTTTGGGTTACTGCTTTTTTAATTTTATCAGTACAAATCCTTCTTCCAATTGATATTTTAATATCACCCATTTTTCATCCTTAAACTTACCCTTTTTCCTATCATTACATTAATGTCCTTAGATAGAATTTTTTTAGAGATAGTACCAAAGGAAGAGAAAAGTAAAGAAGTGAATCAACTTATAGAAAAAATAGAAACACAACTTAAAAAGAAAGCGGGATGCCCAAATTGGACATCCCGCTTTTTAATCGTTTTTTGTTAACTAGTATTGATGCTTTGTCAAGCATATTAACTTAACTTATTTTTCCACCACTAACTTTCTAGAAAATACGTGACTATTCATGTAAATATTGGCAAAGTATACTCCGGCTGAATAATCGGTAGTGTTAAATTCAATGGATTGTTTACCTGCACTTAAATGAACGACTTTGGTAGTGACCAATCTACCTAAATTATCAAATAGTTCTATTTGCACTTCGGTATTGTTGGGTAGTTCAAAGTCTAGTTTAGTGGCGTGAGATGAAGGGTTGGGTATAAAATTACTCGCTTCAAACACATTAAGACTTGTAATGGTGGCAGAAGCTACATCACTATACTCAAACGCATCATCAAAATCAATTTGTTTTAATCTGTAATAATAAGTGCCTACAGAAACTGAAACTTCACTATCAATGGTTTCGTAAGTATGAATTTCGTTGCTATTGCCATTACCATCGACCCATCCTATTGTCTCAAAATTAATCCCATCTAAACTTCTTTCTATTTCGAAGCCTTTATTGTTAATTTCCGAAGCAGTCGTCCAATTCAATTGAATTTTTTTATTATTTATTGCCTCAGCAGTAAAGTTGATTAATTCAACAGGCAAAGGATTGGCACCATATCTGCCTCCATTTGAATGCAGTTTACCGCCGGAAAATTCAGATAACTGAAAAGCAATTTGTCTTTGTCCATCAATTGTATTGGGTCCATTGGCAAAGGCCAAACTTGTAAATATTTCTGTACTGCCTCCTGAATGTCTTACTGTCATCATCAAATCCGATTCCCCATTAACATCACCCCAACACCACAAGTAATCTGCATCTCGACTGTTGACAGTGGCTACCAAGCTCGCTACATCTGAATTTTTATAATAGAAGATGACATCTACTACCGAACTCGGTGCGTTGGTTGTAGTAATATCCCAGTATCTTGGCATAGCATATTCGCCTTGATTGGCTCCGCTGTTAAAACACTGTTCTCCTTGTATTGAAGTAAGAAATGGACCGCTATCTCCAACGGTAATGCTAACTGTAACATTACCCAAATTTTGACCGTTTGAGTTAACTGCTGCCAACAATTCTCCAAAATTATTATAGAAATAGTGCCAATTATTGTCATTCACCACACAAGTACTTGTGCTGGAGTTGCTTGCTAATGAAACAGTAGAACTTGGAGCAGTGCTACTGCCATTTACTATTACGGCTACTGATCGATCTAAAGTATTGTTACAATCTCCTTCTGCTCGAACATAAAACGTTGTATTTCCGGTAGGATATACTGTTAGTGGTGAACCACTTCCCACACTGGTTGTAAATCCGGCATCAGAGTACCATTTCCATGTGGCACCTGTTCCCAAACTTCCTCCTACGGCCGTTAAGGTTACCGCGTCGCCGGAACAAAAAAAGGAACTTGAGGCGGTTGCCCCTATAGGAGCTGTAGATAGGGTTTTAGTGGTTAGTGTGTAACCTTGTGTTTTGGTACAGCCATTTACATCTGTAATCGTTAAACTGTAGGTTCCTCCATCTAAGTCTGTCCTATCTAAGGTTGTACCACCATCACTCCAAGCAGCATCTAATACATTGTGCGTATAGGTGTTTGCACTTGCATTTATCTTTGACGAATAAATTAAACTATTACTAGCGTCAAAAAATTCTAACAATAGATCATCTGCTCTATATTGACAACAGTCTGTTCTATTTTGAATTCTTATATAATCTAAATGATAAGCAGCACCTAAATCTACGCGAGCCCAATCACCTTTATATGCAGGGGTTCCGGTGTGAAACATTCCTGATCCATTGTTGATTATGCCATCAGTTAATCTAGAAGCAGGATATGATCCATGCGGATTATTTGTAGTGGCTGTTTTACCAAGTGCTACGTTGGTTCCGGTAAATATTTCATAGGCTTGAATTTCATTGATATTCAACCAGCTTTCAGTTGCCGGTCTTCGTTGCGTTATTTTTATGTATCGAATGTTGGTAATGCCACCAGTTAATGTAACATCAATTGATCCATCATCATCTGAAGGGCAACCTTCATTTACTGTAGTTGCTGTTATGGCAATATCAGAGGGTTGGGTAACGGCAATACCGGGTAAGGTTGTTGGGCAACTTTCTGTTGTAACAGTTACAGAGTAAGTGCCATTTGAAAGTCCGGTACGATCTTCAGTACTGGCTCCACCCGGAGACCAAGCATATGTATATAACGGAGAAGGACCACTGATGGCATATTTAGAAGCAAGATATCTTTCTACAATTTGTCTTTCTTCATTAGTTAATACTTTATTGTAAACGATAACTTCAGCTACATCACCATTAGATAATTCAGTATTTCCGGTTCCCCATCCACCTAGTGATATTATTCCTGGGGCACTCACTCCGGATGCATTGCTTGCCACTAATGAACCATTTCTATAAAACGAGGTTAAACTTCCGCTACCACTTACAGAATAAATGTAAGGATCCAAAATATTTGTGTTGGGGCCTGAGTTGACCCAACCATCCGCATACATTCTATCTCTATAGCCTCCCCACCAGCCCATAAGCCAGTTGGTAGTGCCGGATGATACTAATCTAGCATTTGTGCCGCTATTCATCTTACCAACAACAATCATGGTATATGGGTTAGTAGCAAAACTTGGCGTTTCCATTACACTGGCATTATTAAACCTTATAGCCGGTTTGCCATTAATTGAGCTTTCTTGGATTTTTGTATTGCTTCCATAGGTTGTGGTAAAGTGATTATTGTATCCACTTAAATCATTCCATTTGGTTACGTCATTCGAGGCATTAATTTCAATGCCTTCATTGGCTTTCGTCCATAATCTTAAGCTATTACCAAAGTTTGGAACAGTTACATTCACATCTAAATCTATTGCTCCATTTGTGCTGCCAAAACAAGTTGGTTGAGTGACATTTGCTGTTAGCGAAACAACCGGTACATACACAGATATTGACGCGCAAGAGGTTGTTTCACATGAACTTTCATACCTCGCATAATAGGTAGTGGAAGCACTTGGTGCTGAAATTGTTAACGAAGCAGTAGATGATAATTCACCCGGATTAACAGTTCCTACAAGGACTCCACCACAAGAGCCGCTGTAAAACTTAACCGTTCCATTCATGTTGATATTTGAAGGAAATGTTGCAGTTAAAGTAATGGTGCTCGGTACACTGGTAGAACAATAGGAAGCATTATTTACACTCATACTTGTAGGCGCTTCATTCCAATTATTGGTAATTAAAATGGTGGGTGAATATGCGCTATAACAACCTCCATTGTTTACTCTGTATCTTATTCTATCAGCGTTCCCATCACTATTGCTTGTCTTTTTAGGAAAACAACACACTCCTGAGCTTGTGCCCGTTGTCCAAAGACCACTCCATGTTCCATTGTTTCTTCCCCAGTTCCATTCAACTGTTCCATATTGTGTGCTATTTGCGGTTACCGCAGTGATAAAGTTTCCACCGCTATCACAAAAATTCACTTGTGTGGTAGATGGACTTCCAAGAACAGGGGGAACCAATTGATATTCTAAAACGGTATTGGCATTTAAGGGATTTCTATTCGTGCCAGAAAGGTACATTGCTGTTTCAATATAATACCAACCCGTACTTGACGCAGTATAAGTAATCTTTGATAATAGAGAACCTCCACCATCATCATCAGCAGCAACAATAGAGTATCCGTCAGGTCCATACAATCTAAGGTAGGTATCAGGTCCGGATGTTGTTTGAAACCTGTATATGCTCCCTGCATTTAAGTATACAGATTGAGATCGAATTCTACCGCTGTATTGGGTGGCAGTTTGGGCATTACAGGTCATTGAAATGGCACTGCTGCTACCAGTGTATTTCCAAGTTAAGCCAACTTGTCCCCAGTTATCATCATCGCCAAAGTCGTGTTGATTTCCGCCATAGTACATATAACTTCCATTACTTGGGTAGGATACTTCTCGAAAATATCTATTGGCGCCTGTACTACTCACATAGTCGGTGGTTCTACAATCATCACCACTACCATAATTACACCTATCACCGTCGTCCTCCCAGGCATCTAAATAAGCATCCATAACCTCTGCAGGTGTATTAGAATACGTATAACCATCTGTCCAGGAGCCATTCGTACAATCGCCATTATTATCACATGTTCTGCACGTTCCACCTCGCCAAGTACCGTCCGCTTCCGTCCAAAACCATATCTTTCCCGTATAATCTTCAGTTCCCGTTTCCCAACAATCACCACCTGTCGTTCCATATTCTGAATGGGCAGTTTTGGTAACATACATGGTTAAACTAATATTCGCTTTTTGTGCAAATAAGTCTGATCCAAACACAATAGCACAAACTATAATTATAAAATTGAAATACCTTTTCATAGCTTATCTTTTAAAAGTTAAACGAACAGTATAGAAACTCTCACCATCTTGAGCCGGCATTTCTACAATTAAATCATAATTATTATGCTCAATAATTGTCATTGGTTCCATATTGCATTTTTCGCAATTGGTATAAACCAATTTATTATTTTCAATTTTAATAGCTCTTGCTAAATATTTTGAGTGATCTCCTCTGTTAATCAAATAAATCATTGAGCAATCATGTGTAATGCTCATGTCATTTGTTTGAAATTCCTCCAACATTTCTTGCTGAAAATTTTTCATTTCTAATTCAGTATGCTTTGATTGATAATCAAACGCTTCTATTCTGACTATTTTATATGAGTTAAGAAGAGCATTGGCATCTAATGGTGATTTAAAATTTTCTTTCTCAACTTTTGGAATTGGTGTTGTATCACCTGATTTTTGATTTTTCTCAAGAATGTGTTTTTCTTCTTTAAGTTTTAAATCTTCAGTGGAATAGACCTGGGCATCAAGGTTTAAGTAAAAACCAAAGGATGTCAAAAATGTAAATAGTAAAAGTTTTTTCATGGTAGTTATTAATGTTTTGACTTAGTTAACTGTATCAAAAAACGAGCCAAATATTATAGACTTGCAAATTTTACAAAGAACTAATAGAATTTGTTCTTTATGTTATCAAGAGATATGGAAAGGGATATTGTTTTGATGGTTAATTATAGAAGCTAAAGTTGTTTTGCATCTACCACTCATGCCAACAATTATTATTTTTTGTGCATCAATATCCAATAAAGAAGCAATTTTCCAAAAAATAGTTTTTTAACTTAGTATCCATTAATCACGCGGCAAAACTACAATTATGTTGAATAAAGTATTAAAGTCATTTATTGGATTGGTATTGCTTTCCTTCTTGGTATTTTTAATATTAGGAATTCCCAATACAAAGCATGAAATGATTACAGAAATAGAAATTAATGCACCGGTAGAAGAAGTATATAGCTACGTTTTGGATATGGATAACAACGAAGAATGGTTATCAGGTTTTGTTAGTGCAGAATTGGTAAAAGGCGAAAAGGGTGCTGTTGGGAGTGAGTATGCAATGGTTTTTATGCAGAAAGGAAAGCCAATGGAAATGACGGAAAAAATTACAGACATTGTACCTAATCAGAAGATAGGATTTGATTTAAATGATAAAATGATTGATGGCCATATTGAAATGGAATTTAAAGCAAAAAATGATGGAACATTAGTAACGGAGACCCACACTTTTCACGGGAAAGGCATTTTGGCTAGAGCAATCACTAAAATTTTCAATAAGGCCATTCATAAAGGCAAACAAGAAATGTACGTTGATCTTAAAAAAGTAATTGAAAACAATTGAGTAACGAGAAAGATAGATGTCCATGGCCAGGTAAGGACGAGCTGTATGTTCGTTACCATGATAAAGAATGGGGCGTTCCTGAATTAGATGACAAAGCTTTATTTGCCAAATTAATCTTAGATGGCGCACAAGCCGGTTTAAGTTGGATCACTATTCTAAGAAGAACTCAAAATTATTTTGATGCTTTTGATGGATTAGATCCCGAAAAAATGGCACTTTATAACGCAGAAAAAATAGAGTTGCTATTACAAGATGCCGGAATTATAAGAAACAGACTAAAAGTAAATGCTGCCGTAACCAACGCACAAGCTTATTTAAAATTAGTGGAAGAAGAAGGTAGCTTTAGCCAATATTTATGGCAATTTACAAATGGTAAAGTCATTGTCAATCATATAAAAGACAAAGGTGATTTTATGGCTACTTCTCCTGAATCAGACGCTATGAGTAAAGATTTGAAGAAGAGAGGATTTAAATTCGTCGGGTCCACCATTTGCTACGCATTTATGCAAGCTGTTGGAATGGTAAACGATCATTTAACTACCTGTTTTCGCCACCAAGAATGTATCAAAGAAGCCAAGCAAATAGGTTTGGAGTTAGATAAGAGATAGAGAGCCTATTTAACTTCTAACGCTTTCAGGATCACTTTGTGAACACTGAAAGGTTAGTACAACCTTTCATTATTTAGCACAACCTTTCAGCGTGCGCAGCTCCTGAAAGCGTTGTTCCCAGATTTTTATCTCAATTTTTTCTCCTCAGAATTATGGAATTTGTTTAAAATTTGAATCTATTGTATAACAATCGCTATATATGGAACCTGAACTATGCTATCATATCTATAATAAGTCAATTGATAATGTTTTTCTTTTTCATAATAATGAAGACTACGAACATTTCATTAAACTCATGAAGAAGTACATTTATCCAATTTCAAAAATCTATTCATATTGTTTAATTCCAAATCACTTTCATTGGCTAGTTCAGATAAGAGATGAAGTAAGCCTCTTAAGGATAATGGAAGTTAAATTGCCTTCTTTAAAGAGAACTAGTATTGAAACTTTTGTAACAACTCAGTTTTCACATTTTTTCAATGCCTTTGCCAAATGGCACAATCTAAAATATAAAAGAAAGGGCCGACTATTTATTCAGTCGTTTAAAAGAAAACACATTAACAGTGATGAATACTTTACTCAAATTATAAATTACATACATCGAAATCCAGTTCATCACCAAATAGTAAATTCTCGAACTCAATGGAAACATTCATCATATAATTTTCTTGCTTCTAATAGTAAAACATTCTTAGAACGAGAACAAGTATTGGAATGGTTTGGTGGAATTGAAGGATTCAAAAACTATCATGATATAGCTTTTAGTGAATGGATAGAACAACTTGAAGAAATATAAATAAATTGATAACTAACGCTTTCAGGATCACTTTGTGAACACTGAAAGGTTAGTACAACCTTTCAGCGTGCGTATTTATATTCCGAAGTTTTTACGTAGGTATAGCTCCTGAAAGCGTTAGGACTTATCGAGCAGTTTAGAATAACAAAAAAAGCCTTTCTCCATAAAGAGAAAGGCCTTGTATTTAATTTGTAGCAATGAATTGCTATTTATCTGATTCTATTGTTTTTCTAATTTTTCTTCAGCACCATCTTTTGCTTTATTACAAGCAGCTTTTTGTTCTTTAGTGCAAGTTTTAGCACAAGATGCTTTAGTAGCACCTTCTCCTGTCATTGCTCCATCTTTAGAAACAGCAATAGCATAACCGGTTTTTTCAGTTAACGCTTTTACAATTGTTTCTTCATTTGTTACTGAAGGATCATAAGTTAAAACAGCTTCGTCGCTTTCAGAGCTAACTTTTTTAGTTTCAACCACTCCATCAATACTACCTAAGGCAGCTTTAACTTTGTTTTCGCAACCACCGCAAGTCATTCCTTTAACACCTAGGTTTAAAGTAACAAATGTTCCTTCAACCATGGCACCCGATTCTACTTTTTCAACTTTAGAGCCAGTAGCATCACTTCCTTCTGGTGGACATGCCATAATAACACCTGTGGTTAAAAAGCATATTAATAGTACATTCAAAAAATTCTTCATCTTTTATTTTTTAAGTTATTGTTCAATAAAATTAAGCAGATTATTTTAAACCTGCATGTAAAATATAGTTAAACTTCTTAAACGTATTTAAGTCAGTTTTAGTTCTTTGAAAAGTGTTAAAAGATCATGAAAGTGTTTCTTGTTGCAGGTAGCGCTAAAAGTAATACGTATAAAAAGAACAAAACGGAAATTAATACCAATAACTTGTTTGATTTTTTAAATCCTATAATTCCTAGTGGAATAGCTAAAATAACTAAGGTTAGTTTTATATGAAACCAACCACTATTTTTTAACCATGCTCCATCAAAAATATTCTGGTTTTGAATAATCATTGCGATGCCGGTGATTAAAAATCCAACAGCAAAAAGCGTTTCCGTTAAAATACTTTTCTTTTTATAGCTGGCAAATGCTTCATTTTTACCTAATAAAAATAAAGTCGACTTAATGAAATAGGAGATCAAAAAGAGTACGACAAATACGTAGTGAACATGTTTTAATGCAGATTCCATAATAGGATGATTTATTTTTTACAAACCTAATAAATAATTGATGGAGTAAATCACTTATGATTTAACAAAATTTAAAAAGGATGCATATTTGTTTTTTTTAATACAACAACATTTGCTCAATTATTTATTGAAAACCACTTGACTTCTCTATTCTTTATAACTATTTTTAAAAGACTTTTGTCAAAAACCCTTGTTGAGAAAGTAACGAGTCTCAGCGTATAAACATAAAAACCTGATGAAACGCGATGTATTCTATTATGGAATAGCACTATGTGTTATTTTATTTTTTTCTGTCAATGGGTATGCTCAGGACCCACAATTTTCACAATCTTATTTAAGCAGAATCTATCTTAATCCGGCTACAACAGGATCGGAGCAAGGCACAACAGTATTTCTAAATTACAGGAACCAATGGGCTAACATTGATAATAGCTTCAATACTGCTTCCTTTTCTTTAGATGCTCAATCTCCTAGATTTTCTTCTGGATTTGGCGTGCATGCTATGTACGATGCTGCAGGAGCAGCTTCTTTAAGAACTAATATGGCAGGTTTAACTTATGCCTATATTTTAAGAATCAACGACAATTTTAACATCAACTTTGGATTGGGCGCATCTTACGTTCATAAATCAATTGATAGAAATAGCCTTATTTTTTCATCAGATCTTGATGCTATTTATGGTGTAACGGGAAATGATGTTGAGGGTGTTGTAGTAAATGACAAAGTAAATTTTGTAGATATTGATGCGGGAGTGCTTTTTCAATTTTCATTTAAAATAGCTAAACGATATGTTCACAATTCGGCTGGTTTTGCTGTTCACCACTTAACTACACCTATCGAGAGTTTTCAGGCACAAGAAAGTAGAGTGCCAAGAAGATATACTTTTCATTATGGAGCGATGATTCCTGTTACAGAAAACATACTTAAGAAAAGATCTGTTTACTATATCTCTCCAATTGTTAAATATGAAATTCAAAATGGAGTGGATATTTTCACCGGTGGTTTCTTCAATACATTTAAACCATTATTTGTTGGTGTTCTTTACCAAGATAATGGCTTTACTAGTGTTGGCGGTACAAGAGCATTGATTTTTACCGGAGGCGTTAGTTCGTCAATGGGGAAACATACCAATTTTACTTTGGGCTATAGTTATGATCTTAACTTATCTGGCGTAACAAATGTATCAGGCGGTGTGCATGAATTAGCCGTAAAATTTAACTTCGAGAATGCTGAGCTTTTCAGTAAGACCAATAAAGGCAATAACCCTACAAAATGTTACAAGTTTAAAGGCAAAGGCTCTATTAGACTATTTTAAGTACTACGAATAAATCTTACAAACTCATAAAAACCCTAACATGAGAATCCTTTTTACATTTTTATTTACAATATTTTTATCATTTGTGTCTCATGCACAATGCAATTTGGTTGTTAACCCTACAGAAGTCTGTGCGGGAGAAGCTATTGTGGCTTATTTTTCATCAACCAGTAATAATTATGCTTACCAAGTAGTGGCAAATGGACCTAACTACAGTGAAGTGTTTGATGGCGATAGCGTTGTTATTATTCCTCCTGGAACCGGCTCTCAATATGTAATCAATTTAACACCTAGAAGAAAAGGACCAATTGGGAATTTTGTGAACTGCGGAACACCTCGGCAAGTAATCGTTAAAGCAACTCCGAGTGCTAAATTGACCGTTTTAAATGGTAGTGTGAATGCAGATGGTGTTGTAACCAATTGTAATGGAACTATTACCAATCCGAATTTTACGGTGCAAATTGCAAATGCTTCAACAACTATTGCAACCAATACCCAATATGTAATTGATTGGGGAGATGGTTCTCCGGTAGAAACAATGGCTACTTTTACTAATTTAAGTCATACATATGGTTTAGGACTTCATATTTTGGCATTAACTGTTCATGGAGAAGGAAGTTCTGAATGTACTCCTACAACAACAGAATATAAAATATATAACGGTTCATCACCAAGCGTAGGTTTAGAAGATCCTTTCAATTTTATTGGAAGCGCAAATTTATGTCCTCCGGTACTTGCTACTTTTAATATCGTCAACACAGGTCAAAATGTAGCGGGAACGGTTTATGAAATGTACATTGCAGGGGAGCTGGTAGAAACTTTTAACCATCCGGCACCTTCGACTTTTTCATATGAGTTTACAGAAACATCTTGTGGTAAAACCGCTAGTAATGGTGTTAACAATACTTATGATGTAATGATCCAAGCTTACAGTCCTTGCCCGGCACCACCTGATTTTGCTACGTTGGGTCCAATAATTATTGGCGATACCGTTAAACCTGATTTTATCTATAATCCGGATCCTGTTTGCGTTAATGAAGTCATCACTTTTACCAATACAACTCAAGGAACTAAAGATGCATTAACCTGTGCTTTTATTGATAAAGTAAAATGGTCTATTGAACCAGCCTCAGGTTGGACATTGGTCAGCGGAGATATGAATGGCGCCTACCAAATTCAAGTAGCGTTTGATGATCCTGCCAATTATGAAGTAACCATTGAAGCAGCAAACTCTTGTGATACCTTAGAAAAAACTAAAACGATTGAAGTTAGTGAGCTCCCTTTTGCAGACGCAATTGCTGTTTTAGATGATCCTAATAGTTGTGCACCAACAATCGCAACATTTACTAATCTATCTACGCAAGATAGTTCTGTGACATACAATTGGAGTGTTTCCCCATCAGGTGGAGTCAATTTCTTAAATGGAACTTCTAGCAGTTCTTTTGAACCTAACATTGAGTTTAATAATAATGGACAATATACAGTAACATTAACGGTGAGTAATGCTTGTGGCAATCCACAATGGGATACTACTTTTGATATTAATGCTAAAGTTTTGTTTGATATTCCTGCATTAGGAAATGTTTGTGCAGACACCTTTGTTTATGACGAAACATTTGTATTTACAGGCAATCCCGATTCTGTTGTTTGGACTTTTACAGGTGGAATACCTGCTACTTATACAGGAACAAATCCGCCACCGGTTACTTTTACTGGCTCTGGAAATTATACTATTTCAGCATCTGCCTATAATGTTTGTGGAGCAACTACCAAATCAGAATCTTTTAACCTATCTGAACCGGTTGATATTGATGCAGGAGCAAACCTTCAAATCTGTTTTAACGATGCACCAATAACTCTAGTGGGAAGTCCCGCAAGTGGCGTTTGGTCTGGAGAAGGAGTGGTAGGAACTAATATTTTTGATCCTTCCTTAGTAAGTCAAAGCAATGTAGAGTTGACCTATACTTATGATAATGGCATTTGCTTTTTCACGGATAATATAAATGTGGAGGTGATAAGTGTAGACAATTTAAGTGCCGGCACTGATCAAACCACTTGTATCAATGCAAATGAATTGATTTTAACCGGGAATACACCAGCAGGTGGAACATGGATTGGTGATGCGGTAACAAATGGCACAACTGGAATATTCGATCCTGCTTTAAGTCAAGTAGGATTAAATGAAGTGGGCTATACATTTGCTGAACCCATTCTTGGCTGTAGAGATACTATTTTCAAAAATGTTGATGTTTTAGACATTCCAACAATAACTTTTAACTTGCCAGATACTGCTTGTTTAAATGAAAGCATTGATTTTACCTTAAATGTTGATCCAGCTGCAACTGTTAACTGGAATTTTGGTGATGGCAATTCTTTAACGGGAGCAAGTGTAAACTATAGCTATTCAACAGCAGGAATTTTTACAGTAACAGCGGAAGTAATTCAAAGTGGTTGTGTAGTGTCAGATTCTATTCAAATTGAGATCATTACTATCCCAACATCTAACTATACTATTGATGTGCCGAATGGATGTAATGCTTTACAAGTAAGTTTTACCAATACATCGTCAGGACATATTGAAAACGTGCAATGGGATTTAGGCAACGGACAAAGTTCTACGGCACAAAATCCACAAAATATCGCTTTCCTTCCGGGAACATTTTTTGATACAACTTACTATGTAACCTTAACTAGTATAAATCAGTGCGGAGAGGATTCTTTTACCGATAGTATTTTAGTTTCCAAAGCACCGGAAGCCCGATTTGGAACCAATTTTAATCAATACTGTCAAGAAGATTCAGTATTAATCAATAATGTGAGTTACAATTCACCAACTAGTTATTTCTGGGATTTTGGAAATGGTAAAACATCTAATTCTAAAGATCCTAAACCGCAATATTATGAAACGAGCTTCAGTGATACGACTTATACAATAACGTTGTTTGCATCCAATGTTTGTGGAACCGATACGGCTAAAAAGGATATCATTGTTAAATCCGTTGATGTAAGATCTTTTTTTAATATCGATAATATCAGAGGATGCGAGCCTTTGGATGTCACGCTCATTAATTTCTCATCTTTTGGAGCACAACCTTATTGGGATTTAGGAGATGGAAATACATCTTTGGCGGATACCATTATTCATACTTATACAGATGCCGGCTTTTATAACATTCAATTAGCGGTTGATAATGGATGTAGCGAAGACACTTCTACTTTTCAAATTGAAGTCTTTACTAGTCCGGAAGCGAATTTTACAATGCCGGATAGAGTATGTGAGTTGTCATCGGTTCAATTTACGAACCAAACACAAGGCGGTATTGGATACGAATGGAGTTTTGATGACGGCATTACTTCCGATTTACAAAATCCACAACACATATTTACAAGCGATGGTTTATTCAATGTTTCATTAACGGCTACTGGCGGTAACTTATGTGAGAATACGGTCACCAAATCAATTGAAATAGTAGATAAACCTATTGCTCAATTTGATACCGATGAAAATAGAATATGTGAAGGATCTAGTATTCAATTTATCAATCAAAGCACAGGTGAGAATTTTGAATGGGATTTTGGAAATGGTAAAAAATCATTTGTAGAGAATCCTGTCAATTTTTATCAAGAAAGTGGGAGTTATAATGTATCACTGATTACTGACAATGATAAATTTTGTTTCGATACTATTGTAAAGCAAGATGTAATTGAAGTATTTGGTACGCCAACGGCAGATTTTGAATATTCTCAAAATGAAACAGAAATTTTAGAAGGAATTGTATCATTTAATAACTTAAGTACAGATGCTTCAGATTTTATATGGAATTTTGGCGATGATGATTTTTCTTACGAAGAAGAAAATCCAACCCATCAATATGTTCATTCGGGGCCATATTCTGTTTTATTAGTGGCTGAAAATGATTTTGGATGTATTGATTCCATTATCAAACCTGTTATGGTGGAGTTCTTTGGGAAGTTGTTTGTGCCGAATGCATTGAGTCCAATTTTAGGAGATATGAGTGAGGCTTCTATTTTTAAACCCAAAGGTGTAGCACTAATTGAGTATGAAATGGAAATCTATTCTACTTATGGAGAGTTGTTGTTTAGAACTACTTTATTAGAAGATGGACAACCGGTAGAAGGATGGGATGGAACCTATAAAGGAAAAGATATGCCGCAAGATAATTACGTTTGGAAAATCAGAGCCATGTTCGACAACGGTTTTTCATGGGGAGGCAACGAGAATAGTATCGAAGAAAAAAAGGAAGTACATACAGTGGGCACATTGGTGCTTATTAGATAAATAAAATTAAACATGATAAACCCTAATTATAAACATGCCGGAGAAGTGCTTTCAAAGGAATTTTTAGAGCCTTTTAAAATAAGTAGCTGTGAACTTTCAAAAAGCACTTTTATGCCATTAACGAGAGTGGATGCATTGCTCAAAGGAAATGATAAGATCAATGCAGATATCGCTTTAAGATTAAGCCGATTCTTCGGCAACTCTGCCAAATATTGGCTTTGGCTGCAAATTGAATTTGATATAGAAACGGAGAGCCATTCTAAAAAAGATGAACTCAGTAAGATCAAAACAATTGGTAAAATAGTGGCAGCATAAATCCAACTGATTTTACTAGGAATTTATAATGACGAGGTTAATTATGTCAATAGATTTCCTTTTCGGTATTATAAATAGACCCAAAAATTAATTCTTCCAAAACGGATACTAATTTCACAAATTACTCAGATATTATTAATGATTAGAACTGCTAATTTTAAAAGCTTTTTCAATCTCACAGATTGACTTACCGCTTTGGTGGTAAAAATCCATGTAATTATCTTTTTAATGTAAAAACTAGAAGACAGAAGAGAAATGATTGCCAATTGAAGTAAAATGTCAATCAAACTAACTTATGTAATCATAGAAATTTGTGCAATTCGTGTCAAAAGAAGCCTTCATAACGCTTCTAATATTATCACCAACAAGTAACCAACAGAATAGATTGGCATTCTTTTTCTCATAATTGTTCTAATTTTGAGGGTAGAATTTCAAACTATGAATAACTACAATACACTCAAAGAGTTAATTGCTATTGATTCGCCAACAGGTTACACAGATAATGCTTGTAAATACATTTTTGATTTGTTAACCAGTTATGGTTATCAACCGGAATATACCAACAAAGGCGCAGTAAGATGCGCGTTAGGTAAAAATCCTAAAGCTGCCATTGCCGGTCATGTAGATACTTTAGGAGCCATCGTTTCTGGTATTAAAGCGAATGGAACTTTGGCTTTCTCATTATTAGGTGGTTTGTCTTTAACTGGTGCAGAAGGAGAATATGTAAAGATCATCACACATTCTGGAAAAACTTTTACCGGAACGATTCTATTGAACAACCCTTCTGTACATGCCAACAGAGAAAAGGAAAAAACGGAACGGTCTACCAAAAGCATGCATGTTAGATTGGATGAAGAAGTGTATACCAAAGAAGATATTGAAAAATTAGGTATTGGTGTCGGTGATATTATTTGTGTAGATGTAAAGTATCAGCAATTAGAAAGTGGATTTATTAAATCAAGGTTTTTAGATAATAAAGCAGGTTGTTTTGTTTTGTTTGAAATTGCCAGGCGATTAAAAGAGCAAGGCAAAGAAGCACCTGTAGAAATATTCTTTTCAAATTACGAAGAAGTTGGACATGGTGGCACCGTCGGTTATTCTGATGCGATTGAAGAACTTTTGGTCATTGATATGGGCGTTTTAGGGGATGATTGTCAAGGCAATGAAGTGAGTTGTTCTATTTGTGCGAAAGATTCTTCCGGTCCGTACGATTATAACTTTAGAAAAAAGTTGGTTGACTTAGCAGAGAAAAATAATATTCCTTATAAAGTTGATGTCTATCCATTTTATGGCTCAGATGGTTCTGCTGCTTTAAGAGCAGGAAAGGATTTCAGAGTAGGTTTGATTGGAATGGGCGTTGCTGCATCGCATGGTACAGAGAGAACGCATATCAAAGGCATTGAAGCCACTATTGATTTGTGTTTGGCCTATATTGATGCGATTGAATAATGATCTTAGCCTTTGACACATACTATTACAATAATAAAGCAAAAACGGTTGGTTTGGGTTTGGCAAATTGGTCAGATGAAACGCCAATGATTGTCTATCGAGAGATCTTAAAAGATGTAGAAGAGTATGAACCTGGAGCATTTTATAAACGAGAATTACCTTGTATCCTTAGTTTATTGAAACGAGTTGCATTGGAGGAAGTAAAATACATTATTGTAGATAGTTTTGTTGTGTTAGATGATGATGGGAAACTCGGTTTGGGTGGCTATCTCTATGAAGCATTGGATGAGAAAATTCCAATCATTGGAGTCGCTAAAACTAGCTTCTTCGGTAATGATAAGAATGTCGTGGAGCTTTTCAGAGGAGAGAGTAAAAAGCCCTTATATATTTCGGCTAAAGGAGTTGATTTGCTAAAAGCGAAAAAACTTATTCAATCAATGCATGGAAATTTTAGAATTCCTACGATGTTGCAAATCTTGGATGCTAAAACAAAAGATAGAATGGAATAGTGTGGGCAAGAGTAAATATTAATTTAAGAACAAAAAAAAGCATCCGCCAAATGACGGATGCTTTTCAATTTTTAATATTTTAGTTTGTTTACTTTGCAGCTTTTGCTGAACCTGTAAAGGTAAATGTTGCACTTGCTGAAACTAATACAGGAGCTTTACCTGCAATAAATCCAACTTCGTATTTACCATCTGTAATAGTACTTGAATCAATATCTAGTTTCCCTTTGATCACTCCAATTTCAACTTTACCAGCACCGTTTCCAGCATTAGTACTTTTAGATGATCCAAAAGTAAATTCATTTTTTCTTTCATCGTAAATACCGTTAACAGTTTTACCATTGCTAAGGTCAGTTACTTTAATCTTGTGTAAGGTTCCAATTGACTTGCTTTCAATTTCAAACTTAAATTGGCTAGAGGTAGCTTCTTGCATTTTCTTGAAGTCTTCACCACTAATTTCAGTGTTGCCTACTTTGCCACCATTTTGCCATTGTTTAGAAGATTGGTCCTGTGCTGCTCCACCTATTTTAATTTTTACGTTATCGTCAAATTGTAAGGTATAGGTGCCAGTATGCATGTATTGACCTTGTCCTTGCTGTGCATTCATGCAGCCCATTGCCACAAAAGCTAGCATTGTAAATGTCATAATTAATTTTCTCATGATTAGTTGTTTTTGCATTAGTTGTTTCAAATTACATGCCAAAATAGAAAAATCATACTTAAAAAAGCTATAGAATCGATTTATTGAGGAGTATTTTCGATTTAACTCACTTCTTGCTCAACAAATCGAACACCATGCTCAGCCAATTCATTTAAAACCGGATCGTAGATTTCTTTCGTTATCGGTAAATGAACGCCTTTTGATTGAATGGTGCCATTTAAAATCATCTTAGCGCAAATGGCTACCGGTAATCCTACCGTTTCACTCATGGCGGTATAGGTTTGATCTTCTCCAATATAAACCATTGAGGAGTTTACCCATTTTCGTTCTCCTTTAACAGTGTAACCGAATTTATGCCACATTACAATCATGTCTTTGTCGTGTGGAGCTAACGTCCATTTTTCTTCTAAAATCTTTTGTAAGATCTGTGCGGGCGTTTTATCTTCTTCAATACCTAAAGGTGTGTGATCAAAAATGCCTAACCAAACTAATTTATCCCAAATGATATCATCTTGTTCAATTTTAAGATAATAACGCAGCTTTAGCTCTACGGAGTCGTGTGGGTTATAAGACAAAAAGGAGTTAATAAATTGCCTTTTGGTCATATCTTTTGAGCCTTCTAAAATATAGCTATCATCAGTAGCACCCAATTGAACAAAAACATTCCATGCTCTACAAAAACCTACTCTTCTTAAAGTTCCTCTATAAATGGTTGGAATATGATGCAAGCCATAAACTGCTCTATATTTTAAAGAATCTCTGTTGGCATAGCCTTCAAATTTACCATATCCTTCAATATCAATAATCTCCGTTCTTCTAAACAATTTATGGTAGGGAATGTATTTGTATTGTCCTTCTTGAATAAATTTGGAAGCACTTCCTTGTCCGGCTAAAACGACATTTCTAGGATTCCAAGTAAACTTATAATTCCAGGGGTTGTCATCGCTTTCTGGCGCGACTAATCCACCGGTGAAGGATTCAAAGCAAGTAATTTCTCCACCTTCCGCTTCAATTTTATCCAATACTTTTTTGGCACTCATGTGATCTATTCCCGGGTCGACACCAATTTCATTCATGATAATGATATCGGCAGCTTGGGCATCTTTATCTAAAGCTTGCATTTCAGGAGAAATATAAGAAGGAGTAATCAAATTGATCTTTTTGGCAATACAATCTTTTGCAATTTCAATATGCAAATGCGCCGGCAACATCGACACGATTAAATCAACATTCTTAAATGCCTTATCTCTTTGTGCAGGATCTAATGCATTAAACTGAAAAGCTTTTCCTCTGGGGTGATTACCCACTTTTTCTTGTGCCATCTTTACATCCATATCTCCAACATGGATCGTCCAATTCTCTTGTTCCGCATTTTGTAAAAAATAACGAATCATTGAAGAGCAAGACCTCCCAGCACCTATGATAAGGATGTTTTTCATTTGTTATGTTTTAACCTGAAATTATTTAAAGTCTTTCAGATTTGAATGATGTAGATGGATTAAAAATCAAATTTAATACCTTGAGCCAATGGCAAATCGTTACTCCAATTAATTGTATTGGTTTGTCTACGCATGTAAATTCTCCAAGCATCAGATCCTGATTCTCTTCCACCGCCGGTTTCTTTTTCGCCACCGAAAGCGCCACCAATTTCTGCTCCTGAAGTACCAATATTAACGTTAGCAATGCCACAATCACTACCTGAATGCGATAAGAATCGCTCTGCATTTTTTAAACTATCTGTAAATAGCGCAGAGGATAATCCTTGAGCCACTTCATTGTTGTATTCAATCGCTTGATCTAAACTATCAATTTTTATCAAGTATAAAATGGGAGCAAAAGTTTCTTCTAAAACAATGGCTGCATCGTGATGTATTTCTATAATAGTTGGTTTTACAAAATGACCTTTTCTGTCCAACACTTCGTTACCACACAATACAGTGCCGCCTTGTTCAATGGCTTGATCAATGGCATTTTGATAATTTTTTACCGAAGATTCATCGATTAATGGTCCCATTAAAGTGTTCTTATCTAAAGGATCACCAATTCTAACTTGATCGTAGGCTTTTACCAAGGTATTTTTTAACTCATCAAATTTAGAAGCATGTATAAATACTCTTCTTGTGCTCGTACATCTTTGTCCGGCAGTACCTACTGCGCCAAAAACAACAGCAGGAATCGCTAATTTTAAATCGGCCGTTTCATCAATGATTAAGGCATTATTTCCGCCTAATTCTAATAGGTTTTTACCCATTCTTTCTTGAACGACAGCAGAAATGTATTTTCCCACTTTAGTTGATCCGGTAAAAGAAACCAAAGGAATTCTTTTATCTCTGATCATGGTATCGCCAACCGATTTATTTTCTCCAATGACTAAATTGAAAACACCTTCCCAACCATGAGCTTTCAATACTTTATTGCATAAATGTTGAATAGCTACTGCGGTTAATGGTGTTTTAGGTGATGGTTTCCAAATACTGATGTCTCCACAAATGGCTGCTAAAAATGCATTCCATGCCCAAACCGCAACCGGGAAGTTAAATGCACTGATAATGCCAACATTACCCAATGGATGCCATTGTTCGTACATTCTATGCATCGGTCTTTCAGAATGCATGGTTAAACCATATAATTGACGAGATAAACCTACTGCAAAATCAGCAATGTCGATCATTTCCTGTACTTCACCATCGCCTTCTGCTTTAATTTTTCCGTTTTCAAGACTTACTAAACTGCCCAAAGCATCTTTGTTTTCTCTTAAGATGTTAGCCATGTCTCTAATAATTAAACCTCTTTCCGGCGCAGGCAACATTCTCCATTTCTTGAAAACTTCATCAGATTTCTCAACGATGGTATGATAGTCTTCTAGGGTACAGCTTTTTACTTCTGCTAATCTTTCTCCTGTTGTTGGATTGTAAGAAGTAATTATAGACTCAAAACCTGATGGTTGAAAATCGCTTCCACCAATAAAGGCGCCATTATTACTGTCTTGAATTCCTAAGGCATTAAATATTTCTTGTATCATGATTATAAATTTTTAGTGCTTTCCATTAAGTCTTTCACATTGTCTTTGCAGAAACCTTGCTTTCCTCGCTCAATGAACTCATAAATTACGCCGGTTAACTCTGATGGTTTAGTGAAAACCTGAGTCAATTCCGGACATTTTAAAGGTTCGTTTGTTGTAAATTCAGCATAGCCTTTTTCGATCCATTCTTTCATAGTGTCTTCTACAGAAGCTACCTGATAAGCTAAATGATGAATGCCGCCAACGCCACCTCGTGCTTCTACCCAGCTCTTTACAACAGAACCATTGCTGCCGTCAGAAACAAAAATTTCAGGAGGCATGTGGTATTCTTGCGTTTCGATGCCATTTATGGAAGTCAATGCCGTCCATGGAGCATTCTCTAAAGTTTTTTCAGAAGGCTCTAAAACCAAACATTTGGCTAGTGATCCATCTTCAAATTGAATATCAAATCCTTCGGGCAAATCAGCAGCTAAGCGATATCCCAAACACTTTATTAGGAACTGTGCCGTCTTATTTCTATCGCGCACTCTGTAGGCAATATGATCTAATCTCATAAAACAAAGTTACATCAATTTAGTTGTCAAAACAACTAATTAAAGTGAATATATATTAATGGAATTGCTTAGTCGTTTTCCGATTCAAGTGTTCTGTATAACTTATTTTTAATAATGTATTGTTCTACTTTTTTACGCACCCAATACTTAATGCTTTCCTTATTGGCGACCTTTTTTCGAATGAAAGTGGAGGAAATATTAATCAATGGTAAGGGATGAATATGAACGATTTCATGTGTTTTCCATTCGGGAGGAATAGCAGCATTTGTGCTTCGTGCATATACTTGAATATTAACCAACTCAATGATTTCTTCATAGGCTTTCCATTTATGGAAATTGATCAAATTATCCGCCCCCATCACAATGGAAAACAATTCTTCCGGATGTGCTTTTTTTAATGCTTTTAAGGTGTTGATGGTGTATGATGGTTTTGGCAAATCAAACTCAATAGTGCTGATTTTAAATTTAGGATTGTCCTTAATCGCCAATTCCAACATTGCTTTACGGTCTTCTTCATCCGCTAGTTCTGATTGGGTTTTAAATGGACTTTGGGGAGATAGCACAAACCATATCTCATCTAACAGTGCTGTTTCGAGCATACTATTGGCTACAATTAAATGACCTAAATGAATTGGATTGAAGGATCCGAAGTAGAGACCGATTTTCATAACTGAAAGATATAATTTTAATGCAATATCTGTTAATATCTATCGTATTACCTTTGAATTAGAAGCCAACCCATTACAATTGATGAATGTAGACAGAAAGGTCTTATTGTTTTTATTCTTGCTAATTTGCATAGGCTTATACTATTCAATTTTTCTTTTATCCGTAGTGCCTTATTTATTGTTGTTATTGGGCTTATCTAATAAGGATGTAAGGAAAAAGTTGCGATCATTTATAAGTCATCCAAAATATTATGGATTAAGCTTGATTCTACTTATTTATGTTTTATCGGGAATCAATAGTGAAAACACTTCGAATTGGTTGGGACGAGTCAATTCTAACTTAATCTTTTTAGTGATTCCTTTGGCGTTTCATTTAATTGGTCCGTTAAAGAAGAAATATGTCAATGCTTTTTTGGCGATTTATGTAGTCGTTAACTTAGTCATCAGTATAAAATTACTGGTAGGCTATCTTCTAAATTTTGAGGAAATAAACGATGGTTATTTAAGAGGGAAAACAATTGTAACGCCCATCATTCATATTTGGTATAGCCATTTGGTAGCGATAGCCGTGCTCTTTTCTATCTATTTAACCGCAACAAAATTTTATTTTGTTAGTAAATGGGAACGATATTTATATGGTTTTGCTGCATTGTTTTTAATGGTATTCATTCATGTTTTGGCCGTTAGAACAGGTCTTTTAGCCTTGTATCTTACATTAATACTTTCCGGTTGCTATTATATATTTCGCACTAAAAAATACAAACTTGGCTTGGCTGGTTTTGCTGCTTTGGTTTTAATATTTGCTGTGGCTTACACTAGTTTCCCTTCCTTCAAGAATAAAATGTCGTATGTAAAATGGGATATCAGTACAGCTTTAGATGAACATGGAGCGTATCATAATTCTGACAGAATAAGGATTTACTCCATTTTAAATGGTTGGATATTGGCAAAAGAACATCCTTTTTTTGGAGTAGGAGTGGGAGATATTGAAGAGGCCACGGATAAGAAGTTTGAAGTCACTTATCCTGATTTGCCCATGGATCTGCGCTATTCACCCATTAATCAGGTTGTTTTTTCTTTGGCCTGTTTTGGGTTTTTAGGGATGTTCGCTTTTTATACCTTTCTATGTATTCCGCTATTTTATTTTTGGCGAAGGCATCCTTTAGTCATTCCTTTTTATATGCTCACATTTTCAACCTTTATTGGTGAGCAGAGTATTGAGTTGATTGTTGGAAAAACAACTTTTTTGATGGTGGTTTCTGTGTTGGTTCAAACAAAGGAAGAAGAGAAATTATTAGCTGATTAGGGGTTCTTTATATAATATTATGAATTTCATAGATAATTATACAAAAGTCTTTTTTACAATGCAAATGAGGGAATTATTTATGTAAATTTTGATACTTTTTGGGAAACTATACTAAATTGGGTTTAGTGAAGCAACTTTTAATAAAGTTAGAAGGGAAAAGATAGTTTTTCTATTTTTTGAACAAAAACATAAAGGGAATGATTAACTTACTAATCTTATTATTCAATTTGATACAAAATAAGTTGAATTTGAACTTCGTTTTAATGCAAAATGTTTAAGTGTTATAACATAAATTAATGAAGCTATTGAAACAAATGTTTGTGTAAATGTGTATAATTGTACTAAATTATCAACAAAACTGTCAGGTAGAATGTCTTATTTGAAAAAACTATATCATACTGACTACCTTTTTTCTAAAAGTTCATTTTTAGATGGGCTAGGAAGTATCTTCAATATTTCTGGGAATTATTATAATTTCAATTATTCGAAAACTGAGGAAGAAGCTGATTCAAAAGCCATTAAAAACGATTGGGGAGTGGTTGGAGATGACATTAGAGAAGCTCAGAATAAATTAAGGTTAGAATTATCTCCTAAATTACTTAGTCAAATAGATTCTATTGAGATTAATCATGAAGTAGATTCTATTGAGATTAATCAATTAGAATCTAGGATTAAACAATTAGAATTAAGAATTAAACAGTTAAATTCTAGTTTGACTAAACAATTATAAGAGGAATGGAAGAAATAGAACCTTTAGAACCCACTAAAGATAATTCCAAAAAGGGAGGAGAAAAACCTCAAAAGGGAAAAAATAAAAGGAAAGAAAACCTTTCTAATCAGAATGAATTTATTCCAATTGTTGAGGCTCTTGAAATCCCAGAAGAAGAAAAGACCAAATTATATAGTGCAGTTGTTTCTATATTTAAAAAGGAATCTTTTTCAGGTCCTTTACCTCCGCCAAGAATGCTTAAAGAGTATAATAATGTCATTGAAAATGGTGCTGAAAGAATTATGGTCATGGCAGAAAAGCAAGGAGAACATAGAAGATCTTTGGAATCTCATGCAGTAACTGAACAATTAAGACAGAGTAGGTATGGTCAAATATTTGGATTTATTATAGCACTGCTTCTTATAGGTGTTTCAACTGTATTGGGTTTAAGTGGGCAGCCAGTTCTTGCAGGAGTGCTCGGAGGTTCTACTTTGGTATCTTTGGTAACTGTATTTGTTTATGGAAAAGTTACACAAAAAAAGGAGTTAAAAGAAAAGGATAACTAATTTCTTTAAATCTCACTCAATTAATAAGTTTTCTTTAGAATTCCATTGTCACACCAAGTCAACTTTTCTTTTTTAGCTTTTTCTACAAATAATAGATTGTTTGGTAAAGCATCTTCCGTTTTCTTTTTAAAATTTTCTCCGTGATCTAAGTGAAACGCTACAGCGGCAAATTTTATATCTATTCCTTTCACTCCTGAGTTGATTAATCGAGCGATAAACTCAGCATCTTCTTTCCCCCAACCGATAAAGGATTCATTAAAACCATTGATTTTTATAGCATCTTCTCTATAACAAGAAAAGTTGCAGCCTTTTACTTTTTCTTCGCTTAAAACGGTTTTGGACATTAGTTTTGAAAAACCAAGATGGTGAAATGCGTATAAGCGATTGTTGATGCCACTATCAAACAGGCCAAAATTAAGTTGCTCATTTTCTATAGCTTTTTTTGTAGCGCTAGCATTTAATAAAACGCGATGTCCTTGACAAAAATGTTTTGGCAGAGCAAAACTTATATGTGATTGAATAAAATCTTTGTGTAGAATAATATCGCCATCTGTAAAAATTAAAAACTCGCCCGAAGCTTTTTTAATGGCTTTATTTCTAATGGCTGCCAATCTAAATCCTTTATCTTCTTGCCAAACATGTTGAATAGGAATTGGAAAGTTCGCCGCAAATTCATCCACCAATAACTTAGTCTCATTGGTAGAGCCGTCATCTGCAATAATTACTTCACTGGGAAGCAGACGCTGCCGCGCAATGCTTTTAAGCGTTAAACGCAAGGCATCAGGTCGATTATAAGTGCTAACAATCAGTGATGTTTTCATTTGCATGGTAAAGGTAAATTATAAATCCAATTGTTATAAACAGTGAAATTTCTATCTAACTCAACTAAATAATAAATCATATATTTAACTTTGCATCACATGGGAACTACCAAATCAAAGCAACAACGAGATTCAACATTTCACAATGAGTTTTTTCCTCATGCAGATGCTTTATACAACTTTGCTTATCACTTAACCTACAACGAAGAGGAAGCGAATGACTTGGTTCAGGAGACTTTCATGAAAGCTTATCGTTTTATTGATTCTTATCAAGTGGGAACGAATTCTAAAGCATGGTTGTTCAAGATTCTGAAGAATGCGTTTATTAATCACTATCGCAAAAGGGCAAAGCAGCCTAATAAGGTAGATTTTGAAGACATTGTAAGTCATCATGATTCTGATAGTGATAAATTTAAAGGCAGTGTAGATTTACGACAAGAAATCTTTCAGGGTATGTTAGGCGATGAAATGTCGAACGCCATTAATAGCATCCCCGTTGATTTTAAGACCGTAATTTTACTTTGTGATGTGGAAGGTTTTACATACGAGGAAATATCTAAAATAGTTGATATTCCGATCGGAACAGTAAGATCTAGATTGCATAGAGCGAGGAATTTATTAAAGGAAAAATTGAAAGATTACGCAGGAACGCTGGGTTATACCTAATAAATGAATGGCATTCAATTTTTTTAGATGCTCATTTAAGCCACTGTACTATTAACGCGATAACTGATAATTATTAAATGAAACGAGTTTTGAAAATTTTTGGGATTGGAGGTCATAACTGTAAAGATGTTGTTGAAAAGGTTGAATTTCTTTTAGATGGCGAATTGGATAAGGAAACAGAAGCTCGATTGATAAAAGAGATAAATAGATGTCCATCATGCTTAGAACATTATGCCATTGATGATGCATTTAAAAAATTCGTTAAAACAAAATTAGACCGTAAATGCTGCACGGACGGTTTGAAGTCTGAAATTCTAGAAAAAATTAAGAATTTAGATGCTGAATTAGAAGATTAATCTAAACTTACTGAACGGTGAAGTTTACAATTATCGAACTTGTATTTTGATTGTTATCGATAGCTGTAAAATTTACTGGAACTGCATTCCCAAAAAAGTACAATTGGCTTAAAGAATCGAGTGCTTTGAAAGTATAAGTCATTCTAACAAAATCTTCTTTCCCTGTTAGGCTTTCTGCATATAATCGTTCATTGTCACCTACACCTGTGGTATCAATAAAAGCAATAAACTGAAACAACTCTTCATCATCCTGAATAATCATATCAACCACTGCAGTATCATTGAAACTTCCTGAATAAACACCGGCTACTTGATCAACAGGAGCACCATTAATTAAGAAACTAGAAAAAACAGGAGCACTCTTATCTTTACAAGAAGCTAAAAGCATTACGATAGCAATTAAAAGGAAAGTAAATTTATTC
This sequence comes from Chitinophagales bacterium, assembly GCA_041393015.1. GTDB lineage: Bacteria > Bacteroidota > Bacteroidia > Chitinophagales > JADIYW01 > JAGQYH01. Next base: position 518,693 of record JAWKKV010000001.1, on the reverse strand, counting down.
ATGGTTATTTTTTAGAAGATGCTAAGTTAATAAAAGAGATCATTATTTAAGTTTCATTAGTATCAATCAATTTTTACTTCGATTTCTTACTTTTATTATCCTTGTTTTCCTCGTATAGTTTTTTAATGATGCCATCTGGTAAGCCTAATTTAGGTACATAAATTTCATCGATATCTAGCCAATTCATAATCTTTTTAAAGATTTCCAATGCAGGAACAATTACGTCTGCACGATCAGGTCGCATTCTGAAATTTATTTGTTTGTCAATATCCGGAATCACTTTAAGCATGCTGTAGCAAACTTCAATCACTTCTAAACTTAAAATGTTATTCTTATTCTTTGAGTGATTTTTTAAGATATGGTTGATGTTTCCCCCTGATCCAATTCCTTTTATGCCGGAATAATCTTTTCTGAATTTATAGAGCCAAACTCGCATTTCGCGCCAAACTTCATTTGAAACCATATTGTGCTTCAACCGAAGTGTTCCAATATTAAACGACCATTTGTCAACTAATTTACCATCCGAAATCAACACTAACTCTGTACTTCCGCCACCAACATCAATGTATAAATAATTGGTGTTTTCGCTAAAAGGGCCTTCGCCTAATTGATTGGAAAATATGATATCTGCTTCTTCAGAACCACTAATCACATTGATATCAATACCGGTTTTAGCCTTAATTTTTTCAATAACTTTTTTGCTGTTGCTTGCTTCTCTCATGGCACTTGTAGCACAAGCCATATAAACTTCTGTGCCATGCACATCAATAATATTTTTAAATGCCTTTAGTGCTTTAATAAGGGCATTTACCTTAGCCGTAGAAAATTTGCCATTTAAAAAGGCTTCTTCACCCAAACGAAGGGGTAATCTATAAATAGTATCTTTTACAAAAACAGGGCCTTCAGGTGTTTCATATACATTCATCAATAAAAGCCTAATGGCGTTAGATCCTATGTCAATTGCTCCAAGTTTCAAATTCTAGTCTTTCTTTTCAGTTTGTGAAATATAAAATTGGTTATAATAATCATGAATAACATCTTGTGCTCTAATAATCTCTTTGCCTTTAGATTTTCGATATTTATTTCGCTGATCTTGGTCAAAGATACGAACCTTAACATTACCACTCCATTGAATATCTAAAATGTCAATCAATTGCTGCTTCAATCCTCTATCTAAAATCGGGCAAAGCACTTCAACTCTGTAATCTAAGTTTCTAGTCATTAAATCTGCACTGCCAATATAAACATCTTCTTTCCCATCATTGTGAAATACAAATACTCGAGTATGCTCTAATAACTTATCTACTAAGCTAATCGCTTTTATATTTTCACTCATTTTTGGTATACCGGGAATTAAAGAACAAATTCCTCTAACAATTAATTTAATTTTTACACCTGCTTTGCTCGCCTGATATAGTTTTTCAATCATAGCTTCGTCCACTAAACTATTCATTTTAAAGAATAGCTCCGCTTTTTTTCCGGCTTTTGCATTGCGAATCTCTCTATTAATCAAACTAACAATTTTAGTCCTCAATTGAAAAGGTGCTGTAATTAATCGATTGTGTTTTGGTATTTCGTAGTTCTTTTCAAAAAAGGTAAATATTTCTCTTACTTCTCTTGTAATAACTTGATTGGCTGTAAATAACGTATGGTCCGTATAAACTTTAGAAGTGTCTTCGTGGAAGTTACCCGTGCCAATAGTGCCGTAATACACTTTTTCACCTGCTTCTCTTCTCGTTATTAAGCATAACTTAGAATGCACTTTTAATCCGGAAACACCTGTAATTACTCTTACGCCTTCTTCTCTAAGTTTAGTCGCCCAATGAATATTGGCTGCCTCATCAAATCTAGCTCTTAACTCAACTACAACGGTAACAAATTTCCCATTTCTAATAGCCGTTACCAGTGATTTGATAACGTTAGATTGGTCTGCTACTCGATAAACATTTACTCTAATATGAGAAACCAAAGGGTCGATAGCCGCTTCTCTTAGCAGATCTAAAAAATCATCAAAAGCATGATATGGGTAATATAAAAGCACATCTTTTTCTTTCATTACCTGCATCATACTTCTGCATTCATGAAAATCAGGATGTGGGATTTGAGATAGTTTTTTATACCATAAATCAGGTCTATCTAATTTAGGGAAACCCATAAAATCTTTAAAATTATGGTATCGAACACCAGGCAAAACGCTTGGACCTTTTTTTAAGCCTATTTTCTTCAATAAGAAATTTAGGAATTTCTCGGGCATTTCCTCATCGTGAATAAATCGCAATGGATCTGCCGATTTTCGCTTTTTTAAACTAGTTTCTACCGCCGTTAAAAAACTTTTGGATACGTCGTTGTCAATATCTAATTCCGCATCTCGCGTAAACTTTATGGTAAACGCTTCAATTTTATCAAAATCATATATTTTGTAGATGTCTTGAAGATTAAACCTAATTACGTCATCTAAGAAAATAATATAGGTTTTTTCGTCTTCTTTTGGCAATACCAAGAAACGAGGTAATTGAGGGGTAGGTACTTCAATTAAGGAGTGAATAACCGATTCTGCTTTGTTTTGTTTTTTATAGAATTGAATAGCCAAATAAATCGAAGAATCTTGCAGAATTGGAAATTCCTTAAGGTTATCAATCATGATAGGGAAGAGGTTTAATCTAACTTCATCATGAAAATAGGCTCTAACAAATTTGCCTTGCTCCTCTGTTAGCTCATTTTCATTAATGATGTATATATTCTCTTCTTTCAACTCTTTCAAAAGCTTCAAATAGGTCTCGTCGAATCTCTTTTGAAGTTGCAAAATTTTATCTTGAATTTGAATAAGTAGTTGAGAAGGCTTGATACCAAGATCTTTCTTAGCTTCTTTCTCCAACATGGCCATTCGCCTAATAGTAGCTACTCTAACCCTAAAAAATTCATCCTGATTGTTTGAAAAAATACCGAGAAATTTAAGTCTCTCCAACAATGGAACACTTGGGTCTTCTGCCTCTTGCAATACTCGTTCATTGAAAGACAACCAACTAAGTTCTCTATTAATTATTTTGGTTCTTAGCATGCTAGATAGTAATGTTATTCTCTTATTTGTTTAGGAATGGTGAAAAATGCTTTCTTGCCTTTTGATTCGTAAATATCTTTCCAAGAAGTCATATCTAAATTAATTTTAAATACAGCCGTTGTGGGAAATTTAGGAACCGTTTCACCGCTCAAAGTTTCAATAACATCACTTAGGGTGGGCTCATGTCCGATGATAAATATATGATCGTACTTGTCATCTAAACGCCTCAGCATATTTATAATTCCTTGTTCGCCTTCAAAATAAATTGTAGGGTCGATGACAATGTTTTTCATCCTATACCCTAAAATTTGGGCAATATTAACAGCAGTATGATAGGCTCTTGTAGCCGGACTTGAAATAATTAAATCCGGTTTCTCATGAAGTTGTGCTAAGTATCTTCCCACCAACCCAGAAGTTTTCTTTCCTCTTTTGTTTAAAGGCCTAATTACATCCGGCAGATCTTGATCTTCCCAGCTGGATTTAGCGTGTCTTATAATGCATACCGACTTCATTGTATCAAATGTAAATGATAGAATTGGCATAGCAAAGCAACGAATCAAGAAATACTAGCTTAATTTATAGATAAGATTAGAGAATTGGTTAACAAATAAAAAAGTTCTACCTTTGCATTCTCTATTCATAGGGGGCTTTTAAAGTCCCCTATTTTATTAGGGTACGATTATGTTAAAAGATAAGATAGAAAATAAGTTAAACGAGTATGTAAAAGGTACTGATCTTTTTTTTGTAGATGTTAAAATTACACCACAGCAAAAGATAATGCTTTTTGTAGACGGGAAACAAAATATTACTATCGATAAATGTGTGGAGATAAGCAGAATGTTGGAAGCTTATTTAGAAGAAGAAAACCTAGTAGGTGAAAAATACACCTTAGAAGTTTCTTCACCCGGTATGGGAGAGCCATTGAAAGTCCTTCAACAATATCACAAATCAATTGAAAGATTGGTAGAAGTATTGAAAAAAGACGGTAACAAGTACAAAGGCATTCTTAAAAAGGTAGATAATGATGGCATTCAATTAGAATCACAAACGATAAAAAATAAAAAAGTGGTAGCTACCAATTTGTTAGATATTCCTTTTGATGATATAAAAACGACAAAAAAATTAATAACATTTAAATAGAAGGCAATGAACAGTGCGGAATTAGTAGATTCGTTTTCGGAGTTTAAAGAGTTTAAGAATATTGATAGACCTACAATGATGAAGGTTTTAGAAGATGTTTTTAAAACGCTATTGAGAAAAAAATATGGGTCTGACGATAATTTTGACATTATTGTTAATACAGATAAAGGAGATTTAGAAATCTGGAGACACAGAGTAATTGTGGAAGATGGAGAAGTAGAAGATTCTTTAGAAGAAATTTGTATTTCTGATGCCAAGAAAATTGAAGAAGATTTTGAAGTAGGAGAAGAAGCTTTTGAGGAGATTACCCTTATGGATTTCGGACGAAGAGCTATTTTGGCCGCAAGACAGACTTTAATTTCAAGAATCTTGGAATTAGAGAAAGATGAAGTGTACAAAAAATACAAAGATAGAATTGGTGAAATCGTTACCACTGAAGTTTATCAAATTTGGAAAAGAGAAATCTTATGTTTGGATGACGATGGGAACGAATTGATTTTACCAAAGCAAGAACAAATTAAATCGGATTACTTTAAAAAAGGAGAAACGATTAGAGCGGTTGTTAAAGATGTTGAAATGCGAGGCAACAACCCTAAAGTTATTCTTTCAAGAACCGATACTTCTTTCTTAGCGAAATTGTTAGAAATGGAAGTGCCGGAAATTTTTGACGGTTTAATTGTAATTAAGAAAATTGTTAGAGAGCCGGGAGAAAGAGCAAAAGTAGCGGTAGAATCTTACGATGATAGAATTGATCCAGTAGGTGCTTGTGTAGGAATGAAAGGATCTAGAATACATGGTATTGTAAGAGAGTTAAAAAATGAAAACATTGACATTATTAACTTTACTAATAATACTAGCTTGTTTATACAGAGAGCTTTATCTCCAGCTAAGATCACTTCTATAGATCTTAAAATGGAAGACAAAAGAGTATCCGTATATTTGAAGCCGGATCAAGTATCTTTAGCAATTGGAAAAGGTGGTTTAAACATTAAGTTGGCCAGTAAATTAACGGAGTTTGAAATTGATGTTTTCCGTGATACAGAAGACATGGAGGATGATGTTGATTTAGAAGAATTCAGTGATGAAATCGAAAGCTGGGTAATTGATGCCTTAAAAACAATTGGTTGTGATACCGCTAAAAGTGTACTGCAATTAGATAAAAAAGAGTTAATCAGAAGGTCTGATTTGGAAGAAGAAACAATTGAAGAATTGTTAACAGTATTGAAAAGAGAATTTGAAAACGATTAAACTTATGATTTAATTATCATTAGTTTCAATAAAAGATAAATATATTCGTCGCGAATGACAGGAGCTAAATCAAAAAGGTTAGTAAGTATAGCAAAGGAGTTGAACGTCGGTACGGCTTCCATTGTGGAGCATTTGAAAAAAAATGGTTTCGATATCGATAACAAGCCTACTACTAAGCTTACAGAAGACATGTATCATCTGTTGCTGAAAGATTTTCAGCAAGAGATTGTAATTAAACAGCGCGCGGAAGAAATCAATATTGGTAAGGTTCGTAAAGAGAGAGAGGAAGAAATTGTTGAGACAAGGAAAGTTAAAGTTGACGGGCCGAAAATTGTTGGAAAAGTTGACTTAGGAAAAGCCAAAGAAGAAAAGAAAGAGGAAAAGGTAGAAGAAGAGAAGGTTGTTGAGAAGAAGGAGGAAAAAAAGGTTGAAGCTGTAGAAGAAGAAATTGTTGTTGAAAAACCAAAAATTGGACTCAAGGTTGTCGGTAAACTCGAAGATCCAACGCCTAAGAAGGTAGAGCCTAAGAAAGTCGAAGAAAAAGTTGTTGCAAAAGAAGAGCCTAAGAAAGAAGCCCCTAAAAAGGAAGAAGAGGTTGTTGAGAAAACAAAGCTAGAGAAATTGACAGGGCCAACGATTGTTGGTAAGATTGAACTTCCGGTAAAAGAGCCTAAAAAGAAATCGAAAGATACTTCAGGTGACGAGAAAAGAAGAAAGAGAAAGAGAATTTCTAGACCAATAGATACTAAATCTGTTGCGAATAAAGATGATGGAAGAAAAAGAGGAACAGGACCGAGAGCTGGGAATGCTCATAAAAGAGGCGACCAAAAAGAAGTAGTATCTGAAAAAGAAGTTCAAGAAAAAATAAAAGCAACTATGGCTAAGCTTTCCGGTGGAAAGTCAAAAGGAGCCAAAGGAGCGAAGTATAGAAAACAGAAGAGAGACGAACACGCCAAAATTCGTGAGGACGAGGAGGAATTAGAAGACACAAACGTAATACAGGTAACAGAATTTATTTCCGTGAGTGAGTTAGCGAACTTAATGGATGTTTCTGCTACAGAAGTAATTTCTAAATGTTTCATGTTAGGCGTAATTGTTTCTATTAATCAGAGATTAGAATCTGAAATAATTGAGTTAGTAGCTGATGAATTCGATTTCCAAGTTGAATTTATTAATGTTAACGAAGATGAAGACGAAGAAGAAGAAGAGGAAGATAATCCGGAGGATTTAGTTGAAAGAGCACCTATCGTAACCATTATGGGTCACGTTGATCACGGTAAAACTTCATTGTTGGATTATATTAGAAGTGCCAATGTTATTGCCGGAGAAATGGGAGGAATAACACAACATATTGGTGCTTACGAGGTAGAAACTAAATCAGGCAAGCAAGTAACTTTCTTAGATACACCAGGTCACGAAGCCTTTACCGCGATGAGAGCGAGAGGTGCCAAAATTACTGATATTGCCGTAATTGTAATTGCAGCGGATGATAGTGTAATGCCTCAAACAAAAGAAGCTATTAGCCATGCGCAAGCAGCGGAAGTGCCAATGATCTTTGCTTTCAACAAGATTGATAAAGAAGGTGCTAACGTAGATAAAGTAAAAGAGCAATTATCACAAATGAATGTGATGGTAGAATCTTGGGGAGGTAAACACCAAGAGCAAGAAATTTCTGCTAAGCATGGTACTAATGTGGAGACATTACTAGAGAAAATTCTTTTAGAAGCAGAATTACTAGAATTAAAAGGTAATCCAAATAAAAATGCAAGCGGTTCAGTAATTGAGGCTTCATTAGATAAAGGAAGAGGATATTTAGCAACAGTAATGGTTCAAGATGGAACATTACAAGTAGGCGATGTAATTGTAGCAGGGTCTCATTATGGTAAAGTAAAAGCCATGTATAATGAGAGAGGAAATAAGGTTAAAAAAGCCGGTCCTTCTACACCAGTTCAAGTATTAGGTTTGAATGGAGCGCCTCAAGCAGGTGAGAAATTCAAACATTATGATAGTGAGCAAGATGCGAAAGCATTAGCTTCTAGAAGAAGTCAAATTCAAAGAGAACAAGGTATTAGAGCTACTAAACGATTAACGCTAGATAAGTTAGGAGATCGATTGAAATTAGATAGTTTCCAAGAATTGAATTTAATTGTGAAAGGTGACGTGGATGGATCAGTTGAAGCATTAGGAGATTCATTATTGAAATTGTCTACTGAAGAATTACAAGTCAATATTATCCATAAAGGTGTTGGTCAAATTACAGAATCAGACATTCTATTAGCTTCTGCTTCCAATGCCATTATTATTGCCTTCCAAGTTAGACCATCAGCCAATGCTAGAGCATTAGCAGAAAAAGAATCTATTGATATTAGAACTTACTCTATTATTTATGATGCTATTGATGAAGTGAAAGCTGCAATGGTGGGTATGTTACGTCCTAAATACGAAGAGAAAATTGTTGCTAACGTGGAAGTTCGAGAAACCTTCAAGATTAGTAAAGTGGGTACTATTGCCGGTTGTTTCGTATTGGATGGTAAAATGAATAGAAACAATAAAGTAAGAATTATTAGAGACGGTATTGTAGCTTATGATGGAACTTTAGATGCATTGAAACGATACAAAGACGATGCTAAAGAAGTTACGAAAGGTATGGAATGTGGTGTAAAAATTGCGAAATACAACGACATTAAAGTTGGCGATATCATTGAAGCTTACGAGCATATTGAAATCGAAAGAACTTTAGAGAATTAAGAATTAATACATTTAAACAACTAGAAAGGAGTCTATAGAAGCAATTTTATAGACTTTTTTATTTTAGGCTAGAAAAATATATAGAATGTAAGTCCTGGCGAGACGCTTGAACAAGTTGAATTAGATCATTTTAAATTACCAAAACTTGATTTTCCCGGAAGCAAACCAACACATTTTTAAGAGTAATAAACCATGTTTAAACCTAGAAATATTGGTGTCACCGTAGGTTCTATCTCGATAACGAATAGGTAAGTCAATAATCTTTAAATTCAGCTTATAAGCCCCAAATAAGAGATCAAAATCTCCAAATGGGTCAAACTCCCCAAAGAAAGCTCTATTGGCAATTAAACGGTTGTAATCCGTTCTAAACATCACTTTCGTTCCACATAAAGTATCTTTTATCGGTTGCTCTAACAACCAAGAAAAAACCTTGCTGAAAAATTTATTACCTAAGGTATTTAAAAATCTCATCGCCTGACTTTCCATCGGATAAATTAACCGACAGCCATTGATGAATTCGCCTTTGCTTGTCGCTAATGCATCATAAAATTTAGGAATATCCTCCGGCGGAACAGTTAGGTCGGCATCTAAAATCATCAATATATCTCCGGTAGCCATCGCATAACCTTTTCTTACTGCATCGCCCTTTCCCTTGCCTTCTTGTTGAGTGATTTTTATATCGTGCGTATCCTTATACTTTGCTTGAATCTCTTGAATCTTTTCCCAAGTGTCATCAGTAGAATTTCCTTCCACAAATATGATTTCTACATGCTTTCCGAATTTAGGTAACCGCAAAATGGCGTCCTCAATATTGCCGCTTTCGTTTCTTGCCGGAATCACCACTGTAGTAGAATATTTTTCTGAAACTTCTTGACTTGATTTAAAAGCCATTCTACGAGCAAAAACAAATTTGCTTAATCCAAAGCGATTGAAGAAAGGAAGGTTCGCAATATACTTATTGAAAAACCATGATAATATTGGAATCCAAACAGGAATAATCATTCTCCTTTTAGATTTAAAAGTTTCAAAGCCTGATAAGTATAATAAATTACTGATGTCTTGCTCCGATAACCAATTTTGTACAGGGCTTTTCTTTTTTAATCCAATGAATTCTGCAAAATTGATTAAAGGCTCCCAACTATGATTATAATACGAAACAATTAATTTGGTTCTATCATGACAAACTTTCTTTAATTGCAACAACACATCTTCAATATTATCAAAGTATCCAATTACATTGGAAAGAATTACTACATCAAATTTCTGATCTAACGTGATGTTGGCGGCATCCATTAAGTGAAACTCTAAATTTGGATAGTTCGCTTTTGCCACGTCAATCATCGATGGACTAAAATCTATACCAACTTTTTTAATTCCTTTATAACCATTTAAGGAATCTCCTACTCCGCAACCAATCTCTATTACACTGTCTTCATCATGGATAAAATAATTACAATATCTAACAATATCTTTCCAATAATAGCTGAATCGCTGCTTATAACTTTTGTATTTCTGTGCCAACTGCTCAAAGTGATTGTAGAAGGCTAAAGTTCGCCCTGTATATTTGGTTTGAGTTGTTATTGTTGGTTGTATATCTGTTTCCACGTTCATTTATTTATCTACTTCTTTTTGACAATGATAGTTTGAAACATTCCAAAATATCGAAACAAAAAGGAGAATACATTTTCTAAAAAAGTAACTATTTTAAAAGACCAACCAGGAACCACTGAAGGGAATGATAAACCTCCGGTTAAAGTATATCTCATGGGGGTATGATCTTTGCGTTTTTCTAAAACTAAATCAGGGTATTTTTGTTGAAATTTATGAAGATCTCGCTTAAATATAATCCACGGAATTGCTCCATTGGCATCGCTTAACGGTCCTTCTCCCTCTACCTTCCAATCTTTCTCAGAAGGGTCAAAACCTTCGTGATGAAAATTTCTATAGAAAAATCTACTCCACAAAGTATTAGCCGGTTCCACCATAAATATTTTTCCGCCTTTCTTTAAAACTCTTTGAGCTTCTTTTAAAAAGGCATCGCTATTTTTTATATGGTGTAATACATTGATCATAAAAATGCCACTAACCGAATTATCTTCTAAAGGTATGTCTTCTGCAGACATTACTATATCTACATTGGGAAGCTCTAAAATATCGGTGGTTAAAACATTGGGATTAATCTCTTTGATAAATCCGCCGCCGGAACCAATTTCCAAAAGCTTTCCTTCCGGTAGTGTTTTAGCCAATTCACTAAACTGTTGATACCACTCGATATAAAGCTTTTTTAGAAAAGGCTTCTTCAAAATGATCTCTCCATGAGCCATTGTGGTAGCGGGAGCATCAAGATCTATATTGGATTGGTTAGACATTTTAGATTTGGATCGGTTAAGTATTAATTTATTTCGATGCAATTACATCAATGGTTCCGTATTGTGGAATGATATTTCTATAATTTGATTTTTCAATTACTTTCCCTTTGATTGTATAAATGTTATAGCCCAAATTATTAAAGAAATCGATAAACCCATCAAAAGGGGTGTTTTGCTCATCTAAAATATAGCCACCAACTTCAAAAACTATTTGTGGCTGAAACTTCACAATAGTTTCCTTGGCACCATTTAGCACATCAAACTCATGACCATCAGTATCAATTTTAATCAAATCTAAACGATCAATATTGTGCTTAATGCAATAGCTGTCTAAGGTTATAGATTTTACATCTTCTGTTGATTTGGCAACTCCCTTATGGATAGAATGTGTGCTTTCATTACCGGTTAATGGCCAACTGCTATAAGCTACCAAATCTTTTTGATCATCTTTATCGGAAACAAAACATTGGTTTACTGTGATTCTTTCTTTCAATGAAGGGTTTAAAGAAGCATTTTTTACCAATTTATTGATAGCATAATGTGTAGGCTCAAAGGCATGCACTTGTCCTCTCTCTGCAATGTCTGCGAAAAACAAGGTAAGATAACCTGCGTTAGCTCCAACATCAAATATTACCGCATCTTTCTTAATTTTTACAATTTCATTGTCAAAAACATGCTTTTGGAAATTGCTAAACAGAAAAAGATGTAGATCAATACCTTCATTTAAATGTAGTTCTAAATTGATATTGCCAATCTTTTTAGGATAGACGTCTTTTTTGTAAAATATTTTTGTCACCTTATAAAGTATTTTAGCAATGCTAACTTTTAAGGCAGTAATCTTCATATTTCGTAATACTACATTCATTCGTATATCGTCTTAGTTGTTTGGCTGTTCAATACCATAATAGTTTATTTCAAATAGATAGGCAGGCTCTGATTTACCTTCAGTATGTACCAATTTAAAAGTGCCGGGATAAGCCTGTTCAATTCGAGCCATGTAATTATGTACCGTATTAATCACCTGTCCAGTGTTTGCATTTGGATTTCTTCTTAAACTGGCTCTAACTATATGGGTGACGCCATTTTCTTTTAAATGTTCTAAAGCTTTTTTGGGATCAGTTTCCTTTAATCCCGTGCCTTTATGCTGAGTGCCTTCGGTGTAAATAAAAGCAATTTGTGGTTTACGGCAAATAATATAGTAATCCTTTAAATTGTCGTGTGCCCACTGAACGGTTTTAATATAATTCACCCAATCATCAGTGAAACCATATAATTTATCACCACTTATATTCTTTCTTAAAGTAGTAGAATTATCGCCAATTTTAGTGAAGGTTCTACCAACACCCGGTAAAATTAAAAGTGCAGAAACAATTAAAAAAATGGGTTGAAAACCACGTAGTTTTTTAGAATCGAAAATTTGATACAACAGATAAAAGGCAAACATCCATAAAAAAGGATACATGATTATAATCATTCTGTTTTGATCCCAATATTTTTGCAGTACTACAAAGGTGAGCAAGGATAAAGAACCGGCATACAAATAGGAGAATATTACACCTTTATCTTTTTTTCTAATTGCGTAAAGAAAGCCACCAATTAAAATGGCATACACTAATAAAGTTAAACTACCATTTAATTGAGCTCCTGAAATAGGTCTAAATCCTGATTCTACCAGAAACGTTCGTCCGATATATAAATTTGAGTTATCTACAATTCTAGTTAAAAAACCCATTACGTTTTCTGTTCCTTCTTCTGGCTTGTAAGGGTGTTTTAACAAAAGCGTTTCCATTTGACTCGACATTCCTGCGCCATTTGCTTTTATAACAAACTTGGTAATCATAGAAAATCCCAAATAAAAAACAGCAAATATTCCAACAGTTGCTCCCGCTTTTTTCCATTGTTTATAAGCTAAAAAGAAGATCAATACCGCTGATACAGCACCAATACTAATAAATCGAGTTTGGGCCATAATAAACATGATAAAGCCCAATAGCACAATCTGACTTATATGAATATTGTCTTTATCGTGATCTTCGGCAACCACAAAATTATTAATGAAATAAAGGAAAAAGATACTTTGAAGCATGAGAAAGAATGCTTCATTGTAGGTAGAGCTGGCAAAAAAAGCAATATAACCATTGATGGCAATCAAGAAAATGGTAATTACTCTAATAATTGGGGGAACTATCTTTTCTAATGCTTTATTAAACAATATCAAGTGTATAATGATAAAGACTAGCGATAGTAATTTTAGCAGTGTAATCTTAATACCAAAAATAGCGATGGGAATACTTATTAGAATAGGATAAACAGGTCCTTGAAAAGTAGGAAATTGACCTTTATGAATAAAGTTATATGCCCTACTGATGTAAGAGGAATCGTCGCCGCCAATGGATACTTTTAAATCAAAAAGCAGTAAGGATACAACAACACAAAGCAGCACACTAAATCCCAAGAAAAACATTGATCTTTTTGAAAGAAACTGATTGAGTCGCTCTAAGAATGGAGTGCTATTTTGCTCCGATAAACGCTTAGGGTTTTTTACAACAACTTTTTTTGAGGGCTTATTTTTTTTGTATTTCGCCATATAATTATGTTCGAGGGTTAAAAGTAGGAAAATAAACAATATATGAGTTGTCGTAGAAATCCACAAATTGCAGTAAATTCATCATTCATTAAGAAAAATAGAGAATATTTACTCCTTTTATGACGGTAACCACCTTACAAGAAGCAGCTTTTGATGATTGGAATGCATTTGTAGATACTTCTCCTCAATGCAACCTCTTTGCTAAAACGTGGTACCTGCAAGCTTTAAATGTTTCATTTGAAATATTGATTTGCTTAAAAAAAGAAAAGATAAAAGGTGGGATTGTTTTAACAAAAGATCGATGGGGCTATTACATTAATCCGGTTTTGTGTAAATATTTAGGCATCTATTTTTCTCCTTTTGAAGGCAACAGCTATACCGTTGAAAGCAGACAAAGGGAAGTACAAAATGCATTAGTTGAAAAATTAAATCAATTAGGCAGCTTTGAATATACTTTTCATCCCAATTATACCAATTGGATGCCTTTTGAAAGAGTAGGATTTAAACAAACTACTAGATATACGTATTTGATTCAGCTAGAGAATTTAAAAGATGAAGAAATATTAGCGCAGTTAAATGGTCGATTGCGAAATAAAATTTTAAAAGCGAATTCATTCAGTATTAAATTGTTGAATGATTTCCAAGAAGCGTTAGTCATTTTCGAAGCTACTTATAAAAGGCAAGGTATAGATTTACCTATTTCAAAAGATCGATTGGTTACTTTGATCGTAGAGCTTAAAAAGCAAAATGCTTTTCATTTGATAGGTGCTTATGATGATCAAAATAAATTACAAGCCGCATTAGGGTTGTTTTACGACCATAAAACTGCTTACCTAATCTTAAATGGTGTAGATAGCTCGGCAGACAATGGGGCCAACGAAGCTTTGATCTTTAACGGCATTCAATGGGCAAAACAAAAAGGCTTAAAAACTTTCGACTCTGAAGGCTCGATGATACCATCAATAGAATCTTTCTATCGACAATTTGGAGGAGAACTCACACCGTATTTTAAAATTTGGAAAGATAGCAAGCAACGGACGCTGAGGAATTTAAAGCAGAAGATTGTTAATTAAGCTCTCGCTCGGCTACTACCCATTGCTGTTAGAAAGAAAAAAACAGACACTAATTTCGCAGATTCTCACAGATAACATTGATGATTTGAACTACTAAATTTTTTAGTATATGCAATTACACAGATTAACTTGCCGCTTTGGCGGCAAAAATCCATGTAATTTTTTTAAAACAACATAAACACCAAAATTAACGATTATAATAATTCTACTTTATAAGTAGTCAACCAATTTAACTATCCTAAATAGTCATAAAAATTTGTGAAATTCGTGTCAAAAAAGTCTTCCTAACACTTCTAGACTCCAGCCGAGTGAGCTATATTTAAAGGCTTGTAGCCGAATTTATTGTTGGTGATAACACCAACAAGGGCAGAGGTTTTGAATACGGCATTTAATCTCAATGGTATGTAGCTATTGTTTAAAACTACTAAACTCAATCTGCCCAGAACCTATTTTGTATTTTTCCTTAAGCCATTGTGTTATTTGCCAAGCATGACGGTATTCTTTTCTGATACCATTTTTATCAACTAAAACGTGACCATTACCGCCAACGTATATGATAAAATAAGAAAAATCATCAAATCTTTTAATCTCTAATTTATCAAACGACTTAAATTCCAAAGCATCAATTAAAACTTGATATTGGTTGTTCATCTCTAAATTGTTATGCTTAATTTTCCCAACTCTAAAACTGAAATAGTAAAACTATCTAATCATCTGTAAATCTTCACATCTACAAATCAACTCATTTGCACATCAACAACTACTTCTTCAACAACCCGATCTCGATCAATCGTTCTGTTAAATACTCACCGGCAGAAATCGGTTCGTAAGCCAAAGGATGTTCGTCATCCACACAATTTTCTAAACAATCTAATCTCATTTCTGATCTTGGATGTAAAAAGAAAGGGATAGAATAACGCTCTAAATGCCATTTTTCTTTCGGTGGATTCACTACTCTGTGTGTAGTAGAACGCATTTTATTATTGGTTAAACGTTGCAACATATCACCTACATTCACTACAATTTGTCCAGGACCTGCAGAGATGTCTTTCCATTCATTATTTCTATTCAATAATTGCAAACCATCTGCTGAAGCACCTACCAATAAAGTAATTAAGTTGATATCCTCGTGTTCTTCCGCTCTAATCGCAGAAGCAGGTTCAGATGTAATTGGAGGATAATGAATCGCTCTTAAAATACTATTGCCATTGTAAATATGCTCGTTGAAATAGTTTTCATCTAACTCCAGGTAAAGCGCAATCGCACTTAACAAATGTCTGCCCGCATTTTCAAAACTCTTAAACAATAACTTTCCAACGGTATTAAATTCCGGAATTTCTTCTACTTCCATATTGTCTGGATAAATATCCTTTACCGGATCATCTCCTTCCACATATTGACCAATTTGCCAAAACTCTTTCAAGTCGGCTACTTCACTTTGCTTCGCTTTTTCTCTACCAAAAGAAGTATAGCCTCTTTGTCCGGCTAATTCAACAATCTCATAATTCTTCTTGGTTTTGGTATCCATTCCAAAGAAGTCTTTGATGTTTTTATAGAAATTTTCTATCAAAGCCTCTGGAATACCATGATTTTCTACTGCTACAAAGCCTATATCTTCGTATGCTTCTCCTAATTTTTTAACAAAGGCTAATTTTTCGGAAGCATCTCCTTTAGTGAATTGTTGTAGGTCAACTAATGGTATCGTACGCATAATAACAGTGTTTTTATTGAATTGAAAGTTTGAAAATAGCGGTTTTAAATTTTATCATGGAAATAATCTGCCATACATTCTTGCAAATGGAATAACTTCTCTTACGTGCTTAACGCCGGTTACCCAACTGACTAATCTTTCTAAGCCTAAACCAAATCCGGCATGAGGCACAGCACCGTAGCGTCTTAAATCCATATACCATTCAAATGCCTCCATAGGCAAGTTATGATCTTTAATGCTTTGCGTTAAAATTTCTTTGTTGCTTTCTCTTTCCGATCCACCAACAATTTCACCATAACCTTCCGGTGCTAAAACATCTACACCTTTAACATAATCAGGCTGACCGTCCACTTCTTTCATATAAAAAGCTTTGATCTTCTTTGGCCAGTTGTACACCATCACCGGCGCATCAAAAAGCTTGGTTAAAACCGTTTCATCAGATCCGCCCAAATCTTCTCCATGCTGGAAGTTTTTGGCAGAACTTAACCACTGTGGTAAGTTGTTCAATTGTTCCGTAAGATCTTTAATTTCAACTTTTGCACGGTCAATTTTATTTTGATTGAAATTTCTAACGCCCTTTTTTACACCCGGTTGAGCATTGGCAGCTTCTCTTTCTTCAATTTCTTTTTCACAAGCAGCAATAGAGGCTTCCACTTCTTGAATTTCTTTTTCTAATAATTGAATAGAAGTTTGTCCATTTACTTCTTTTTCCCCTTTTAGAATTTTGATAGCGTCGTCATAAGAAATACGCGGAAATTCTTGATTTACTTTTTTCAAAGCATCAATATCTCTATTTAATATTTCCAGCTCTACTTTACAGTTTTCAATAGACTGGTTGACAATGGTTCTTAAGAAGTCTTCGATAAGATCCATGTTGGTTTCGTTGGTCGCAAAGGCCACTTCCGGCTCAATCATCCAAAACTCAGATAAATGCCTTCTAGTTTTACTTTTTTCAGCTCTAAAAGTTGGGCCAAAAGTATAGATTTTCCCAAAAGCCATAGCTCCGGCTTCTCCATATAATTGTCCGGTTTGCGCTAAATATGCCGGCTGACCGTAAAAATCAGTCTCAAACAAAGTGGTAGATCCTTCTGCAGCGTTTCCTGTAAAAATTGGTGAGTCTAGTTGTAAGAAATCACGCTCTTGAAAATAATTATTGATGGCGTGTTTAATGCTATTTCTAACTTTAAGAATGGCCCATTGAGATTTATCTCTTATCCAAAGATGTCTATTATCCATTAAAAAATCTACACCATGCGATTCTCCTTTTCTTTTGGCGATTGGATATTCTTCAGCTTTGTGTAAAATGGTAAAAGAAGTAGCTTGTAATTCGTAGCCACCTTCTTGACGATCATCTTTAATAATGGTTCCGGTTAATTCAATAGCCGATTCCAACGTAGCACTGTCTGCTTCATTAAATTCATTTTCGGAAACGGCATCGCTTCCAATCACGCATTGACAGTATCCGGTGCCATCTCTTAAAACAATAAAAACTACTGTTTTACTGCTTCGTTTATTGGAGACCCAACCTTTTAAAGTTACGACTTCTCCAACTTTGGCATGTATTTGGTTTATATAAGTATGCATAGTGCGTTACATTGAACTAACGAATTTACTATTTTAGAAAAATGTTGACTACTTTATAGCTTGGAATTTAATTGTTATAAGAATATCTTAACTATAAATGCTCAATTGAGATTTAAATTGGCAAACAAATAGAGGATTAAAATATTATTTTTGAGAACCTTAAGGATAGAATTAATATGCTAAGACAGAATTTATCGCAGAAATTATCACAAAAGTTATCTCCACAGCAAATTCAGTTAATGAAGTTGCTGCAAATTCCAACAGCTGTTTTAGAGCAGAGAATTAAAGAAGAGTTGGAGGCGAATCCTGCTTTGGAAGAAGGCAATGATGATTTTAATAAAGATGCTGATGTAGATATTAAAGAGCAATCGGATGATGATGGCAATGACGAAGAAATTAAAGCTGAAGAGATTGATATATCCGACTATTTAAATGAAGACGATTATAGCTATAGCCAATCGGATGGTTACAATAAAAAAGAAGATGACGACAAAACGATACCTGTGGCTGTTTCCGGTACGTTTCACGATCATTTGAACGATCAGTTGGGTATGCTGAGTTTGTCGGATCATGAAAGGAAAGTAGCCGAACAATTGGTAGGAAGTATTGATGATGATGGCTATATCCGTAGAGATTTAGAAGCTATAATTGATGATTTAGCATTTACTCAAAATGTTAGTACCACTGAAGAGGAATTAGAAAAAATGCTAAAAGTGGTTCAGAAATTTGAACCTGCTGGCGTTGGAGCTAGAACTTTGCAAGAATGCTTGTTGCTCCAGATTAAAAGGGTAGATGTAGAAAGTAAAGCGACAGTTATTGCTCATAAAATATTGAAAGATCATTTTGAGGCATTTACGAAGAAGCATTATGAGAAATTAATGCGGCAATTGGATATTGAGGAAGAAGAATTAAAAGAGGCCGTAGGAGAGATTTTGAAATTAAATCCTAAGCCGGGTGGCTCGATGCAGCAATCTAGATCTGAGAATCAATATATCATTCCTGATTTCACCATAAAAAACAACAATGGTGATTTAGAGATTTTGTTGAATTCTAGAAATGCACCAGAACTGAGAATAAGCGATTCATTTAGAGAAATGATGTCGGCTTACAACAGAGGCGCAAAAAAGGACAAAAAAGAAAAAGATACCATTGTTTTCATCAAGCAAAAAATAGATTCTGCCAAATGGTTTATTGATGCTATTGTTCAACGGCAACATACTTTGCTATCTACCATGCAAGCTATTGTAGGTTATCAAGAGGAATTCTTTTTAACCGGCGATGAAACTAAGTTGCGACCAATGATTTTAAAGGATATTGCGGAAATTACCAATTTAGATATTTCAACCGTTTCAAGAGTAGCGAACAGCAAATATGTACAAACGGAGTTTGGAACCATTAAGTTGAAATACTTCTTCTCAGAATCTATCACTACCGAAAGCGGTGAAGAAGTGTCGACTAGAGAAGTGAAAAAAATATTGGAAGATATTATTGCCGCAGAAAATAAATCAAAACCATTATCGGATCAGAAATTAACAGAGATGCTGAAAGACAAAGGTTATAATATTGCTAGGAGAACGGTAGCTAAATATAGAGAGCAATTAAACATTCCTGTAGCAAGACTAAGAAAAGAGTTATAGTGAGAGCATTTTCAAAAACAATTTCTGCCGTTTGTCACCCTTTGTTAATGGCCACATGGGTGTTTATTTTATTCAGTAACATTAATAAATATGCCTTTGGGAATATAGATATTCCTAAAATGGGTATTGTTGTATTAATCAATACCTTCTTTTTTCCTGCCTTATGTATTTTCCTTATGTGGCGTCTTCAATTCATTCCTAATTTGAGTATGAAGAATAAAGAGCAGAGAATTATCCCATTTTTTGCGGTGATAACTTGCTATGTTTGGGCTTTTATGGCGCTTAAACAAATTCAAGCACCCGGTTTTATTCAGTTATTTATTTTAGGTGCTACTATTTCGGTGATCCTTTCTTTTATCATCAATATTTTTTACCGATTGAACCTTTATATGGTTGGTATTGGAGGCTTCATTATGCTGTTAGTGCTATTCGCCTTAATGGGTAACGGAAGCGTTTCCAATATTTTAGTTGTAGCTGTTGTTGTTGCGGGTTTATTGGGCACTGCTCGCGTTCATGAAGAAGCTAGCACTTTAAACGAACTCTACTTCGGATTATTAGTTGGTTTTATGGGTCAGATGATAGGTTTTGTAGCATTGAGCTCAGGGGGCTTTCCTATCATATAATCATTTCGGCGCGATAATTGTTTCTTTTGATATATGGTTTTTAAAGCTTTAAAATGTCTCACTTTAAATTGGCAACTATGAAATTTATTCTCACAATTACATTCACACTACTACTTACACAACTAAATTTTCTACAAGCACAAACGGAAGAACCTAAGACCAAATTGATCTTAAACATCAATGGAGTAGAATACAAATTAGACGAAGGAGAAGAATTGAAGTTAGATGAGACGATTGAAAATCCTGTTTTATCTATTTCATTAGCTAAGAACAAAACTTTAGATGCTGGTGCTTTTGTATTTGATTATCCAAAGCACTTCAACTATGGGTATGATGAATCTTATGCCTTAAAAAATTGGACATTAGATGGAAGTGATTTTGTTGTGATGTGTTTTGAAATGACTTTTCCTACGCCATTAACCGACTTTGTAAATGAGATGGTTAATCAATTTGGAAAGAAGAATTGTGTGGTTTCTAATTCAGAAATGAAATTAGGAAATCAAATCATAGAAGGCAAAAGAATAGATGTCTCCTTGATTGGTCAGAAATTAAGTATAGATTTTTTAGAGATAAAATCAGCAGATCGAATTTCTAGATTTATTGCATTTCAAGATACACTTGATGAAAATGGTGCAGCCACCGAAGAAAGCAAATTCGCTATTGAGGTTATTAGTAACTCTATTCAATATAGAGATTGATTCAGTTAACTTATTTCGCAAATTGAACATCCCCTTGCGCTAAAAACACAGCTTCAATTCCTTTTTTAGTAACTTCAAAACGTTCCAACTCTAGGTCGTTTAAATAACCATGAAAAATTAAATTTTCATCGTGTTGGAATTTATTCATTTCTTCTTGTGCCAATATTTTCGCTGTAAAGAGATCTTCTTCGATGCTAATTTCAATCTCCTCTTTTAAAAACTCCTTAAAATCATTGTGATAGTATCTGTCCAATAATTTCAAAAGGATATTAGCAGTCTCAAAACGGTAGTCAACATCTTCTACTTTAATCATTTGAGATTTAGGATCGTAGATGGGATCAGCTTCAAATGTTAAAACACTTTTTGTTTTAAATCTAAATTTCCAAATTCTAATACTACCAAATAAATCGAGTTTAAACTCTAAACGTTTATCGCTGCCACTAATTTGTTTTACGTCTTCAAGCTTTAATAAGTAACGACCTTTTCTAAAAGTATAAGGTTTGTCTTTGAAAGTATTTCTTACCCAAACTTCCATATTGGGGTAATCCATCTTTCCGTTCACCACAACATTAAACTTATATTTTAAAGAACTGCCTTCTGCCCAATTGGTAAAAGGCCAAATATTGAAGCCTTTTTTAGCTTGCTTCTGAATAATGTTCTCTAAATAAGATTTAATCTCCATTTTAATGGAAGCGCCATTCACTTCTAAAGCAGTATTGGCATCGTACAATTCAATGGGTTTTAAGGAAAATAACTGTCGGAGTCTGCCATCTTCAGAGATGAGTGATTTTTGAATTTGACTCCAAGCTCTTTTAACAACTTCTTTTCCTATGTATTTATCGTATGTTGGCATGATTGTGGTACAAAATTAGGAACAATTTATGGCTAATAGACGTTAACAAATGATAACGATGAACGTAATACTTTTGACATTTAGCTACGTTTTAGTTTAGTAAATTTATTTCTTTAATTTTTAATCTGCCAAAAGGCAATAAACTTAACTATGAAAAATCTCTTATTAATGATGATGGTTGCAACCATTTCAATGAGCAACCTATTTGCAGCAGAACCAATTAAACAACTGGAAATTGGCGATAAAGCGGTCAATACAAAGCAAGTTTTGAAAGATGTAACCGGATATGAGTTGCAATTGAAAACTTTAGCAAAAGAAAATGGCTTATTGGTAATTTTTTCTTGTAATACCTGTCCTTATGTAATTGCTTGGGAAGATAGATACAATGATATTGCAGCAGAATGTGAGGCTAATAATATTGGTTTGATCGTTGTCAACTCCAACGAAGCGCAAAGAAATGATGCAGATTCTTTTGAGGAGATGAAAAGGAAAGCCAAAGCGATGAATTATAAGTTTTACTATGCTTTGGATACAAATCACGAATTGGCCGATGCCTTTGGCGCTACTAAAACACCGGATGTTTTCTTATTTAATGGAGATATGGAATTGGTATATAAAGGTGCCATTGATGATAGCAAAGAAATTAGTGGCGTAGAAGAGCCTTATTTAAATAACGCAATGGCGAATATGATCAGCGGAGAAGAAATTAGTCCTAATACAACTAAATCAATTGGTTGTTCAATTAAAAGAATTAAACCGGTTCAGAATTAAAAGCACTAATTTGTAACAATATAAAGCCTCGAAGAATTTCGGGGCTTTTTTTGTTAGGGCCCAACTCAACGTCCTCTTTGCTCCTCCGCTAAAGCTTCGGCGGCACGCGGAGAGAGACATTGAGGGAGCGAATGTTTTAATCATAGTCCTTTTCAAGAGATGCTGATGGTGTGTGAACCTTCCCTTCTTTTTTTAAGGAGGGGTGGCCGAAAGTCGGGGTGGTTTTGTAATTATTTAGGAAGCAACATCAATCCTTCGCATAACTTATTCTATCTCGTACTCTTCCATCCTTACCGTGAATCACTACACTTGATCCGTAATTTTTGGCAATATCTTTGGCTCGATCAATAGCGTCATCTTGATATTTATAAACGGCAGTATATTTTTCATTGCCTTCACCTTTTACTGCCCAACCTTCTTCGTGGGGCACAACATGTTGATGATGAGTTTTGCGCGTAGTATTAATGCCTTGATTTTTCAAGACAATCTTGGCTACCTTTTTTAACAAATCAGTCCAAAAGCTAGTTTCTCTTATATCTGACATGGAATTGAAGATAAGGTTTGTAGCTAAATTATTTAAGCTTTATGTGAGAGAGGATATATTTACTTCGGCAACAAAGCCTCAATCTCTTTCATGGATTCAAAACTTGTCTCGTAAAAATCGTTCACGCCTTTTTTACCATTTATGATAATGGTCGCAGGAATAGAACCCGTCCATTCATCACTAAATTCCGGAATCCATTGATTTGGCTTTTTTTCAGTAAAAAAGATCACTTCAGATTGAATTTTATTTTTCTCAACGTACTGTACCAATCTATCTTGGGTGAAATCTAAGCTTACCAAAACCACTTTTACTTTATCATCGTCGGCGTATTTTTTATTTAAGGCTTCAAAATAAGGCAACTCTTTTACGCATGGTGCACACCAAGTTGCCCAGAAGTTTACTACATAAGTTACATCTTCATCGGTATATATTTTGGCTTTTAACTGCTCTAAATTGTAGGATGGAATATCTTGCGCTTGAATAGTAAAAGCCAAGCATGAAAAAAGTAAGAAAGTGAAAAATTTCATAAAGACTATTTTAAGTTGATGAGCTACATATTTTATACCAAAGTAAAATTACTTCACTTATTTAACTAAAAAACTGACTTAACAAATATTAGCTTTGCACCGTGAGTAGAGATTCGATTATCAATTGGAGCTTATTAATTTTACTAGGCGTTATTTGGGGCTTCTCTTTTTTCTTTATCAAAAGAGGCTTGGTTGTTTTTGATTCGAATCAGGTAGGTGCTTTAAGAATATTTATAGCTTTTTTATCATTACTGCCCATTGTTCCTTTTATAGGTTTTAAAATTCCGAAAGGAAAACTTCCTTTAGTTTTTTTATCGGCTATGTTAGGTAGCGCAATTCCCCCATTTTTATTTGCTTTAGCACAAACAAAAATTAGCAGTTCTGTTACTGGAATTTTAAATTCTTTGACACCACTTTTTGCATTATTGGCAGGGGTTACCATTTTTAAACTCACTATGAAGTGGAATCACTTGATAGGTGTATTGGTTGGTTTAGGTGGTGCAATCTTAGTGGTTTTAATTCAATCTGATGGATCTTTTGATTTTAATTTTGGGTATAGTTTATTGATCATATTAGCCACTCTGTTTTACGGTATCAATGCTAATATCATTAAGAGCAAATTATACAAGATACATCCAGTAAAATTGGGATTACTCAATTTTTGTCTAATTGGTCCAATTGCCGGAATTTATTTGTTTTCAACCGATTTTGTTGAGGTAATGCAAACCAATAATCAGGCTTGGGAAAGCTTAATTTACTTGTGCATTTTGGGTAGTGTTGGAACAGCTTATGCTTTAATTGTATTTAATTATTTGGCTGTTAGAACATCAGCGTTGTTTGCCACCATGGTTACTTATATAATACCTGTTGTTTCAGTAATAATTGGATTCTTTGATGGGGAATCATTAGGGATGATTCACATTATTGGCTTGACCTTAATTTTATTTGGAGTTTATATAAGTAGTTTGGGGAGGAAAAAAACAAAATCGTAGTTGGTTAATAAGCTATTCCAAGAATTTAAAAAATTAGTGAATAATGATTACGATTTTAGATTTCTGAATTTTAGAATAAATTACATCCAAACCCAGCCATCAACATTGGATTCGCGACTTTGTTGCACCATTATTTTATTTTGATCCATTTCAACTTTTCCCCAATTAGGGCAGCCGCAACCTCTAGATCCGGAACAAGCCGTCATCATAATTCCGATTGATAAAATGGCGATAAATTTTCGCATACTACTTCTTTTAGGTCCTTTAACGTAGATTCGTGTAGTAAAATTATAATTTCTAAAGTCATTAAACAACTTAGTGAGTAGTTTTAAAAATAAAACCGTATTTGTTGCTGTCTTAAATTGGGGATTAGGTCATGCTACTCGATCCATCCCAATTATCAATGAATTGATATCGTTAAAGGCAAAAGTTATTTTAGGCGGCGATGGAAGATCCTTAAAATTATTAGAAAAGGAATTTCCTCATTTAAAGACTGTTGAATTACCATCTTATGGTGTTTTATATTCTGAAGGCAGCCAAATGGTTGCCACCACTTTGTTTAGAGCACCAAAGTATTTGAATGCTGTTAGGTTAGAACATCAAGCATTAGAGAAATTGATTGATGAACACAAAATAGATGTAGTTATTTCGGATAACAGATATGGACTATGGACTAAAAAAGTGAAATCGATATTTGTTTGTCATCAGTTAGCATTAATTCCACCACAACCATTTGATTGGGCGACATCAGCTGTTTATCGATTGCATCGATTATTTATGGATAGGTATGATGAAATTTGGATTCCCGATTTCGATAAAGCGCATAGTTTAGCTGGTAGATTAGTACATCAATTTCCATTCACCTCTAAAATGAAGTTGATAGGAGCATTAAGTAGGTTTAATGATTGTATTTCGAGTGGATCAATAACTGAGTTTGGAATAATAGATATTGTTTGTGTGCTTTCTGGACCGGAACCCCAGCGGTCATTATTGGAAAATAAAATGAGAGAGCAAGCACAATTAATCGATAGAGATATTTTAATAGTACAAGGAAAGACAGAAACCTATAAAGTTGAACGAGATGGAAGAATTACAACGATATCTTATTTAACTTCCAATGTATTGTATTCAATTTTGAAGGAAGCCAATGTAGTTATTGCTCGTTCGGGTTATAGTACCATTATGGATTTAGCGGCTTTGGGTAAAAAGGCCATTTTAATTCCCACGCCTGGTCAAACAGAGCAAGTGTATCTAGCAAATAATTTGAGCGATAAGCATATTGCCGTTGTACAGCAGCAGTCACAATTAAATATAGCAATAGCTTTGAATGATATTGAAAATGTAAAAGGATTTCCAATGAATGGTAACCACGATCTTTTGAAAGCTGTAATGAATGATTTGGTTTTATAAACTCACTCTCTCCAACTTTACTTCAGCACCATAAAATAATCTTGTAGTTTGCTCAAAAGAAGCCGTATAATCACTCACGAAAAAATGATGTGGTTCAGTCGATTTTTGTGTAGCAGCCAAACCTTTTTCTTCTAAAACTTTTTTCACAAAATCAGCGGCAATTTCATTGGTCGCCAAAACTTCTACTGATTTATTTAGTCGAAGATATAATTGCTCAATTTGTTTTTTAATTAGTGGATAGTGCGTACAACCTAAAACAATAGCCTCTATTTCTTCTAAAATATCATTCACCAAATAATTTTCAATTACCAATTCGCTAATCTGCCCATGTACAAAACCAGATTCTATCATTGGAGCTAATAAAGGCGTAGCTAAGGAATAGGCTCTAATAGATGGCTTTGCCGTTTTAATTTTGTCGTAGTAAACATTAGATCCAATGGTGCCTAAGGTACCAATGATGCCTACTTTATGATATTCTTGATCGACAATTTTTTTAACAACCGGATCAATTACATTAAAGGCAATAGCGTTATCAGCGCAGATGTCTTGAACCACTTCAAAAGCGACAGAAGAGGCCGTGTTACAAGCTATCACTACTGCTTTACAATTATTTTGTAACAAAAATTTTGTAATGTTTTCAGCATAGCCTTTAATCAAGTCGGCTGATTTGTCTCCATAAGGAAGATGAGCTGTATCTCCAAAATAAATGAGGCGTTCATTGGGCATCGCTTTGGCAATGGCATTGGCAACAGTTAAGCCACCTACGCCGCTATCAAATAATCCTATTGGTTGATTGTTGTTCAAAGTTTGAGAATCTATATTTCAACGAAAATACAATAATGGTTTATTCTAAAATAACAATGGCGATCTAAAAGACCGCCATTGCAAGATTATTTTACTTAATTAACCGTCTATTATAGACCTAATTTAGCTTTTACTTTTGGAAGAATGTCTTGCGCTTCATCAGCGAAAAGTAAACTTCCTGTACTTGCATCAAAAATGTAAGTATAGTTGCCTTCAGTTGCTACTGCTTTAATAGCTACATCAGCTTTTTCTAAAATAGGAGCGTATAAAGACTCTCTCTTCTTATTAATATCTCTTTGAATAGTTTGTTCGAACTCACCAATTCTTTTCTCAAGATCCATCAATTCTTTTTGCTTGATCTCTAAAGTGGATGGTGGCCACATTTTTTCATTCTTTTGATAATCTTTGATCTTTGTTTCGTATTCCTTATACATCGTTTCCAATGTATTGTCTAATCCTGTAGCATAAGCTTCTAATTGCTTATCTGCTGTTGCTACTGCAGGCATCAAACTCAATAATTCAAGTGAATTAATATACCCTAATTTCAAAGTCTGTGCGTATGATGTGCCTCCTAAAGTCATCACAACCGCAATTAATACAACTACTTTTTTTAACATCTTTCTTTTTTTATTTAATGTAAAACAATCTTCTTGCCAATTTTTATAAAATCCTTATTTATATCCTAAATTATTCAAAATAATATCACTTACGTCAAATTTAGGATTGGTGTAAAGCATGGTGGCACCGCCAGATGCTTTATCGAATATGAAGTCATAAGCTCTTGTTTGCGCTAATTTTTCTACCGCATCAAAAACGTTATCTTGAATGGGCTGAATTAATTCTTCTCTTTTTTTGAAAAGATCTCCTTCGAAACCAAATCTAGTTCTTTGCAACTCTTGAGCTTCTTGTTCTAAGTTGATGATCTCTTCTTCTTTTTGACGTTTCATTTCTTCCGTCAATAAAAATTGTTCCGCTTGAAATTTAGCATACAATCTTTCTACCTCTTTAAATTTATCGTCAATTTCTTTTTGCCATTGAGAAGCAGTATTGTCCAATTTAGATTGAGCTTGTAAATAGGCAGGAATATTCTCTAAAATATATTCGGTATCTATATAAGCAAATTTTTGAGCTTGCAAGCTACTGGTAGCCGCCATCATGATAATCGCTATAAATAAAAATCCAATTTTTTTCATGTCAATACTTTACGTTTAACTAAATACTTTTTGCGTCATCCTTTATTCCGGTTCGAAACCTAGTATAATAGAGAACTCTCCATTTTTACCTAAGTAATCAAAAAATCCACTTGCCGGAGTAATAGGACTCCCTGGTGCACTATCAAAGCGTATGCCATAATCAAATCCAAGCAATCCAAAGAAAGGTAAAAATGCCCTAACACCAATACCTGCACTCTTATTTAATTTGAATGGATTGTAGTCTTTAAAGCCATCATAGCTATTTCCCGCTTCTAAGAACATTAATGCATAGATAGTAGCTTGTGGGTTTTTACTCAATGGATATCTTAATTCTAGCGTAAATTTGTTAAACAAGGCATCCCCACCATTTTGAGAGTAAATGTTGTATCCTCTTTGAGCAATAGAAGTGGTTCCAAACAATGTAATGTTCTGTGGTAAACCGTTGCCACCTACTTCAAATCTTTCGAAAGGAGCTAATCCCAATTCTTTATTATATGAACCTAAGAATCCAAATTTAGCTGCTGCTCTGAATACTAACTTATCTTGTCTATCTAAAGGAACAAACCAATCTACGTTAAATCTCCATTTGTGATATTCTACCCATTTATATTTTTCTTCAGCAGTTTGATTGTCAAAATCTTGATCCTTTTTAAATAGTGAATAAGGAGGAGTAAAGTTGACTGAAAGAGTAACATTTGATCCTCTACTTGGATAAGTTGTTTGATTTAAAGATGACCTTGCTAAAGTTAATCCGATACTAAAGTTGTTGAAGTTACCGTCTTGGATCACTACATCGCCTACTACAGTTCCAAATGTGTTTAACTTATAGTTTTGATAAGATAAACTTCCTTGGAAGAAGAAGTTATCATCCGGCTTTTTCAATTGAGTTCCAATAGCAACTGTCGCTCCGTTGGTAATTTGACTTCCGGTCGCGTCATTGTTAGCATCCAATCTTTGGAATCTTGTTCTAAAAAAGGAAACAGTAAATGGATTTTTTCTTTTACCTCCTAACCATGGTTCCGTAAACGAGAAGTTATAGGATTGATATCTCTTACCATTACTTTGAATTCTTAAAGAGAACTTTTGACCATCTCCAGTTGGTAGTGGCGACCAAGTTCCTTTCTTGAAAATATTTTTTAAAGAGAAGTTGTTAAAAGAGAGTCCTAAGGTTCCAATTAAACCTTGACTTCCTCCCCAACCGGCTGATAATTCAATTTGATCAGCTGATTTTTCAACTACGGTATATTCAATATCTACCGTTCCATCGGCAGGATTAGGGATGGGCACTACGCCAATTTGTTCTGCATCAAAAAAGCCTAAGTTGGCAATTTCTCTTTGTGAACGAATTAAATCTGTTCTACTAAATTTCTCACCCGGTTTTGTTCTTAGTTCCCGTCGGATAACATGCTCATTGGTTTTGTCATTGCCTTTAATGATTACATTTTTTATTGTAGCCTGTGGTCCTTCATTAATTCTAATCTCAATATCAATACTATCTTCTACAACCGCTATTTCCTTTGGTGTAATCTGAAAGAATAAATAACCGTCATCATAGTACAATGAACTTATATCAGCTCCGGAAGGATCTAATTCTAATCTTTGCTGCAATAAGGCAGAATTATAAATATCTCCTTTTTTAATACCTAATATTTTGGCTAAGGTTTCATCGCTATATTTAGCGTTTCCTTTCCAAGAAATATTTCTGAAACGATATTGATTGCCTTCTTCAATATGAATTTCAATTTTAATATTAGCCTGATTTCTATCTACATAATAAAATGTATCTCGAACAATTTTAGCATCTCTGTAACCAATGGAGTTGTAATAAGCAATCAATTCTCTTTTATCGGTTTCGTAAAGATCTTCATTAAATTTTGAAGCCTTAAAAATATTTGGATTGGTTCGTGAGCTAAAGAAATTCTGAATAGATGCAATGTTTAAGTTGGCTGCTGTATAAACAATATCGGAAGCTTTTTCCTTTTTTGTTCTAGTGTCAGTGTTGTTAGGATTAGGTTTTAAAACATGGAAATGAGCCTTTTCACGAGTATTCTTCATGGCTTTTCTCATCTTACTAAGCTCACCTTCTTGATGTCCAATAAACGAAATTTCACTAATTTTTACTTTAATGCCTTTATCGACATCAACCATTAAAATAGAAGCATTTCTTTGAATAGAATCTTTTTTCTCTTGGATGTCAATAGTTGGATTTAAGAAGCCTTTTTCAGCATAAAAATCTTCAATAGTATTTGTAATGCTCACCAACATTCCTTCGGTGATTGGTCTTCTTTTCAAAGACTCTAACTTACCTTCAATATCTTCCTTGTCTCCTGATTTAAGACCTGTAAATTCTATATCTAGTAATCGTGGCTTTTCTGTTACCTTAATGACTAAGAAAACCTTGTCGCCCTCAAACTTTTCAGCTACTATGGATATATTGGCAAATAGGTTGCTTTGCCATAATTTTCTGATGGCTCTTGAAACGTCATCACCCGGGATGTCAATTCCTTGACCAACAATTAATCCGGTAATTGATCGAATAACACTAGGATCGTAAAATTCAGTGCCTTCTACCGTTAAACCACCCAAAGTATAATTAGTGGTGGTTTTATAGTCAATTACACTGGGAGGATTACCTTCATTTTGGGCTACAACTGAAAAGTTAACCGCAAAAATTAATATGATTGCACCTATAATCGCTTGAATACTATTTGTTTTTCTGGTCATGCTTTTACTTGCTCACTCGTTTTTCCAAAACGTCTTTCTCTGTTTTGGAATGCTAATATTGCTTTATAAAGTTCTTCTCTCTGGAAATCGGGCCAGAAGGTTGAGGTAAAGTATAATTCCGTATAGGCCATTTGCCACAACATAAAATTGCTGATGCGTTGCTCTCCACTGGTTCTAATTAATAACTCAGGATCAGGAAGATTATGGGTGTAAAGTCTTGAATTAATTAATTCGTCATTGATTGAATCAATTGATAAACTACCATTTTTGATGTCTTCTGCAATTGATTTTACGGTGTCAACCATTTCATTTCTAGAACCATAGCTCAATGCCAAGGTTAAAGTCATTCTACTATTATCCTTGGTTAGTTTAATGGCTTCTTCTAATTCTTGCTTGCATTTTTTAGGTAAATTATCAAGATGGCCAATCGCATTCAATTTGATGTTATTGTCTTGCAGGGTTTTTAACTCCTTTCTAATGGTATGTACCAATAACTCCATTAATGCTGCCACTTCGGCTCTAGGTCTATTCCAGTTTTCACTCGAAAAAGCATATAAGGTTAGATAGTTAACGCCTAATTCAGCACAAGCTTCAGTAACTGCTCTTACAGATTTAACACCATTGGTATGTCCGAAAACGCGAAGTTTGCCTTTAGACTTAGCCCAACGACCATTACCGTCCATAATAATAGCGATATGTTCAGGTAGTTGAGTTGTATCAATCTGATTTTTTAATAATATTTCTGCAGTTTCTGCCACCTTCATGCTCCTGGTATCCCTTTGTTTCCTTCTTTTAAAATCCTTTGTTACTAATGGTTGGACATTTATTAGTTTGAATGGTATAAGTTACAGCTACACCATAAAAATTAAATCGATCTACATCTTTTGCAGTACCTCTTTGTTTTCCTGGTGCCAAACCTCCTTCAGAAGGGTCAGCTATTGGTGCTGAAATACCACCTAAAACATCTGGATCAACGTAACTATCGCTTACATCATCAATGTAATCGGTAAATGTCCTCCTTGAACTCACCTCTAAGTTCAAGGCCCAATTTTTATTTAATGCATATTTTAAGCCACCACCAAAAGGTATGGCTAATGAATATCTTGTGTATTTATTATCTTCTCCAAAAGGAGTGTTTTGTCCTTCGGTACCTAATGATTGTAAAGATTCTTTGTTGCCATTATACATCGTAAATGGATTGTAATAGAATACGCTAATACCTACAAAAAGGTAAGGAGTGAAATTTTTATTCTTTAAAGGTTGATATTTAAAGAAGTTAATTTCATAGGTTCCGGTAAACTCAATAATGTCAGATTCAAAACTTAAATTTCTGTATTGAGGATATGGACTCTTTTCATTTTTAGCGTCTGAAGCAGCTATTCTAGCATAATTCATACCCGCTCTTACGGCCATTCTTGGATTAAAGTTATGTCTGTAAAACATTCCTCCAGCCCATCTCACTTCTTTAAATGAGAATACTGGATTTAAATCTCCAAAATAATTAGCCGCTCCAGCCCATACACCTACTTCTGTTTCTTGAGCTTTCGCTTTGAAACTGAATGCAGTGATTAATAGGACAACAATGAATATATTTTTCAAGTGTTTAATAGACCCGATTTTAAAATAATTTGCAAAGATACAGGTAATTGAACGAAGTTTTTAGCTATCAAGTGTATCTTGACACAATTTAAGATAAGTTTGATATTGACTTTATTTGAAATAACAGTTAAATGAATGGCTAATTCCTTAAATCATCGCCCCATTTAATCTTTTGTCGAAGTGTTTTTAGATAATGACTTTCAGGCATTCTAATCAAATTAAAAGTAAAATCTTCTTTTCTAACAGCAATTTGATGTGTTTTATCTACTGCCTTCGATCTTGAATCTAAAGTACATAAGTAACTTTCAGATCTACTGATTACCTCAAAAGACAATACTGTATTGTCGGGAATTACCATCGGCCTAGCATTTAAATTATGTGGCGCTACCGGTGTAAGCACAAAACTTTGTGTAGTAGGGAAAACAATCGGTCCGCCGCACGAAAGAGAATATGCTGTTGATCCTGTTGGTGTAGCAATGATTAATCCATCTGCCCAGTAAGAATTTAAATATTCTCCATTTAAATACACTAAAATGGTAATCATTGAAGAGGAATCTGTTTTATGAATGGTAAACTCATTCAAACCAAAACTTACATCTTTAAAAACAGGCTTATTGGTATCTACATGAATTAAAGTTCTCTTTTCTAAACTGAACGTATTGTTTTCTAAAGAGATAATTAACTCTCTAATTTCTTGCTTGTCAATATCGGCAAGGAAACCAAGTCTTCCGGCATTAATGCCCGCAACAGGTATGCCCCTATCTCTTACTATTTGAACGGTATCTAAAAGGGTTCCATCGCCACCAATTGACAGTAGATAATCAATGTCTTTGGGTAGCGATTTATAGTCTTTGAAAGTAGTGGTGTCGTCACTAAGGTCGCATTTCGCTTTTATTTCTTCAAATACCGGTTGGTAAATACAAATAGGAATATTCTTTTGCTTTACAATGGCGCAAAGTTCTTCTAGTATTGGAAGATGATCTGTTTTAAATACTCTTATATAGACAGCAAGTTTCATTAGTTATTGTATATGTTGTAAATATAAAAGAATAGTGTTGTAAATAGACTTTTAGATGTAAGACATAAGATTTTAGACATAGGTATTTGGAAGTAAGATGGAAATACTAATTTTCGGGTAAGATGCATTAAAGAAGTAAATGGAATCAATTGAAAGAAGAAACCTACATATTTAAATAGTGCATAAAACTTTCGTATTTCTCAAGCACATCATCGGCGCTGCTTGATTGATGATAAGCTGCTTTAACATTGTATTCGTACCGTTCAAAGGAAGCTACAATATCTTCTAAATCTTTTTTATTGATTTTTAAAGTTACTTCAATTTGATTGATATCAATTTGACTTGAAATGAAACAATTCAGAATTAATGCATCATTAGATTCTACTATACGAGCAATTTCTGACAATGAATAATCGGTTTTATTCATTTGTAAAACCAACATGCCGCCTGATTCCATTAAGGAACTACTGTTGCCCAATTTGGTTAAAATGCTGGTAGAATTGGCAATACCAATATAATTATCTTTTACATCGATAATAGGCATCAAATACATTTGAGTTTCAATCATTTTTTTGATTAACTCGAAAATATGTTGCGTCTCATATATGAATATCGATTCATTTTCGAGCGGCAACGTTCCAATTTTAATATTAGAGTTGTCAATATTGAGTAATACATCTTCGCTTATAGAACCAATATATTTTTTTCCTTTTAGCACAGGCATTTCCGTTAGGCTGTTTCCTGCCATAATATCTAAGGCAAATTGAATTGAATCATTTGCTTTTAAATATGGAATGTTGGTATCTATGTAATCAACCGCTTGCATCTGTGTGCTTAGTTCTATTTTTTATTTATACGCTGCAAAAACTGTGCTAAGTGTGCATTGAAGACTTCAGGGTGCTCCATCATCGGTGCATGACCGCATTCATCAATGAAAATCAACTCTGAGTTTGGTAGTCTTTCATGAAACTCTTCTGCTACAAAGTCTGGCGTAATTATATCATTCTTTCCCCATATTAACAACACAGGGATTGTAATGTTCTGTAACTCTTCTCTTAAGTTATGGCGCATCGCTGATTTTGCCATATACAATACTCTTAAGCACTTATCTCTATTGTTTACAATTTCAAAAACTTCATCAACCAACTCTTTTGATGCCATTTTAGGATCATAGAAAGTAAATTCTGTTTTTTGTTTAATGAATTCGTAATCACCTCTTTTAGGAAAGGTATCTCCAAATGCTTTTTCAAATAGACCCGAACTGCCGGTTAAAATCAACGATTTTACAATCTCAGGTTTTTCTAAAGTGCAAACTAAACCAACATGGCCACCAAGCGAGTTTCCTAAATAATTAACTTGCTTATAGCCCTTGTAGTCAACAAATTCTAAAACATATTGTGCTAAACCTTCAACAGTAGTGCCTTTTACTTCTAGTTCGTATAAAGGTAAAATTGGTACTACAACTGTGTTCGTCTTACTAAAATAGTTGAGTAATTCCTCAAAATTACTTAATGCACCAAATAATCCGTGCAAGAGTACAATTACTTCACCTTCCCCTTTTTCAACGTACTTAAATCTTCCTTCTTCTTTTATTTCTATACTCATACGTTAATTTATTCAATAACTATTTAGAAGTGCTTTTACAATGAATCATCAAAAATGGTTCCACAAAATAATGTAGAATTAAGCTTAAATGTACGAATAGCGTAATAAGAAATATTTACTATTTGTCAACCAAGGTCAGTTATGATCTATTATGAGTGCTACTTGGATAGATTTTGAGGTTAAAAATGACAGCGAAAAATCAATACTTAAACCATAGAATTCTAACATTTAGGGAATAGGTTGCTATCATTTAATATTTTTTATTGATTTTTACAGCTATAAATAAATAGATATGATACGAAAATTTGGATTCTTTATAATTGTAGTAGCAATGTTGCAAGCTTGTGGAGGTGCAGGAACAACAAGTGAAGAGGCAGCTGAATTGACACCAGGAGAAGGTGGCGTTTACTATGGTGGAACTTTAAAATTGAACGAAGTTGAGTATTTTAAAACGCTATATCCATTAAACATTACTGAGGTAACGGGTCATAGAACCATTACACAGATCTATGAAGGTTTAGTGGGGTTTGTGCAAAAAGATCTTTCAATAGAACCTGTGCTAGCTCAAAATTGGGCCGTTTCTGAAGATGGATTAACGTATACTTTTCAAATAAGAAAGGGTGTTAAATTTCATGATGATGCCTGTTTTCCGGATGGTAAAGGAAGAGAAGTTACAGCGCATGATTTCAAGTATTGTTTTGATAGAGCTTGTTTTAATAATCCGGCAAATAATCAAGGTTATACTTTTGCTGTAGATGTAATTAAAGGTGCGCAAGAATATTTTGATGCTACAGGAAAGGGGAATGTTGATCCAAACGGTGTGTCGGGCGTTACAGTAATTGACGATTACACTTTACAAATTGAATTAATCAAGCCATTCTCTGCTTTTCTATCAAGATTAGCATTGCCTTGGTCTAATTTATATCCAAAGGAAGCAGTTGAAAAATATGGATCTGAGATGAGAATTCATACGGTAGGAACCGGGCCTTTTACAATAAAGGCATTAAAAGAGGATCAAGTAATCTTTTTAGAGAGAAATAAAAATTATTGGGGTAAAGATGAATTTGGTAATCAACTACCTTATCTGGATTTAGTAAAAATCTCTTTTATTAATGACAACAAAAAACAACTAGAACAATTTGAAAAAGGAGAATTGGATATGGTGTATAGAATTCCGTTAGAAGCCAAAGATAATATTGTAGATATGGATGATAATCTACTAGGGAAATACCAAAAATATCAATTGCAAGCACGTCCGGTTTTGGCTATCCAATACTATGGTTTCTTAAATGTTGATCCGGTTTTTAAATCAAAGGAAGTTCGTCAAGCATTTTGCTATGCAATAGACAGAGAGAAAATTTGTGATTTTACTTTAAAAGGAACTGGCTTTCCTGCCAATTATGGAATTATTCCTCCAGGTACAGGGAGTTACGATGCTACAAAAGTGAAAGGTTATACTTTTAATCCCGAAAAAGCACAAGAATTAATGGCTCAAGCGGGGTATAAAAATGGAGAAGGTTTTCCAAGTTTAACATTACAAATCAATAGTGGAGGGAAAAGAAACGAGAGTGTTGCTGAGGCAGTAGAAAAAATGTTGGAAGAGAACTTAAATATTGATATTGAAATTGCAAGAATGCCGTTTGCACAACATACTGAAGCGGTTGAATCAGCGAAGTTTCAGTTTTGGAGATTAGGTTGGGTAGCTGATTATCCCGATCCTGAAAATTTCCTAACTTTGTTTGATTTACAATGGTACCAACCAGACTTATCTGTAAAAAGCTATAAAAATTCGTTCCGTTATCAAAGTGAAGAGTTTGATAAATATTTTAAAACCGCTTTGGCAACAACTAATGATGAAGAGCGAAATTATTTTTATGCGAAAGCAGATCAAACAGTAATTGATGATGCAGTTTGCCTGCCAATTTTTTATGATAAAGATTATCGTTTAGTTCAACCGAATGTTAAGAATTTTTATCAGAATGCAATGGAATATAGGAATGCAAAAGATGTTTATTTTGTGCCTAATAATTAATAACTAATCAGAAAAGTTACTTATTGGCTGTTTGAGATTATTTCTCAAACAGCCTTTTTAATATCATAATCTTTAATAACGTTTTTCAAAAACTTCTTTTTATATTTTTGCAGCAACCTTTGAGGAATGAATTTAACACTTTGGATTTTAGTATTTGTTGGCACTTTGATAGTTTTAGTTAAAGCTGCAGACTATTTTATTGAAGCGGCAGAAAAAATAGGAAGCGCCTTAAAAATTAATCCGTTCGTTATTGGTGTTACAGTGGTGGCATTAGGAACTTCGTTACCGGAATTAATAACCTCCTTAATAGCTGTGTTTAAAGACAATACTGAAATTGTTATAGGAAACGTGGTGGGGTCAAATATTGCCAACTTTGGATTAGTGATGGCATTGGTGGCAATATTTTCTAATCGAATAGTATTGAAAACGAATGTAATGGTAGTGGAAATGCCATTTTTTCTTGGGTCAGCATTCTTGGTGAGCATCATGATGATAGACGGTGTGTTTGATCGGTTTGATGGAATAATAGCTTGTTTGGGAATGATTTTGTTTGTTTATTATACTATTAGAAACAAGCCGGAAGAGGAGTTAGAGGAAGAGAACGAAGAAGAAAGTAAGGTGCCTCTGGCGGCAATAATACTGTTTTTTGTAAGTGGCGCAGCCATTTATTTTTCAGCTAAATTTAATATTGATGCTGTATTGAAAATTGCAGAAATATTAAATATTGGAGCCGAAGTAGTAGCTCAAACAGCAGTAGCTTTGGGGACTTCATTGCCTGAACTTTTAGTAAGTATTGCGGCAGCAAGAAAGAAAAATTTAGAAATAGCTATTGGTAATTTAATTGGGTCTAACATTTTTAATTCTTTTGCAGTATTGGGCATACCAGCCTTAATAAAGCCATTGTTAGTGCCTAATGATATGTTGATGTTTAGTATTCCACTAATGGTTATGATCACAATTCTTTTCTTTGTCATGATGATTACTAACCGAGTAAATAGATGGCAAGGTTATCTTCTATTGTTGAGTTACGCCTTCTTTTTAGTTAACATTATTAAAGAAGCTATTCCTGCATAAATTTCTTGAAATTAATAGTCGGTACAATACAATTTAAGATATTTGGAGGCGGATAAATCACCTAGTTTTCTAGCTTTCTGAAAGTCTTCGCAGATAAATTCTGCCTCTAAAATATTGGGAGATCGATTGTCATTTTCTAAAAGGAATTGATTGAGCTGTGCGACTCCTCTGTTTGTATAAGCTGATGTGTAGTATGGATTGATTTTAATCGCCATGGAATAATCAGCGATGGCTGCTTCATTGTTTCCAAGAACACCAGTGCAATATGCTCTATCAAAATAGGCTGCTGCATTATTGGGTGCTATTGATAATCTTAAGTTGTGATCCTCAATAGCTCCTTCAAAATCTTCAATTCTAACTTTAGTAATGGCTCTCTTTTTTAGGGCTTCTTCATGTTTTGGATGAATGTCTAAAAGTCTGTCGTAATCTTTAATGGCAGCTTCGTAATCATCTAGTTTATAGAATACAAAAGCACGTAACAAGTAGGCGTCTTCAAAAGTTGTATCAATATCAATACAAGTTTGTAGGGTTTTAACTACATCAGCTGCGTTTACTCCTTCAGTTAATTGTTTGTAGGCCTTGTCATATATGGTTTGAGCATCCTGACCGTTAGCAAGATTAAGTAACAAAACGAAGAAGATGAGTATTGTCAACCGCATTTTTTGAAAATAGATAATTCTAAATGAATGGTCAATTATTTATTGGCTTATTTGATAGAACGTAATTTCTTTTCGACTAATGCCCCAATAGTGTAGCATTTTGCCAATATCTTTAGAATAAAGAGGATCTCCCATAATTGACCAGCTCAAAATAGTACAATCACTTGATAGTTCAATAACATTTTCGTCTGAGGCAGCAATTTTATACAAAGCAGCCTTTTGGCATTTGTTGTTCCCATATTTTGAAGTTAGGCTATCATTAAATTGAAACACCATCAATATAGTAATTAGAAAAGTCGCATAATAAAATTTAATTTTTTTAGGGAATGATTTTGACTTCAATAAGTAGTAGGAGGAAATTGACAGAAGCAGAATCAATACAATTGTAATAGGTAAAAAAGTATCATATCTAACTATCCAAGGTCGATAAGGGCGATAACCTCCCAAAGGAAGTAGAATTAAATAGGCGATACACAACAGCAGAGCAATAACGATAGCTTTAAACTTCTTTTCAGATAAAAAATTTGGATTTAATCTTTTGATGAATATCAAATTGATAGATAAAACCAACGCAATCAAAACAAATGTGATTTTATAGGTGAGAAACTTGGGCAATCCTTTTGCTAGTTTTATATACCTTTCACTTAATGCAATGCCTTCTCCATTTTCAATATTAAATTTGCCTATATAAAATGAATATAACGACAGCAGAAAAATAACCCCAAAAAAGATTAGCAATGTTTTAGAGATTCTTTGAAAGCCGTTAAAAATATTTTTGCTTAATGCATTGTCAATTGCCTTTTTCGAAACAAAATAAAGATGAACCAATACAACTGTTGGACAAATTAAAATAACCAATGGAGCAATTTGAGAGCCACTAAAAGAGAGATATACGGCGAGTATTAACCAAAAAGGCCACATCCATTTTTTAAAATAATTTTCAATTGGTTTTTGATGATAAAACGACAAATAAAACGGTAAGAAGTAAATTAAAAGCAGTCCCATGGGCAATGCATAGAAGAATGTATAAGTAACTGATTTGTCAATTATGCCAATACTTTCATAAAATCCATTAACTTGAAAAAAGGGGATCAAAATGGCAGCCGCCATTAAAAAAGAAGCTTTCCAAAAGCGAATATGACCACAAACATATACGGCTAGTACGATTAGTAATAATAACTGAATGGCAGTATTAAACAAAGCCATGGAGACGTACAGCGCTTTGATCTTGTCTTTAAAAATAGAGGATAAGAGTAAATGAAAATTTTTAAAATACCCAATCATGGTGATGTGCGAAAAATATCGATTGGTAGCTGCATATTCATTATGATCTTTGATTACTGAAATCCCAAAAGGGTCTTTTAAAACCGAAGAATAATGATTAGACGGCGCAACAATAGGGGCGATGTCGCCATCTAAGGGCAATTGGTAATATTGTTGGAAAGAATAAATGGAATCTGCTACAATAAATAGCAGTATAAAAACTGACAAAAGTTTGAAAATTTTGGCGCCTTTACCATTCATTATTAATCTAATTTTTCTTTTAGATATAATCCTGTAAGTGATCTTTTTTCTTTGATTAAACCTTCAGGAGTGCCTTGAAAAATTAACTCGCCACCATCATTTCCTCCGCCGGGTCCAAGATCTATCAACCAATCGGCACATTTAATGATCTCTAAGTTATGCTCAATTACAATGATAGAGTGCCCTTTTTCAATAAGTGCATTAAAAGCCTTCAATAGTTTATTGATATCGTTAAAGTGAAGTCCGGTGCTGGGTTCGTCAAAAATGAATAAAACTGTTTCGGCAGATTTTCCTTTAGATAAAAAGGAAGCTAATTTCACTCTTTGCGCTTCGCCACCACTTAAAGTACTGGAGGATTGGCCCAATTGAATATATCCTAAACCAACTTCAGATAATGGAGCCAATTTACTTCGAACATCTTTAGCATCTTTGAAAAATTCTACAGCATCATCCACTGTCATAGATAAAACATCGGCAATACTTTTCTCTTTGTATTGAACTTCCAAAATCTCTTGTTTGAATCTTGCACCTTTACAAACTTCGCAAGTCAAATGAATGTCTGCTAAAAATTGCATTTCAACAATAGTTTCTCCTTCACCGTTACAATTGTCACATCTTCCGCCTTCTACATTAAAAGAAAAGTGTTTCGGTTTGTAGGCTCTTATTTTTGATAATGGTTGTTTAGAGTATAAATCTCGAATAACATCATAAGCTTTAATATAGGTAACGGGGTTTGATCTACTGGATCTTCCAATTGGATTTTGATCAACCATTTCAATTTTTCCCAATCTTCCAATAGCGCCTTCAATGGATTTATGAAGACCGGGTTTTACGCCATGACCTTCTATTTCTCTTTTAATGCCAGGGTATAATATGCCTTTAATTAATGTGGTTTTTCCTGAGCCACTTACTCCTGTAACTACGGTTAAGGCATTCAATGGAAATTTAACATCTACATTTTTTAAATTATGCTGGCGTGCGCCCTTTATTTCTATAAAGTCGTATGGTTTTCTTCGCTTCGACGGCACTTCAATTTTTTTAGTGCCTTCTAAATATTGTGTTGTTAAGCTGGTTGGTGTTTTGAAGATGTCTTCAATTTTTCCGGCAAAAACTATTTCGCCACCTAAACTTCCCGCTTCTGGACCTACATCAATTAAATAGTCGGCAGCCATTATTATATCTTCTTCGTGTTCTACCACAATTACAGTATTGCCGAGGTCTCGTAAATGTTTCAATACTTTAATCAATCTATCAGAATCATGAGGATGAAGTCCAATGCTAGGTTCATCTAATATATAAATGGAACTTGTTAAGTTACTGCCCAGAGTTCTAGTTAAATGAATTCTTTGCGTTTCACCTCCCGATAAGGTATTAGATACTCGATTGAGATTCAAATATTCCAAACCCACATCAATTAGAAATTGCAATCGCTGTTTTACTTCTACTAAAATTCTTTTTGAGACTTGTTCTTGATAGTCGGTTAATTCAATTTGTTCAAAATGAACAACTAAGTCTTTAATAGGAATGCTCAAAAGTTCACCGATCGACTTGCCACCAACTTTTACATACTGAGTTTCCTTTCTCAGTCTTGTACCGTCGCAAACATCACAAATAGTTCTTCCTCTATACCTTGAGAGCATTACTCTATATTGGATTTTGTAAGTTTGTTCTTCAATCTCTTTGAAGAAGCTGTTTAAGCCTTGTACACCGCTGAAGCCATTCCAAAGTAACTTGTATTGTTCTGCACTTAAATCAATAATAGGTTTGTGAATTGGAAAATCTACTAAATGAGCATTTCTTATAAACTCATCTTTATACCAACTCATTTTTTCACCTTTCCAAGCTGCAACAGCATCTTCATAAAGTGAAAGACTTTTGTTTGGAATCACTAAATCGTGGTCAATACCTATAATGGTTCCGAATCCTTCGCAAGTTGTACAAGCCCCATAAGGAGAATTATAATTGAAAAAATGAGCAGTGGGTTCTTCAAATTTGATTCCATCTAACTCAAATCGTCTGCTAAATACCTCCATTTTCCCATCGCCAAGATCTAAGACACAAACATTTTCGCCTTCATCGAAAGCAATATTTATGGAGTCGGCTACACGATTAAGGTTTTCAGTTTCATTTTTTACTACAATTCTGTCTATTAATAAGTACACTTTTTGTTCTAAAAAAAGAGCATTGTTGTCTTTTTTATCAAGAATGTCCTCAATTCGAAACACATTTCCATCTACCAAAAGTCTTAAATATCCTTTTTGTAACAAGTTTTTAAGTGTTGTTTTAAGGTCTTTTTTATCATAAATAGGAGATAAAATTTGAAGTTTTTGACCTTCTTTTAGTTGTTTAATATAGGCAATTACATCTTGCACTTCTTGCTTAATCACCTTGTTTCCTGAGATAGGAGAAATAGTCTCGCCTGCTTTTGCATAGAGCAATCTCAAGTAGTCATAAATCTCAGTTAAGCTGCCAACAGTAGAGCGAGTTGTACTGGAGGATACTCGCTGTTCAATAGCTATAGCAGGGGAAAGCCCTTTAATGTAGTCTACATCCGGTTTTTCTTTTCTATCTAAAAACTGTCGCGCATAAGAGGATAAGGATTCCACATATCGTCTTTGACCTTCTGCATATAAAGTATCAATAGTTAAGGATGATTTACCTGAACCCGAAACTCCGGTAACTACTACAAACTTATTTTTAGGAATAATAACATCAATATTTTTTAAATTATGGACATTGGCTCCTTTTATGATTATATTTGATTGTGAGTTTTGCTTCATGATGTTTTTGGCACAGTAGTTGTGTTAATTAATGTGAAAGAAACTTAGTACGAAAATAAACTTTACTAAACTTTTTAATTAACGAATTTAAATTGAACTAATATAGATAGAACTCTACACTAAGCAATAAGTTTTTAATAATCTAAATCTTAAGTAGATGAGTTTGTATGTTCAAGATGATCAACAGTTAGTTAAATCGTATTTAAACGGTTGTGAGGCGAGCCTCGAAGTTCTTATAAATAGACACAAAGACAGAGTTTACACAGCCGTGTACATGTTTGTCCGGGATAAATATCTTGCAGAAGATATTTTCCAAGACACGTTCATTAAAGTAGTTGAAAGCCTTAGATCAGGCAATTATAAAGAAGAAGGTAAATTTCTTCCTTGGGTAATGAGAATATCACACAACTTGTGTATCGATTATTTCAGGAAAGTAAAAAGAAAGCCTTCCATCGTTGATAATGAAGGATTTGACATTTTTGAGGTGTTAAAATTTTCTGGTGACAACGCCGAAGATACGATGATTAAAGACCAAGCGAAAGCGAAGGTTAAAGATTTAATTAACCAATTACCTGATGAGCAAAAAGAAGTGGTAGTGCTTCGTCATTATGCAGAAATGAGTTTTAAAGAAATTGCAGATATGACAGGAGTAAGTATTAATACTGCTTTAGGAAGAATGCGCTATGCGCTTATCAATCTACGCAAGATGGTAACTGAAAAGTCCATCAGCCTATAAAGAAAAACTAAAACTTAGGAGGATTTAATCCTCTGAAAAGAGTTGTACATTTTATTTGTCCCTGCGAAAAGAAGCCCCGCCAATTTTATTGGCGGGGCTTCTTATTTATATTAAAAATGTTTTAGAGAACTATTCTCTCTTTTTTTTAAAATACTATAACTATCATTATAATTGAAAGCAAGGAAAAATCTCTTTGGCGAAAAAGAATAGAAATATAAAACCAAAAAACAGATTGATTAAGATCTGGGAAATGTTGCTCATTGTTCTTTTAACATTTGTTGCTTATGGCAATACTATAAAGAATGATTACAATATTGATGATGCTTATATAGTTCCACTAGATAGTCAGAATGATATAATAAAAGAAGGTGTCAGTGCTATTCCAACTTTACTTACTAGTAGATATAACGAAGGAGAAGGCGTTACGTACGGTTATCGTCCGATGGGTAAAATTACGATGGTCTTTGAATATATGTTTTGGGGTAATAATCCGCATAACAGTCATGTAGTAAATATTATCCTCTATGCCATAAATATTATTTTACTACTTGTTTTTTTAAGAATGCTCACGATTATTGGAATCAACATACCCAAAGAAGTTATTTATATGGGTTTGCTGTTATTCTTGTTTCACCCTATTCATACTGAAGTGGTGGCAAGTATTAAGAATAGAGAAGAAATTTTATGCTTTTCATTTTTGATAGCAGCTCTCATCTTTTATCTAAAGTTTTTTAAAAGTGATAAATGGCTATTTTTAATTCCTTCTCTGATATTTTTATTCTTAAGTGTTTTATCGAAAGAAACGGGTTTGTTGGTTTTTCCTTGGATGGTTTTAATTACAGTTGTAGGCTATAAGTATAAAGAGGTTCAAATCAAAGGAGCTAAAACTATTCTTAAATATATTGGTGTCTTTATTATAGGATTAATTATTTACAATATAGTATTTACTCAGTTCAAAGGAGGTCTGCCTGCTGGTGATATACCATATAGTTTTGAGCAGAATCCTTACAAATTTTATCCTTCGTTATACTCAATATCCAATGGTGTGCAAACTATTTTCTTTTATTTGAAGAAATTGATTATTCCGTTTCCACTACTCTTTTATTATGGATACAATACACTCCCAGTTCAAAACTGGTCAATGGTTTTACCTTATTTAGGTATTGTAATTATGTTGATTTCATCGGGATATATCATTAGGAGTTTTGCTCTGAAACTAGATCTAAAAATTTCTTTTTGGATGACTGCATTTGCAATTAGTATTTTGCCATTTTCAAACCTTTTACCGCCATTTTATGTAACCGGAATTGTGGGAGAAAGATTGGTTTATCAGGCATCTCTCGGATTTTGCATGATCGTTGCATTGCTTATTTATAATTGTGCTAATCGCTTTAAGCCCAATGTGGCTGCGTTAAAGAAGGATATGTTGGTGGTTGGGCCTATCCTTATCGCTTTTCTCTTTCTAACCATTCAACGAAACACTGTTTGGGAGGATAAACGAACTTTGTA
Organism: Chitinophagales bacterium; assembly: GCA_041393015.1. GTDB lineage: Bacteria > Bacteroidota > Bacteroidia > Chitinophagales > JADIYW01 > JAGQYH01. The sequence continues at coordinate 473,863 of JAWKKV010000001.1, read as the reverse complement.
TGAACACGATATAAAATACCTGTCGAATTCAGCTAGAGCCAATTTTATGATGGCCAATCACTACATGAAAACGGTAGAAGCGAATCCAACTAAAAATAAACAACCAGATGTAAACAAGGCTAAGAATTATTTTGTAAAAGCTATTGATGTCTATCCCGAATACAGTGATGCTAAAATTAAACTGGCTGTATTATATGGGCAATATTATGCTAAAATGGATAGTGCTATCTATTGGCTAAAAAGTGTAAGTAATGACTCAAGTCAATATCATTTAAAGAGTTTGGAGCTGCTAGGTGATATATATCATAAGGAATATTCTAGTGAAGAGCAATCGCTCAATTATTATCTTCAATATTGGAATTTAGATCAGCATAATAAGCGAGTGTATCAAAAACTGATGAATATATACTTTAAGAATTTAGCTTATAATGAAATCATACAACTTAGTCAAACTGCGATCCAAAACAATTGGGTAGAAGGTTACTTAGATCAAGGGGATGTATATGCTCAAATAGGAGAAAACGAGAAAGCAATAAATCTATACAATAAGGCTGTCGAAATGGGTTACAATCAATCAAATTTGTTTCAGAAAATTGAAGTGTTAAAAAATAACAAGTAGCACATTTGTGTTTTTATTGCAATATCTAAGTTGTTTTATTGAGGATATGATAAAAATCACAGTTTATTGTCCGTAATTCTATAAAAAATCACTTTTTATTTAATCTTATTTAAATAATACATTAACATGTATTAACTTTTGTTCAATCAGGGGTTAAAACTTTACTTACAATTTACATGATCTTACCATTTATTTTTTTCTAAGAAAAGGTATGTCATTAATGTGCTCCCTCCCTAATTTCCTCTGGTTGATTTATAGTATTAAAATATTAAACTGAAAGAATGAAATATTTAAAGATTGTATTGTTTGCAGCTCTAGTATTGTGTTTGAGTAATCTAAATGCACAAGAAAATGTCCCGCCGGAATTGTTGGGAAAGTGGAAAATAGTTAATGTATATGCCGTTGATTCGTTAGGCAATACGATTGCCGGTGAAACAGCATCCTTAATGGATGATTTAGTTAATGACAATGTTGTTGAGTATGGATTTACGGATTCTACCTTTACATTGTACATCAATGGTGTGGCATCAGGGTCTTGTGGTTATATTATTCAAGAGAATACTTCTCAATTAATTTTCGATGCCAACGCACTTGCCATGTCAGATGTGGTAAGAGAGTTGCAAGCAATAGAAATAACGGAGACGGACTTACATTTAGAAGCCGCTTCTCCTGACATTAATAGCGGAATTAAATTTCAAGAATTCCTAGTTAAGCAACCTTAAAATACTTCCCCTAGTAATATTATAATTATTCAAAATTAAACCATCGCCATGGACAATTTTACTTCAAATTTTTCAAAATTACTTAGATGCACCACCGGTGCTTTTGTTGTTTTCTATTGTTGCTTCATAACTAATGTTGAAGCACAAAATAGACAAACCGAATCTTATATTGATTATACCCGAAGTTATGAGGGTGGTATCGGAGGAGACTGTTGGGAATCCGGAGATGAGGAATTTACCGTTAATGCCCAAATTTGGAATGATGAAAACGGATGGTGTCAAAGCTTCAATCGCCAGGTAAATGCCAATGGAACAGGCACCAACAATACCGATGCTTGTAGTAGAACTACATCCGCTTCTCACGATGCCTCACAATTGTATGCTTGGGTGCAAGGCTGGGAAGATGATAGTGCTCCTAGAAGCTCGTATAATGGCAGTGATGACTGTTATGCCCAAACACAATGCGGTCCATATAATATTACAAGTTATACAGAAAATTCATGGCGTACTGATGTATGTAATGCTAGTGGGGATCATGAAGTAGCAATGAGATGGAGATGGTTTTATGTGGCAGTCAATCAACCTTCTGCATTTTCTGTTACTAATAATTGTAACAGTAATTATTTAAATGCAATAAGCTCTAATCAAGCAAATGTAACTTGGTATTGGCAAGGAACCAATTCAAATGGAACAAGTACAAGTTCACCAAGTACTTCTCATTATTCAATTAGTTCAAATGGAACATATTATTTAAGAGCAAGAGGAAATAGAAATGGAGCTTGGTCATCTGTAAGATCATTAAATGTTACTAATTATCAAGCTAGTTCTGGAACAGCTTACACATATGGAAATAATATTTGGTATCATTCCGTTTTTGGAGATATAAATAGCACTTGGACGCCATCTACAGGAAACTACAGAGGATATTATACGACGAATGATCAATCTTTTAATACGTTAGATAGATGGGGGTCTAGTGGAACACCTTCGGATGCCAATGGTACCGGTGGTTCATCTTATCAAGGATGTACAGTTGGAACAGACAACCATACAGTTGTAAGTAGAAGAACAGGTTTTGCCTGTGGCATTTATCGATTAGATATGCCAAATCATGATGACAATGTGAGAGTAGTTGTAAATGGCACAACCGTTTTACTACACGATGGTTGCTGCGATACGCACAATGGATTTTGGACAGGTTTCTTAGATGGTTCTTCATCTATTGAAGTGGTTCATAGAGAAGGCAGTGGAGGTTCTCATCAATCTTTAACAGTTGTTGATGTAACACCTAGTGTTAATGGAGGAACTGTTTCCGGTGGTGGAACAATTTGTTCCGGAGGAAACTTAGGTGCTTTTGGAAACAGTGCGAGTGCTTCAAGTGGAGCAGGAGGTAGCTATTCTTATCAATGGCAATCTCGTCCGGGGACTTCAGGTACTTTTACCAATATTTCAGGGGCAACAAGCACAACTTACGATCCACCTGCATTAAGCAGTACAACTCAATATATAAGAGTAGCTACGGATCAATGTGGTAATACAGGTAATTCTAATATATTAACGATTAATGTAGTTGCAGATCCAACATCACCAACTTTAGCATCGGCATCCCCAAGTTCTGGGTCAGATGTTTGTGCTGGATCTACGGTGAGTGCGAATTTAAATGGAGGATCCGGAGGGACTGGTTGTTCAGATGATTATAGATACAGTACAAATGGTGGATCAACATGGACCACTTATACTTCAGGATCCAATATTACAGTTGGAGCTTTTGGTACATCAACCATAATTCAAGGTAGAAGATTGTGTTCCGGTAACGGATGCGATGGCAGTGGTGAAAATTATACTACTATGGCTAGTTGGTCAGTAAACGATAATACAAATCCAACCATTTCATGTCCTTCTAATACAACAGTTAACACCAATTCGGGTTGTACTTTTGTAGGAAGCATTGGAACGGCAACGGGTTCGGATAATTGCGGTACACCAATGATAGCAAATAATGCCGGAAGCTCATTTGCTTTGGGTAACAATGTTATCACTTGGACATCAACTGATGGTAGTGGTAATTCAGTAACTTGTACACAAACAGTTACAGTTCTCGATGATGATAACCCTACCATTACCTGTCCATCAAATGCTTCAGTTAATACCAATACAGGTTGTACTTATGTAGGAGGAATAGGAACCGCTACAACAACAGATAACTGCGGATCTAGTGTATCAAGCAATGCTCTGGCATCTTTCCCGGTTGGCAATACTACAGTTACATGGACAGCATCAGATGCGGCAGGAAATTCAGTAACCTGTAATCAAACTGTAACAGTAAGCGATGATGATGATCCAATCATTACATGTCCTGCAACAGCAACAGTTGTAACCAATACCGGTTGTACTTATGTGGGAGGAATTGGAACAGCTACAACAACAGATAACTGTGGGGCAAGTGTTTCAAGTAATGCACCGGCATCTTATCCGGTAGGTAATACCACTGTTACATGGACAGCAACAGACGCTGCAGGAAATTCAGTAGCCTGTAACCAAACCGTAACTGTAAGCGATGATGACAATCCAACCATTTCATGTCCGGCAACAGCAACAGTTGGAACCAATACCGGTTGCACCTATGTAGGAGGAATTGGAACGGCTACAACAACAGATAACTGCGGATCAACAGTTTCAAGTGATGCTCCGGCATCATATCCGGTAGGTAATACTACAGTTACTTGGACGGCAACAGATGCAGCAGGCAATTCAGTAAGCTGTACTCAAACAGTAACTGTAAGCGATGATGATGATCCGACCATTTCATGTCCGGCAACAGCTAATGTTAGTACCAATACTGGTTGTACTTATGTTGGACCTATTGGAACAGCTACAACAACTGATAATTGTGGGTCAACAGTTTCAAGTGATGCTCCGGCATCTTATCCTGTAGGCAACACCACCGTTACTTGGACGGCAACAGATGCAGCAGGCAATTCAGTAAGCTGTACTCAAACCGTAACGGTAACCGATGATACGAACCCAACTGCCATTTGCCAAGATGTAACCGTTCAATTAGATGGATTGGGTGCAGGTAGTATCACAACAGGAGATATTGACAATGGCAGCAATGATGCTTGTGGAATAGCAAGCTTGAGTTTAGATAATACATCATTTGGATGTTCGAATGTAGGAGCTGGCAATACAGTAACTTTAACAGTAACGGATAATAACAATAATGTATCTACTTGTACAGCTACTGTAACGGTAGAAGACAATGTAGCTCCAGTAGCCACTTGCCAAGATGTAACTGTTCAGTTAGATGCAACAGGAAACGGTAGCACAACAGCAACAGCAGTTGACAATGGCTCAAGTGATGCATGTGGCATTGCCAGCTTAGTATTAAGTCAAACAGACTTTGTATGTAGCGAAGTTGGGGGCAACACAGTAACTTTAACAGTAACCGACAACAATAATAATGTAAGTACTTGTACAGCTACAGTAACAGTAGAAGACAATGTAAATCCAGTAGCAACATGCCAAGATGTAACCATTCAATTAGATGGATTAGGTGCTGGTAGTATCACCACCGGAGATATTGATAATGGTAGCAATGATGCTTGTGGAATAGCAAGTTTGAGTTTAGATAATACATCATTTGGATGTTCGAATGTAGGAGCTGCTAATACAGTAACTTTAACAGTAACGGATAATAACAATAATGTATCTACTTGTACAGCTAGTGTAACGGTAGAAGACAATGTAAATCCAGTAGCGACTTGCCAAGATGTAACCGTTCAATTAGATGGATTTGGTGCAGGTAGTATCACCACCGGAGATATTGATAATGGAAGTAGTGATGCTTGCGGAATAGCCAATTTGAGTTTAGATAACACATCATTTGGATGTTCAAACGTAGGAGCAGCTAACACAGTTACTTTAACAGTAACAGATAATAACAATAATGTATCAACTTGTTCAGCAGTTGTAACAGTAGAAGATAATATTTCTGCTAATGCAATTTGCCAAGATGTAACTATCTACTTAGATGGAAACGGTGACGCAAGTACTACAGCGACAGCGGTTGACAATGGATCAAGTGATGCTTGTGGTATTGCTAATATCGTATTGAGCCAAACTGCATTTGATTGTAGCGAAGTTGGTGGTAATGCAGTTACTTTAACTGTAACAGATGTAAACAATAATGTAAGTATATGTAATGCCACCGTAACAGTGGTAGATGATGAAGATCCGGTAATTGTAGGAGGATGTCCTTCTAACATAACTACTTTCAATTCTCCTCAAAACTGTAACCAACTAGTAAGTTGGGGACATCCAAGTACAACTGATAATTGTGGAGTGGCATCTACAGTATTTACTTCACCTGGGGTATTAGTTACTGACTTTGGAGTAAATGTTGGTGCATTTGGATTATTTTCAGTAGGAGTATCGACAGTTACTTACACAGTAACAGATGACAACAATAATGTAGCGACTTGTACATTTACCATTACGGTAGAAGATACTGAGAATCCAACCATTACAGGATGTCCTTCTGATATTAATATTGGAACTGATCTTGGAATTTGCGGAGCACAAGCTTTTTGGACAGCACCAACTGCTAGCGATAATTGCCCAGGAGTAATTTTAACTGATAATGGTAATTTCTCAGGTCAAACTTATCCTGTAGGATCAACTACAGTTACTTATACAGCAACAGATAATGTTTCATTACAAGCTACATGTTCATTCAATATTATTGTTTCGGATGATGAGAATCCGTCAATAACTTGCCCAGCTGCAGTAAGCGTAACAGCTGATGCAGGTGTTTGTGAGGCAACCGGAGTTGCTATTGGTACAGCTACTATCACTGATAATTGCCCTGGTGCAATAGTTAGTAGTGATGCGCTTACGGCATATCCTGTAGGAGTTACAACGGTAACATGGACTGCGACAGATGCAGCTAATAATACTTCATCTTGTACTCAAACAATAACAGTAACAGATGATGAGAACCCTACAATATCTTGTCCAGCTAGCTTTACTCAAAACACAGATGCTAACGCTTGCGATGCAATGGTTATTTATTCTGTCACAGGAACTGACAACTGTATCGGAGAAATCATTACGCAAACGGCAGGTTTAGAGTCTGGAGAAACATTCCCATTAGGAACAACTACAAATACATTTGTTATAACAGATGTTGCTAATAATACAGCAACATGCAGCTTTGATGTAACAATAGAGGATAATGATTTACCAAGTGCAATTTGCCAAGATGTAACGGTTCAGTTAGATGGATTGGGAGCCGGTAGCACTTCGACAGGCGATATTGATAACGGTAGTAACGATGCATGCGGAATTGCAAGTTTAAGTTTAGATGTCACATCTTTTGGATGTTCAAATGTTGGAGCCAATACGGTGACCCTAACAGTAACTGATAATAACAGTAATGTGTCAACTTGTACAGCAACTGTAACGGTAGAAGATAATGTAAACCCTGCAGCGATTTGCCAAGGTGCAACTGTCCAATTAGATGGATTGGGAGTTGGTAGCATTTCAACAGGCGATATTGATAATGGTAGTAACGATGCATGTGGTATTGCAAGTTTAAGTTTAGATGTTACATCATTTGGATGCTCAAATGTTGGAGCCAATACGGTGACTTTAACAGTAACTGATAATAACAATAATGTATCAACTTGCACAGCCACGGTAACAGTAGAAGACAATGTCGCTCCAGTAGCGACTTGTCAAGATGTAACCGTCCAATTAGATGGATTAGGTGCTGGTAACATTACAACAGGCGATATTGATAATGGAAGCAACGATGCTTGTGGAGTAGCAAGTTTGAGTTTAGATGTTACATCATTTGGATGCTCAAATGTTGGTGCTAATACAGTAACCTTAACAGTAACCGATAACAACAGTAATGTATCAACTTGTACCGCAACTGTAACGGTAGAAGATAATGTAGATCCAACTGCTATCTGCCAAGATGTAACCGTTCAACTAGATGGGTTAGGGGTTGGTAATATTACAACAGGAGATATTGATAATGGAAGTAGTGATGCTTGTGGAGTAGCCAACTTGAGTTTAGATGTAACATCATTTGGATGTTCTAATGTTGGAGGCAACACAGTTACTCTAACGGTAACAGATAATAACAACAATCTGAGTACTTGTACAGCAACAGTAACGGTAGAAGACAATGTAGCTCCGGTAGCGATTTGCCAAGACGTAACTGTTCAATTAGATGGATTAGGTGCGGGTAATATTACAACAGGTGATATTGATAATGGAAGCAATGATGCATGTGGAATTGCAAGTTTAAGTTTAGATGTCACATCATTTGATTGTTCGAATGTTGGCGCTAATACAGTAGAATTGACAGTAACGGATAACAATACTAATGTTTCAACTTGTACCGCAACCGTAACAGTAGAAGATAATGTTGCTCCAGTAGCAGTTTGTCAAGATGCAACGGTAGAGTTAGATATAAACGGAAATGCAGTAATTGTAAATAGTGACATTAATAATGGAAGCAATGATGCATGTGGAATTGCGAGTTTAAGTTTAGATGTCACATCATTTGATTGTTCAAATGTTGGATTAAATGCAGTTGTGTTGACAGTAACGGATAACAACAGTAATGTATCTACTTGTTCTGCAACAGTAACGGTAGAAGATAATATCTCGCCAAATGCATTATGTCAAGACATTACAGTGCAATTGGATGTTAATGGACAAGTAAGTATCGTAGCAGATAATATCAACAATGGTTCAACAGATAATTGTGCTGGAACAGCAACAGTAAATAATGCCTTACCATGGATCAATGAAGTTAATCACATTGAGCAAGGAATGCTTGCTGTTAATCAAGTAGAAATTATTTACGATGCTTCTCTTGACCTTAATGCATATTCATTGAAGTCATACATCGGTAATTTCTCAGGTACGGTAACTCTTTATAATTCTAACACTCTTGCCTTGTTAGACCTTAATGCTGTAAGTATAGGAAATGGTTTAAAAATGGTTGTTGTAGATGCAGGATATGCGCCAGCAATGCTTACCAATAATAGAGCTATAGCATGGGGACTATTCAATGGTAATACGCCTATAGAAATTGTGTCATGGCAAGGAATTGATCCAACAACAGTAACTACTAGTGATGGATATGGAGTAACGCATGATGTAATGTTCGCAGATAATATTACTAATGTTGATGCAATTCAAACATATACAATTGTAGCAGAAAGATGTGGAACAGGAACGCCATCGGCAATTACAAATTGGACTTCAACATATGGGGGAACTAATAATAATTCTTTAGGAGCAACTAATGGTTGTCAAACTATTACAACTTCGGGAAGTACGTCAGGATTGACTTTATCTATTGATCAATCAGATTTTGTATGTAGCGAAGTTGGAGCGAATACAGTTACTTTAACAATTACTGATCCTAACAATAATGTAAGTGCTTGTACTGCAACAGTAACGGTGGAAGATAATATTGCTCCGGTAGCGACTTGCCAAGATGTAACCGTTCAATTGGATGCATCAGGTAATGGAAGCACTACTGCAACAGCAGTTGACAATGGTTCAAATGATGCCTGTGGAATTGCAAGTTAGTATTAAGTCAAACAGACTTTGTATGTAGCGAATTGGAAGCAACACAGTAACCTTAACGGTAACGGACAACAACAATAACGTATCAACTTGTACAGCTACTGTAACAGTAGAAGACAATGTAGCTCCAGTAGCAACTTGCCAAGATGTAACAGTTCAATTGGATGCATCAGTAACGGAAGCACTACTGCAACAGCAGTTGACAATGGTTCAAATTGATGCCTGGGAATTGGAGGCAAACAATGTTAGGCAACACAGTTCTTTAACGGTAACGGATAACAACAATAACGTATCAACTTGTACAGCAACTGTAACCGTAGAAGACAATGTAGCTCCAGTAGCAACTTGCCAAGATGTAACAGTTCAGTTAGATGCATCAGGAAATGGAAGCACTACAGCGACAGCAGTTGACAATGGTTCAAGTGATGCATGTGGTATTGCAAGCCAAACCGACTTTGTATGTAGCGATTGGCGGCAATACAGTTACTTTAACGGTAACAGATAACAACAATAATGTATCAACATGTACAGCTACTGTAACCGTAGAAGACAATGTAGCACCAGTAGCCACTTGCCAAGATGTAACCGTTCAATTGGATGCATCAGGAAATGTAAGCACTACAGCAACAGCAGTTGACAATGGTTCAAGTGATGCTTGTGGTATCCAAAGCTTAGTATTAAGTCAAACCGACTTTGTATGTAGTGAAGTTGGAGGCAACACAGTTACTTTAACGGTAACGGATAACAACAATAACGTATCAACTTGTACAGCCACTGTAACCGTAGAAGACAATGTAGCTCCAGTAGCGATTTGCCAAGATGTAACCGTTCAATTGGATGCATCAGGAAATGGAAGCACTACAGCAACAGCAGTTGACAATGGTTCAAGTGATGCTTGTGGTATCCAAAGCTTAGTATTAAGTCAAACCAACTTTGTATGTAGCGAAGTTGGAAGCAACACAGTTACTTTAACGGTAACGGATAACAACAATAACGTATCAACTTGTACAGCAACTGTAACCGTAGAAGACAATGTAGCTCCAGTAGCGACTTGCCAAGATGTTACCGTACAATTGGATCCATCTGGAAATGGAAGTATCACAACTGGAGATGTGAACAATGGTAGTTCTGATGCTTGTGGAATTGCTAGTATAGTTTTAGATGATACAGATTTCAACTGTACGGATTTAGAACCTACAATGGTTACTTCCAATGACTTATTTATTTCTGAATATATAGAAGGAAGCGGTAATAACAAATGCATCGAAATTTATAATAATACTGGTGCAGATATCAACTTAGGATCTAATAACTATAATATTTTAGTTTACTTCAATGGTAGCACAAGCGCGGGAAGCTCAATCAATTTAACTGGAACAATTACAAATGGTGATACTTATGTAATCTGTAATTCTTCAGCAGCTTCTTCATTTACGAATCAAGCAGATCTTACGAATGGTGGATTAGGATTTAATGGTGATGATGCAATTGTATTGAGAAGAAATACTACAATATTGGATGTGTTTGGTAGAGTCGGTCAAGATCCTGGTTCTCAATGGAGCGTAGGTGGAAACAGTACTCAAGATCAAACACTAGTAAGAAATGCTAATATTACTGATGGTAATACTGCTAATGCATCTGGATTCCCTTCATTAGGTACAGAATGGACAGAATATCCTCAAAATTATTCTAACCTAGGCAGTCATTCAGTATCTGGAAGTGTAGGACCTAAAACAGTTACTTTAACAGTAACGGACAACAACAATAATGTTAGCACTTGTACAGCAACTGTAACCATAGAAGACAATGTGGCTCCAGTAGCGACTTGCCAAGATGTAACCGTTCAATTGAATGCATCTGGAGATGGTAGTATTACAATAGGTGATATTGATAATGGAAGCAGCGATGCTTGTGGAATTGAAAGTATATCTCTTGATGAAACAGATTTCGATTGTGGAAGTGTAGGATCAAATACAGTAACTTTAACCGTTACTGATAACAATAGTAATGTAAGCACTTGTACAGCTATTGTAACGGTTGAAGACAATGTAGCTCCAGAAGCGTACTGCAATGACGTAACAATTCAGTTAGATGCATCAGGTGCAGCTAGTATAACAACTGGGTATATTGATGATTATAGCTATGATGCTTGTGGAATCGCTAGTTTAGTTTTAGATAAAACATCATTTGATTGTTCAAATATTGGAGCAAACACAGTAGAGTTAACTGTAACCGATAATAATTTCAATGTATCTACATGCTCTGCAACAGTAACTGTTGAAGACAAAATTGATCCGGTAGCATCATGCCAAGATGTAACCGTTCAATTAGATGCATCAGGAAATGGAAGTATCACTACAGCAAATATTGATAATGGTAGTGGTGATGCTTGTGGTATTGCAAGTTTAAGTTTAGATGTTACTGATTTCAGTTGTTCTGATGTAGCAGTAGCAGTAACTATTGATGATTTGTTTATTTCTCAGTATATCGAAGGAAGTGGAAATAATAAGTGTATTGAAATTTATAATGGAACTGGCGCTCCAGTTGATTTAGGTGCTGGAAATTATAGCTTATTAGTTTACTTCAATGGAAGCAACAGCCCTGGAAGTGATATCTCATTATCCGGAGTAATAGCTAGTGGTGATGTATTTGTGATTTGTAACTCTAGTGCCACTAGTACATTTACTAGTCAAGCAGATCAGACATCAGGAAGCGTTAGTTTCAATGGTGACGATGCAGTAGTATTAGAAAAAGGTGGAAGTCCAATTGATATTTTTGGAAAAATTGGTCAAGATCCTGGAGCTTATTGGAGTGGATTAGGTGGCATTACTACTCAAGATCAAACTTTAGTTAGAAAAGCTGCTGTAACTAGTGGTAATACAGATAATATAAGCAACTTCCCTTCTTTAAGTGCAGAATGGACACAATTGCCGCAAGATGATGCTTCTGGATTAGGGAATCATACAGTTGTTGGTGGTGGTGTATTAGTTACACTTACAGTAACGGACAACAACAATAACGTTTCAACTTGTACAGCCACTGTAACAGTAGAAGACAATGTAGCTCCAGTAGCGATTTGCCAAGATGTAACCGTTCAATTGGATGCATCAGGTAATGGAAGCACTACAGCGACAGCAGTTGACAATGGTTCAAGTGATGCCTGCGGTATCCAAAGCTTAGTATTAAGTCAAACAGACTTTGTATGTAGCGAAGTAGGAAGCAACACAGTTACTTTAACGGTAACAGATAACAACAATAATGTATCAACTTGTACTGCAACAGTAACGGTGGAAGATAATATTGCTCCGGTAGCGACTTGCCAAGATGTAACCGTTCAATTGGATGCATCAGGTAATGGAAGCACTACTGCAACAGCAGTTGACAATGGTTCAAATGATGCCTGTGGAATTGCAAGCTTAGTATTAAGTCAAACCGACTTTGTATGTAGCGAAGTTGGAAGCAACACAGTAACCTTAACGGTAACGGACAACAACAATAACGTATCAACTTGTACAGCTACTGTAACAGTAGAAGACAATGTAGCACCAGTAGCAACTTGCCAAGATGTAACAGTTCAATTGGATGCATCAGGTAACGGAAGCACTACTGCAACAGCAGTTGACAATGGATCAATTGATGCATGTGGAATTGCAAGCTTAGTTTTAAGTCAAACAGACTTTGTATGCAGCGAAGTTGGAGGCAACACAGTTACTTTAACGGTAACGGATAACAACAATAACGTATCAACTTGTACAGCAACTGTAACCGTAGAAGACAATGTAGCTCCAGTAGCAACTTGCCAAGATGTAACAGTTCAGTTAGATGCATCAGGAAATGGAAGCACTACAGCGACAGCAGTTGACAATGGTTCAAGTGATGCATGTGGTATTGCAAGCTTAGTATTAAGTCAAACCGACTTTGTATGTAGCGAAGTTGGCGGCAATACAGTTACTTTAACGGTAACAGATAACAACAATAATGTATCAACTTGTACTGCAACAGTAACGGTGGAAGATAATATTGCTCCGGTAGCGACTTGTCAAGATGTAACCGTTCAATTGGATGCATCAGGTAATGGAAGCACTACTGCAACAGCAGTTGACAATGGTTCAAGTGATGCCTGTGGAATTGCAAGCTTAGTATTAAGTCAAACAGACTTTGTATGCAGCGAAGTTGGAAGCAACACAGTAACCTTAACGGTAACGGACAACAACAATAACGTATCAACTTGTACAGCTACTGTAACAGTAGAAGACAATGTAGCTCCAGTAGCAACTTGCCAAGATGTAACAGTTCAGTTAGATGCATCAGGTAACGGAAGCACTACAGCAACAGAAGTTGACAATGGTTCAAATGATGCATGTGGTATTGCAAGCTTAGTATTAAGTCAAACCGACTTTGTATGCAGCGAAGTTGGTGGCAACACAGTTACTTTAACGGTAACGGATAACAACAATAACGTATCAACTTGTACCGCCACTGTAACGGTAGAAGACAATGTAGCTCCAGTAGCGACTTGCCAAGATGTAACCGTTCAATTGGATGCATCAGGTAATGGAAGTACTACAGCGACAGCAGTTGACAATGGTTCAAGTGATGCCTGTGGCATTGCAAGCTTAGTATTAAGTCAAACAGACTTTGTATGTAGCGAAGTTGGCGGCAACACAGTTACTTTAACGGTAACAGATAACAACAATAACGTAAGTACTTGTACAGCCACTGTAACGGTAGAAGACAATGTAGCTCCGGTAGCAACTTGCCAAGATGTAACCGTTCAATTGGATGCATCAGGTAACGGAAGCACTACTGCAACAGCAGTTGACAATGGTTCAAATGATGCATGTGGTATTGCAAGCTTAGTATTAAGTCAAACAGACTTTGTATGCAGCGAAGTTGGCGGCAACACAGTTACTTTAACGGTAACGGATAACAACAATAACGTATCAACTTGTACAGCCACTGTAACCGTAGAAGACAATGTAGCTCCAGTAGCGACTTGCCAAGATGTAACCGTTCAATTGGATGCATCAGGTAACGGAAGCACTACTGCAACAGCAGTTGACAATGGTTCAAATGATGCCTGTGGTATTGCAAGCTTAGTATTAAGTCAAACAGACTTTGTATGCAGCGAAGTTGGCGGCAACACAGTTACTTTAACGGTAACGGATAACAACAGTAACGTTTCCACTTGTACCGCAACGGTAACAGTAGAAGATAATGTAGCTCCTGTGGCCATATGTCAAAGTGTGACCGTTCAATTGGATGCATCAGGAAATGGAGGCACTACAGCAACAGCAGTTGACAATGGATCAAATGATGCTTGTGGCATCCAAAGCTTAGTATTAAGTCAAACAGACTTTGTATGCAGCGAAGTTGGAGGTAACATAGTAACCTTAACGGTAACGGACAACAACAATAACGTTTCAACTTGTTCAGCAACTGTAACAGTTGAAGACAATGTAGCTCCAGTGGCCACTTGCCAAGATGTAACCGTTCAATTGGATGCATCAGGTAATGGCAGCACTACAGCGGCAGCAGTTGACAATGGATCAAATGATGCTTGTGGTATCCAAAGCTTAGTATTAAGTCAAACAGACTTTGTATGTAGCGAAGTTGGCGGCAACACAGTTACTTTAACCGTAACGGACAACAACAATAACGTATCTACTTGTACCGCCACTGTAACTGTAGAAGATAATGTAGCTCCAAACGCAGTATGTTTAGATATATCTGTAACATTAGATAATACAGGAAACTGGTCAATAGTACCAGCTAATGTAAACGGAGGTAGCAATGATGCTTGTGGTATTGCAAGTTTAGTATTAGACAATTTAAGTTTCACATGTGCTGATATTGGACCTAACACGGTGACATTAACAGTAACAGACAATAACAACAATGTTTCAACTTGTACTGCAATTGTAGATGTAGATGGTGTAGTACCTGTGGTTTCAATTACAGAAGATGTTTTACCTATATTCTGTCAAGGTGGAACATTAATTCTTACTGCAAATAGTGATGTATCTGTTCAAGCATATGCTTGGTCAACCGGAGAAACTACTCAAAGTATCCAAGTGAGTGCCAATGGAACATATACTGTGGATGTAACCAGTTGGACGGGTTGTGTAACCACTGAAAGCTATATTGTTTCTGGATTTGATCCTGGAGCTTTAGTTTCTGCTTACACTATACTTGCAAGAGAGGAAGTTCATTTACATGGCTACCAAGATGTACTGAACGGTGGTGTTGGAACATATGATAGTGGAGAAAAGGTTAAAGCACATGATTACGTTATGGTTGCAGATTTTATACAATCTGATGTTATTGATATTGATCAAAATAGCAGTGCGGGAAGTTTAATATATGATCCTGCAAACGTAGTTATTCCTGATTTCTATTACAATACACAGCCATCTAATAACGATGTAAAAGTCAATAAGAACGATAATGTTGTATTGACAGGATGCGTATATGATAAAATTGAAGTGAAAGAAGGAGCTACCATTACTTTCACATGCAATAATATCTATATCAACGAATTGAAAACTAAGAAGGAAGTAACAATAAATTTTGCCGGATCTACTAATATGTATATCAACAAGAAAATCAAGATTGATAAAGAAAGTGTTTTCAATCTATCAGGAGAAACAGTTACAATGTATGTTGATGACAAAGTAGATGTTAAAGAAGCTGTAGTTTTCAATGGTAATATCTACTCAACTAAAGATATTCATGTTCATGGGGGCAATGATAGTGATAGTGAAGATGATGATAGTTATAATAACGAGAAGACTACTTATATGACAGGATTGTTCATTTCGGAAGAAAAAATACATGGGCATAAAAATGTAGTTTGGAACTGGTCTACTAATTGTAATCCTGCTCCACTTCCGGCAGTTACTATATCATGTGATGACTGTAAAGGTGGTGTGAATCTATTGCAAATGGTGTATACAGATGCAGGACCTGTTTATGTAGAAGTAACTGATAAGTACGGTAACGAAATTTACTTTGCCGGTACAGTTAATCAAAATGATACAATTAGTTTTGAAGGGTCCGGTTCTAACAATAAGTTAGATAAGGATACCAGAATCTATGTAGATGGTGTATTGAATGCAACAGTTCATACTAGCTGTTCTAAACCAATTGGTCCAGGAGCAGTTTGGGGTGACTTTACTGTAACTTATGCGGAAAGCGTTAACAATGGTCCGGTTTGTAACTACTATGGAGGAAGCCATGATAATAATGCTAGAATAACCACTGAAGTTGATATCATCGCTAACAGTTACCCGAATCCATTTGTAGATGTCGCAACTATTGAGTTTGTCTTGCCGGAAAAAGGTAAAACTGTAATTGAGATTACAACTGTTACAGGTGAAGTAGTGAGAACAATTGACTATGGAACATTAGAAGCGAATAAGACTTACTTATATAAATTTAAGCCTGAAAGCAAATTGGTTGGTGGTGCATTTGTTTACAAAATTGTATCGGGTGATCGAATGGCTACCGGTAAAATGATTATGGTAAAATAGTATTATCTAATATATTTATAGACCCATGAATGAGGCCATCCGTTAAACAACGGATGGCCTTTTTTAATCAAACTGATGTCTAGTCCTGAAATAGCGTTACACAAAACAGAACGTTATGAAAGACAATCAAAAAACTCCCTACGTAAAGCGCACTCAGCGCGACTATTCTATGTCATTTAAGTTGCAAGTTGTTTACGAGATAGAAAGAGGAGAGCTATCTACTCATGCAGCAAAGCGGAAATATGGCATTCAGTCTCGATCAACAATTGTAAACTGGCTTCGTAAATTTGGTAATTTTGACTGGGAGAATCAAACTCCATCATATATGCCTAAATCACAAGAACAAAAATTAATTGAACTTGAGCAAAAGGTTCGTCTATTGGAAAAGCAAAAAGCTTTTTTAGAAAAACAAGTTGAACAAGCCGATAAGAAAGCCGTCATGTTTGACATGATAATAGAATTAGCAGAAAAGGAGTATGATATTCCAATACGAAAAAACTCTATACCCGAGCAATCGACCTCTTCAGAAAAGAATACAAAGAAAGTTTAACAGCTACCTGTAGATTACTCGGGGTAAGCAGACAGGTTTATTACAGATCACTACGCTCTACTAAGAAACGACGTCAAAGAGCTTTTAGAGTAGTAGAATTAGTAAAAGAAGTGCGTAAGCAAATGCCAATGATTGGAACAAGAAAATTATACCATCTATTATATAGTCATTTACGAGAATTAGGTGTTGGCAGAGATCAGTTATTTAGAATAATGAAAGCCAACCATTTAGATATTAAGCCTAAAAGACAATATCATATTACTACCAACTCCCATCATCGTTTTCGAAAACACAAGAATTTAGTAGAACACTTAGAACTCAATCGACCTGAACAATTATGGGTAGCAGATATAACTTACATTGGTTCCCGTCTAAATCCGATGTATTTAGCTTTAGTAACAGATGCTTATTCGAAAATGATTGTTGGTTATGATGTCTCTAATAGCTTAGATGTAAGTGGTTCAGTTAGAGCATTAAAAATGGCTATTAGAAAAAGAAAATATAAACAAGAAGAGCTGGTTCATCACTCAGATCGGGGTTTGCAATATTGCGGGAATGATTATCAAAAGCTATTAAATAAGAATGGTATAAAATGCAGTATGACAGAAAGCTATGATCCCTATCAAAATTCAGTAGCTGAAAGAATCAACGGAATATTGAAACAAGAATTTATTAGAAATAGCAAACCAAGTAAAATTGAAACAATGAATTTGTTAGTAAAAAACAGTATCGAAATTTACAACAAGAAAAGACCTCACTATTCTTGCTATATGATGACACCTGAAAAAATGCATAACCAAAACTCAATAAAAATTAGAACCTATAAAACGAAAAACAGCAGCAAAAACGTTTTTGCTGCTGTTTAATTATTAATTTTAATCCTTTAAAAACTGTAACGGTTTTTTAGGACGGGACATGATAATTATCATATTTAACATATATTGATATCATCCGTCTTGGATAGATAAAGCATGATATTTATCTTAATTCAACAGAATTATAAATCATGAAAAGAAAAACAGTAATATCATTTTCACAGGCGTTTATCAATTTAAAAGCTTTTAGAGGAAAAGAGGATCAAACTTCTTTTAGTAGCTATATGCAAGAGGTGTTTCCTGAATTAAGATTATATATCGATAGACAGCTCGATTTGGCTATTGAGCGAAAAGCAATTCCACAAGGAAAGTTTCAAACAGATGATTTTCTTGATGATCTATACATCAAAGCGTATGATCATATCCAAAACATGGACGAGCATATCAATTTTAAAGTCTGGTTGTATAGAGAAGTAGATAGTTTATTAAGTGATGCAATGGAAGAGGAAGAATTTGATGAGTTCTTTATGAAAAACATGGCGGATTATAAGCAAGACGAATTGGATGAAATGGAAGAGAATTTCTCAACTGATGGAGATGGAGATTTTGTAATGGAAGAAGAATTAGATGATCAATCTTACCATAAAAACGACTATGAACTCCGCGATGTTTTTGTAGACAATGAGGAAGAAGATCACATTATTCAAGCTTTAGATGAGCAACTAAGTAAAGAGCGATTCAATGAGCATGTAAAAGTTGTTTTACCCAAATTACCTAGTGTAATGGCATCTATATTGGATATGTATAGCTTGCAAAAATTAACGGAGCATGAGATTGCATCCATCAAAAATTTATCAGTAGAAAAAGTTAAATCTTATTTAGAAGAAGCGAAGAGAATGATTAAAGTAACAATAAAAAGTAGGTTCTTATAAAATTACTTACCATTCACTTTCGTAAATATCAATTTTATGTCTCAGAAGCGTTACTTCTTCTTGTAAATTATTGACTTTGTCTAATAAGTGAAATATAGCTTCCACTCCTTCAATGTTAATGTCTAAATCAATATGTAAATGCATAATGGTTTCCACCACTTTTACTTGTTCTACGGGTATAAAATAATCGCCATCCTCTGTTTTAAGTTCTATTAATCCAAACTCAGATGTAAGGATAAAGAAATTAGGCTCAAGATTGTATTGAGAACAAAGTAATTTAATGGGCACTAATTGTTCAACTTCCATTGCTTCTAATTTTTGATAGTTCTGTAAACAATTCTTTCTCTTTACTACTTAGATTCGTAGGCGTCTTTAATTGTAAAGTGATGTATAAATCACCAAATTTTCCTTCTTGCTTATAAACGGGAAAGCCTTTTCCTTTTAGCTTAACCTTAGTATTATTGGGTGTTTCGGGCTTTACTTTAATTTTTGCTTTACCGTCAAAGGTGTCAACAGTCAAATCTCCACCTAAAATAGCTTTATAAATATCTAAATCAACAGATGCATGCAAATCATTTCCTAAGCGTTTAAACGCTGTATTATTGGTAATAGCGAAGGTGATAAAAAGATCACCATTTGGACCGCCATTAACGCCTTTCCCACCATGACCACTAATCTTTATAGTTTGCCCATTTTCTACTCCGGCAGGAATAGTTAATCTAATTTTTTTACCATTTAAGGTCAAGAGTTGTTTATGCGTTTCGTAAACATCTCGTAGTGTTAGTTGTAAATTTGCGTTCAAATCTTGTCCTCTAAATTTTGCTTGTTGTCTACTTCTGCTAGCTCCACCAAACATGGACTTAAAGAAGTCAGATAGATCGTCATCCATACCCATGTCGGAGAAATCTTGCCTAGAATACGATCTCCTACCAGCGCTACTTTTACTTTGTTTCGCCTGCTCATACTGATCGGCATGTTTCCAATCTTTGCCATATTGATCGTATTGTTTTCTTTTTTCAGGATCGGTTAAAACCATGTTGGCTTCATTTATTTCCTGAAACTTTTTTTTGGCTGATTCATCATTAGGATTTAAATCAGGGTGATGCTTTCTAGCCAGCTTGCGATAGGCTGCTTTAATTTCCTTTTCGCTAGCCTTTTTATCAACCCCCAAAACTTTATAGTAGTCTATAAATGCCATAATTATAAAAGTACATCTTTGTAAATGAATTCAATATTTATTCCCATCAATTTAGAAATTTTTAAGAAGGATATTAAAAAACAAGCGTTATAAATAAGTGATTTTGAAACTAACCTCGGTGAACTGCTTAAACATATAAATTACACCACAATACTTATTATAAGAAAGGTCAACTGCTCTTTCTATACGCTCCTTGTTTAAATCATTTCCTTTAAATAAGTATTCAATAGATACAGATTTGTAATGTTTTGGATGTTCATCAGTTAATTCTGCTGAGGCATTCACTTCAAAATGATCGTATTCTATTTTCATTTTTTTCAATAGTGAAACAACATCTAATGCCGTACAGCCGGTAAGAGAAGTTAAAAGCAAGGGTTTTGGTTTTACGCCATTTCCATTGCCGCCTTCTTCAACGGGCACATCTAGCATTACTTCTCCATCAGCTAAAATGGATTTCAAAGTCATTCCTTCTACTTGTACAGTTTTAACTTCATGTGTTGTCATAATCAAAGTTTATTTTAAAGGTGTAGTATTATTTGTTTTTTTAATGGCATAACTTGCCAAGAAGAATTTAATATTGCAAATATGGACGATTGTATAGTCTTGTGATATGATAATAGTCAATGCAATGCTTGATTAAATGCAATATGATTTCATCAAACATTATTGAATTTTATAAAGTCTTATTAAAATCAATTAGAATATGGAAAAAATATCCCCTTTATCAAGCAAAAAGCCATATTTCTGGAGTGCGAGAGACTTAATGGAAGTTTTGGATTATAAGACATGGCCTAGTTTTCAAAAAGTAATTGAACACTCGGTAAAAACTATGATCACAGCAGAAATTCCTTATTTTGAAAATGTAATTCAAACTAAAAGGACCAATGGTAATTCGAAAGAACTTGATTTTAAATTAAGCAGGTTTGCTTGTTTTATCATTGTAATGTTATCGGATTATAAGAAGGATGCGGTTAAGGAAGCGCAAGCTAGGTTTTTGCAAAAAGCCAATGCAATAGGTTGGACAAAGAAAGAGTTATACCAATTAGAAAGGTTTAAAATAAGAGAAGAAATTGCCGATGCTAATAAGTGGTTGAATAGCGTAGTGGCGAGAAGATCTTTACAAGATTTTTCTGCTTTCAATGAATCTGGCTATCAAGGCTTGTATGGAATGAGTTCCAACGAACTCCATAAATTAAAAGATGTAGGAGAGAAAAAAAGTTTACAAGATTCTATGGGCAGTCTTGAGTTAACTATTCATCTTATGCGTATCATTTTAACAGAAGAAACCATTTGGAGGAAAAAGATAACGAAACAAAATCCATTAGAAAAGATACATTTTAATATCAGCAAAGACCTACGAAAAATGGTAAAAACCCACTTGGCTATCAATATGGAGGCATTGCCGATTTATGAAGATCTACCTCATTTAAAAAGCAAATTGAAGCAGAATTACAAGAAAATGAATAAAAAGTAAGAGTTGTTTCGTTACTTGTATTATTAGTTAAGCGGTAGATTATGTTCAGAAATAATTGGTATGGATAAGAGGCGAAAATTATTTACTAAAAATCATCTTGTGTTCTTGGCACTACTTTTATTTTTAGTAGGCATATCAATATTTTTTGTTTATGTAAAACCGGATGAAATTATTAAAACAATAGGCGTTAAAAATGGCTACATGATTATTGCCTTTTTTGCTTTATTTGGAGGTTTTTCTGCCTTTACATCTGTTTCATTTTATGCAACTGTAATTGCCTTTACAATTGGAGGATTGAATCCATTTTTATTAGCACTAGTTGCACTTCCCGGTTTGTTTATTGGTGACTCGGTCTATTATTACTTTGGTAAATCTAATGCATGCCGTTTTTTCTCCACGTATTCAAAAGTTGATTGAGAAAGTCACCCAATTTCTATTCAAACCAAAAGTGTATAAATTTTCTCCAATTCTTATTTTCTTATATGTGGGCATTAGTCCATTGCCACCCGATATCTTGATCACCACACTTTCCATAGCAAAATATCCATTTAGAAGAATGATTTTTCCTTTGCTCTTGGGAGAAGTAACTTTTGTGTTGTTAGTTAGTCTATTTGCTCAACAAGGCATAAGAATTTTTGGCATTTAGTTTTTCAAATAAGAAATGGAGTGTTTTATATTGAAAATTAGTAATTATAATCAATTATGAAGGCAAGTTTACAAAACGCGTATGCTTTAGATATTGAAAATGTTTTTAAACAATTAGATAGTTCTGATCAAGGCATCAATTCTTCAGAGGCCGCCGAAAGATTGGCTAAATATGGATTGAATGTATTGCCGAATAAGCGTAAATTTTCAATATTTCTCTTATTGATCAAACAGTTTCAAAGTTGGCTAATACTTATTTTAATTATAGCGGCTATCATTTCAGTATTAGCATCGCATGTTACTGATTCAATTGTAATTGCTGCTATTATAATTATTAATGCAACCATTGGTTTTACTCAAGAGTACAGAGCAGAAAATGCCATTTCCAGTCTACAGAAAATGGTGGTAAAAACTGCAAAAGTAATGAGAGATCATCAAATGGTTTCCATCAGCTCTTCTCAGTTAGTTCCGGGGGATGTAGTTATTCTTGAAGAAGGAGATAGTATTCCTGCCGATGGTAGAATATTTTACTCTAAAAATTTCAGAACATTAGAAGCTGCATTAACTGGAGAATCTTTGCCGATTTCTAAAAATGAAAATAGACTTCCTGAAGATACCGGATTAGCAGATCAAAAGAACATGGTTTGGAGCGGTACTTTTGTAGCTGCAGGATATGCAAAGGCAATTATCACATCAACCGGTGGCGCTACTGCCATTGGTCAAATTTCGAAAACACTCACCGAAATTAACAAGGATAAGCCCGAGTTTTTAAAGAAAACCAACTTGTTGGCCAAGCAAATGTCTGTTATCGCCATAATTAGTGCATTAACGTTGTTTATCATCGGCTATTATTTTAGACACCTGGAAATCAAAGAAATATTGTTGGTGTCAATTGCTGCATTGGTAGCGGCAGTTCCAGAGGGATTGCCTGCTATAATTACTATTGTATTAGCCATTGGAGCAAGAAGAATGGCTAAGAAAGGCGCTATTATTAGAGAGTTTAATGCAACAGAAACATTAGGTAATGTCACCACTATTTTAACGGATAAAACAGGGACCTTAACGTTAAACTCGCTCACGGCTGAAAAGGTATTCATTCCTGAAAACTCATCAGACATTTTGGTAAGTGGAGAAGGATGGATGCCAATTGGCAACTTCTTGCAAAATGGCAGTATTATAGACCTAGAGAAGCATAGTGGTTTACAAAAGGCATTAGAAATTGTTGCCTACTCTAATAATTCTGATATAAAGTATAATCAAGAAGATGAAAGTTATCAGCTGATAGGTGATCCCACAGAGGGAGCTTTAAATGTTTTAGCTAGAAAAGCAGGGTTAAGACCAGAGCAATTTTCAGATCAAAAAAAAGATGATTGGCCTTTTAACTCTAAAGTTAAACTAAGAGCTACATTAACAAAAAAAGAATCAACTTACGAAGTTGGGCTTATAGGGGCACCAGAACAGCTATTAGAACGAACACAATTCATATTAAAATCGAATAAGGTTGTTTCAATAAGTGAGGAAGATAAACTTGAAATCAATAAAAAAATTGAAGAATGGTCAAATAATGCCTTACGCGTAATTGCAATTGCTTATAAAGAACAACCCGAGAAAACCTTGCATGAAGATTCGATTGAAAAATTGGTTTTTGTTGGCTTGGTAGGTATGATTGACCCACCGAGAAAAGAGATTAAAGATGCAGTTGCTAAATGTAATAAGGCAGGTGTAAGGGTAATAATGGTTACCGGCGATCATGTGAATACTGCTGTTGCCATTGCTAAAATAACGGGGATTATTGACGAAGGGAATGAGCACCAAACAGCAGCGCTAACGGAACAACAGTTGTTAAAATTAAATAGCAATGAGTTTCATCAAGCAGTTAAAAATGTTTCTGTTTTTGCAAGACTCACACCACAAATGAAGTTAAAAATTGCAAGTACACTACAAAATCAAGGTCATTTAATTGCGATGACAGGCGATGGTGTAAATGATGCGCCGGCATTAAAACGTGCTGACATAGGTATTTCTATGGGTATTATGGGAACAGATGTTGCTCGAGAAAATTCGGAAATGGTTTTAGCAGATGATAATTTTGCCACTATTGTAAAAGCGATTGAAGAAGGTAGAATAGTTTTTATAAATGCTCGACAAACAAGTTTTTTCCTTATTACCACTAATGTTGCTGAAAGTGTTACCCTAATTGCAGCATTGGCTTTAGGATTTCCGGCACCTTTAATTGCCATTCAAATACTCTGGCTCAATTTGGTAACGGATAGTTTACCGGCTATTGCTTTAGCCAATGAAAAAGGGCAGGATGATATTCTCGAGAATGATGCTTCTTTACAGAACAGAAATCACATTTTAAATATTGAGGTGCTACCATTATTAACTATCAATGTTTTGGTGATGTCAATTTTATCACTGCTTACATTTCAGTATTATTTAGATCAAAGTTTAGACTTAGCCAGAACGGCGGTGTTTGTAGTAATGTCATCTACACAGCTTTTTAATGTCTTTAATCTTAGATCTATTCACAAGTCAGTTTTTCGAATAGGAATGTTTTCAAACAGATATGTAAATGTCGCTGTTTTGGTGTCTATTGGATTTACAATGGTTATTTCTCAGGTACCATTTTGGGCAAAAATATTTAGGTTTGAACCTTTAGATTGGTCGCATTTTACAGTGCTTGTATTCGCTTCTTCAATAGTTTTAATTATTGGCGAAATATATAAACTGGCTAGAACTCGTTTTCAGAAAATAAGAAAATAACGGCTGTTAAATCTTCATCGTCATTACGGGCACGCCAACATGATTGATAACTGCCTCCGCTAAACTAGACACAAATAATCTTTGCAACATTGTTCTATTATGGGTGGGAATTAATACCATATCAGGTTTTACCTGCTCAATAAACTCATTAATTCCTTGTTCAACTACACCACTACTTTTTCTGTATGAGTGACAAATAAATCCATTTTCTTCGGCATACTTTTGGAAAGTTTCCATGGCTGGTTTCATTATAGAATCCGGGTCTTGGAAGAAACCGGGAGTGTCGATATTTAACAAATGTAACTCACTGGTAAATGGCGTTATCATCTTTAATATCTGTTGGAAGGGTGCTAGGTTGTCATTGTCAAAATTGGAAATAAAGACAATTCTATTGATACCAAAATTAATAACTCTTTCATTGATGATTAAAATAGGACAAGGCAAACTTCTAATCAATTTTAAGGCATTTGAGCCAATGGCGGTATTCTTTGGTCCACTAGTACCATGAGACCCCATCATTACTAGATCAATATTGTTATTAGCAATGTATTTTTCAATAGCATGAATAAAATCCCCTTTCCCTGAGCTGAAAACTTTATTGATATCTAATCCATGATAATCGAATTGACCGATTAAGTTGTTTAATCTATCTTCAATGCTTAATGCTTTTCCATTTTCTACATTAGCATTATCAGGAAGATCTTTCACTACAACATAAAAGATAAGCTCACATTCATAAAGTCTAGCCAAAGATATAGCAGCTTCAGTAGCATTTACTGCATGTCCTGAAAAATCAACTGGCACTAAAATTTTATTGATCATAATTAAAGTTCTAGTTTACAATTAACAATGGCAATTTACCATCCTTAGAGATTACTTTTTCGGTTACACTTCCTAGGAAAAACCGTTCAAAGGCAGAATGTCCTTTAGCTCCCATTATAATTAAACTGAAATTCTTTTTCTGCGCTCTCTTAACAATCTCTAATGCACTGTAGTTATTGATGCTAGTCTCAATAACAAGTGCCGGCGCATCTTTTATTTTTAATTCCTCTATTTTTTTTACAAATGCATCTTTTCTTCCTTGTTCCATCATTTGTACAATCTTATGAGTAGAAATCAGCATTTCAGAATCAAACACAGGAGAATCCAATAAATGATAGCATTCAATTTTCTCGATGTTGGAGTTGGCTTTTTTAAACTCAATTGCTTTTAAAAGCGCTTTGTCAGAAAATTCGGAAAAGTCGTAGGGCACTAAAATCTTATTCAACTCCCAAGCATGATTAAAGTCTTCGGGAATCATTAAAACCGGTAAATCAGAGCGTCTAAGTAACTCTTTGGCAAATCGTCCGCTACCTCTTTTCTTTTTCTTTTTGCCAACTAAGAAAAGATCTATTTTTTCTTTCTCAAAGAAGTTTAAAGTTTCTTCTACAGGGGAACCGGTTAAAACCTCAATACTAATTTTATCTTTAAACTCTTGTCCGATAATTTTTAAAGCTTTATCCTTAATGTCGTCTTTTAACGCATTATCAAACTTTTCTTCTAGTTCTGCATAAATAGTATGGTCTGTAATGTATTGCAACTCTATCGGGTTGAGATTGCGGGCAGTAACAATATATATCTTTTCTATGGCAAAAATGGTATTATTCATTTTTTTACAAGCATTGTAGATGCTTTTGTCCATATCGGTATTATCAACCGCTAAACCTATTTTTTTATAAATACTCATTTGGAATTTTTTTTTAAAGATAACAGGTTATTGTGCTGAAAAAAAGTTTTTTACGTGTGCTTTTATTTGATTTTCAGTCATTTTTCCTTGTGTTTCAACAGACATAATATAACTATCTAAATTTTTGTCTTTTAAGAAAGTGGTAAAAGCTGTTTTTGCCTCTGCCGGACCAAAAATAAATAAAGGGATTTCATGTCCAATTTTTGAAACTATTTCTTCAAAAAAATGAGTGGATTGATGCTTTTCTTTTTCTAATTGGCTCTTTTCTGACTTTACAGCTTGAAATCGATAAGCGGTGGATGATCCTCTACCAGCTTTATAGTTTTTGTGTTCAATGTTTGACTCAATACTTTCGATAGTTGATTCTCCGTCATTTAATTTTACAATAAATGCTTTGTTTGAATCTAACCAAATACCAATGCCTGACTTTACGCTGTTAGTTTTCATCTTTTTAGTTTAATAAACTTATTCATTAAAGATGATATAATGAGTAAATTTGTTAAATGATATCAGGCATAACCAAAAATGATTGTTATCAGTCAAAAAAAGTAAATGAATGTGATATTTTTATCGTGCGCAAAATTATTAAACACCGAACATGTCAATAGTTAATGAACAATTTTTAAATATCTTCTTGAAATCGGTGTCTGAAGGTATTTTAGTTATCAATACGAAGTATGAGATTGTATTTGCTAATGATGGAATGACAACTTTGTTTGGGTATTCAAAAGAGGAATTAGTAGGAAATAATTTAAATATACTTTTACCTCAAAACATAAAACAAAAACACGAAAAACATACAAAAGCGTACTTTGATCATCCTTCAATGCGTAAAATGTCTGATAGAGATGACATTTATGGCAGGCATAAAGATGGCAGGCTTTTAGGTATTGAAATTGGACTAAATCATTTTGAGAAAGATGGAGAAAAATATTCAATTGCTGTTATATCTGACATTTCTCACATAAGAACAACTAATAAATCATTAAGAGGTTTACACCGTATCATTTCAGATTCTAAGAAAACCATTAATGAAAAAATAGAAATGATATTACACCTTGGTTGTGATAAGTTTAATCTACCGATTGGTATTTTGTCAAAGATAGAAGGAGATGAGTATGGTATTGTTCATATAGTGGCAGACGAGGAACAGAAAAAAATCATTTTAGATCAACAACCTTGTCTATTAGATCACACTTATTGTCATGATGTAATTACAAATGATGATCCTGTTTATATTAAACAAGTGTCTTCAACAAAAGAGCACAGCCATCCATGTTATGTTAAATGGAAATTGAAAACCTATATTGGAGCAAAGGTTTTGGTGGATAATCAACTATATGGAACCATCAATTTTTCAAGTCCTCATCCAGCAAGTTCAGATATTTCAAATACAGATCTTGAGATATTAAAATTAATCGCCCAATGGGTTGGTTATATGCTGCAACAGGAAACTTTGATTCATAAATTGCAACAGTTTAATGTAGAGTTGGAATCAAAAATTACTTCAAGAACCCAAGAATTAAAGCATGCATTAAGAGAAATTCAGGATATAAATAGCAGCTTAAAGATTGAAATTGAAAAAAGAAAGGAAGCAGAAGATCAAGCAAAAGCATCATTAGAGAAAGAGAAAGAATTGAATGAGTTGAAATCTAGATTTGTATCTACGGCATCTCACGAATTTAGGACACCATTAACCGGAATTCTTTCTTCTGTAACTTTAATAGATAAATATGCTTCACCTGAATTTGAGGAAAAGCGAAAGAAGCACATCAACATTATTAAGTCTTCAGTAAAGAACTTAACTAGTATATTAAATGATTTTCTATCCTTAGGTAAACTAGAATCAGGGAAAGTAAATTATGTTCCTCAAAAGTTCGATTTAGTAAACTTAATTGATGAGGTGATTGAAGAAATGAGTTCATCGATAAAGACTGGTCAAAGAATAAAATTTTCACCGGTTAAGTCAGTTGTTTATACTTTGGTACAAGATCCTCAATTATTAAAGAATGTAATTATTAACTTAGTTTCTAATGCTAGTAAATATTCAGAAGAAGGCAAAGAAATTGAGATAAATATTAAATTGCAGGAGGACGATAAAGTATTAATAGAAGTAATTGATAACGGCATAGGTATTCCATCAAATGATCAGGTGCATTTGTTTGATAGGTTTTATAGAGCAAGTAATGTAACGGCCTATCAAGGCACAGGATTAGGGCTAAACATTTCTAAAAAGAATATTGAAATAATGGGCGGCACCATCAATTATAAAAGTGTTGAGCATGTAGGCACAACAATGATGGTGGAATTGCCTATAAATTATAAAGAATGAAAAAGAGAATTCTAATTATTGAAGACGATGTAACGGTTAGAGAAAACACTGCTGAGTTGTTAGAATTAGCTAACTACGAAGTAGATACAGCCTCAAATGGTAAGTTTGGAATTGAGAAAGCAAAAGTCTTTAATCCGGATGTAATTATTTGCGATATTATGATGCCGGAATTAGATGGTTATGGTGTTCTATATCTTTTATCCAAAGATAAGGCGACAGCAAGTATTCCATTTATTTTTATGACAGCTAAGGCAGAACGTGGAGATGTTAGAAAAGGAATGGAATTAGGCGCCGATGATTATCTAACCAAACCTTTTGAAGAATCAGAATTACTTAATGCCATTGAAATTAGATTAAAGAAAGCTTCTGTTTTTCAAAGTGAATTTGAGAGAAGTAGTTCCGGAATAGATCAGTTTTTCGATCATGCAAAAGCCTTAGATGAGTTAAGGAAATTATCGGATGAAAGAGAATTAATCAAGTATAAAAAAGGAGAGACGATTTATAGAGAAGGTGCTTACCCAAGAGAGATTTTTATGATTGAAGCGGGCAAGGTGAAGCTTTCTAAATTTAATGATGATGGAAGAAAGTTAGTAACACATCTATTTAATAGTGGCGATTTTTTTGGCTATTTACCATTGTTGGAGAATACCAAATATAAAGAAGATGCAATCGCTTTTGAGGACTCTGAAATCTATCGAATTTCAAAATCTGATTTTTTAGATTTGGTACATAAAAATAGAATGGTTGCCAATAAATTTCTTCAAATGATCTCCAACGACTTGGCTGAAACGGAAGAAAGACTATTGCAACTTGCTTATGATTCTGTTAGAAAAAAATCAGCCGACGCTCTAATTATGTTGGCTAAAAAATTCAGCGAAAGAAAAGAGGGACAATTAAGAGTAAATGCATCGCGAGAAGATTTGGCAGATATGGCCGGCACCGCAACAGAATCGCTCATCAGAGCATTAGCAGATTTCAAAGAAGACAAATTGATTGAAATCGATCCTAAAACAAAAGATATTATCATCTTAAATGAGAAGGGATTAGAGAATATTAAATGGTAGTTTTTCGCTTTCAAACCATTTAAAACTCGCTACATTCTAGCTATATAAAGCAACTGACAAAAGTCAGTTGCTTACTTGATAGATAGCTTTGATACTCAGAGATAACTTTAACATCTTTGATTCTACCAATTTATATGATTTAGTAAGAAATTGTTTTAAGACTTACATCAACAAAAAAAATATTAAATGAAAATCTTAGTTCCAACAGATTTTTCTGGTAATGCATGGCATGCACTGAATTATGCAATTCAACTAATGTCAGATAAGGAATGTACCTTTACCTTGATACATACTTATGAAATTCCAAATTCTTCTTCTGGAGAGATAATTTCAATTAATGACCATTTAAGGGCAGAAGCTAATCATAAATTAAGGGAACTAAAATCAATGGCTGAAAGAGCATCTAATAGAAACATCCACAACTTTTCTTATGTTGCTCTACACGGAGATTTTTTAAGAGTCATTAATCGCTTCTTAAACGAAGAAGAAGTTGATCTTTTAGCTATCAGCATGAGTAATAAATGTTATCCGGATAGTTTGCCACACAAAGGATATGCGAAAAGGATTATAGAAAACTCAAAATGTCCGGTTATAGTAGTGCCAGATTGTTATGAAAACAGCTCGGCTGTATCAAAAAAAAAAGTTAAAGTAGCATCATTGGATAAGGCACATGCTTTATAAGTTTTTCATTTTTGTTAACATTTGATTTGGTATGATATTTAATATATTGCAGCCCTACACTGGTGCTTTAATAGTTCTAGTGTAATCCATGGCGATGGAGGAAGAGGCTGACATCTGTAAGCCTCTTTTTGATTAATCTAAAATTTAGCTGCCCGTCATTATTTATAATAAATAAAAATTGAAGCAATGAGTTATTCACTAGGAAAAAAAATAGGAAACATTGGTTTCGAGAAAGCGATTGAAAAAGTTACTGATGCTTTAAAGACAGAAGGCTTTGGTATTCTCAATACCATTGATATGAAAACTACTTTGAAGAATAAAATTGATAAGGATGTTAAACCTTATATGATTTTGGGAGCGTGTAATCCAAATTTTGCTTACGAAGCTTTACAAACAGAAGATAAGATTGGTATCTTTTTACCGTGTAGTGTGATTGTAAAAGAGAATGACGATAAAAACATTGAGGTTGTAGTGATTAACCCAAATGTTTTAGGAGAAGTTATTGGTAATCCAAAACTAGCTCCAATGATGTTGGAGCTAGAGCAAAAAATGAATAACTTTTTGGATTTACTGTAGAATGCTACTACATGTATTTTGAGAGATATTTAAAGAACTCCTTTTTAAGATCTTTATAAATCTTTCTTTGAGTTTTCATTCTCTCTTGAAAAGCTTTATGAAGTTTAGAATGTTCTACACCTAATGCATCTTCTGCTTTCTTTAAGTGAGTAGCCATCTCATCTTCATGGATTCTAATATCATGTTGTAAGGTATCAATTACCTCAGCTTGGCGAATAAATTGATTTTGAAATTGCTCCAATTTGGCAAGCACTTCTTTGTCAGTCCATTTACCTACAATTTCACCTAGTCTATTGTTAAAGAAACTGAGTTCATCTTCCCAAAAAAGCAATTCTCTTTTCCATTGACCATGTTCTAAATGGAATAATTCGTTTGTTAATGTTGAACTTTTCATATACTTATATTTAAGTCTAAATGTAAAGAACCATTTAACCGAAAACGATGACTTTAGAGCATTACCTTAGTGACTATTGTCAGGTCACTTAACGGTATCAATGGTGGCTAACATTAATTCAATTTCTGTTTCGAAAAACTCGGCAATAGCTTCTGGATCTTTTATAATTTTGGCATCAACGGTGACGCCTAAAGTCACCTTATTATTGTAACTCAACACACTAAATCCAATCCCCATTTCATAAGTATGCGGTAAAAAGAACATTAGATTGTCAATTTCTTCTCCGGCAAAATTTAAAGCTCTTTTCGGACCGGGTACATTACTTAGAAGCGCCATCAATTTAGATCCTAAAAACTTTGCGCCCGCTTCTTCAATTCTTTTTGGGATAAAATCAGAAATAAACTGACCATAGAAATGAGATAATGGTGGTTCAAGTGAACTTCTTAATTGTTGAGTTTTTTCAGAGATTACTCTAAATCGTTCCTTAATATTTTGAATGCCTATTGGTAAGTCTAACAAAATTACGCCAACCTTGTTTCCGAGATCAATTTCAACATCATTTCGTCTCATATCTACCGGACAGGCAATATTAAATTTAATATCAAGATGTTGACCATGTTTTAGCATATGTTTCCTCATGGCGCCGGTTACAGCTACAAGCAAAGTATCATTGACAGTGCTGCCATAGTATTTGCCTATTTTTTTAATATCTGCTAATGGAATTACATTAGACCATGCTACTTTTTTTCTTACACCTAACTCGCCTTTATAAATAGATTTGGCATTGGTGCTGCTCATTATAAAAGAAGTAAGGTCTTTCGCCGTATTTTTTACCGCAGAGAAAGCTTGTTGTAAAGGTTCTGGATTTTTAATAAGCTCTTTAGATTTTTCTATTGTCTTTTTAGATAATTCAGCTGCTTGTTGAAGCTTCTCCTTCCAGTTTATTTTCTTAGAAGTATGACTTTCCGAATGTTTTGTTCTTATCTTATGAAACGTGTCTTTTTCAGGATCAAAATTGTCGGTGAGAGATAAGAAAGTAGTCATTAAAGAAACACCATCGCCAATCGCATGACCAATCCTCCATAAAATGGCTGTTCCGCCATTGTAGTTTTCAATAATATGAATTTGCCAAAGTGGTTTAGAATAATCAAGAGGAGTGGAGATTAAATCTGATATTAAAGTTTGCAACTCTTTTTCGTTGCCATCACCAGGTAAGGCAATTTTATGAACGTGCGAACGAATATCAAATAACTCGTCTTCTTGCCAAACCGGCTTTCCGTTTTTAATGACAACCTTTTCTCTAAATTTTTCAAATTTCAAGATTTTGTCTTCATAGATCTTAGTAACTCTTTTAGCATCAAGTTTTGCCTTAAAAAACTTGATGGCGGTAATGTTTGTCAACCCTGTAGGATGATTAACATTCCACATTAAAAGATCTAAATGTGTTAAAGGTATGTCTTTGTTTTTCATATCGAATGGTTATTGATAATGATACATTTTCAATTAGTAATATATGATGATTTAACCCAATTTCAGAACTGATATTTATCACTCTATGAACTGATTGGAATGGGTGTGTTTCCCCCAATATTTAGTCAAATTTGTTATATCGAAAAATAACCAAATTAGATTAAAATGAAAAAGAGAGAACCGATTTCGCACATTATGACTTCAAATGTTTTGACATTAAATGTAACTGATTCGTTAGAAGATGCAGAAAGCATAATGAAGAAAAATAAAGTAAGACACATTCCTGTAGTTTCAGGAGAGAAGTTAGTAGGAATGTTGAGCTTAACCGATTTATTGAGAATTAGTTTTGTTGATCATTATGGCGAGCAAGAATCATCTACAGATACGGTTGTATATGATATTCTATCAATACCACAAGTAATGGTTTCTAACCCTGAATTTGTCACTAAAGATCAAACCATTAGGGAAGTAGCGGAAATGTTAGCCACTAAAGAATATCACGCTTTACCAGTAGTTGAAGAAGGTAATTTAGTTGGAATTGTAACCACAACCGATTTAATTAAATATCTATTGGATCAATATTAAAATTATTAACCTCAAAAAATAGAGTTATGAAATACAATTTATCATGGTATGAAGTAGTTGCTAGATATGTAATTGGAATTTTAGTGTTAATTCCTGCAGCAATGTTCTTAATTAAACCTTTGATAGTGCTAGGCGCTGCAATTATGTTATCGGCTTTATTAGGTATGTGTCCAATTAAAGCACTTATTTGGCCTAATAAGCAAGAAGTAAAAAAGGATGCAAAGCAAAATGTAAATCATATGTCTTCCAATAAAAACGTTGCGGCATAATATTTTTTAGAAATTATAAATTAGTACAACCCCTCTTAAAAGTCATTTCATAGCATGAAATGACTTTTTTTATTACTTTTACTAGAGATTAAAAACCCTTTTATGAAAACCTTTTTCCTGTTTATCATGATTGTTGTGACGCAAATTGGTCATGCTCAATCAACCGAATCCGCTCAAAGTTTATTGCCAATTACAAACGAAATTAGAGCTACGTTAGCTCAAAGTATTGCTGTAGAATGTACGATGATGCATTCGTCTAAAACCTTTGCCATTGATGGCAAAAATGCTGCCGTGTTCATTAATGTTGTCGATGCGATGCCACCTTCTAATTTATCTAAAAGTTTAGATGGTATTGTAATGTTTGTAGATAATGACAACAATAGTATTGACGCTAATTTTTATTACGGAGAAAATGGCGAAAGCTATTTAGAATTTAAAGTAGAAGATCATAAGTATTACAATAAACTTACGCCTACAGGAGTAGAGTTTTTTGGTCGATTTAAGTAAAAAAGTGCCTAAAGTATTTAGAGTGTGCTAAAGTTCATATAGTTGGAAATGGAATTTTCAATAATCAATTAACAAGCAAAATTGTCAAGTAACGTAAGACTTCGTGATAGAGTTTAAGTTGTTGAAGTAGATTTGTATTTAAATATTGGATTTTTCTTAGTGAACCTTGTAAAATAATCTAAAGGAACTTAGTGGTTTAAATTACAAATCATAGTTAAAATTCACCTCGCAGCCTTCGCTACAATTTTGGCAAATATCAATTTCAGATCTCGATTTTAGAATTGATTTTCTAAAGTTTTTATAGGTGTCACTTGCCCAAATTTCTTTCATTGAAACAGAAGATAACTCGCCCATTACATGATCGGCATCTTTATCGAAACAACATGGCACCACTTTACCATCCCAAGTGACCACACAAGAGTGCCACATTTTCCAACATTGGTTATCTAAGGTGTTTTTGATTGACCAAGTTCCATCTGAATTTTTTCTGTAACGCGAATATTTATCGATGGTTGGAATTAGATCATTGCCATTTTTAAAGTCATACACTTGTGCCGTTTTGAAAATTACTTCATCCATTCCTATTTCTGCAGCCAACTGTTTCACTTCTTCAATTTGATGTTCGTTGGGTTTAACCACTAAAAATTGAAAGATCAAATGTGGCGTAGAAGATTTCAATTCCTTCTTCCATTTTACCATATTTTTTGCACCTTCAATCACTTTTTCTAACTGTCCACCAACTCTATAGCTTTTATAGGTTTCTTGTGTGGTGCCATCAATAGAAATAATCAATCTATCCAATCCTGATTCTACTGTTTTCTTGGCATTTTTATCATTCAGATAATGAGCATTTGTAGAGGTAGCCGTATAGATTTTTTTGGTAGAAGCGAATTGTACCATTTCTAAAAAATCAGGATGCAAGTAGGGTTCTCCTTGAAAATAGAACGTTAAATAGAGTAAATCTTTGTGTACTTCATTAATCACTTGCTCAAAGAATTTCTTCTCTAAATGTCCCGTTGGTCGCGTAAAACTTCTTAGTCCGCTTGGGCATTCCGGACATCTTAAATTACATGCAGTGGTTGGCTCTATCGCCAATGAAAAAGGTTGGCCCCAATGGGTAGGCTGTTTTGTAAACTTTGAAAAGTAAAAGGAAGCGTAGATTTTTACAATATTCCAAACTCGCCGCAAAGACAGCTTAGATAATAAATTTTTTGAGTTTGGGTGGATCATTATTTTTCCTTGAGGGCTTATGATAATTCTGATTCAATATTCTCTTTGAACCATTGAGTACATAATTCTAAATCACCTAAGCCGGAAGCAAAATAATTGGTAAATTGAAATAGCTTATCTAATTCAATATTTGAAAAATCAATAATTTCAGTACTAGAAATTAATTCATTATTTAGCTTTGCCTTTAGCGTAAAGCCATTTAATTCCAAGAATAAAATGGAACTTTCTAAAGCTGTTCTTTTATTCCCATCATTAAAAATATGTCCGTTGATAATATTATAAAAATAGATAGCAGCTTTTTGATGAATTTCAGGATATATTGGCTTTCCAAACATTTCTGAATCTATCACTTCAACTAAATATTCAAGATTGTCATTTTTAAGAATATTGTTTGGAGGGATAAAATTACCGCCAAAACTATCAATCATTCTTTTATTTATATGAATAATTATGTCTTTTGAGAGATATCGCATAGTTAAGACAATGCTTTAAAAACCTCGCCATATTTTTTGATATGAAGACTTATCAAATTATCAATTTCCTCAAACTCTTCTTTGTGAAGTGAAGTAATATCTTTCTCGCGTAACAAGTCATCATAAACCTCTTTTACTAAGGATGGATTCTTTGAGAATATCTCCAATATTAGTTTTTTTTGTTCGTCTCTATCTGCATTTTGAATAGCCATACTTTAATTTTACGAAAATTACAACAAAAAAGTTTACACTCACTTAAGTTTAATTGGCTTATGCGCCTTTAAATTGGCTTAAAAATCGGATGTCATTTTCAGATAATAATCGAATATCATTGATTTGATACTTTAACATAGCGATTCGTTCAACACCCATTCCAAAAGCATAGCCGGAATAAACATTTGGATCAATTCCACAGTTTTCTAAAACTGCCGGATCTACCATTCCGCATCCTAATATTTCTACCCATCCAGTGTATTTACAAACGTTACATCCTTTGCTGTTGCAAATGAAACAAGACACATCCACTTCTGCAGATGGCTCTGTAAATGGGAAGTAAGACGGTCGTAATTTAATTTTAGTATCCGGGCCAAACATTTCTTGCGCAAAGAAAAACAGAGTTTGTTTTAAATCACCAAAAGAAACGTCTTTGTCAATATATAAACCTTCTACCTGATGAAAGAAACAATGCGCTCTGGCGGAAATAGTTTCATTTCGATATACTCTTCCCGGTGATAAAATTCTAATGGGCGGCTCTTGAGATTCCATTACTCTCACTTGAACTGAAGAGGTTTGTGTTCTTAAAACTACATCTGGATTGGTTTGGATAAAGAAAGTATCCTGCATATCTCTAGCGGTATGATCTTCCGGCATGTTTAAAGCCGTAAAGTTGTGCCAGTCATCTTCAATTTCTCTATCATCAGTAACTGTAAATCCTAATTTATTGAAGATTTCAATGATCTTATTTCTCACCAAATTAATAGGGTGTCGAGCACCAATTGGCATTGGAATTCCTGGAGCAGTAACATCAATATCATCTACTTTTTCTTCTTCTTTTTGTTGGAAAGAGGATTGAAAATCACTGAATTTGGCTTCAGCAGCTTGTTTCACCTCATTCAATAATTGACCGTATTCTTTCTTTCGCTCATTGGGCACATTTCTGATTTCTCCAAAAAGCGGTTTTAGAATATTTTTTGTCCCTAAAAATTTAATTCTGAATTGCTCTAATGACTCAGGACTATTGATTTCAGTAGAAGCGATCTCTTCTAACAAAACTTTGGGCTTATTAAATATGTCTTGAATGGTTGACTCCATGATATTTCAATAATGTGAATGCGTAAAATTAAACTATGCAATAGAAATTCCCATTTATTTTAAGGAATTTATAGATTAGATAGCATGTAAAAAAATTCAAGATTTAAGTCTCAAACTCAATGTTCAAGTAAATTTTGAGATTTGAGGTTTGATTTTTGAAATTTTAACCTTCTACTTCTTACTACTATAATTCGGCGATTCTTTCGTAATCACTACATCATGCGGATGACTTTCTCTCACACCAGCCGAGGTAATCTTTACAAATTGAGCTGAATTTTGAAGCGTTTCAATATCTTTTGCGCCGCAATAACCCATTCCTGCTTTTAAGCCACCTACAAACTGGTAAACTACTTCGCTTAAAGAACCTTTTACGGAAACTCTACCCACAATGCCTTCCGGAACTAGCTTTTTAATATCATCTTCCACATCTTGGAAATATCTGTCTTTAGAACCTTCTTGCATGGCTTCAACAGAACCCATTCCTCTGTATGCCTTAAATCTTCTGCCTTCAAACATGACCGTTTCTCCTGGCGATTCCTCCACTCCGGCAAATAATGATCCTGCCATTATGGTACTAGCACCGGCTGCTAAAGCCTTTACAATATCACCTGTATATCTGATACCTCCGTCTCCAATGATCGGAACACCTTTTTTTCTCAATACTGAAGCGGCTTCGTAAATGGCACTTAATTGCGGCACACCCACTCCGGCTACCACTCTTGTCGTACAAATTGATCCAGGACCAACTCCAACTTTTACAGCATCTGCTCCAGCTGCTGCCAAAGCTTCTGCTCCGCCGGCGGTAGCCACATTTCCGGCTACAATCTGAAGATCAGGAAATTCTGCTTTAGCTCTTTTTACAGCTTCCAAAACACCCATTGAATGACCATGAGCGGTATCGATGCAAATCACATCTACATCTACTTTTACCAATGAATCTATTCTTTCTAGCATATCATGGGTAACGCCAACTGCAGCGCCTACTCTTAATCTGCCTAAATGATCTTTACAAGCCGAAGGGTAGTCTCTAAGTTTGATAATATCTTTAAAAGTGATTAAACCTACGAGTTTGCCTTCTTTATTAACTACCGGTAATTTTTCAATTTTATGCGTATGAAGGATTCTTTCTGCTTGCTTTAAATCAGTTCCTTCCGGTGCGGTTACCAAGCCTTCGGAGGTCATTAAATCACTTACTTTGGAATTGTAGTTTTCACAGAAACGTAAATCTCTATTGGTTAAAATACCAACTAGATTATTTTGTTTATTGACAATTGGAATGCCGCCGATTTTATTTTCTGCCATTATTCTTAAAGCTTCCCCAACGGAGGCATCTGCCAATAATGTTATTGGATCGATGATCATACCGCTTTCAGAACGTTTTACTTTACGAACTTCTAAGGCTTGTTTTTCGATCGTCATGTTTTTATGCAAGATACCGATGCCACCTTCTCTTGCTAAAGCAATAGCTAATCGAGCTTCTGTTACCGTATCCATAGCAGCAGAAACAATTGGAATATTGATTTTGATCTCCTTTGTAAAGTAGGACACTATACTAGTATCACGAGGAAGAATTTCAGAGAATGCAGGGAGTAATAAAACGTCGTCGAAGGTTAATCCTTCTCCTGCAAATTTGCGATTGGTGTTTAAGTGGCTTATTGATTCCATTTGCAAATGTAAAACATCATGCGGTAATCAACCTAAAGAAAAGGTGATTAAATTTTTGTAAAGGGAAGTGATGTGTAGATTGGTTGATATGCAGATATGCAGATTCTAGGATTTGTTGTTGGGAGGATTTTTATCTTAAAATTTTCAAATTGATTGAATTGTGATACTTTTATTTTAGTAATGCATAAAATGGATTTTAAAAAGTGGTTCTTATCAAAAGTTAGACACCCAAACTATAATGATTGGAAGGAAATTGAGAGTTATTTCAAAACAGCTCTAGATTCATCGTTTGCATTGACTGAAACTTGCAATAAATCTAAAGAGTGTAAAGAATACTTAAGAGAAGGAGAGTATGAGTTAGCACTGGACAATTTGATCGAATTACCGATAGAGGCGAGAATTCCCCAGCCACATAAATACTGGAAAAATCTTTTAAGAGCTGCTAATAAAATGAACTTAATTGAAGTTGAACAAGAAATAAATCGTTTGTTGAATCAACCAACTAAATTTGAAATTGAATCAATTTTTAATGTTACCCGTAGAGGAAAATGTATTGCGGCAAAACAAATTACATTTGTATCAAATTGGGAGCTTAGTGAAAATTCATATTTAGGCGGACTAAAAATTCATAACTGGACAGAAATACCTAGAGCAATTGATAAAACAGGAAATCAAAGATATGACTTGTTTATTTTTAAACCAGATGATGAAAAAGAGTTAGCTAATATAAGTGAAGGAGATATTCTTGAACTAAAATCGAATCAACTATAAAACCATAAATTCACACATCCAATATCCACACATCAAACAATCAGCAAATTTGCACATCTATTAATTTGCACATCTATCAATCAAACTTCATACTCTCGCTAATATTATCATTCTGAACCGCTCTTAAAGTTGGAAAGTAAGAAGCCAATAAACTGATAAAGAAGATTACAGAAATAGTAGCTAGAAAATCTCCAATCTTCATTCTTACCGGATAAAAATCAACGATAAAAGAGGCGCCGGGCATAGGAATGATACCAACGTATTGTTGCAACAAACAAAAAGAGACAGAAAGAACGACACCGGCAATTACTCCAACAAAGGCTAACAAAATACCTTCTAACAAAAATATATTTTGAATGGTTTTGGCAGAAGCGCCAATGGCTCTTAAAACAGCAATGTCTTTCTTCTTTTCTACAATCAACATACTTAATGCTCCGGTGATGGAAAAGGCTACAATTAAGATGACAAAAGTTAGAATGGCAAACACCACCCATTTTTCTGTTCGCATAACGGTATACAGCGTAGCATTTTGCTGCCATCTGTTTTTTACAACTGCTTCTGGAAACAAGGCTTCAATGGCTTTGATGGTTTTTGCCTCGTCAGCATCTTCTTTTAATTTTATTTCTACAGATGAATAATCTTCTCCGGCTCCTCTAATGGAGCGTACAAAAGATTGAGGCACTAAAACGTACTTTTCATCAAACTCTTGTTGAACATTAAATTCTCCAATGGGCGTGATATATTGAAAGTTAAAAGCACTTTCCATTGAAGTCAAACGTGCATTTTTTCTAGGAATATTGATTTTGATTTTTGTTGGAATATTGACATTTACCCTCAAATTATTTCTTACACCGGCGCCAATAATCGCATATGAAGTATTTTGATCGTAAAGCATCATACTGCCATTGATGATAAATTCTTCATTTAAACCAATAATATCCAAATAGCCGGTGTCAACGCCTTTAACCGTAGCGACATATTGTTCATCGTTGTATTCCAACAAGGCATCTTCTTCTAAAATAGTAGAAAGTTTATCGACACCATCTATCGCTTTTAGTTCTGTTAGCTGAGCTTCGGTTAAATCAAAATATTTTCCTTTGGCAGGTTCAATTTTTATGTCAGAATAAAATACATTGTATCGATCAATTACTAAGCCTTCAAAACCATTAAAAATTGACATGATGATGATCATGGCTGTAGTGCCAAATGCCATGGCAAAAATGGTAATACCCGCAATAATATTAATAGCATTAGTAGATTTCTTACTAAAGAGATATCGTTTTGCTATTTTAAAAGATAGTGGCAAATTATAGGGAATGATTAATTTTTAGTGGCTGATGATTAATGTTTGAAATGACTTAATCATTATCCTTGTCTGACTCCGATTTTTTTTCCTTTTTTAGTTCTTTAAGAATTTCATCTAATTTGAATACTTCGTCTAATGTATCGTCCTTGAAGAAAGATAATTCAGGCACTCTTCGCATATATTTTCCAACCTTA
Organism: Chitinophagales bacterium; assembly: GCA_041393015.1. GTDB lineage: Bacteria > Bacteroidota > Bacteroidia > Chitinophagales > JADIYW01 > JAGQYH01. The sequence continues at coordinate 432,445 of JAWKKV010000001.1, read as the reverse complement.
TTGCCTAAAAGTTTTCTTAGCTGACCTTTATTGGCTTCGATGTAATACATCACTTCATCTGGATTCTTATGATTGTAAATGCTAAAATAAATCTTAGCTACCAAAAGGTCAGGTGTCATATTAACGCCAGCAATGGTTACTAGAGCGCCATCCGTTATTTCTCTTCCTTCTTTTAAAAAGATATCGCTCATTACTAATTGAATTTCTCTGGCTACCTGTTTTTGTCTTCTTGTTTCCATAATGCACAAAATTACTCTTAATTGATCTTATTATACGAAATTCGTGGCTTCTTATTTATAATTGAAGTTTTTGGAACATTCTTTTGACACGAATTTCACAGATTTATGGGATTAATTAAGATAACTTATTGATTTTTTACTTATAAATCTGAATATTTTCGGTTAAAAGGGTTGGATTTTTCTGATTTATATTCCGTTACACTGATTATACCGCCTAAGTGGCAAATCAATCTGTGAGATTAATAATTCAAAAAAATAGCAGACTCAGACATCAATTACATTTGTGAGAATTAGTGAAATTAGTGTCAGAAATTTTCTTGCATAAAGCAATGTTGTTTAGACTACCGATTAAATATTAATTTTGTTTAGCATTTTACATAAAAACCTGCCAGGTTTGATTTTGAATTATTTTTGGAGTTTGGTTCAAAAATAGCCATCCGTTTAAGTGAAACCTGGCAGGTATAGTAATATTGAATTGATCGAATGAAGAGCCTTATAGAATTATGGAAGTTTATTAAACCGTATAGAAGTCGAATTTGGCTTAATATGATGTTTAATCTAATGTCCTCCATTTTTGCCATCTTTTCATTGCTCATGTTGATTCCATTTTTAAAACTGCTCTTTGATAAAACCAATAGAGATGTTGCCTTGCCGGAAGGCTTTAGTTTGTGGGGAAACTTTTCCAATCTTCGGGAAAATGGAGAAATTTGGTTGAATTATAAATTGTCGGAATTAATTAATACGCAAGGCGAGTTAAAAGCTTTGATGATTGTTTGTGTAGCAGTGGTAATCGTTTTCTTTCTTAAAAATTTGTTTCGGTATTTGGCTTTGTATGTGGTGGCTGCAATTAAAAGAGGTGTGGTTAGAGATTTGCACGGTGATTTCTACAATAAGATTTTGCAGTTTCCAATGGCTTATTTCAACAAAAATAAAAAAGGTGATTTGTTGAGTAGATTCACTAATGATGTTTTAGAAGTTGATTATGGTATTCTCTATTTCCTAGAATCTTTTTTGAAGGATCCAATCATGATTATTTTGACCTTGCTCACCATGTTTGCCATTGATGTTCAATTGACATTATGGGTTTTAATTGCATTGCCCATTAGTGGTTTAGTAATTGGCGTAATCGGCAAAAAGTTAAAACACGAATCTAAAATTACGCAGCAGATTTTCAGTCGCTTATTAGCTCGATTGGAAGAAACCATTTCGGGTGTTCGGGTGATTAAATCATTTACAGCCCAAGACTATTTAGCAGAACAATTCAATAAAGAGAATCAAGAGCATTATGTATGGAGTAAAAAGATGTTGAGGAAAAGAGATTTATCGTCGCCAATGTCTGAATTCTTAGGCATTTTGGTAGTGGTGATCATTTTATGGTTGGGCGGAAGAATGGTTTTCAATGGTCAAATTCAGCCAGAAACTTTTATCGCTTATATTGTCATATTTTCCCAAATTATTGCACCATCCAAAGCCTTTTCAAATGCTTACTATTATATTCAAAAAGGCTTAGCCTCTTTAGAAAGAATTCAAGAAGTAGTGAACTCACCAACGGAGTCGGTCAACCAATTTAATCATCAAAATATTTCAACTTTTAAAAGCGAAATTACTTTTGATCATGTGAGTTTCTCCTATCAAGATGTTCCAGTTTTGAATGATGTAAATTTTACTATTGAGAAAGGAGATAGAGTGGCTTTAATTGGAGAATCTGGTGCGGGGAAAAGCACCATTGTAGATTTACTTCTAAACTTATATGATCTCAATAATGGCGCTATAAAAATAGATGGTCAGCCTTTAGTCAATATTGATAAAAAAAGTTGGCGAGCATTGGTGGCTTTAGTGCCACAAACCACCGTGTTATTCAATGACACCTTGAAAGAGAATATTCTTTTTGGAAACAATAAAGCCAATGATGAAGCTGTAAAACAAGCTGCTACTATCGCCAGAGTAGATTCCTTTATTGGGGAATTACAGAATGGGTACGAGACAATTATTGGCGACAACGGTAGCAAACTCAGTGGAGGTCAACGACAAAGAGTGGCAATTGCAAGAGCATTTTTAAAAGATGCTCCCATTTTGATCTTAGATGAAGCGACTTCGGCCTTAGATGCCACCAATGAAAATATTATTGCAGAAACTTTAAGAGCCATGCCGGAAGATAAAACGGTAATCATCATTGCGCACAGATCTACTACCATTGATGAGTGTAATAAAGTAATTGAGTTAGAAAATGGAAAGGTGAAAAGTATAATCGTTAAAGAGGTAAAACACGTTTAGAATGAATAAAAGGAGCAGTGTTTTCATCATCCCAATTGTGGTGGCAGTTTTTTCTTTGGTATTTGTATTTCTAGGGATTTTTAATGTTTGGTTTGGAGAAGCGCGCGAAGGGGTTATGCTTTATTGCGAACATGCAAGAGATGGATGGATCAAACAGCCAAGTAATACTTTTTCTAACCTTGGTTTTATAGCGATAGGTATATTTATTGGTCGGTTATCTTTCAAAAATAAATTCAGTTTTAAGAATAAGATGACCACTACTTTATTCTATCCAACTTTCTTTGCTTCAGTTGTTGTTTTTCTTGGTCCTGGTTCAATGGCGATGCACGCTACCAATGCATATTGGGGCGGCTTTATAGATTTAATGTCCATGTTTTTAATCTCCTCATTTATTCTAACCTATGGATTAGTAAGATGGTTTCGGATGTCAAATACTGCATTTGCCGTCATCTATTTTGTAAGTATCGTTATATGTGGATGGGTGTATTTATCACCATGGAATATAATCGATTTCCCAATTAAGATTACAGAGATAATTTTTGGAGTACAGATTTTGATTGGAACGGTTTTAGAATTGTGTAATAGATACATCAGAGGCAATAAGATCAATGCTTTTAAAGGTTATTTGTCCTTGTTTACTTTCTGCCTCGCCTTTTTTATATGGATTATTAGTAGAACTCAAGAAAGCTGGTTTTGCAATCCTAATTCTTTAATACAAGGTCATGCCATTTGGCACTTGTTGAACGCTTTAGCTACTTACTTTTTGTTTTTATATTATGCGAGCGAGGAAGCGGGTTGAGGACATAGATTCAAGATTCAAGACACAAGATTCAAACGCAAACTCAAATGCAAATTCAAGACTCAGTGTCGGTTTCTATTTTCGGTTTTATCCAATTTATTAACTTAGTTTTAGACCAGTATAGAATTGGAATTATTATCAATAGAATAATTTGGGCGGTAACCTCGCTAAGAACATTTTCAATTAGGGTATTAATGTTTATCATCTGTTTAATTTTTAAATTAATAATCGTCTAATTTACACCCTTCCAAACTCTGTTATTAATACTATTTAGTTGCATGTTCAATTAAGAAAATTTTTCATATATCATTTGTTTATGCTATTTTAGAATTTGTATTAATCAGTTAAAAATTTAAACCATCACAATGAAAAGAGTTCGCCCATCTTTTAGTTTCCTTCTATTGTTATTAATTGTTTTTGTGAGCTGTCAGAAAGACCTTACAGAAACAGGTATTGAAGTTAGTGCCGTTAAAGCAGAGTTAGATCAATATGTTTTGGAGACTATTAAATCAAGCAATGAAGCTTTTGATTGGAACGAACAAAGTGATGAGATTTTCTATAAAGCATTAACACTAACCGATAATATTTTGGTGTTAGGTTATACAGATGGAATCACAAAAAATATTTCTGCAAGAGATGCTATTTTGAAAAAGGTTTATCAGCTAGAGAATAAGCAAGCTGAAAATTTCGGAGCATTAGATGATGTGTTAATTTATAAAGACGATGTATTAGGTTTCATCAGCGTCAAAATTTCAAAGTTTGAAACCTTACAACAATTGAGAGCTTTACCTTCCGTTACTTTTGCTGAAGTGAATGGCTATCCAATTGATATGGAAGTCATTCATGCTTTTGTAGGTTATCCTACAGTAGCCCATAAGTCAACTTCAACCAATAACAATAGGAGAGATATGATTTTGGATCCATATCAAACCAATCCTGATTATTCACAACAAGTTGCTGACTACGACAATACATTTGGTATCGTCATTCAACGACATAATATTGATGATGTTTATCGTCAATACAACATATTTGGAGAAGGTATTGGTATGGGTGTTATTGACAATGGAATGGTGCCTTGGGCGAGAGATTTATTTATGGAGAATGGTTATGGTTCAAGAGATGCAGTTGGCTATCATAAGCCTTTGTGGTTTTTCCCTTGGTCGGATGATGATGGCATCGAGCCTTTAGAAACAGATGCTTTGGGTATTAGCCCGCTAATTGAAGGACAATGGTTACATGGAAGTGGAATGATTCAATCTGCACTCGTTATTTCGCCTAATGCTGATATTGTTAGTGTTAGAGCATCGACAGCAATCATCATTTTGTTTCCAAGTCAAATTTATGGTATTTCCAGTGCAATTAGAGCGATGGGAGATCAAGAAAACATTCGGGTAATCAATATGTCTATGGGAACGATTTTCTTCTTTCATAGAGTGAAAAATTCTATCAATTATTACTATGATAAAGGAAAAATAATTGGTTGTGCTGCCGGTACAACGGATCCTGCTGTTAAAGATATTTTAGGTGTTATTTTTCCTGCAAGTAGATGGAATACGGTTGCAGTAACAGGAATCAATGATAGGGAAACTACTAATGGAGAATTTATTGCCGGAACCACAGCCCATACAGGTAAAGAAGTGGATTTTTGTGTCGAGAAATCGGCAGCCTCATCAGAAGCTACGGCAAGAATGATGGGTATGTTTGCCTTGCTTTGGAGTGCTAATCCTGATATGACAAGAGAAGAGGTAATGGACATTATGATTCAATCTTCTCATTTCTATCAATTGCAAGGTCAGAAAGATTTAGACTTCGGTTGGGGAACAGTAGATATGTTGCAAGCGGTGGATGCTGCGATGGATTAAAAATTTCTGTAGCTATGTTCACTCGCTTATGTCCTAAAAGTGAAAAAAATATTATGGTGGTTGAATTAGCCAAAAGCTGAAATCATTCGGAATGACTTTTTAGGACACGAATTTCACAAATTCATGTGATTAATTACATTGTTTTTAATTATCCTTTTACGAGTAAATTAAAATTACTACTGTTGATCGTTTTTGTGCTATACTGTATTGAAAACAATTACATGGATTTTTGCCGCCAAGCGGCAAGTTAATCTGTGAAATCGTAGTTACTGAGAAAATTAGCAGCGCAAATCATTAATAACATCTGTTTGAATTGGTGGAATTCGTGTCAGCTCTTTTATTCAGAACAGCTATATTAAGACGCGAATATGAATGAAATTAGCCTGAATTAACCTACCAACTCAATCCTTCTTCACTTAAACTTTCTCTAGCCATTTTAATCATTTCATCTACTTCAGAAGAAGATAAACCTAAATAGTTTATCATAAATTCTTTGGAGGCATTAAGGTAAGTTTCCATTTCCTTCCTTTCTTTTTCATTTAATTGAACTGCGGCTTTTTGAGTGCTATAAATGTTTGGATATAACCAACCTTCTTCAATGTCTTTTAAACCATTTCTAAAACCATAATAAGCTGGTTTTACTTCGTAATTATCATCCCATAATAAAGGGAAATCTTTGTCGCCGCCCAATAATCTTAGATCGAACCAAATTTTTACGGTATTGTAAAAACTATGATGATCAGGAATCCCCCAAAGCGTAATGCCCCATTGTTGTGCAGGAGGAACACCATCTAAATAGGCACGCGCTACATCATTGTATTTTTTTCGCTGAATTCTATGCTGTAAGGCTGTTTGGGAATTACTATAACCCAAAACATTCACAGGTAAATCCAATTCACTTAAATGCACCAAATAACCCGCATCCGCTACTTTTTTAAAGGCTCTTTTTAGGTCTGAATAATCACCCATGATAACAGGTAATGGAATGTGACCTTGAAAACCAATACCATCAACTCTAATGCCTTGTGCTCTTAAATTATCTGCAATTGTGATCAAATCTCTCAACTTAACCGGCAAAAATTCCATCCCAAATTCATTGATAAAAAGTTTGGCTTCCGGATCAGCAGCATTCGCCCATCTGAAAGCTTTTTCAAGAAAGTCTGGACCAATAGTTTTATACCAGAAATAATCGGTGTTTAGCCCACCACCTAAAGGAGCACCGGCTTCGTTTACCACGTCCCAAGCCACAATTCTACCTCTATATCTGCTCACTACTTTTGTAATGTAATCTTCTAACCAATTTTCCCATTGTTGTTCTGTCCAAACATCATTCTTTTCATATGCTAAGGCCCATTCTGGCACCGACTTATCAAATACCAAAACATGACCGTGAACTCTCAAATTATTAGCTTCTGCATATGCCATCATAGCATCTGCTTCGCTAAAATCAATTGAATCGGGATTGATAGAAATATTATGAGGCTTTAGTGCTACTTCAGGAGTAATACTATTAAACTCTTGAAGAAACAATTCATCCTCTAATGGCAATTGTAATTGTTTTTGTACGATAGTAGACAATGCGCCAAAAGCACTGGCTGTCCATTGATTATTCGGTCCACCTAAATCAGTTCCTTTAGAATTACCCCAAGTTGGATGTCCTGACGCCCAAATATTTCCCACTGGAAAAGAAGATACATCTTTTAAACCTTCCCCACTTTCTGTATTGATAGATGGCCCAGCTTCATTTGTTTCAATAACTGAATCTGTATTACAAGCAATCAGTAAACTGAATAATAGAATACTTGCAAAGTGTATTAGCTTTCTCATAGGTTGAAATTTTAATTTAGGGGAGCTTTGATACGAAGTTAATTAAACTACTTAAATCTAGCAATGACTTCACTTAAAAGGGCTGTCTTTGCTTCGCTTTCGGGCAATGTATTATTAGCGAAGAAGTCTCTTAAATCATAAAGTCCATTTCTACATGCTACAATCACCATTTCATCTTCTTCATATTCAACTAAATCAGATAAAACTCCAACCGCATCTTTAAGGGTAGCTACATCCATTCTTTTCAAAAAATCTACATAGCTGCTAACATAGGAGTAAGCGTATCTATTATTGGTTGTCCATAAACACTTTTTAAAATATCCATGTTGATTTTTTCCTCCCATTTCACTGTAGATATGAGCCACTACTAAAGCAACATTTGGATTATTGATGTATTCAAAATTTTGAGCTTTTTGAAAATATTTTGCTTTATCCGTTGGGTAGAGTATTTGCAAAGTAGTTCCTAAAACTAAGCGAGAACTATCATTATTTAATAATGAATCACAAATTGGCCTAGCAATGGAAGTGTCGTATTTGGCTAATTTAATTACAGCGGCATTTCTAACATGGCTGTTCGGATCTTTTAACGCTAGTTTTTTTAGATCATTAATCAAAAATTCATTGACACCATCTTTATTTATAAAAATTTGTTCGACAGCATATTTTCTAATATTCCAGAATTTGTCTTTTAAAGCAAGTTTAAATATGGCATGCGCATCTTGATTATTTTGCTCATTAGCTAATGCTTTTAATGCTTCAATTTTATCTACATAAAGTGGTGCATTTTTAAATTGAAACATCCACTGCTCAAGGGTTTTATTGTCATTTTTCTCCCAAAGCATAATTTTTTTAGCATCCACATTTACTAAGTCTGGTGCGGCATTGGTTTTAAAAGTAAAAGTTTCCTTTTGTCTTTCTACCCAAACTTCTTTCCTTTCAACTTTTCCATTCGCATAAATATCAATGCTCAGAGGAATTCTATAAACAGGAGCACCATCATATTTTTGTACTTGCTCAATTTTAATCGAAATTTCTTTCTTTTCGGTGTCGTAATCATAATTCAAATCAACCACAGGATGTCCTGGCTTCATAAACCATTGATCGAAGAACCAATATAGATCTTCGCCGGTAATTTTTTCGAAAGCCATTCTTAGATCGCTCATTTCAACGGATCTATGTCTATTGGTTTTTAGATAATATTCTATGCCTTCATAAAAATAGTCTTCGCCTAATAAATCCTTTAACATGTGTAGCACTTGACTACCTTTCTCATAACGATGAGCATCAAACAAGTCATTGTCTGCATCTTCATAGTAGTAATTCACAATTGGCTCTACATTATATACTGCTTCATTTAGGTATAAATTTAAATCATCATATAGTGTTTTGTCACCTTCATCCTGTCCATATTTGTAATTAAACCATAAGTGTTCACCATATTCGGCGAAAGCTTCGTTTAAAGTCAATTGTGCCCAAGATTCTGCAGTGACTAAGTCGCCAAACCATTGATGCACTAGTTCATGAGCAATAATATCATCAAAATTATTGTCTAATGCATCGTATTTATCTGCATAATATTCTTGATAAAAGGTAGAGGCAGAGGTGTTTTCCATGGCACCTGAAGTAAAATCATAAACTACTACCTGTGCGTATTTTTCCCACGGGAATTCAACATTAAACAAGTTTGAAAAGTAAGACATCATGTAAGGTGTTCTACCAAATATTTTTCGCACATCTTTGCCATATTCTGGAGTAGTATAATAAGTTACTTTTATAGGGCCCCAATCATCTAACGAAACATGAAACTTACCAACAGCTAGCATAGCTAAATAAGGTGCATGTGGCTTGTTTTGCCGCCAATGATCTGTTTTTGTTCCGTTATTATTAAACACTGTGTTTTCTAAAATACCATTGGATAATGTGGTATATTTTTCATCAACCGTTAAAAATATTTCTTGTGTAAATGATTCATTTGGCGAATCAACCGTTGGAAACCAAATAGAGTTGGCCTTAGTTTCTCCTGATGTCCAAAGTTGAGTAGGCTTCAATGGGTTTTTGTCTAACGGATCAATAAAATAAAGTCCCCGACCATAATTTTCAGCAATACCTTTTTCTTCTAATGTATAAGGATGGGCAGAATATTCAATAAAAAGTGTGAATTGCTCTTCCAGATCATAGGTTCTATTTAGGTTGACGGTTAATTTAAGACTGTCATATTCATAAGTAACATCAATAAACCCACTTTCATGAATGATAAAAACCTGTCTGATCTTCATGCCTTGAGCATCCAAAACTACTTTATCAATAGGGCGATTATAGGCTTTAATATTGAGGAAAGCCTTTCCATATAAGCTTTTCTTGTCAAAAAAAGGGGTTAATTCCAATCGGGTATGCGTAATATCAATGGTTCGTTTATCAGAAGATTTATAAAAAACGTTTTTGATATTTTCGATCCTTTCTATTTCAGTTTTGCTCTCTTGCCCAAAAGTAAAAAGGTTACTCAAGAGAAAAATTGTTATTAGAAATCGACTCACATGCATGTTAAAATATTTAATTACCAAAATTACCTTATTATATTTGATTTTCTTTACGTCGTTGACAACACACCAAATTACAAGCCAGTTTTATGGATAATAAGTATAAAGTTGAATTAGGAGAAGATAAGAGTTATGCCATTGAGTGGAAGGATGGAGCGCTTTTAATGAATGATGAGCCGGTTGTCTTAGATATAGCTAAAACAGGATTGGATGAATGGAATGTAATTCAAGATCATCAATCGTATAATATTAAATTGTTGGAATTTAATAGAGCTTCAAAAACAATAACACTTCAAGTTAATGAAGAAGTTTTTACCATGCCGATAAAAGACAAACTCGACCTTTTAATGAATGAAATGGGTATGAGCAGAGGCAATGGTTCCAAAATGACAGATATAAAAGCACCGATGCCTGGTTTAGTTTTAGAAGTTTTAGCCACTGCCGGGCAGCAAGTTTCTACCGGCGACCCTTTAATTATTTTGGAGGCCATGAAAATGGAAAACATCATTAAAGCAACAGGCGATGGTGTCGTTAAAGAAATTCTCGTAAAGAATCAAGATACTGTGGAAAAAAATCAGGTTTTGATGGAGATGGAATAAGCTAGCTTTGCCGCCAAACTATGGGCTTTATCATATCAAAACAATTAGATCAATTTATTGAGGAAAATACTACGCCACAAGACGAAGTATTACAATCGCTTGACAGGGCAACAAACCTGCATTTTATGATGCCTCAAATGATTTCAGGAACTGTACAAGGTAAGTTTCTAGAAATGGTTAGCTGTATGCTACAACCGGAAAGAATTCTTGAGATTGGCACATTTACAGGATATTCTACCATTTGTTTCGCAAAAGGCTTACCTGAAAACGGAAAACTTATTACCATTGATGTCAATGAAGAGTTAGAAGATACCGCTCGTAATCACTTCAAAAAGGCTGGAGTAGACCATAAAATTGATTTCAAAATTGGAAATGCACTAGAAATTATTCCCACCTTAAACGAAACTTTTGATTTGGTTTTTATCGATGCTGATAAAATAAATTATGCTAATTATTACGACCTCGTTTTACCTAAATTAAAAGTAGGTGGATTTATAATGGCTGATAATGTATTATGGAGTGGCAAGGTTGTTGAAGAGAAAAAAGATAAAGACACAGCTGCGCTAGTTGATTTTTCTCAGAAAGTGCAAAATGACGAGCGCGTGGAAAACGTTATGCTATCCATAAGAGATGGCATTTTGCTGGTTAGAAAAATTAAAGATTAACAAAACAAAAGGACTTTTAATAAAATAAATAATGAATAAAGTTGCTATAATTCCAATGTTGCTGGTGATTACCAGTTTGCTTGCTTTCGCTCAAAAAGAATACACAGTGGAAGAGTATATAGATACTTATAAGCATATTGCCATTAAAGAAATGGAAGCTTCTGGAATTCCTGCTAGTATAACTTTAGCGCAAGGAATTTTAGAAAGCAGATTTGGCAACAGCACTTTGGCTGTAAATGGAAATAATCATTTTGGTATAAAGTGTCATACTGAATGGACAGGCAAAAAAATGTACCATGATGATGATAGCAAAGGAGAGTGTTTTAGAGTGTATAAACATGCTGAGGAATCGTATGATGACCATACCGTATTTTTACAAACTCGTTCGAGATATAGCTTTTTGTTTGACTATAGTTCTACTGATTATAAAAATTGGGCGCATGGCTTAAAAACAGCGGGATATGCCACCAATCCTAGATATGCCTACATTTTGATTGATCTGATTGAAAGGCATCAATTGTTTTTATATGATAGTGAAGATCGAAATACTTTTGCTAATAAAAAACATAATGAAAGAGACAGGTCTAATGTTTCAGTAAACGGACAAACAGATTATAAATCGGCAGATAATAAAGTTTATAGCAAAGATCAAATCGACAATAATAGTGCCGTACAAGTCTTTTCTTACAATAGGATAAAAACTATTAAAGTAGGAAAAATGGATGATATTAAATCAATCTCTCAAAGAACTGATATTCCCGTTAATCGATTATATAAGTACAATGATTTAGATGCCAAAGATCCTTTGGTACAAGGGCAATTTATTTATTTACAACCAAAAAGAAGTAAAGCAGGCCATAAGAGTCATATCGTTACAAATGGGCAAACCCTTTGGGATATTTCGCAGTTATATGGTGTAAAATTAGATAAGCTGTACGATAGAAATTTATTGAGAATTGGCGAAGAACCGGCTGCCGGTCAAACCATTTACCTAAATAGTAAAAGAGATAAGAAGCCATTAATTGTAAGTGCCTATAATAAACCTCCTAAAGAAGAAGTAAAGGAAAATCCACCGGTAATAAAAGTAATTGACGACGCGGAGAAAAAAAGGCTAGAAGAGGAAGCTGCTAAAGCCAAACAAAAGGAGAAGCAAGATAATTTAGATAAGGTTGCTAAAGATGCTGAGCATGCCATGGAAAAAGCAGAAGCCGATGCCAAGCGAAAAGAAGCGGAAGCAGAAAGTGCTCGGTTAGCGGCAGAAGTGGCTAAGTTAAAAGAAGAATTGCGTTTAAAAGAGGAAGCGGAAAAGAAGGCGGCTGAGCAAAAAGCTAGTGAACTTCCCGTTGCTGTGCCTCGTAAATCTGCAGATGAGATTGAAAGCGATAGGATTGCTAAAGAGAAAAGTAGAGTGTTACATAAGGTTGTAAAAGGAGATACCTTATATGGTTTATCCAAAAAGTACAATGTCACTATTGATGAGATAAAGAAGTGGAACAATTTATCTTCAACTGCATTAAGTATTGGTCAAGAATTGGAAATTTTCAGAGGTAATTAGTATTTAGTATCTTACTACTTTAAAATGATGTGTTTTAGAAGTTAAGCACTATTTATAAATATCCGAACCAAATGAATAGTTACGTCCTTGTTGGTGTTATTACCAACAAGCCTTCGAATGTCTTTGGTGAAACACCAAAGACGGCGATCGTTGAAAAACATTAAATATTTAAGATGTTTAAAGTAGATTAGCAGTTTATAAATATTCGAACCAAATGAATAGTAAACTACCAGAACCAATAAAAGTAAAAGATCGATATTTTAAAGAATTAATCACTTATCAAAGGATATTAGAACGAGTTAATACCATCGCAAAAGAAATTGAAAAAGATTATGCCGATAGTTTGCCCGTTTTTTTACCGGTTTTAAATGGATCATTTATGTTTGCTGCCGATTTAATGAAGGTGATACAATTCCCTTCAGAAATTGAGTTCATCAATGCAAAATCCTATTCCGGTACCTCAACAACAGGAGTGGTAAAAGTGGAAACATTTTTTAAGAAACCCATGAATGGCAGACATATCGTTATTATTGAAGATATTGTAGATACTGGTTTTACCATACAGAAATTAGTAAAAACATTAGAAGCGGAAGAACCTGCTTCTATAGAGGTGGCTGCATTATTGATTAAACCAGAAAGTTTTGAAGTGCCAGTAAATGTGAAATACCATGGTTTCGAGATCGGTAATGAATTTGTTGTTGGTTATGGCTTGGATTATGATGGAATGGGACGAAATATTTTAGGCATTTATCAAGAAGTAAATAGTTAATTTCAACCTCAATATTAGGGATTACATAAATTAAACTTCATCTGCTTTGCTACGAATTATATGTAAACAGTTATACTTTTGGGGACAGAAATCTAAACCGATGAACAACATCATTTTATTTGGCCCTCCAGGAAGTGGAAAGGGCACACAGGCTGTTAAGTTAGCTGAAGAATTAAACTTATGCCACATTTCTACCGGCGATTTATTAAGAAGTGAAAAAGCTGCAGGAACCAAGTTAGGTTTGGAAGCCAAAGCATTTATGGAAGCAGGAGAGTTAGTTCCTGATTCAGTAGTCATTGGGATGATAGGAAATAAATTGGACGAGTTATCTGATAAAGTAGATGGTTTTATTTTTGATGGATTTCCAAGAACAGCACCGCAAGCAGAAGCTTTGGATGCTTTATTGGAACAAAAGCAAACTAAAATTGCTCGTGTTTTAGCCTTAGAAGTTACTGAAGAGGAGATTGTAACAAGAATTTTAGCAAGAGGTGCAACTTCAGGAAGAGCAGATGATAATAATGAAGCGACAATTAGAAATCGTTTTCAAGTTTATTTGAATCAAACAGCACCGTTAGCAGAATATTATAAAGGTCAAGATAAATTCGTTAGCATTAAAGGCGAAGGAAGCATTGATGATATTTTTGGTGCTTTAAAAGCAGCTATTAAATAGTTTGTCAGATTAATAATCATTATCAAGAATTTTTTCTTTGTTCTACTTTGTTTCTGTATGCTTGAAAAAGTATAGTAGATTTGAATTAACGAATAACGATTAACGAATTCAGATTTTAGAACAACCAAAATGGAAGGAGGAAACTTTGTAGATTACGTAAAAATCCACTGCCGATCGGGCAGAGGTGGGAGAGGTTCTACTCATTTCAGAAGAGAAAAGTTTGAGCCAATGGGCGGTCCAGATGGTGGCGACGGCGGACGAGGCGGTCATATTATTTTAAAAGGAAACGCTCAATTATGGACCTTACTTCATCTAAAATTTAAAAAGCATATTAAAGCAGAGCATGGCCATTCAGGCAGTGGAGGATTGAAAACCGGTAAAGATGGTAAGGATATTGTTTTAGAAGTGCCGTTGGGAACTGTTGTAAAGGACTTTGAAACAGGAGAGTATGTAAAAGAAATTTTAGAAGACGGAGAAGAATATATTTTAGTTCCCGGTGGAAAAGGAGGATTGGGAAACAATCACTTTAAAACATCAACCAATCAAGCACCGCGTTACGCTCAACCAGGTGAAGAAGAGCAAGAAGGTTGGAAGGTTTTAGAATTAAAAGTATTAGCTGATGTTGGTTTAGTTGGCTTTCCAAATGCAGGAAAATCTACCTTACTGTCTGTAGTGAGTGCTGCTAAACCTAAAATTGCGAATTATCCATTTACTACTATAGTACCAAACTTGGGGATGGTTTATTACAGAGACAATAAGTCGTTTGTAATGGCAGATATTCCAGGAATTATTGAAGGAGCGCATACCGGTAAAGGTTTAGGCGATAGATTTTTAAGACACATTGAACGAAATGCAGCGTTATTATTTTTGGTATCTGCGGAAAGTGATAATATCAAAAAGGAATACGAAATACTTTTAAACGAGTTAAAGCAATACAATCCTCAATTGCTCAATAAAAAGAGATTATTGGGTATTAGTAAATCAGATTTACTAGATGAAGAATTGCAAAATCTTTTAAAAGCTGAATTACCTAAAGACATTAAATGTGTTTTCTTTTCATCTCTTACACAAAAGGGTATTCTAGAACTCAAAGACGAGTTATGGAAGTTAATGCAGACGGAGTATTAGAATCATATTACAGCTTGTTTTAATTAGTGGAATTTAGGTATGAAATTTGTTATCTTAGAAGCAATTATTCAATAGAAGAAATTTACACTTTTTGGCAAAGCTTAATTTAAGGGTAGAAGACTTCATAAAAAACAATTAGAAAAATGGGATTATTTAAATTTGTAAAGAACGCAGGTGCTAAACTTTTCAATAAGAAGAAAAAAGAAGCAGTTGAAGAAACCGTAGAAGAATCAAAAAAAGCAAATGCTTTTGAGTTGGTATCATTTGTAAGTGGTTTAGGCTTAAAAATTGAAAACTTAGAGATTTCAGTAAACGATGAAAAAGTAACAGTATCAGGTACTACTGAAGATCAAGCGACTAGAGAAAAAGTAATTTTAGCGGTTGGAAACGTTGATGGCGTATCTGAAGTAGAAGATAATATTGAGGTGAAAGCACCAGAACCTGAAGCACAATTTCATACGGTTGTAAGTGGCGACACTTTAGGTAAAATTGCTAAAAACTATTACGGAAATGCAATGAAATATCCGGTGATTTTTGAGGCTAATAAGCCTATGTTAACGGATCCTGATAAGATTTATCCTGGTCAGGTGTTGAGGATTCCTGCTCTATAGTAGGATTTTCATTTGATAAATTATTCGAAGCCGTAAGATTTTCTTGCGGCTTTTTTATTTCCCGTTCATTCTCTTTTGTTTTTAAGCTTTTTATTCTTTTTAATCGTTGGCGAGCTTCTTTTTTTAACTGTACCTTTTCTTTCCTTTTTTCTATTCTTTCTAACATTTGAGCTTTTTTCTCAGCTCGTTTTTCTGCCAACATCGCCAATCTTAATTCCTGCTTTTCTTTTCTTTCTGCTTGTTTCGTGGCTTTTTCTTCAGCTCGTTTAGCTTTTTCTTCTAATCGTTTTTGCTTTTGTTCTTCGGTTTCCTCTTCTAATTGCACCTTGTCTTTATCAACCATCATAATATCATCGATGGGTAACTCAAAGTGCATTCCTAAAAGCTTTATGGTAGAGGTGCCTACCGTCCGAGTTTTAATGTCATCCACCACCATTAATCTAACCATATTAAATAGGGCAGTAATATTGCTCATTTTGGCCGGCATCTTAACCATTTTCTTAGCAAACGGACCAATATATTCATCGCCTTTAAAATGAAGATAGCCCACGTTTTGCCCGGCATCATTATAATAAGTAAGCTTAACTTCTTTCAAAGTATAAGGAACAATAAACTTATTGGTGATAGAAACATGGTTCTCCATATCAATCCAAGTAATACCAATTTTTTTAGTGATTACTTTTACCACTTCATTGCTTTCACTGATATCAACATGCTTTATCAATAGCTTATTGAGCCATGTATGGAGTTTGAAAAGCCATATTTTAAATAGTTGCTTCATTAGGTTAGCTAAATTACAAATTAGGAATTTTAGTAGATATCCTTAGAATTATGTTTGCTTGAATTTTTGAATCATTTGGAAACAATCTGTACCTTTATCATTCAAAATATATTATAATATGAAAAATTTATTTACACTTATTTTACTAGTATTCACGATACAAATTTCCACTTTTGCTCAACACAAAGGCGAGCATGTGGTATATGTTTTAGCCGTTGATGGACAAGTACCAATGAGTACTTTTAGCGGATTGAATGGCGTGTACAAAATGAACACTTATGAAGGTGTTTCGACCTATTACATGAGTAACTTTAGTACGAAAGAAGAAGCAGAAGCAGCAGTGGTTAAAGCGAAGAGTTTAGGGTTTATGACTGCTCGTTTAGAAAGTGCACAAGAATTAAGAGAATTGGCTTCCAGATGTTGTTTAGCTCCAACCATAAATAAGTTTAAGATTAGAAATTTGTTTTTTGATTTTGATCAAGCTTATTTAAGACAAGCAAGTAAAGTTGAATTAGATAAGTTAATTAGTATTCTTAAAAGCAACCCGACTTATACTGCCGAATTTCACGCTCATACTGATGCAAGAGGAAGCTTAGAGTACAATGTTGAACTTTCTAAAAGAAGAAGAGATGCGGCATTAAATTATGTAACAGCTAGAGGTATCTCTAAGGACAGAATTGAAACTTTTATTTACGGTAAAGATAAGCCTATTGCAAAAAACGAAATAGAAGGATTAGATACGCCCGAAGGTCGACAATTAAATAGACGAGTGGAAATAAGAGTGAAAGATAGTGGTGCAGAAACAGATGATGTTGAAGAGATTGATGTTCCAGAGAATTTGAAATAATACTGGAAATAACTTATAAAGTTGTTAGGCTGAATCATAAAAGGTTCAGCCTTTTTTATTCTTCATTGTGTCGGTGACAATATCCTTTGAAATCGCAAGTGTAAGGTCTGTCACAATGTTCTCCCATTGGTATTTCGGGAATCTCTTCGCTTTGCAAGGTGGCTTTCGCCTGCTCAATAACCTCACTGATAAATGCTTGTTGCTCATTCACTTCTTCTAAAACAGATTGCTCTAAAAACAGTTGATTGAGATCAGGAGCATCTTCATCAGTCATTTGATATTGATCATTGACATAAATAATCGAAAAGTCTTCCAGCGGCAAGCCACTTTCTGTAATCACTTTATATTGAATAGCGGCATCTTGTAAATACGTATTAGAGATCCTTTTTGAGCTTTTTACTTCATAGGCATACCATTTGCCTTCTTTATAAACTAAAATGTCTAAAAACACCAATACATCATCCTGTTTAAAGGCCGCTTCGTAGATGACCGGATATTGCTGACTAACTAAATATTCTGTAGCCAGCAATGATTGATTATAATGTCTAGGTGATTTTGGCGATACATCTTTTCCTCCCGGAAAAAGCTGCTGTGCTAGGCTTCCAATATCATGCCCTCTATTAAATCTCGCTTGTTGCTCTTTTGAAATTTTATCTCGTAGATGAAAGTAGTTCTTATATAAATACAATGATTTTTGGCATTGAATGCTCCTAATTAAAGTAGATTTACTAAGATTAACTCTTTTCTTCAAGAATAATTTTTGATGTAATTAAAGGGATTATTTTAAGCCTTTTGTTTTTTGTTTAAGCGTTTCAATAATCTCTTTTTGCAAAGATAACTGCTGTTCTTTTGTTTCAATCGCTTGCTTTAATTCAGCAAGATCTTGTTCTCTTTGCTCAATTAATGCTTTTGCTTTTTCAACCTCTTTTACACTTTTAGATTTACTGCTTAGCATTTTATCTAACTCTTTATTGAGATCTTTTAAAATGCTATTCTGCTCATCTAATTCGTTATCTACTTGAATTCTAGCTTCTTCTAAAGCAAATTCGTGCAACATTTTTTTAGCGGCTCCAAATGCAACCGGATGCTCTTGAGAAGACACAAAACTTCCACCTAAGTTATAAAATACTGCTAACTTGGTTCCGTATTCAGAAGGTCTTACTATCGCATATACATCTACCGTGTTAGCACTCATATCTTTTATGGTGGCATTATCGGCAAATATTTCATTTGATTTTTTAGGTTGCTTCGCTTTGGTTTTATATTTTTTCATAAACTTCTTCCAATCTTTAGCGACTTGATCTGGATCAGCATCTAAAAGCAGTACTTCTACACCAGTTTTTTCACCCATACTCATGAATTCCCCTATTTCATTGATGGTTACATTGAATTGTGCAAATATGTTCTGTTGAAAAAGCAATAAGGAACTTAGTAAAATGATATTTTTTAATTTTTTCATTGTTTTATTAGGTTTATGAACTTAAGATGAATATTAAATTGGTTAGAACCAATGATTAATGTCACCTAGTACGCATTTAACGTTAATACAATTAAAAAACCCGAAGAACATGCTTCGGGTTTCACTTATTTTTTAAACTGCTATTAATGATCTAATTCAGTTCTTTTTTGTTTAACAGTATTTACGATTTCTTCTTGAATAGCAATTTGCTGTCTTTTAGTTTCTTGAGCAGCTTCGTTATTCATAATGTCTTGCTCACGTTGAGCAATTAAAGCTTTTGCTTTTTCAATTTCTTTCACATAACCATCTTTATCTTTGATCATGCCGTCAAGTTCTTTAGTAAGATCTTTAAATACTTTTTCTTGAGTTTTTAACTCAGCTTCTACTACTCTAATAGCTTCGCTTAAAGCAAAATCTCTTAAAAATCCTTCTGCAGCACCAAAAGCTACTTCGTGATCTTGCGAAGAAATAAATGCACCTCCTAAATCAAAAAATACAGATAATTTAGTTCCGTATTCAGTTTTTCTAGCAATGGCATAAACATCAATAGTGTTTGAACTAATTTGAGGGATAGCAGCATTGTCGCCGAAAATTTCTACCGACTTTTTGCTTGAAATTACTTTGGCTTTATACTTTTTTAAATACTTTGCCCAAGAAGATTCTACATCTTTAGGATCAGCATCTACAATAGCTACTTCAAAGCCTGTTTTTTCTCCTTGGCTCATATATTCGATGATCTCATTGATCACGATATCGCTTTTTTGGGCGAAAGTAGAATTGATTCCTAAAAGGAAAAAGAATGTTAGAATGGTTAATGTAAAACGTTTCATTTGTCTATTTTTTTTGTTTTGAATATTCACTATATACTGTACTCTAAATTTTAGACGAAAATAATGTAAAAAGTAACAGTGTAACTATTATTTATCTGCTAATTTCATGCCAAACCACCGTAAACTATTTAATCTATCTTCGATTCGTTAACTGCTTGGTCTAAAATAAAAAGCAAATCTTGCTTTCCGGCTTTCATATCTTTTGTACTATAATACTTTTCAAATGTTTGGTTGTTATATTCAATTACTAGTTTATAATCGTTTCCTATATATAAGGATTGCGCAAATTTACCTTCTCCATCCGTTTGAATGATTTTCATTCTACCAGAATTTACGTTGATCATTTTAAAACTAGTTCGCGTTACAGGTTGATTGTTTGGAGTAACAAATTGTGCTGTAACTTCAATAAAGTTTTGATTGTTGAAATTTACTTCTTGTGAAGGATTTGCAATGGCATAAC
Source organism: Chitinophagales bacterium (assembly GCA_041393015.1). GTDB lineage: Bacteria > Bacteroidota > Bacteroidia > Chitinophagales > JADIYW01 > JAGQYH01. Next base: position 412,530 of record JAWKKV010000001.1, on the reverse strand, counting down.
TTTTATCTTTAATTAGTTGAGCATTGACGAAAAACTCGCCACCATTAGTCTTATTGCTAGCTGCCACCTCTTTATTTACATCAATATAGCCTTCTTTCGAGACCAAAATTTTATAAGTATTGCCACTGGCTACTTGAAAGGTAACATCACCATCTTTGCCGGTTAACTTTTCCTCTAATAAAATATCGTTTTGGAATAATTGAACAACGGAATAAGGAAGTAATGCGCCATCTTCTTTGCTCATTACACTAACACTCATTTTTAAATTAAAATCTTCAAAAGCAAAGATGTCGTAGTTGCCACTTCTGTTAGACACTAAAAAGCCACCGGGTCTTCCGTAGTGAAAGACAATACTCATGTCATCAAAATGAGAATTTAATGGCGGCGGCAAAATGTCAGGTCTAATCCAAACACCATTAGATTGTTTGGTTTTGTAAATATCAAATCCACCAAAACCAAGCTTATTATTGGAAGAGAAATAGAGACTCCCATCTTCTGCAAAGTATGGTTTTACTTCGTCAGCATCGGTATTGACATAATTACTTAATGCTTTCGGCTTCGACCATTGATGGTTCTCGAAAATGGAATAAAAGAGGTCAAAATTATCTTTACTGTTTTGGTTAGAGGAAAAAACCAAAAGTTTTCCCTCGGGATGTATGGCAGGATCTTTATAGCTAAATCCTTCTTCTTGGTAAGGGAAAACATCGGTTTCTACCCATTCATTCCCTTGGCTGATTCCAAAATAAATTCTAAACTCAGGAGAAGCTCCATTTAGTTTTTTCTTTTCCTTTTCTGATAAATTATCATATGTAGAGAAATAGACATAATTGCCATCCAATGAATAACTTAAGCTAGTTCTATTGATTTTAGCATTAGGCGTTCTTAAAAGTACCTCTGGATATCGCCATTTATTGTAATCTTGCTGTAAGGTATAGAAATCAAATCTGTTATTGTCAGAAAGGCCATTTGAGGCCATAACGTAGTTGTTTCTATAATTGGTAATGCCTACTTCTTCACCATTTGTATTAAAAGGCACGGTAGAAACATTGAATAACACAGAGGATTTTTCAGAGGCAATTAAATTTTCACAGGCATAAGCTATGTCTGCAATACCTTTTGGGTCATTTTTAAGTAGGGCATAATTTAAGCAATGATCTAATGCCTTTTTATAGCTTCCTTTTTGAATTAATAATCGAGCAAACAGTATTACATCATTCTTATCTAGACTTTCATTTAGGGCAGATTTTTTAGCCCACTCAGCAGCTTTTTCACCATTATTTTGACGATAATAGATGTTCACCAACTCTGTTGCAATAGAAGCATCGTTTGTTTTGCTGTAAGTTTTATTTAGTAGAGATATTGCTTTTTCAGTATTGCCTGATTGAATTAAAGCTCTTGCCTTTTCAATTTTAGGATGAATAACTTTAGTTTCTTGCAATAATTCTTCTGACTGACCATAGGATATGATCGACATTGCAAAGAGTATAATTGTGAAAAGGATTTTCATATGTTAGCTATAGCTTTTAGATCTATTTTAAAGTTTTTTCAAAAATTATTCCAATTAATGTGCTTGTAGCCAATTTTGACCAGTTCCAATTTCAACTAATAAAGGTACTTTTAAATCAACTGCCCCTTGCATCTCTTTTTTAACTATTGGTTTGAGAATTTCTATTTCATGGTTGGGCACATCAAACAAGAGTTCATCATGTACTTGTAATACCATTTTTGATGCCAAATTCTCTGATTTGATTTTGTTTTGAATTTTAATCATCGCCATTTTAATAATATCGGCTGCTGAACCTTGAATAGGCGTATTGATGGCGTTTCGCTCGGCAAAACTTCTAGAAGTATAATTTCTAGAATTAATATCTCTCAAATAGCGCTTTCTACCCATTATCGTTTCAACATAACCATTTTCTCGAGCAGTGTCAACGATGTCTGACATATATTTTTTTATCCCACTATATTGTTCAAAATAGGCCTCAATAATATCAGCTGCTTCTTTTCTTGGAATACTTAATCGTTGAGACAAACCAAAGGCGGAAATTCCATATATAATTCCAAAATTCACCACTTTAGCTTTTCTACGCATGTCAGCATCAACATCTTCTAACTTTACACCAAAAACGTTGGCTGCTGTGGTGGAATGAATATCAATACCATTTTGAAAAGCTTCTATCATCTTTTCGTCATTGCTAATGGCAGCTACTATTCTTAGTTCTACTTGCGAATAATCTGCTGCCAATAATACATTATCTGCTGATCTTGGAATAAATGCCTGTCTAACTTTTCTTCCTTTTTCTGTTCGAATAGGAATGTTTTGTAAGTTGGGTTGAATGGAACTTAATCGTCCGGTAGCAGCAATAGTTTGAGCAAATGTAGTATGGATCAATCCACTTTTAGGGTTGACCAGTTTTGGTAAAGCATCTACATAAGTAGATTTTAATTTGGCTAACTCTCTATATTCTAAAACATCTTTAATGATGGGATGATCACCCTGAATAGAAGATAAGGTCTCTTCATTGGTTGAATATTGACCGGTTTTAGTCTTTTTCCCTTTATATGGAATGCCCATCTTATCTTCCTCAAACAATACTTCTCCTAACTGTTTTGGAGAATCCATATTGAAAGATTCACCAGCTGCTTCAAAAATATTTGCTTTTAATTTGTTGATGTCTTCTTCTAGCTCTTTAGAATAATTATTTAGGAATTCTGTATCAATAGCTACGCCTTCCTTTTCCATTTGAGTTAAAACAGGAATTAATGGACCTTCAACTTCATTGTATAGTTTTTCAAAGCCATTTTCCTTGATGTCTTTATTTAGGATTTCGTAAAGTTGATAGGTAATGTCGGCATCCTCTGCAGCGTATTCCGTAATTTTTTCTAAAGGAACATTTCGCATAGTGCCTTGCTTAGGTCCTTTTTTGCCAATTAATGATTCAATAGAAACAGCAGTATAGCCTAAGTAACTTTCGGCCAAAGCATTCATATTATGTCTAGCATCTGCATCTAAAATGTAATGGGCTACCATGGTGTCAAACACAATTCCTTGTAAGTCAATATCATACCATTTTAGCACCAACATATCAAATTTGATGTTTTGCCCAATTTTTACAATAGCATTGTTTTCTAAAATGGGTTTAAAAGAGGCTAATATTTTTAAAGCTTCCGATCTATCAGAAGGAATTGGTAAATAATAGGCTTCATGAGCTTTGATGGCAAAAGAAAGGCCTACCAATTCGCAATCGTTTGCGTCTAAACCTGTGGTTTCACTATCAAAGCAAAAATGATCAGAACTACTTAAAAGGCTAGCTAAATTTTTGATTTCCTCTTCCGTTTGAACAAGGTGATATTGATGGTCAACATTACTAATGTCGAGTGCTTCTGCTGTGGGTTGCTCAGTTTCTGCATCATTTTGATTCACAGCAAAAAGGTCCATTTGTCCTGATGGATTAGGAGTTGTTGCAGTGTAATTGTATGCATCTCCAATAATTCTTTTTCCTAGGGTTTTGAATTCTAATTCAGTAAAAATCTTCGTCAGCTTCTTTTTGTCGGGTTGAATAATTTCGTATTCATTGATGTCAAATATTACCGGAGCATCCAAAATAATAGTAGCCAATTGTTTTGAGATCATCGCTTGCTCTTTATTAGCTTCTACTTTTTCCTTCATTTTTCCCTTCAACTTATCAGTATTCTCTAACAAGTTTTCAATGGAGCCAAATTCCTTAATGAATTTTTTAGCCGTTTTTTCACCGACTCCTGGAATACCAGGAATATTATCAACGGCATCTCCCCACATACCAAGAATGTCAATTACTTGTTCTGGTCTTTCTACTTCCCATTTTTCTAAAATTGCCGGTAAGTCTAATATCTCATGTCCTTTCCCATGCGCTGGTGGCTTATGTATGAAAATGTGATCTTCTACTAGTTGAGCAAAATCTTTATCAGGAGTAACCATGTAAACATCAAAATCTTGTAGAACAGCTTTTTTTGCTATGGTGCCAATCAAATCATCAGCTTCATAACCTGCCAGTTCTATGCAAGGAATATTCATGGCGGCAACAATCTGCTTGATATAAGGAATAGATTTTACTAAATCTTCTGGTGCCGCTTCTCGATTAGCCTTGTAAAAAGAATGTTCAACAACTCTATCAGTTGGTCCAGGAGCATCAAAAACTACAGCAGCGTGTGTAGGTTCGTATTTGGTTAGAATTTCGTGCAGTGTATTGGTAAAACCAGTTACTGCAGAGACGTTAAAACCCTTGGAATTGATTAGTGGATTATTAATAAATGCAAAGTGTGCCCGGTAAATTAATGCCATGGCATCAAACAGATATAGTTTATGCTTTCTACTCATTCGCTAAAGATAGTTAAAGCCAATAATTTAAAACATGAATAGCAGCTATTTCTTGTTTTTTCTGCCGGCTAATGTAAGCTTATCAAATACAATTACTTGTTTAAGAATGTGACTAACAATTGGGAAGTTGATGGCATAATAGATATTTTTTCCTTCTCTAGTTGTATTCACAAGGTTGGCGTCCCTTAAGATCTTAAGGTGTTGTGAGGCTATAGATTTATCTAAACTAAGATGGGTGTGAATATCAAATACTTTAACTGAATGATTTTGCGAGATAAAATTCAACATCGATATACGAATAGGATTTGATAGTGCTCTGAGTATTTCGGCACTTTCTTCTATCATCTTTATTTCAAAATCATTGAACTGCATGTCAGCACAAATATACAGTTTTAAACAAGGTTTTAACAAAGATTACCCTTTCCAAAACTGGAAAGGGCACAACTTAAATTATTACCGAGTAATTTTGCCTTACAAATCAATAGAGAGAGCCATTTAATTTTTAAGACAATTCTTAAAGTAACGATTCTATATTGACTAGTTATTCACTAGATCTTCAATGAAACCTGAAATTTCTTTTAATCTATCTTTATTGATAGAGTAATAAATGAATTTACCATCTCTTTCAGTTTTTAGTACACCAGCTCTTCTTAAAATTGCTAAGTGTTGAGAAGCAACAGATTGCTCCAATCTAAGTTTGATGTATAATTCTGTTACTGTCATTCTTCCATCTTTATCTAAAAGAGCAATAATCTCTTGTCTTAATTGATGGTTGATGGCTCTTAATGTAAGTACTGATCTCCTTAAAGTATCAAAGTTAATACTGATTTGATCATTCGTTTTCTCACAGCTCACTGTAAGTACTTCATCGTTAATTGCTGGTGTCCCCATAGTTTAAATATTTTTAATTCGTTGTTTTGACGGTGATGAAAATAAATGGTCACCGAAAATTTTAATAAAATGCTTTTTTTTTAAATATGTTTTGTTTTTCTTAACAATTACGTCTAATTATCAATGACTTGTGCTGTAGAATTTTTTAAGATAATTAGGTGCGTAGGTATTACTATTTTCAAATTCTTTACTCAACCATTTATTCCAAACTAAATTTTTAAAATATTTGGCTGATGGTTCAATATCAAAAACGAAAATTCTATCTTTTTTGTTCAATAGTTCTTGTGCTTTTTGAGCTCCATTACCATAAATAATAACAGAGTTATTGTTGTACTCATTAAACAAATCAGTGGTTAAGATTAAAGGTTGAGGTAGCATTACGGGTTTCATGTTTTGATCGAATACACAAGTAAAAACTTCCATTCTTCTTGCATCAATCATCGGTATATAATAATCAAACGTAATATTATATCGTTCTAGTATTTCTTCTGTCATTAATCTTAATCCATTAACGTTTATTAATGGTATATCTAAGGCATAACATAACCCTTTTGCAGTAGTGGCTCCAATTCTTAACCCAGTATAAGATCCTGGTCCACCATTAACAGCTATGGCTTTTATATCCTTTAATGTAAGGTTGTTTTTGGCAAGTAGCTTTTCTATTAAAAGATGTAATACTTCAGAAGCCTTATAGGTGTCGTCGTTAGTTAAAACATCAATACAATCGCCGTTCCAACACAGAGCAATGGAGCACTTTTCCAAGGCAGTATCAATACATAGAATCATATTGGGATTGAGTTCTTATAATTGTTTATTAAAAATACAAAAGCCATTTAGAATATTCTAAATGGCTTTACTACATATGGTAGTAATTTTTAATTCTTGGCTAATATTTTATTGTATTTAGATACGTCATTGAAAACAGTTAATGCTTCAGTAATGTCTGGATCGCCAATTAAGCTAGCTTCAATACGTCCTTTTTGAAATTTGTATCTGCTCACGATCTCCAAACCTAGTATCATTTCTATTTCTTCCTTGTTTTTTACTAGGTCATTTTTCTTGTCCGCAACTATTTGAGCTTCTAGGTCGTAAATAGTTGATTTAACCGCATCGTAGTAACTTTCTTCTTTGGAGACTTCTAACAGCTCTTTAATTTTCTTTTCAGAAGCAGTTGTGTACTCATAATCTTTATCGCTTAAGTAGGCAACAAATTTGTTAAACTCAGCATCTGAAAATTTAAACTTACTTCCATTTTCTAATTCTTTATGCTCATGCCAATAGATGGTAGCATAATTAAAAATATGATTGTTGTTAACCAAACTTCTTGAAATATTAGAAATGCTTTCTATTTCCGTTGTTAAATCTGGATCAATACCAGCTCCATCTAATACTTCTCTTCCTACTTTAGTTTTAAAAGCTCTTCTTAATGAGTCTGGTAATTCTTTTGCTCTTTCATCTAAATGTCTATTTACATAATCAATAGATTGTATGCATCTACCACTTGGGATATAGTATTTTGATGTAGTTACTTTTAGTTTCGATTTATAGGGTAATGGTCTTGTAATTTGAACTAAACCTTTACCATAAGTTCTCTGTCCAATGACAACACCTCTATCTAAATCTTGGATGGCACCTGAAACAATTTCTGAAGCTGAAGCGGAACCACCATCGGTTAATACTACTAATGGTATCTCCGTATCAACTGCTTTATTAAGTGTTTTGTACGATTTATTGTTATCGGTTTCTTTTCCTTTTGTACTAACTACTTCAACACCTTTGTCAATGAAAACATTGGTAACATTTACTGCTTCATGCAATAATCCACCACCATTTCCTCTAAGGTCAAGGATGACACTTTTTAATTCATTTTCTTCTTTTAGTACTTTTAGTGCATCTCCGACTTCTTGTCCTGCTTTCTCCGCAAAATTGGTTAGTTTAATATAACCAACACCATCTTCAACCATACCAAAATAAGGTACATTTTGGATGACAATATCACCTCGAGTAATGGTAAGTTCCATTTCTTCATTGGATACTTTTCTGTACGCTTTAACCACTACATCTGTTCCTGGTTGACCTCTTAAAATTTGACTTACTTCTTCAGTGTCATACCCTTTGGTTGATTTACCATCTACCTCTGTGACAATATCTCCAGCTCTTAATCCCGCATTATAGGCCGGGAATCCTTCGTAGGGATCAGTGATCACCACCATATCATCCATTAGGCCAATTCTTGCACCAATTCCCCCATACTGACCAGTTGTAGCCATTCTATAGTTGTCTAACTCGGCACCAGATAAATAAACGGTGTAAGGATCTAACGATCGAAGCATCGCATCAATACCAATTTCCATTAATTCTGAGGGATCTACATCATCTACATAATAACGATTCAATTCTTTGAAAAGCATATTGAATGTTTCTATGTTCTTACTTATTTCGAAGTATCTATCTTGTCCGGATTGTAAGCTAAAAAACAGTCCAACTGCTACAAGTAAGATGATTGCCTTTCGTTTCATATTTTTTGTTTTCATTATTTACTTATGGTACAGGATCATATCCACTGCCGCCCCAAGGGTGGCAACTTAAAATCCTTTTAATGCCTAAATAACTTCCTTTAAATGGGCCATGTTTTTGTATGGCTTGGAAAGTATATTTTGAACAACTTGGGGTATATCTGCACGATTTACCTAACAACGGAGACAGCGTAACCTGATATAACTTGATTAAAAGTAATAGTATCCCCGAAACCAATTTGTTAAAAAATCTCATTATATAGTAATTTTAAACTGATCAAAACATTTATTGATCTTTTGCTCTACACTATTAAAGTTCGGTAATTCCGCTCCAACATACAAAAACATAAACGCGAAGTTTTTGTTTTTAATTTCATCTAATTCTAATAATTTATGTTTGTTTAACCTCACACTTTCTCTCATTAATCGCTTTATGCGGTTACGATCGACTGCTTTTTTAAACTTTTTTTTAGAAGCAGTAAATGCAAATTGAAATGTTGGAATATTGAGTTCGGTATTTTGTTGAACCTCTATCCAAAATAACTTTACAGGATGGGCACCAATAACCTTGCCATTAGAAAATATTTCTCCAATAGTTTTTTTACTTTTTAATCTTTCAGCCTTGTTAAACGTGAATTTTTCCATACAAACAAAAATACCCACGACATTGCCGTGGGTATCAAAAATATAAATTGTACATCTAAAAAGCTTACTTCAATCTGCTTTCAGACGAAATAGTTAATTTCTTTCTACCTTTTTTTCTTCTAGCATTTAACACCTTTGTTCCAGCTTTCGTTTTCATACGAGCTCTGAATCCGTGTTTATTCTTTCTTTTTCTTCGTGAAGGTTGAAACGTCCTTTTCATCTTATGATTTATTTTGGGAGGGCAAAGATAGTAGAAACATTTTAATTTTTGTAAAAAATGAACTGTATCTTACATCCCTAACATTAATTTAAGTTTCGGCACTATGAGATGGATATATATTTTACTCTTAAATACCTTAATTTCTCACAGTATGATAGCACAAATATACAATAAAGAAGCACCTTTTGCACACACTTATTCCATAGTTGCTTATGATAGTATTACCGGAGAAATGGGTGTTGCTGTCCAATCTCACTGGTTTTCTGTTGGTACAATTGTTAGTTGGGCAGAGGCGGGAGTAGGTGCTATTGCTACTCAATCATTTGTGAATCCTGATTTTGGTCCGGATGGTTTAGCATTACTAAAGCAAGGATTTGCCCCTCAAGAAGTTTTAGATACTTTAATTGCCGCAGATGAAGGTCGAGGGGTTCGACAATTGGCTATTGTAGATAAAAATGGAAAGGTGGCGGTTTATACAGGAGCAAATTGCATTCCTGCTGCAGGGCATATTAAAGGGGACGGTTATACCGTGCAAGCCAATATGATGTTGAATAATACAGTTTGGTCGGCCATGAGTAAAGCATTTGAAAATTCAACTGGAAGTTTAGAAGAAAGATTATTAACTGCTTTGGAAGCTGCAGAAGCCGCCGGAGGAGATATTAGAGGAAAGCAGTCGGCTTCTTTATTAGTGGTGCGACCGGAAGCAACGGGGAAGTTGTGGATAGATAGGAAAACTGATCTTAGGGTAGATGATCATGTAGAACCTTTGGTAGAGTTAAGAAGATTGTATAATGTAAAAATGGCTTACGATTATATGAATGATGGTGATGTAGCGATGGAGAAGGATGAGATGGGTAAGGCATTGGAATTATACCATAAAGCTTTTGAATTACAACCGGATAATGTTGAAATGAAATTTTGGACAGCCGTAACTTATGCCAATGCCGGTGAAATAGATAAATCCCTTCCTTTATTCAAAGAAGTATTTCTAAAAAATAAAAATTGGAAAGAATTACTAACCAGAATTAATGGTACAGACTTATTGCCTATTAGTAAGGAAAATTTTCAAAAGATAATTAAGTAGTTAAAACTAACTGTTTCGGCATCAACGTCCTCTTCGAGAGACATTGATGCCGATAAGAAATGTTTTGTAATTTGAATTTTTGATGATTGGAATTTCAACAATCTATCCATTCATCGTCATCAAGAACTCTGTATTGTCTCTAGTACCTTTCATATTCCTAAGGATAAATTGCATGGCTTCTTCCCCTTTCATATCCGCTAGGTGATTTCTTAAGATGTACATTCTAGATAATGTTTCCTTATCTAATAATAAGTCATCTCTTCTTGTTCCGCTAGATACCACATCAATAGCAGGATAAATTCTTCTATTAGATAATTGTCTATCCAATTGAAGCTCCATGTTACCTGTACCTTTAAATTCTTCGAAGATTACTTCGTCCATTCTTGAACCGGTATCAATTAATGCTGTTGCTAAAATGGTTAAAGAACCGCCATTTTCAATATTTCTTGCCGCACCAAAGAATTGTTTTGGTTTGTGCAAAGCATTGGCTTCAACACCACCAGATAAAACCTTACCTGATGAAGGCGCATTCGTATTGTATGCTCTTGCTAATCTTGTAATTGAATCTAAAAGAATAACTACATCGTGTCCGCATTCCACTAAACGTTTAGCTTTTTGTAAAACGATGTGTGCCACTTTAACGTGTCTGTCAGCTGGCTCATCAAAAGTAGAGGCTACTACTTCAGCATCTACGTTTCTTGCCATATCAGTTACCTCTTCCGGTCGTTCATCAATTAATAGAACAATTAAATAAGCTTCCGGGTGATTTTTAGAAATTGCATTGGCCACATTTTTCAATAACATGGTTTTACCGGTTTTCGGCTGTGCTACAATCATTCCTCTTTGTCCTTTTCCAATTGGGGCAAAAAGGTCAATTACTCTTGTAGAATAATTGCTTGATTCAATTTCTAAGTTTAATTTCTCATCTGGAAACAAAGGAGTTAAATAATCAAAAGGAACTCTATCTCTAATTTCGTGAGGTGGTTTTCCATTTAATCTATCCACTTTTAAAAGAGCAAAATATTTTTCCCCTTCTTTAGGTGGTCTGATAGCTCCTTTAACAGTATCTCCGGTTTTCAAACCAAACAATTTTATTTGTGATGGTGAAACATAAATGTCATCTGGAGACGATAAATAATTGTAATCAGAAGACCTTAAAAAGCCATAGCCTTCAGAAATGATTTCTAAAACACCGGCACCATCAATGACACCTTCTAATTCAACATCAAAAGAATAATGTCTTTTGGAGGAGTTACCACCAGATGGTTTTTTAGTGTTGTCTCTAGCTGCTGGATCTCTTGGTTTCGGTTCTCTAGGTTTCGGATCTCTAGGCTTAATAGGTCTTTTTTCTCTATTGTCTTTGTTATTACCTTGATCTTTAGAGTCATTATCTTTTGTAGCCTCTTCCGAATCGGCTGTTTTTTCAGCTTTAACTTCAGGTTCTTCTCTCTTAGCGTCACTTGGAGTTGGCTTTGCCTTTACTTCCTTTTTTATTTGATGCTCGATGCCAACATCTTCTTTTGGAATTCTTTTTCTTTTTCTTTTGACTTTGTTGTCGGCATTGTCACTGACACTTTGAGTGCTAGCATCTTTACTTTCTACTTTGGCAGAACTAACTGCTTGGGCATCTAATATCTTGTAAATTAAATCTTGCTTAGCTATAGTTTTAGCTTTGCTTACATCTAGCCCAATTGCAATTTCTCGCAATTCAGCAACCTTCATTTCGGTTAGTTGAAGAATATCATACATTATTTGAAAAATTTATAAAGTCAATTTTTTTAACTTGAAACACTATACCTGCTTGCTTAAATTCTGATATATAAATGGGATATAAAAATTTATATTGCCTATTGGTAGGAATAGGTTGAGTACAAATGTAAGTAACATATTTTGTTTTAAGCAACTTTTTACTAATAATTATAATATTGATTTCATTTTAGCCGCTAGATATAATGGCTATCTTTGCCATCTAAAATTTATTTCATGTTATTAGTGAGTGACATCAGAGCGGATATAGAATTAGCCAAGAAAAGGTTAGCCAAGAAAAATTTCAAGGAACTTGAATTGGTTGATAAAGCTGTATCGTTAGATGATCAGAGAAAGGCAGCTCAAACAACTAGAGACGCATTATTGGCACAAAGAAATGAATTGTCAAAAAAAGTGGGCGATTACTATAAAAGTGGTGATAAAGCCGGTGGTGATGCACTAAAAGCACAAATCAATGAGCTGAAAGAGACTATTAGTAAAGAGGAAGACCATTTCAATGAAGTAACAAAACAATTAGAAGAAGTATTAGTGCTTTTACCTAATATGCCTCATGAAACAGTGCCTACAGGAAATTCAGCTGAAGAAAATGAAGTTGTATTTACAGTAACAGATATTCCAACTTTAAGTGATGATGCGCTACCGCATTGGGATTTGGCGAATAAGTATGGATTAATAGATTTTGAAACCGGCGCGAAAATATCAGGAGCAGGATTTGTTTTATTTAAAGGGAAAGGAGCATTGCTTCAAAGATCGTTGATCAATTTCTTTTTAGATGAAGCAACGGCAGCGGGTTATCAGGAAATTGTACCGCCTTTATTGGTAAATGAAGCCTCTGCTTTTGGAACGGGTTCATTGCCTGATAAAGAAGGACAAATGTATTATGTAACAGAAGACGATCTTTATTTAATACCAACAGCTGAAGTCCCAATCACTAACATTCATAGGGATGAAATATTAGAGCAGAAAGATCTTCCTAAAAAATTTACTGGTTATACGCCATGTTTTAGACGAGAAGCTGGGTCTTACGGGAGCCATGTAAGAGGATTGAATAGAGTACATCAGTTTGATAAGGTAGAAATTGTACAAATAGTACACCCTGACAAATCTTATCAAGTATTGGATGAAATGGTAAAACATGTGGAAGGTTTATTGAAAAAATTAGAATTGCCGTATCGTATTTTAAGATTATGTGGTGGCGATATGAGTTTTACCAGTGCTTTAACCTATGATTTTGAAGTTTACTCAGCAGCACAAAAAAGATGGTTAGAAGTGAGTTCTGTTTCTAATTTTGAGAGCTTTCAAACCAATCGATTGAAAATGCGATTTAAAGACGAGCAGAATAACAAACAATTATGCCATACACTTAATGGCAGTGCTTTGGCTTTAGCTAGAATTATTGCTTGCTTATTAGAAAATAATCAAACCGAAGAAGGCATTATAATTCCTGAAGTCTTAAGAAGCTACATGAAATGTGACACTATTTAACATAAAACCTATAATTGTGTTAATTAATGGACCGACTTTTGATAATGATTTATCAACTATTTACTTTCGCACCTTCTAAATAATTTTTAAAAAATATTAATGAAAATTTTCAAGTTAAACTTATCCCTAATTGCAATTGTTGCCCTAATCTTGTTAAGCACTATTTCATATGCTCAGAATACCATCTATTCTCAAGATAATCTTGGAACATTCTTTGATTTAAAAGAAAAGAAATACAATAAAAAGTTATTGGGAAACAATTATGTTTCAGATGAATGGCAATTAGCAGATATTGTTCTAATTGGCGATACTGTTGAGTTTAGAAATATTGAAATAAAATTGGATGTTTCTAACCGTGTAATTGAAATAAAAGCAGGTGACCAAACTAAGCTTTTGTCTTCTACACAAGCTAAGACAATTACTGTAAAAGGTTATACTCCAACTTTTTATGTTACTAGAGTAGGCACAGGGCTTTACGGGCCAAGTGGTTTTTATAAAGTACTATATGAAGGCGATGAAAAGTTGTTATGCCATTATTCTACGAGAATTGAGCCATCTCACTATAATGAAGCTTTAAATGCTGGACAAAAAGACGATAAAATAATTAAAGTTGAGACTTTTTATATATCTAAATTAGATAAGTTAGTTCCTTTAGAATTGAAGAAGTCTAAACTGGCAGATCAATTAGGAGGAGGCGAATCTCTATTAAAATATATGAAAGAAGAAGGTCTTAGTCCTAAAAAAGAAATTGATTTAATTAAGATTGTTCAATACGCTGACAAACTAAATGCTTCTAATTAATTAGATAGCTGTTTTAATGTTCTGGGTTAGGCTGATTTCTATCCCGCATCCATGGATACAACTTCCCTAAAGTTTTTTTGATAGACTGTTTCGTGATCTTGCCTATCATCTTATTTTTCTTCATGTAGTTGGTAATATTGGATTCAATGATATGATGCAAAGGAAAGATGATTGTAAGTATCGTTATCTTGATTAAAAATATTTTCAACGGTGCTCCATGCGTAATATGATGAATTTCATGATCGAGTAACAAAATCAAAAATTCAAATAAGAATAAGATGCTAAAGAAACCCAGCATTTCAATTAACCATTCAGGAACGGTTAAACTACTGGCTAAAATGAGTAGCAAAAACAATGTCATTATAGCCACAATAATAATAGCATATTGAAGGTTGAATTTTCGTCTTTTTTCTTCTGCTTTTTTTTCCGCCAAAATCTCCATTTTTCTAGCTTGACTTTTTAACTCCATTTTTAGCATGTCGTCTTCATGCAAAGCTTGATTCTTTCTAATATCTAGCTCATTGTTGATTTTGCCATATACGTAAGCATTTTTATAATTTTCCAGCACTAAAGAAAGTGATTCAATGTATTCACTTGATTCTATCATAAAATCTAGATAGTCGCTTTTTTTAGCTTTTTCATAAGACACTTTAAACTTATCTAGCGCCTTGTCAGTTTGACCAATTCGTAAGTAAAACTCGCCGTATCGCTTATAAAAATTGGCGCTAAAAACATCATTGTCTTCTTTTTTTACTTCATCTTCAGCCAACATAAAGTAATAACTGGCAGAATCTATTTCTCCTTCATATTCTTTAATGAAAGCAACGATAACGTAATAAGTGGAAATAGCATCCTTCTTAAAATCGAGTAAGTTCTTAGGATAACGTTCAACAAACAATTCGTGAAAACCCTCAATGTCTTCATTGTTTAACAAAACACTTCTGTAGGTAGAAAGGGCATTAATAAACATATCTAATTGCTCATTGTCTTCGCTGTATTTGATTACTTCTTCTAACTGCGGAATTATATTCGACCCTTTGTCTTCCGCTAAATGAAGTCTGCAAAGATCTAATTTTAACCACATCAACTTTGGAGTATCAACAATAGAAGAATGAGAGAGGTATTCAATTTGCTGCATTTTATGATCAACCGCCTTATCAAACTGATTGATCTTTAGGTAAAAATCGAAAAGTTGAGCGTTTAACTCATAACTATATGTTTCCTTTTCTTCTTTCCCTAATTGAGTAATTAGTTCTTGAACTTTTAGATAGTTTTCAAATGCATCTTTCTTGTTACCATTTAGTTCTAAAGCTTTTCCAAGAAGAAGATAGGCTCTTATCTTTTTTGTAGCATCATTTTCAGAACTGATATTAGATACCAACTTAATGGCATAATTCAAACTTCTTTCAGCATCAAAGAATGTATTAGATGCTTTACATATTGCGGCATAACAATCAAAAACTAAAGCATCACTGTTAGCTTTTTCCACTGAGTTATTCATTTTTTCAATAACCGATTCCACTTCATCCCAATCAGAATGAATGTTCACGTTTGTCAAATAATATATATAAGTGTGTAGAATTGTTTCAGCGTTAAAAGTAGCGTCTGCTGTGTTGATTGCGATTTTGTAGATACTATCTGCTTTCTCAGGGTTGGCTAAATTATCCGAAAAGTATTTAGCCTTTTGTAATAAATGATCAATTTTTAGTTGGGTTTTATCATCTGTCTTGTTGACAGAAACATCGTGGCTTTGCTCTCTTGGGTTATTCTCTGCAAACGAAATATTACTTATTCCAATTAAAAAAGAAAAAATGGAAATTATAATAAATGATCTGTACATATTTATAAAATAAAAATTTGAAGATGACTGATTTGTAGCAATATAGGAAGAAAAAATGACAGATAATCACAACTTTAGTTTTGGTTATAAGTGATTATATAACTACATTCAACATAAAATAAGATATTTATGAAAGGCTACTTAAATTTCTATAAAATTAATGCAGTTATTTTTTTTGCTTTGATTTGGAATCTTAATTCAAATGTTTCTTCGGCAACTTCTAAAGCAAATACTCAATTGTTAATGGAATTGATGAAAAACGAAGAAGGAAGAGATGATAAAGCCATTGATTCTTCTGAATGGGTTGTTGGTACAGTAACTATTGAAGAAGCAGAATTGTATAGAAAAAATTACGAAGAATACCTTAAAAATACCGACGGAAACTCAGAAGTAAATAAAATGTCTTTTCAATTAAGTGATAAGATGTTAAGGGTAATAAAAAGACAAAAAAGAGATGCTGAAAGAGGTCAAACAGGCATAGTAATCGTCATTGGCGCAAAAAACCCAAATGCAACGGTAGAGAATTTAAATATCATCTACATGGTTTATCCAGTGGATAAAGACGATGATATCATTCCTTTTTCAAGAGGCAAAAAAGTACATTCACTTTGTATTCCGCAAGCCAATTTTAGAGTAAAACCTCGCTGTCCGCCCTATTGCGATTAATACTTTATTCTTTTGTAATATTCTGTCTGCAAGTCCATATATCCCCAACTGATAACAAGCTCGTCATCTTTTACAGTGTAGATCGCAGGTTGATATTCACCAATCTTGATAGTAGTTTGAGTTCCTAAATTACCAAATGTAAATTTTTGTTCTGCCATTTTATTCATTTCACCTCGCTCAAAATATCTAGCTATACCTGATTTTTTAAACGCTATAATTCTTTTAGGATCTTCTTCTTTAGCAAATGTTGTATTATTTATTCTTCCACAACAGTCAGTTTTAACCCATTGCCAAGTTCCTAAAATTGCTTTGTCCTCACTCATAGTTTTCTTGTCTGACTCTTGTTTAGAAGCTTTTTCATTAGCAATTTGCTTACTTCCTTTGTTGTCGCTTAAAGTTTTTGTTTCGCTGCATGACATTGCTGCGCTACTAAGCAAAACCGTCATTATAATTATAAATTTCATAGTCTTTCTTTTTGGTTAATATACCGAAGTAAATTAATTTTCTGCAGTATTCATTACTTTTAGTGCAATCAATATGCCAAATAAAACAAGAATCGATAAATGGCTATGGTCTGTTAGAATTTATAAAAGCAGATCTGTAGCGACAGAAGCCTGTAAATCAGGAAGAGTGAAAGTGGATGCTAAAAGCGTTAAACCATCTTATACTATTGAAGAAGGACAAACAGTTACGGTCAATAAAAAGGAAAAGAAATGGGTGGTAAAATGTTTAAATGCAATTGAAAAAAGAGTTTCTGCTGAGATTGCACAAACTTGCTACGAAGATTTTTCTCCTCCTGAACAACCTAGCAATAAATTGGGCGCATTTTTTTACACCACTTCAGAAATGAGAGACAAAGGAGTGGGAAGGCCTACCAAAAGAGAACGCAGAGTGTTAGATAAGTTTAAAGATATTGATGAAGAAGAGTGACCTTTATGTTTTGTTTTTATTATGCCACCTATTGTGCTCTTTATTAAAGACCTGTTAATGTTAAATGCTAAAACTTTCATTATAGTCTAAAATCTAGATGCTATCTTTACATCTTATAAATGGAATTATGATAAAAAAGCCAATCTTAATCCTGTGGTCACTCTTATTGTGTTTAAGTGTTTTTGCACAACAGGCTGGTGAACAAGGAGACACTACTTTACAAAATATTATACCAGTAATCACAATTGACCAATTAAGTGATAGCGATCAAAGTGAAGGAGACACCTATAGTCTATTATCTGCTTCTCGAGACGCATTTGAGTCAGCTATTACTTTTACTTTAGGAAGATATAGATATAGATTTAGAGGGTATGATGGTAAATACAATACTTTTTTATTGAATTATGCACCGTTAAATGATATGGTGTTAGGATGGTTCTCTTACGGTAACTTAGGAGGTTTGTCTAACATTTTATATGGAAGAGAAAATTCTATTGGTTTAGAAGTTGGCAATTTAAGTATTGGTGAGATAGGTGGTGTTCAATCTATTGATATTAGAGCGGGTAATCAACGTAAGCGATTTCAAGGAACATACTCTTACACTAATGGAGCTTATAATCATAGGTTAATGGCTACTTATAATACCGGTGTTCTTGAAAAAGGATGGGCGGTATCGATGTCGGTTAGTAAAAGATGGGCGCAAGAAGGTTATGTACCTGGAACTTTTTATGATACTTACGGATACTATTTTGGAGTTGAAAAATTCATCAAAGAAAACCATCGTTTAGCATTAAGTGTAATTGCTAACGCAGGAAGAAGAGGAAGAAGTAGCGGAACAACTCAAGAAGTATATGATTTGGCAGGAGATAATCAATATAACTCCTATTGGGGTTGGCAAAATGGTGAAAAAAGAAATTCAAGAGTTGTTACACAACATCAACCAATTATCTCTTTAAACTACGAATGGAAAAAGAATGCTGACATTGTTTTTAGAAATGCAGCCTATGTTCAAATTGGACGATATGGAACCACAGCTTTAGATTGGTACAATGCTAAAGATCCTCGACCTGATTACTATAGAAATTTACCTAGTTATATTGAAACTCCTGAATTGGCAGATCAAGTTGAAAATGCAATTTTGGATAATCCTGACCTATTGCAGTTGGATTGGGACTACATGTACGAAGCGAATAGAAATAGCAACGAAACAGTAGAAAATGTTAATGGAATTGAAGGTAATTCCATTTCGGGTAGTCAAGCAAAATACATCTTACAAGAAAGAAGATCAGATGTATTTAAGATCGGTAACTCAACTTCATTCGAGTGGAGTGTTACAGATAGATTAACTGTTGATGGAGGGTTAAATTATGCCCGACAACAAACGCATTACTACAATAAATTAGACGATCTTTTAGGAGCAGATTTTCATATCGATGTAAATAATTTTGCAGAAAGAGATTTTCCTTCAGATCCTGATAAAGCTCAAAATGATTTGAACAATCCTAATAGAGTTATTTATGAAGGAGATACTTATGGAAATAACTACCGCGCAACTGTTTGTGAAACTGGTGTTTGGGGACAAGGTCTTTATACCTTAAAAAAGGTCGACTTCTCTTTATCTGCTGCTGTTAGTCATCACACTTTCTTTAGAACAGGAGAATACAGAAGCGGTTTATTTCCTGAAAATTCTTTTGGAGATTCTGAAAAACAAAAATTCTTACAATACCAAGTTAAAGGTAGTGTAACGTACAAGATCACAGGAAAGCACTATTTATTTGCCACAGGAGCTTATCAAACAAAAGCGCCATCATTTAGAGATGCTTTTATTAGTCCAAGAATAAGAAATTCAGTGATTCCAAATTTAGAAACAGAAAAGATTGGAAGTTTCGAAGCCGGATATTTATTGAAATCTGAAGACTTTAAAGCTAGAGCGGTATTCTATTATACTTCTTTTAAAGATCAAGTAGAAAGTATTAGCTTCTATCACGATGATTATCAAAACTTCGTAAACTATAGTATTACTAATATTGGTACTAGCCATATGGGAGTAGAATTAATGGCAGAAGCTAAAATAACACCAGGCTTGTACGCATCAGTAGTAGCAGTTTTAGGTAGACACATTTATAATGGTAGACCAAATGCTACAATAACTAGAGACAATGATGAAGAGCCATTAGCCGTTAATCAAATTGTATATGCCGATAATTATTACTTAGGTGGACATCAACAAAATGCTGCCACTTTTGGATTGAATTATAGATCGCCAAAATATTGGAGAGTGGGTATTGATATCAATTACTTAAATGGTGTTTGGGTAAGTATTAACCCTGCCAGAAGAACAGCAGATGCAATTGAGTTGGTGGAATACCAATCAGATCAATGGAAAGCAATTTTAGATCAAGAAAAAACAGATCCTGCTGTAACTGTTGATTTAAGTGGTGGGTATTCATGGAAAATGGATAGAACAATTAAAGGAATGAAGAAAAGTTGGTTCATGTATTTAAATGTTGGATTATCTAATGTCTTAAACAAAAAAGATATCGCTACAGGTGGATATGAACAATTTCGTTTTGACGATGAGAAAAACCCTGAGAAATTTCCAAGAAGATACTATTACGCTCAAGGCATTTCAGCCTATGTCAATTTAAGCTTTAGATTATAATATAAATAATACCAATGATGAACATTAAACTATCAAACAAATCATATATGAAATATTTTCTTATCCTCACTGGAATCATCTTTTTCATGTCAGGTTGTATACACGATAATTTCGACGAGCCGCCTGGAAATGGAGAAGATCCTGCCATTGATCCAAATTTAGTGATTTCAATTGCCGATCTAAAAAACCTATACAATGGTGCGGATGCTGTAGAGTTAACCGATTCTGTTTTTATTTCTGGTGTGGTTATAGCCGATGACAAAAGTGGAAACTTTTATCAAACTGTTGTAATTGAAGATGAAACTTCAGGTATTTCTATCAGATTATCAATTTCAGATTTTTATAATACCTATCCAATTGGAAGAAGACTATTTGTATTGGTAAAAGGATTATATATCGGTCAATACAACAATTTAGTGCAATTGGGTACACAAGACCCTGAAGAAAGTGATGGAGTAGAAAGAATTCCTAACTTTTTGGTAGAAAATTATTTTTTTCCGGGAAAGTTTGGCGTACAACGTGAGCCAACAGTGGTGACTTATGATGAAATCAATGCAAGTCCTGCACTGTATCAAAACAGATTAATCAAGTTAGAAAATGTTGAGTTTGCCAGTTATGAATTAGGTCAAACTTTAGCTGATGGCGATAATCAACAAACTGAAAATAGAGATGTAGTAGATTGTGATGACAATAGCATTATTCTTAGAACTAGTGGTTTTGCATCTTTTGCATCTGATACCTTGCCGTCAGGAAATGGTAGCTTAACTTCTGTTTTTACAGTATTTGGAACCACTAAACAGTTACTGATTAGAGAGTTAACAGATATAGATTTTACAGGGGAAAGATGTGGTGTTGAACCTTGTGTAGATACACAAACTCCTGTAGATGGTGTGAGTGAAGATTTTGAAACAGCAGAATTATTTGAGCCAATCTCAGTAAATAACTGGAAATCATTATCTGCTGTTGGAAACGGTCCTTGGGTTGCGAGAGATTTTGATAATAATCAATATGCCCTAGTACAAGGCTTTGGTTCTGGTGGATCAATTGAGTCTTGGTTAATTTCTCCAAAAGTTAATTTTGATCAAGCGGAAGGTTTCTCATTTAAAAGTAAAATTGGTTTTTGGAAGCACGATGGTTTAAAAGTATTCATCTCTACAGATTTTGATGGTTGTGATTTAGGTGCAGCTACTTGGACAGAATTAACTTCTGCTGTAATAGCGAATACTACTAACAGTCCATCTGGTGTTACTGGCTATGCCAATAATTTTGTTAATTCAGGTAATGTGGATTTAACTGCTTACAGTGGAACAGGATACATTGGCTTTCAATATATAGGGAATGATCAAAATCAAACTACTACTTATCAAATTGACGATGTAGAAATTGGTGACCCAGTTATTATTGTGCCTCCAACTTGCGATCCTGCCAATTCAGTAGATGAAGATTTTGAAAGCATCAATACAGATTTTGGTAATGAGTTTACTTTAGAATGTTGGAGTAACATTACTACAGTAGGTGCTGAAAAATGGGAAGGTAGACGATTTAGCAACAATAGCTACCCTCAAATTAGCGGATTTAACAGTCCATCAGCAGCAATTGAAACGTATTTAATTTCTCCTGCTATCAATTTAGCAGCAGCTTCTACTTTGAATTTCGATTCTAAAATTGGATTCTGCGTTCATAATGGGTTAAAGGTTTATATTTCAACAAATTATGATGGTGGAGGAGCACCATTAACAGCAACTTGGACGCAGTTAACTAGCGCTGTAATTGCTAGTTCAACTAATAGTAATTGTACAACATCTGGTTATGCTGATAATTTTGTTAATTCAGGAGATATCGATTTATCTAGTTTCAGTGGCACAGGTTACGTTGCCTTTGTATATACAGGTAACAATACCTCACAAACAACTACATTCCAAGTGGATAATGTAGTAATTGACTAATTTTTGGCACAGGTTTGGCTATATTAAACTAGAAAGGACGTTGAAGCCTTTCTAGTTTAAACTATTAAAACAAAACAATTTGAAACAGTACAATCTTATTTTCAAAGCCAGAACAAGCTTGTTGGCATTAATTATTTTGTTATCTGCCGGAAATTTATCCGCTCAAAATTATCAAGTAGCGGCCATTGGCTTCTACAATTTTGAGAACTTGTTTGATACATTGGCGTCAGTTGATATTCTAGATACCGAGAAATATATCAATGGAGAGTATCCTTATATTGAAACCAAGTCGCACTTAAGTATAAATGAAGAAGATTATACTGAATGGGGAGCTGGAGAATTAGCTCGTTGGTTAGAAGATAAAGACAAACAACCTGTTGGCCAAATACTATTGGAGAAAAGAGACGATGACTTTACATCGGAAGGAAGTTTAGGAAACAATACTAAAACTTATCAAGGTAAGCTAGCCAACCTTTCAAAAGTAGTATCTGAAATGGGTACCAATGTTACTCCGGATGGCTTAGCCATTTTAGGAATAGCAGAAATTGAGCAATTGTCTGTTCTTGAAGATTTTGTTAATCAAGAGGCTATCAAGGGCAGAAATTATCAGATCATCCATCAAAACAGTATGGATTTTAGAGGTATTGATGTGGCGCTAATTTATCAACCAAAATATTTTAAACCAGAGCATTATAAAGCAGTTCCAGTAATTTTTAATGAAGACAACGGCTATAAATTATTTACTAGAGATATTCTTTGGGTGGAAGGCTTATTAAATGGTGAAAAGGTTCATTTGTTTGTTAATCACTGGCCTTCAAGAAGTGGAGGAGAGCAAGTAACGGTTGATAAGAGAAAAGCTGCCGCAATGGCGTGCAAGCACATTATTGATTCATTGAGAACGTTAGATCCCAATGTAAAAGCTATTGTAATGGGCGATTTAAATGATCACCCTAATAGTCCTAGTGTTAAAGATGTAATGAGAGGCGTAGATAAGCCGGAGAAAATGACGCCAAATACAATGTATAATCCATTTTATATTCCTTTTAAACAAGGCAATGGATCAACAGCTTGGAGAGATACTTGGGGTTTATTCGATCAAATTTTGGTGAGTAACGGATTAATGGACAAACAACAAGAGGGTTTTTATTTCTATAAAAGTGAGATTTTTAATAAACCTTATTTGATTCAAAAAACCGGGCAGTATAGAGGCTATCCATATAGATCTTTCATTAATGGTAGATTTTCCGGAGGCTACAGCGATCACTTACCAGTACTAATTTACTTAGTAAAGGAAATAAAGTAAATCTGCTATAAAATTTCCGACTTTCTAATTCCGACATCCTTCAATAATCAAACTATAATGTACAATTAAACGTTATTCATTTTAAATTGTCGTAATTTTACAACAATCTTAAATAAACAGAAATGGATTCAATATTTTTATTTGGTCTTCCAGGTGGCGGTGAATGGGTAATTATTGGGTTGGCAGTATTGCTTCTTTTTGGAGGCAAGAAAATACCTGAATTAATGCGAGGCATTGGTAAAGGCATGCGTGAGTTCAATACCGCTAGAGCTAGCTTGAAAGAAGAATTAGAAGAAGGCATGAAAGAAGAAGAAAGAAAGGAAAAAAGCGAAAGCAAATAACCTAAACTTCTCTATTTAACTGCTTTTATAAATTCTTTGACATTTCCATGATATTCACTTCAGTATCATAGGAGTTTAAATTACTACATTTACATTTCGAGTTTTTTTTCTGAACTTGTTTCGATTAGAAATACAAGACTTGAATTGTTAAGTGAAAAAATTTAAGCTTATGACATATAGGTCTATAAAGACTTTACAATCAGATTTAAAAAACGGCACTATTTCAGCAGTAGAAGTGCTCAATAATTATATTCATCAGATTGAAGAACAAAAAGATCTAAATGCATTCATAGAAGTTTTTGATGAGACAGCAACTCAACAAGCGAAAGCTGTAGATGCTAAAATAGCTGCTAATCAACCTTTAGGTAAATTATTTGGTGTCGTTGTTGCAATTAAAGATGTTATTGCCTACAAAGATCATCAACTTTCTGCCTCTTCAAAAATTTTAGAAAACTATACATCTGTTTACAGTGCTACTGTAATCAATAAACTTATAGCTGAAGATGCTATCATTTTAGGTAGAGTAAGTTGCGATGAATTTGCAATGGGCTCTACTAATGAAAGCTCTATTTATGGCGCAGTAAAAAATCCGGTTAATAAAGAACTAGTTCCAGGGGGATCATCGGGAGCATCCGCCGTAGCCGTAAAAGCTGGTTTATGCACTGTTTCTTTGGGTTCTGATACAGGAGGTTCCGTTCGTCAGCCAGCATCATTTTGCGGAGTGGTTGGTTTGAAACCAACTTATGGGAGAGTTTCTCGTTTTGGTTTAATTGCTTATGGTTCTTCCTTTGATCAAATTGGTCCTATCACCAATAATGTCGAAGATGCAGCCTTGGTGATGGAAGTGATAGCAGGAGAAGATGATTTCGATAGCACAGTTTCCACAAAAACAGTAGATAACTATAGTCAATTGTCTCAAGATTCGTTGGATCTCTCCAAGTTGAAAATTGGATATTATAAAGATGCCATTGAAAATGAAAGCATCGACGCTGATGTCAGAACTGCTTGTAAAGATGTTTTGAATCAATTAGCGTCTAAAGGTTGTATGGTAGAAGCCATCGAATTAAAAGAATTAGATTATATCGTGCCGGCTTATTATGTTTTAACAACCGCTGAAGCGTCTTCAAATTTGGCAAGATATGATGGCATTAAGTATGGTTATAGAAGTGAAAATGCCACTAATTTAGAATCTACTTATAAAAAGAGTCGTTCCGAAGGATTTGGTATGGAAGTAAAAAGGCGAATTATGTCCGGTACGTTTGTATTAAGTTCAGGCTATTACGATGCCTATTATACAAAAGCACAAAAGGTAAGAAGAATTATTTCTGATAAAACAAAAGAAGCACTTAAGCAATTTGATTTTATCATGTGCCCAACTGCTCCAACGCCAGCCTATAAAATTGGTGAAGTTAAAGATGATCCTATCGCCATGTACTTAGGTGATATTTTTACCGTTCAAGCTAATATAACCGGAATGCCGGCCATTTCTTTGCCACTCAGCAAAAGTAAAAGTGGTTTGCCAATTGGTATTCAGTTTATGGCAAATCAATTTGAAGAAAACAAATTACTTAAATTTGCGTATTCATTAACTAAAGACATAAAAAATCAATAGTGATGCGATATACTTTTTTACTCATAATGATTTTATTGCTTTCTGCTTTCACTACGGAAAGTGATGATGCAGTAGTACAACAAAGGTTGTTAAGCATTCAAAATGAAGTACCACTTACATTTAACAAACAAGTACTGAGTTACATTAATGTTTATGCCAATAAAAAAAGAGGCATGACAGAAATCATGCTTGCAAAAAGTGACGTTTATTTTCCAATTTTTGAAAGAATTTTAGCAGAAAGAGGTCTGCCGGATGAATTAAAATACATGGCAGTAATTGAATCAGCTTTGAATCCAAGAGCTCGGTCTAGAGTAGGAGCAACAGGCCTTTGGCAATTCATGTACAGTACTGCTCGAGAGTATAAGCTTACAATCAATAGCTATGTTGACGAGCGAAGTGATGTGGAACTTAGTACAATTGCAGCCACTCAATATTTAAATAAAATGTACAAAAAATATGGTGATTGGCTATTAGTCATTGCCTCTTACAATTGCGGTCCCGGGAATGTAAACAAAGCCATTAGAAAATCTGGTGGAAAAAGAGATTTTTGGGCCATTTATAAATATTTACCTAGAGAAACGAGAGGCTATGTACCAGCATTTATTGCTGCTACCTATGTAATGGAACATGCTGATATATTAGGAATTGAAAAGAATTATTCCACTATGGAATATCTCTACTTTGAGCCGGTTACTTTTAGAAAAGAACTTTTGATTGATGACATAGCGGAACAACTTGATATTGATGAAAAACAATTGCGAAATGCCAATGCCTCTTTAGTAGGGCAAATTATTCCCGCTACTTATAAATTGCGATTGCCAACGGATAAACATGCTGCGTTTTATGAATTATCAGATACTTTATATGCTAGTGCAGCTTTCAAAATTGAAGAATTCGGTTTAAGAAAAAAGAAGAAAACATTTGGTCCGGTACAAAGGTTAGTGCCAACGGATCCGGATTTAGAAAGTATTATTTATACCGTTAAAGAAGGCGATAATTTAGGTTTTATAGCTTACTGGTATAATGTTGGTTTGGAAGATCTTAAAGCTTGGAATGGTGCGAGCAGAAATAAAATTGTCATCGGACAAGAGTTATTGATTTACGTTCATAAAGACGATGTAAAGCAATATGCCAATTACGATAAGTTATCCAATAGACAAAGAAATATTTTAGCATCAGATAGAGAGGAAAGAATGTTGTATGCGAAAAGGTATGATAATAAATACGTTTATCACGAGGTGAAAAGAGGAGATACTTATTCAGGTATAGCTTCTCAATATGATGATACTACAATTGATATTATTAAGTCACTAAACAATGTTGGTGACAGAGCTTTAATGCCGGGCATGTATTTAAAAGTGGCTGAAATGAGCAGTTTATAAATGAAAAACAACCAAAGGACATATCAATTTATAGGTCGTTTTTTTTCAATGGCTATGCTTACGATTGGGTTATTGGCTTTTATTATGAGTTGTTCCAATAGTAGCACAGCCAATTATAAACCCACTTCTGCAGGTAAATCAGATGAAATTCTTTGGGTTTTGAATGATTTATTTTGGGAAGATTCAGTAGGCAGTATTATTCATCATAAGTTTATGAAAGCCTATGATGTTTTACCACAAGCAGAGCCAGAATATTTTTTAAGAAAGAAAAACTTTCAGCAGTTTAATAACGACATCATCAAAAAATACAGAACCATTGTGCTTTGTATTTCTAGAGAAGATGACCCTCAGTATGGCGATATCGTAAAGTTGTTTGATTTAGCGGAATCAAAAGACTCAAGTAAAAATCCTATAGTTTATAAGAATCTATGGGCCGAACCGCAAACAGTAATTTTAGTAGTGGCCAACAATAAGGAACAATTAGTTACGGTGTTAAATCGCTCGGTAGACGAAATTGAATCCATTATTAGAACAGAAGAAGATAAGCGCACAGAAATTATGGTTTACGAAAATGGTGTAAACAACGATGCTATTGACGAGATTAAAAAACGTTTTAATTTTCAAATTGATATTCCATCAGATTATTTTGTAGGCGTGAATAATGATGATTTTATGTGGATCAGAAAGGAAACTTATACTTTGAGTAGTAACTTTCTTTTGTACAAGAGAGTGTTAAAGCCTGATGAAATTAAAAATGGCGTTGATTGGAATAAATTTGCCTTGCAAAGTAGAGCGCTTTTAGGTAGAACTTATATTTCTACTAGAGCTGAAAATTCCTATATGACCATCGAGGAAAAATATGCGCCAATTCTACAGTATTCTACCCAAGTATTAGGTAACGAAACGGTGTTAACCAAAGGGTTATGGAAAATGGAAAACGATTTTATGGGCGGACCATTTGTCAATTTAGCTTGGTTTGATCAATCCACTTCTACCTATTATATGATTGACGCTTATGTTCATGCACCTAAAGAAAGCAAGAAAAAATACATGCGTCACATCACTAAAATCTTAGGAACAATTAAGAAAGTAGAGTAGTTAAAGGATTATTACACAAACCTTACACCATATTTACCGCAAATTTGTGCTACTTTTTCTAGATCAGGAGGTCCAATAGGTAATTGAGACAATTCTTCAAACATATCTTCAATACCGGCAGGAAAAATACTCATCATCACTCTCGCTTTTTGATTGCCTACTACTTTCCATGAATGTGGGATGCCTCTAGGACAAAAGATAATATCATTGGCATTTAATAGAGTAGTTTTATCTCCAATAGACATTTCTACTTTACCTTCTAGCAATTGAAAAACTTCATCTTCATAATCGTGCACATGTGGCGGAATTCCACTTCCCGGTTCATTATTTTGTTCAACCAATGTATATAAACCATTGGTATCTGCACCTTTAAGTTTAATATTTTGATGGTCACCCAAAACATTGAGTTTTTCACCTTCGTTATGTCGAATAATTTTTGGGATAGCATTACTCATCAGCTCATTTTTAGTATTTAAAATTAGTTAATTGTTGATTAGCAATGAAAAGCGGCTATAGAGAAACTAAATACAATGCTCACACTATAATAATTTCCTTAATCATAAAATAGTTTTGAAAAGAAGTAACTTTTACGCTGGTTTCCTTTAATTTATTTGATATGCTACAAGAAATAAACACCATTAACATCAAGGAGAGTGCAATTGACTTTATCGAAACTAATGATAAAGTTGGATTGACAAATTTAATAGAAGAAAGTAGTAGTAAGGAAGTTGTTTATTTGGTGAGCCACCTCAATCGCAAGGAACAAATTCAACTATTTACCTTATTGTCTAATGAATATGCTGCAGAAGTAATGGAAGACATTCCGGAAGCGCAAGCAGTAGATATCTTAGAAGATTTAGAGGTCGAACATGCAGCAGCCATTTTAAATGAAATGGAAAGTGATTATCAGGCAGATATCATGAATGAGTTTATGGATGAAGATGCTTTAGCCATTCTTGAAAAAATGAAGCCTGATGAAGCCGCGTCGGTACGGAAACTAATGTCGTACGAAGATGACACGGCAGGAGGAATGATGCACACAGAATATTTCGTTTTTTATGAAGGACGAAGTATTAAGGCAGTAATTGGTGATCTACGTAAAAATGCCGAAAAATATAGGTATTACTTGTTAAAAAAAATTTTTACAATCGACAGAAAACAAAAGTTGACTGGAGTACTAGAAATGCAAGATCTTTTATTAAGCGATCCAATGGCCAAACTTTCTCAGATAAAAAAGAAAGATTTTGTTTCTGTTAATCACTTGGAGGAGTTTACAGAATTAGTAGACTTTTTCGACTCTAATGATTTTTTTGGTGTACCGGTAGTTGATAACGATGATACATTAGTAGGAATATTGTTGCGTAGAGATGTTTTGGAAGAGGAAACAGAAAGAGTAGCGCAGCAGCATTTGGAAAGTCAAGGTATTGTAGGTGGTGAGGAGTTAAGAACGATGCCTGTTTGGTTGAGAGCAAAAAGAAGGCTGTCATGGCTATCTGTAAATATATTATTGAACATTATTGCCGCCAGTGTTATCGCTTTTCATCAAGATGTATTGAGTTCTGTCATCGCATTGGCTGTTTTTTTACCTATTATTTCTGATATGAGTGGCTGTTCAGGAAACCAAGCAGTTGCTGTCAGTATGCGTGAATTATCTATAGGTGTAGTTACACCTCGTGAAGTCGCACGTGTTTTATGGCAGGAAATCTCAGTGGGTTTAATCAATGGATTAGTGTTGGGAATGTTAATAGGTTTGGCAGCATTCTTATGGAAAGGCAATGTTTATCTAGGCTTAGTAGTGGGTGGCGCATTAACTTTAAACACAATTTTAGCGGTTTCTTTAGGAGGCACAGTGCCACTATTGCTTAAAGGAATGAACATCGATCCGGCATTAGCATCTGGACCAATTTTAACAACGGTTACAGATATGGTTGGATTTTTACTTACCTTAACTTTTGCTTCAATGGCTTTAGTACATTTAGGAGGAATATAAAAACTAAAAATAAATCAAAAATGAAAGGAAAAGTAGCACTGATAACAGGAGCAAGTAGTGGAATAGGCAGAGAAACAGCATTAGCATTTGTAGAAAAAGGGGTAAGCGTGGTGGTTGCTGCCAGACGTCAAGAAGAGTTGGATGCTTTAGTAAAGGAAATAGAGTCAAAAGGAGGAAAAGCTTCTGCCATCAAAACAGATGTAGCCAATAGTAAAGAAGTTGAGCAAATGGTGGCGCATACTATTGCTGTATTTGGCCGATTGGATTATGCGGTTAACAATGCAGGTGTAGAAGGTCAGTTTAGTAGCATTGTCGATTTACCAGAAGAAGAATGGGATAGAGTATTAGACATTAATTTGAAAGGGACTTTTCTTTGTATGAAACATGAGGCCAAGGCAATGCTAAAACTTGGTTTTGGTGGCGCTATAGTTAATGTGGGTTCCATCAATTCATTTTTAGGCTTCCCAACAGGTTCACCTTATGTGGCGTCTAAACATGGTATGGTGGGCTTAACCACAAGTGTTTCGGCAGAATTGGCATCACAAGGTATTCGCGTAAATATAGTATGCCCTGGAATTATTGATACTGCTATGCATCGTCGATTAAGAGGAATTATTGGAGACGAAATATACGATAATGCCATTATGCAATCTATCCATTTGAAACGTGCAGGTCTTCCAGAAGAAATCGCTAAATCTATTATATTTTTATGTTCTGATGAAGCCAGTTATATCACTGGTACAACCTTATCACCGGATGGAGGATTTGCTTTGACGGTTTAAGAAGTGTATCGATTTTCAACTCTTTTAGGTTGAGAATTATCGTGTCCATTTAAATTGAACAAGGATCAAACAGAAAAATTTAGCATTATTAAAGAAAGTCAGCGTTCCTTAATTGTAATTGATATCGTAAACCAACCTACCATAATTATAATGTTTTGAGTGTTATTTTGTAATAAAAACGGCTATATCCAAAATTGTTTATAAGTTCACTTTCTTTTTTGCTTTAGTAAATACATCTTTGAGGCTAATAAAAACGCTTTAACTAACCAAACCAACTAGCTCTGCCATCAATGGTGCACTTAGATGTCATTGATGAAGCATTAACACTAACCCCCTAAATCCATGTTTGCATACTTAAATGGTCAATTGGCATATACTTCTCCTACACAAGTACATCTTGATTGTAATGGAGTAGGGTATTTGGTTCATATTTCTCTCAAAACGTATTCTGATATTGAAAAATTGAAAGCAACTAAGTTGTTTATCCATTTTCATGTTAGAGAAGATGCTCAGATCTTATATGGTTTTAGCACCGAAGAAGAGAAACAAATGTTCATCTATCTAATTAGTGTTTCAGGTGTTGGCCCTAATACTGCTAGATTAATTTTGTCATCAATGACAACAAATGAATTAGCTAACGCAATAATTCACGAAGAAGTGAGTTTAATACAAACAATAAAGGGCATTGGGCCCAAAAGTGCCAAACGATTAGTTTTAGAACTAAAAGATAAAGTTAAAAGCATAGATAGTAATGACGAGGAGCTATCAGTTACAGGATCCGCAAACGCCATTATAGAAGAGGCTATCTCTGCTTTAACCATGCTTGGTTTTGGTAAAGCCCAATCAGAAAAAGTGATAAATAAGGTTTGGAAAACCAATCCGGTTGGCAGCGTTGAAGAATTGATTAAACTCAGCCTGAAAAATTTGTAACTTGGGCGCCTTTTTGAAAATAGTATAATTTAAGTGCGGAAGAGAATTAGCTACATATTTTGTTTATTGGCATTAAGTGTCTTTACACTTAATGCTCAAGAAGATACTACTTCCACACCACTGCCATATCCTATTCAAGACAGACCTTACGATCATTTAACCAACGAGGGCGATCATAATAGCTTAGATTTTGAAGATCCGTCACTAATTGAAAAAGAAGTAAAATACGATCCTAAAACGGGCAAGTTCATCATCTTAGAAAAAGTTGGAGGCAGGTATTTTAGAAATCCAACTTACCTTACTTTCGAAGAGTTTCTAGTTTGGCAAAAAGAGAATTCAGTAAAAAATTATTTCGAGCAAAGATCTAAGGCTATTGATTTAGCAGAAAGAGAAAGCGGTCAACCTAAATTATATATCGATCCCGAAACAGGAGGAAAATCGGGTTGGGCACAAAAATTTGCCGTTGATATTCAGCCGCGAGGAAGCATTGATATTACTTTAGGTGTTTCTTCTCAAAAAGTAGATAACCCAACGCTTAGAGAAGACCAAAGGAAACAAACCAATTTCGATTTTGATATGAATATTCAAATGAATGTTACCGGGTCAATAGGTGACTTCATGGATATTAATACCAATTTCAACACTAAAACAACCTTCAATTTTGAAAATCAGATCAAACTAGCATATGAAGGCAAAGAAGATAAAATCATCAAATTAATTGAAGCAGGTAATGTGAGTCTTCCATTAAGAGGACAACTGATAAGAGGATCGCAGAGTTTGTTTGGTATCAAATCTCAATTGCAATTTGGTAGATTATATATTACCAATGTTTTGGCACAACAGAAATCTCAAACCAGCGGTGTTACTTCTCAAGGGGGAGCACAGTTGAAAGATTTTGAAGTGAAAGCCGATGAGTACGAAGAGAATAAGCACTTTTTCTTTACTCACTTTTTTAGAGATGGTTATGAAGACAATCTAAATTTAGTCCCTGTCATCAATACGCCGGCAGTAATCAATAGAATTGAGGTTTGGGTAACCAACAAAACACGTCAGACAGAAGACATCAGAGAGATTGTTGCATTGTCTGATTTAGGAGAAAGAAATAGATTAGTTAATCCAATTTGGAACAATCCGGCTGCCGGACCTTATCCCGACAATAGAGCCAACAATTTATATAGTGCTTTATTGCAAAACCAAGATAGATTAAGAGACCCAACACAAGTAATTTCCTATTTAGAAAATACAGTTGGACTTCAGCCAATTGATGGTTTTGAAAAAACAAGTGCTAGGAAATTATCTTCATCAGAATATGATTATCATGAAAGGTTGGGCTATATCTCTTTGAACCAAACTTTAAAACCGGATGAAGTTTTGGGGGTTGCTATAGAATATACAGTAAACGGTCAGGT
This sequence comes from Chitinophagales bacterium, assembly GCA_041393015.1. GTDB lineage: Bacteria > Bacteroidota > Bacteroidia > Chitinophagales > JADIYW01 > JAGQYH01. Next base: position 379,873 of record JAWKKV010000001.1, on the reverse strand, counting down.
ATTTCAGATTGGAGAATTTTCTAGCGATTTGCCACCCAATGCAGATACTACCAATATTATAGATAAGGTATTGGTATTAAAGATGTTGAAAGGAACATCGGTTAGAACCAATCAACCGATATGGGATTTAATGATGAAAAACGTTTACAGTTTAAGTGCTTTTCAAGTTAATCCCGAAGATTTTTATTTAGAGGTTTTCTACCAAGATCCGGGTGGAGGAGATAAACGGTATTTACCCAATGGTGGTGATGTAACCGGAGATAGACTAATTGAAGTATTAAGATTAGACCGACTCAATAATCAACTCGATCCTCAACCGGATGGAGTTTTTGACTTTATTCCCAATGTTACCATCAATCCTCGAACGGGAAGAATATATTATCCGGTCTTAGAGCCGTTCGGTAGTTATTTAAGAGACACTATTAATAACAATAGTGTGGCAGATAGAATTGTCTACGATATTTTATACGATTCCACAAAAGTTGCTGCTCAACAGCGGCCGGAGTTTAATCGGTTTATTATGAAAGGGCGTTATAAATCAAGCGTTTCTAACGAAATTCGACTGAACGCTTTTAACATTCCTAGAGGATCAGTTACGGTTTCTGCTGGTGGTCAGGTTTTACAAGAGAATGTCCATTATACGGTAGATTATAATTTAGGAAGAGTTAGGATAATTGATGAAGGGATTGCCAATAGTGGTGTTCCTATTAATGTTCAGTTTGAGAACAATACTCTTTTTGGTTTAAGAAACAAATCGTTGATCGGAACTAGATTAGATTATAAAATTAGCGATAAGATCAATATTGGGGCAACGCACATGCGTTTGGCAGAAAGACCATTTACAGAAAAAGTAAATTATGGTGATGATCCAATCAAGAATAATATCCTTGGAGTAGATTTTAACTACGAAACAGAAGCAGAAGCCATCACTAGAGGGATGCGTAAGATTTCCTTCTCAGAAGCAACTGCTCCTTCAAAAATAAGTGTGTCAGGTGAAATGGCTCGTTTCCTTCCGGGACACGCAAATGCCGTTAATCAAGATGATGCAGGGACAGTTTATGTAGATGATTTTGAAGGTAGCAGTATTAACTACGATATAAAATTCCCATTTACTGCATGGCAATTATCAAGCACACCTAAAGGCTTGAAAGATAGATTTGGAAATGATCTTTTTCCGGAAGCACAATTATCTGATAGCCTTCCGTATGGTTATAACAGAGCTAAATTAGCTTGGTATCAGGTAGATGGAACCTTCTACAATAACAATAGCAGAAACAACCCATTAAGTGGTAATAGAGCAGAAACAGAAGATCTTTATACTCGATTATATTACGAACGTCAAATTTTTCCTAATAGAGAAAATCCAAACTTTAACAATCCGCCTTTATATACTTTTGATTTATCGTATTTCCCCGAAGAAAAAGGACCTTACAATTTTGATGCACAAGGATTACCAGGTATTTCATCAGGGGTAAGTCAAGATGGAAGTTTACGAGATCCTGAGACCAGATGGGGAGGTATTATGCGAGCCATTCAAACCAACGATTTTGAAGCTTCGAATGTAGAATTTATTGAATTCTGGATGCTTGATCCCTTTTTGAAGTCAAATAATACACCACAAGGAAAATTATTGATTCAATTAGGAACAGTGTCTGAAGATGTATTAAAAGATTCTAGAAAGCTTTACGAAAATGGATTGCCTCGGCCATCAAATCAAACTCGTGTTGATACTTCTAATTGGGGGGTAACACCAACCATTAGTAATGCAATTACCAATTCATTTGATTCCGACCCGGATGTAATTAGTAAACAAGATATTGGATTCGATGGTTTAGATGATGAATCTGAACAGGCATTTTACACTGATTACTTAGATCAAATTCAACCTATTGTTTCTGGCGAAATCTTTACCAATATTTTAAGAGACCCATCCAATGACAACTATATTTATCCAATTGACCCCGGTGTTTTTGATGATGATATAGGAATTGTGGAGCGTTATAAAAACTTCAATGGAACACAAGGGAACTCCTCGTATAACGCTCTAGGTAATATTAGTGGTAATGGTAATGCTAAAAACCAACCGGATGATGAAGATCTAAACGATGATAATACCTTAAATGAAATTGAAGAGTATTACAATTATACATTAGATTTTGATCCCGTAGAGTTTGCATCATCAGATTTTGTAGTGGATAGAGTTTCTGTAGCTGTATCAGTAGATGGAGTGCCCGATTCAGCAGTATGGTATCAAGTGAAAATTCCTATTCTATCATTTGATCAAAGAGTAGGAAATATTCAAGATTTTAGATCTATCCGATACATGAGGATGATTATGACTGATTTTGCAGAGCCTGTAGTATTGAGATTTGCTGAGTTAGGTTTAATTAGAAATCAATGGAGACGATACAATCTTAGCCTAGAAGAGTCAAATGAAATTATTACAGGCGATAATGAAGGGAATACGGATTTCAATGTATCGGCTATAAGTGTGGAAGAAAACTCTGGTCGAACCCCAATTCCTTATGCTATTCCACCAGGTATTAGAAGGGAGTCTACCATTGGGGGCGTAAACAACGCTTTTCAAAATGAGCAAGCATTAAGCATGCAAGTTTGCGAGTTAAAAGATGGTGATGCCAGAGCAATATTTAAAATCTTAGATCTTGACATGAGGAACTTTCAGCGTTTGAGAATGTTTTCGCATGCTGAAAGTCTAAATACACCAGAAGGAAGTCTCCTGCCTATTCAAAGTGGTGATATGACTATGTTCGTTAGAATTGGATCTGATTTTACGGAAAATTTCTATGAGTACGAAGTACCTTTACAAGTAACTCCTGAAGGCAATTACAATCCAAATAATGATAATGATAGATTAGCCATTTGGCCGGAAGCAAACAATTTAGACGTTTTCTTAGACACCTTAACTAAAGTAAAACAGTTTAGAAATAGTGAAGATTACTCACCGATTTTCCCTTATTATTATACAGATGGCAGAGGGAATAAGATTACTGTAAAAGGAAATCCTGATTTAGGTCGTTCAGCTGTATTTATGATTGGTATCAGAAACCCTAAAAGAGTGATTGGTGTTAATGATATGATAGATGATGGGAATGCAAAATGTGGAGAGGTTTGGGTAAATGAGTTAAGATTGTCTGGCTTTGATGAGCAAGGTGGTTGGGCCGCCTTAGGAAGAGTAGACATGCAATTAGGAGATGTCGGTAATGTTTCGGTTTCGGGAACGATGCATACCATCGGATTCGGACAGTTGGAGCAAAGATTGGATGAAAGATATAGAGATAATTTTTATCAAGTAGATGTAGCAGCTAATTTGGAAATGGGTAAATTCTTACCGCCAAAGGCAGCGCTTCAAATTCCGGTGTATGCCAACTTTAGTCACTCTGTGAGCACACCACAATACGATCCTTATGAATTAGATATTGAATTAAAAGACAAAATTAATGCAGTTGATCTGAATGGAAACTTAACGCCAGAAGAAAAGGCAGCAGAGAAGCAAGAGATTAAAAAGCAAGCTCAAGATGTCACTACCATAAAAAGTGTGAACGTCACCAATATGAAAAAACTGCGGACCAACACTAAAAAGGATCCGCGAGTATATGATATAGAAAACTTTGATGTATCCTATTCTTACACTCAAATCAGTAAGCATAATGCTACGTTAGAAGAAGATGAGGTAACCAAACATAAAGGATCATTGGGCTACACGCACAGTCCCAAACCAGTGTATTGGCAGCCATTAAAAAAGGTAACCAGCACACATAATTATTTACGGCCTTTCAAAGAGTTTAATATCAATCCAATGCCGTCTTCTATTGCCTTTAGAACGGATATTTTTAGACAATTTGGCGAAAGAAAAATCAGAGATATTGGCGATGATGGATTGGTTATAGAACCTACTTACGACAAGTATTTCACTTGGGATAGATATTACGATTACAAGCATAATATCACTAAATCTATTAGTTTGGATTATTCTGCGGTGGTGAACAATAGAATTGATGAGCCCGCCGGAGCCATCGATACAAAAGAAAAGAAAGATGAACTTTGGAGCAATTTCTGGACGTTCGGACGTAAAGTAAATTATCAGCATTCTTTTAATGCAAGTTATAATGTGCCATTTAAATTTGTTCCTGCATTTGATTGGTTAACGAGTAGAGTCCGTTATAATACTGATTATACTTGGACGGCATCTTCATTGGCAGCTACTAACCTTGGAAACATTGTCAGCAACTCTCAGAATATTCAGGTTAATGGGGAAATGAATTTTAAAAACCTTTATGATAAAATTCCATTCTTAAAACCATATAATACCAACTCTTCTAAAAAAATAAATAAAGAAAACTACCAAAGCTCAAAAGAGAAGGCACAACAAAATAAAGAAAGACTGCAAAAGAAAGTGGACGGTAAAATTGAAGAGATAGATAAAAAGAAAATTGAAATTGCTGAAGCTAAAGTTGATACTACACTAACTCGTAAAGACGTAAAAACACTTAAAAAGGATAAAACACAATTGAAGAATCAATTGAGAAAGTTAAAGGAGGATAAGAAGAAAATGAAACCGGAGGCCAATCCAATAGCCAATGCCTTCTTGCGACCTTTAATTGGTATCAAAAGGTTATCGGTTACTTATGATCAAAAAAGAGCTACAACAGTTCCGGGGTTTACGCCAACGCCTAATTTGTTTGGTCAAGACTTTAGCACGGGAGCGCCGGGTTTTGGATTCTTGTTTGGAGCACAAAAAGACACATCATGGTTGACAGATATATCTGATAGAGGATGGTTAACAGAAGACACTACTTTCTATTATCAATTTCAGCAAAGCAACACTCGAAATTTATCTTTCAAATTAGTTTTCGAACCTTTTAGAGATTTTAGAGTAGATGTAAACTGGGATAAAAAATGGACAGAAAATTATTCTGAATACTTTAAGAAGATTTCTGAAGGAGGAAGTTTTCAGCATTTATCTCCAGCAACAACGGGTAGTTACAGTATTTCATTTGTGATGTTTAGAACGATGTTTGATAAACTTGATGAAAATAACTTCTCTCAAGCTTTTAGAGAATTTGAGCGACTCCGAACGCTATATTCTGAAGAGTTTGCGCTACTGAATCCAAATTCTACAGGAAACTTTGAACAAGATGATATTATTTTGGATCAATATTATGAAGGTTATGGACCTTACTCACAAGATGTATTAATTCCTGCCTTTATTGCTGCTTATACCGGAAAAGACCCGGATAAAGTTCGTCTCAACCCTTTAAAAACAATTCCATTGCCTAACTGGCGATTGTCTTATACTGGCTTAGCAAAATACGAATGGGCTAAAAAAGTGTTTAAGAACTTTAAATTGAGTCATGGTTATTCATCAACCTTTAGCATTAATAGCTATGCATCAGATCTTAATTTCGAAGGATCTAATGGCTTTACGGGTAGCGACCTTTACTTTGTACCAAGTGCATTAGATACATTGTCAAGTAACTATTACGGGCAGTTTAATATTCCTCAGATTTCAGTAACGGAGATATTGCAACCTTTAATAGGTATAGATATCACTTGGATCAATGGATTGACTTCTAGTTTTGAATTTAAAAAATCAAGAACATTAGGTTTTAGTTTCTTAGATTTTCAATTAAGTGAAAACAGATCGCAAGAAGTAACGGCTAGTTTAGGGTATAATTGGGCAGATATTAAAATGCCATTTAAAGTTGGAGGAAAAGAATTAAAAAGTGATATCAATTTCAGATTTGACCTTTCAGTTAGAAATGATAGAACGGTAAATTATAAATTAGATCAAGAAATTGCCGAGCCAACAAGAGGAGCAAAAACAATATCCTTTTCTCCAACCATTGATTGGGTGGTAAACAAGCAATTAAACGTAAGGTTGTTTTATGAATATAGAAAGACATTACCGGCCACTTTAGCCTCTTATCCGGTTACTTCAGCCAGAGGTGGAATTACCATCAGATTCAATTTAGAACCTGGGTTATTTCAAAATGCATTTGGCGGCGATAACAATAATAATTCAAATGGTGGTGTAACTAAACCATAGTGTTTTACTTATTCTCAACTTTGTATTTGTAATCATCATCAAAAAAACTATTTTTGATGACAAATAATAAGAATGAATATTCCAGATAATTTAAAGTATTCTAAAGAGCACGAATGGGTGCGTGTAGAAGGTGATGAAGCTTACATTGGTATTACTGATTTCGCTCAAGGAGAATTAGGTGATATCGTATACGTAGAAGTTGAAACAGTAGGCGACATAGTGGAGAAAGATGAGATTTTTGGTACAATTGAGGCCGTAAAAACAGTATCGGATTTATACATGCCGGTTACAGGAGAAGTGTTAGAACTAAATGAATCATTAGAAAGTGAGCCGGAAGTAGTCAACGAAGATCCTTATGGTAAAGGATGGATGGTGAAGATTAAACTAAGCGATAGTTCTCAGTTAGAGGAATTATTGGATGCTGAAGCTTACAAGGCATTAATTTCATAATTATGTTTTATTGATTTAGTCTAAGGTCTAGTGTCTAATATCACATGTCAAAATAAAACTTTGTCATAGAAATGTTAGAATACAAGTAGATCGCTCCAATAGATTTTGAAATCAACAATTTAATAGGTAATATTACGATATAGAAGTAAAATTATTAAAATATGCTGTCTTTAATTTTAGGTATTATAGTGATTGTTGCGTTGCTCTTAGGAGTAGCACAAATCATTAAATCTACCAACACCACAGAGAAGGTGATGAGCAAATATGCTAACTCATCTGAAAAGAATGACATTTTTGTAAAAAAGTATAAAGAGGCGAACGCTGATTTTTTTAGTGGTACATTTTTTCGTGCTGGATTGATAGGTACTATCTTAGTTCTTATTTTTGCTTTCAATTATGTGAAGCAAGTTAAAGATACTAGCACATTAATGACGATTCAAGAAGAAGAAGAAATTGAAATCGACATTCCGCAAACACAACAAGTTCAGCCACCACCGCCGCCACCACCGCCACCGCCACCGCCACAAATTGAAGTGGTAGAAGATGAAGAGATTCTGGAGGAAGAGCCTGAAATTCAGGAAGTAGAAGTGAAGATGGATGAAGCCGTTGTTGTTAAAGAAGTGGTAAAGGTTAAAGTTGAGAAGGTAATTGAGGAAGAAGAAGAAATCATTGAAGAACCTGAAATCTTTACAGTAGTAGAACAAAACCCTGAGTTCCCTGGAGGAATGGAAGAATTGTTCAAATACTTAGGTAAAAACATTGATTATCCGCCAATTGCTCAAGAAAACGGGATTACCGGTAGAGTTGTTCTAAGATTCGTAGTAAATGAAACCGGAAACATATCTGACATCAAAGTGGTAAAAGACATTGGTGGCGGATGCGGAGAAGAAGCCGTTAGAGTAGTGAAAAGTATGCCGAAATGGACACCTGGAAGACAAAGAGGTAAGCCGGTAAAAGTATACTATACCTTGCCAGTGAAGTTTACACTAGAATAAAAATTTAAGCTTTATTATAAATAAAAAAGAAAGGTCACCATTGTGTGGCCTTTTTTTTGTGTATATATTGCAGATAGAAATTCCATCTGTGAAGCAACTCCTTTCGATGTCTGAAAGACCCGAAAGCGTGTTTTGGAATCATTGAAAAGCTAACACCTAGCATTTGTTGGTGTTAGCAACAACAAAATAAGTATATCTCCATCAATGTCTCGCAAAGCGGACGTTGATGTTAAAATATAACCTGTTGCCTATGTTGGTGTTATCACCAACAAAAAACATCGTTAAGGTCTCACGCATTGTGTCGCCGAAGCTTTAATGGAGGAGCATAGCAGATATTGATGAATAAACTAAAAATGAAAAAACTTTTATCCATACTCATTTTAATTTTAGTACTTGCCACTACCATTCAAGCACAACCGCCAATGTCGCAAGATTCTAGAATGGCAGAACGGTATTATGCTAATGGTGAATATGAAAAAGCAGCAATTCATTACAAAAAATTGTACAACGAAAAGGATGGAGTAACTTTTTTCTATGTCAAGTACTTTGAAACGCTTTTAAAGTTGGAAGACTACGATGAGCTAGAAACTATGATTAATAAGGCCTACAAACAATCAAGAGGCGATGTGAAATACTTGGTTGATCTTGGCTACATCAATAATTTGAAAGGTGACGAAAAGGCATCCATAAAATATTATGACGAAGCCATTGAAAAGGTGGCACCTCAACAATATGTGATTAGTACTTTGGCAAGGCAGTTTATGGGATACAATCAAATCAAGTATTCCGAAAAGACATACTTAAAAGGAAAAGCCGTTCTCAATGATGCCAGTATGTTCAATTTGGAATTGGCATATGTTTATAGCTTGCTATCTGATTATCAGAATATGATTAGTAGTTATTTAGAAGAATTGTATATCCGGCCGGAAAGACTAAGAACGGTTCAAAGTAATCTTCAAAGATATTTGGAAGAAGAACAGTACGATATTTTTGAATCTACCTTATTGAAGCGAGTCCAAAGAGAGCCGAATGTTTTGGTCTATCAAGAATTACTGATCTGGCTATATATGAATGTAAATGATTTTGAATCTGCTTTTATTCAAGCACGTTCATTAGATATAAAGTTCGGCGGTAATGGAAGAAGAATCCTAGATCTCGCTAGAACAGCCGCTCAACAAGAGCAATACGATATGGCGATTAAAGCTTATCAGTATCTAATGGATAAAGGGCCGGAGTTAGAAGTTTATGTAACCGCAAGCATTGAGCTAATCAACGTTAAAAGAGATAAAGTGGTGAACAGTCCTTACTACACGCAAAAGGATTTAGTTTCCTTAGAGGCTTCTTATAATCAGTTTATCAGACAACATCAACAGGAATACACGACTGGTTTTGCCATCATTGAGTTAGCAAAATTGGAAGCATTTTATATTCACGACATCGATACGGCGATTTCAGTGCTAAACAACTTATTAGAAACACCTCGTTTAAATAAAGAGATTGAAGGGAAGGCAAAGATCAATTTGGGAGATTATTATTTGCTAAAAGGCGAACATTGGGAATCTACTTTATTGTATGGACAAGTTGAAAAAGCCTATCGTGGTAGCCCATTAGCCGAAGAAGCGAAATTGAAAAATGCAAAATTGTCATATTATAAAGGAGATTTTGAATGGGCGAAAACACAATTGGATATTCTAAAATCGTCAACTTCAGAATTAATCTCAAACGATGCCATAGAATTAAGTGTATTTATAGCTGATAATCTCAACTTAGACACAACCGATCATCCAATGATTCTTTTTGCAAGAGCAGATCTTTATATTTATCAGAATAAATTTGAGGAGGCAGAATATGAATTAGATGGCTTATTAAGATTATATCCCAATCACTCTTTAACAGACGATGTCTATTATAAAAGAGCCAACATGGCCATTAAGGAGCAAAAGTATGAAGAGGCGATAGAGTGGTTGAATAAAATAACAAATGATTTTAATGAAGACCTTTTGGCAGATAATGCGCTTTATCTATTAGGAGACCTTTATCTAAACTATTTAAAAGATGAAGAAAAAGCGAAAGCCACTTATGAAAAGCTCATTTTAGAGCATCAAGGCAGCACTTTTATTGTGGATGCCCGAAAAATATATAGAAAACTAAGAGGCGACGTGCTTAATTAAACACAAATTCAAACAAAATACTTTGCCACTAACCGAACAACCGAATATGATTCTCTACAACATCACTATAAAAGCAGATTTGGATATCGCTCAAGAATTAAAATTCTGGATTAAGGAAGATTATCTACCGGAAATAAATAGTAGTGAAAAAGTTATTAAAGCGCACTTATTAAAGCTGTTAGGTGTTGATGTGTCAGATGGAATTACTTTTTGTGTTCAGTATCATTTTGACAGTATGTCAGAGTATAATTCGTTCAAAATGGTTGAAGATGCAGAATTTATGAGTGAAATAATGTCAAAATTTAGCGACAAATTGGTGCTCTTTGCTTCCATTTTGTCAGAGGAATGATTTTTGCTATTACTTTTTAAAAAGAAAAATATGTTTGATCCAATTTATATGATTTTATTAGTGGTTACTGCCGGCGTTAGTTGGATGGTAAGTAATCGTTTGAAAAATAAATTTCAAAAGTATTCGAAGTATCGAATCACCATGACAGGAAAAGATATCGCTGAAAAAATGCTACACGATAATGGCATTTATGATGTGAAAGTACAGTCTGTACCGGGCGCCTTAACTGATCATTACAACCCATTAACAAAAACAGTCAACTTAAGTGAATGGGTGTATAATCAACCAACAGTGGCAGCAGCTGCAGTAGCAGCTCACGAATGTGGTCACGCCGTTCAACATGCAGAAGCGTATCAGTGGTTATCAATGAGATCTAAACTAGTGCCTGTTGTTAGTATCAGTTCAAGAATGATGTCCATTGTTTTAATGGCAGGACTTGCGCTAATGTACTTTTCGGGTAATCCAATTGTTTTATGGATAGCCGTAGGATTATTCGCAACGACAACCTTATTCTCATTTGTAACACTGCCGGTTGAGTTTGATGCTTCTAATAGAGCATTAGCTTGGTTAGACAGAACCAATACATTGAATGGCGAGAACCATGCAGGCGCTAAAGATGCTTTAAAATGGGCAGCAATGACATATGTTGTAGCAGCTCTAGGGTCATTAGCGCAATTAATTTACTGGATTTCAGTAGCCAATAGAAGATAAGCAACAGATAAAATTTATTTAGAAAGGCATTCGTCAATTGACGAATGCCTTTTTTATTTTATATAGTTTTTTGTACGCTTCCTTCTAAATGATTAATTATGCACCTCAAAATAATTCAAAACATGAAAAAAATCATTCTCAGCATCAGTATAATATTTTTAATGGCAGCAATTACTACTAGTCTTAATAGTTGTTCAAAAGAAGATGTAATAGTATTGAAAGGAGAACCAGGCGAGCAAGGAGAACAGGGCGAGCAAGGCGAAACAGGACCGCAAGGACCTCAAGGAGAAACTGGGGAAACGGGTCCACAAGGACCTCAGGGAGAACAAGGAGATACAGGAGTGGTGAATATCATTTCTTCTAATTGGTTTGTTGTAGATTCAGCTGATTGGGTAGTTACCAATAGTGATAGATTGGATTATGATTTTGCAGCAACACCAATCACGCAACAAATATTAGACAACGGAACAGTTTTATGTTATTTAAAGCAAGCGTCCAATGTATTCCCATTACCAGCTGCTTTAATGGAGGGTAACACTCATAATTTTTATTATGGATTGGGAAATTTACATTTCTATATTCAAAATAACAATGGAATCGATGCGGCAGATTTCAGCTATCGTTATGTTATTATCCCTGGTAATGGCAGAATAGAAAATTTTGATAACTGGGGTGATTATTCTGCGGTTTGCCAATTTTTAGGGATAAAGGAATAAATATTGCCTTCAAAACTCTCAAAATCAGCACATTGAGAAATTTGCATATCTACACATTACCACATCTGTAAATCAACAATGAGCGATTTTAACACTCATTTTCAGTACTTTACGAATTAGTAAATGATTATTTAACACTGGCAGTTGGTAAAACTTCTCTTTTCTAGTATCTTTGCACTCCGTTTTTGGGAAAAGATAAAAAGTTATCGAGTGGATACATTAAGTTATAAAACTAAAACAATTAGCGCCAAAGGAATTGAGCGTAAGTGGTTTATAGTAGATGCTGAAGACATGGTACTAGGTAGAATGTGTACTACCATTTCTAGAGTATTACAAGGCAAGCATAAAGCAGCATACACAGCAAATATTGACAATGGCGATCACGTAATCGTTGTCAATGCTGAAAAAGTAAAATTAACAGGTGATAAGTGGAATCAAAAACAATACATCACTTATTCAGGATATACAGGTGGTCAGAAATCTAAAACTGCAAAGCAAGTTAGAGCGTCAAAACCAGAGCATATCATTGAAAAAGCTGTTAAAGGAATGCTTCCTAGAACTAAATTAGGAAGACAAATGTACATGAAACTACACGTTTTTGCTGGTCCTTCACACAACCATGAGGCGCAAAAACCTGAAACATTAAAATTTTAATTAAAGATATATGTATACAATAGCAACAGGGCGAAGAAAAGCAGCAATTGCAAGAGTCTACTTAAAACCTGGTAAAGGTACGATTGAAGTGAATGGTAAGGATTATAAAGAATACTTCCCAGTTAAGCACTTAATCCATAAGATAGAAGAGCCATTTAAGGTAACAGAAACGGAAGGTAAGTATGATGTTAAAGTCAACACAGTTGGCGGTGGCGTTAAAGGTCAAGCAGAAGCATTAGCACTTGGAATATCTAGAGCGCTAATCGAAATTGATGCTGAATATAAGCCGGTTTTAAAAGAGCATAAATTGGTAACTAGAGATCCAAGAGTAGTGGAAAGAAAGAAACCAGGTAAGAAAAAGGCGAGAAAGAGCTTCCAGTTCAGTAAGCGTTAATTTATTTCAAAATTTGATTTTACAACTATCATGCAAGATATATCACAAAAAGAATTATTAGATGCAGGTGTTCACTTCGGACACTTAAAGAAGAAATGGAATCCTAAAATGTTACCATACATTTTTATGGAAAGAAAAGGAATCCATATAATCGACCTTAACAAAACGAAAGAGCAAATGGAACTGGCAGCTGCCGGCATGCGCTCTATCGCAAAGTCAGGAAGAAAAATTTTGTTTGTTGCTACTAAGAAGCAAGCAAAAGAAACCGTAGCTAACTTAGCAAGAGAGGTAAACATGCCTTACGTATGCGAAAGATGGTTAGGAGGTATGTTAACCAACTTTGCTACTATCAGAAAGTCTATCAAGAAAATGCAAACAATTGATAAGATGTTAACTGATGGTACCTTCGAAAATATCACAAAGAAGGAAAAGTTGATGTTGACAAGACAGATGAATAAAATGGAAAGAGTATTAGGTGGTATCGCTAACTTAAACAGACTACCAGCAGCACTTTTCATTGTAGATATTAGTCATGAGCACATTGCAGTAGCAGAAGCTCAAAAATTAGGATTAAACATTTTTGCTATGGTGGATACCAATAGCGATCCTAACCAAGTTGACTTTCCTATTCCGGCAAATGATGATGCATCAAGATCAATTGAGATTGTAATGAAGTATGTTACAGATGCCATCAAAGAAGGATTGAATGAAAGACAAGAAAAGAAAAAGCAATTAGATGATAAAGGTGAAACTCAAGAAGAAGGTGCACCGGCAACAGAAAAAAAGGCTACTAGAAAAAGAACTTCTAAGCCAATTGCTAAATCTGAATAATAATATTGGAGCATAAAAGTTTAGGCTTTTATGCTATTCAATATTTTAAATTTTATAACTCCAACTAATAATAATAGAAATGACAATAACAGCTGGTGACGTTAAAAAATTACGTGAAATTACTGGTGCAGGAATGATGGATTGCAAAAAAGCACTAACTGAATCTGGTGGAGATTTAGACGGAGCGATTGATATCTTAAGAAAGCAAGGACAAAAAGTAGCTGCGAAAAGAGCGGATAGAAGTACAAATGAAGGAGTAGTAGTTTCAAGATTAGATGGTAACAAAGCTATTTTATTAGCCATTGGTTGTGAAACTGACTTCGTAGCAAAAAATGATGGGTTTCAAGATTTTGTGAACAGTGTTGCAGATGTAGCTATGAAAAATTTTCCTGCTGATAGAGAAGCTTTATTAGCACTTTCTTTAGGTGAAGGAACAGTTGAAGAAGCCTTAATTGAGCAAACTGGTAAAATCGGTGAAAAAATTGATGTTACAGAATATACTGCAGTTGAAGGTGATAACTTAGCTACTTACATTCACGCTGGAAGTAAAATCGGTGTAATTGTAAACTATAAAGATGGTGGCAAAGATGGTGCTGATCAATTCTTTAAAGGGATTGCTATGCATATTGCAGCAATGCGACCTACTATTTTATCAGCGGATGAGTTTGATGCAGATTATATCGCTAAGGAAACAGAAGCTTTCCAAAATCAAATTAAAGTAGAAAACGAAGAGAGACAAAGATTAGGTAAACACTTAAAAAATGTTCCTCAATTTGTAAGTATTTCTCAATTAACACCAGAAGTATTAGCAAAAGTTAAGACGGATATCGAAGCAGAATTAGCAGCAGAAGGTAAGCCTGAGAAAATTTGGGATAAAATTGTTCCAGGTAAATTAGAAAGGTTTATTGCTGATAATACATTATTGGATCAAGAACACTGTCTATTGAATCAAGTATATGCTTTAGACGATAGCAAAAATGTAAGAGCCGCTATTGCTGATTTTGCAGCGGGTGCTGAAGTAGTATCTTTCAAAAGAATTAGTATTGGAGAGTAGAACTTTAACTTTCTAAAATATATACTACAAAGCCTGATAGAAAATTTTCTATCAGGCTTTTTTTATTCTAATAATCAATTATCTACTTGTTAATCTTATAGGAACTAGACAGGAATTTTCATATTTTCGCACAAAATTTCAATTCCATACCTCCAAATTATGAGCAAATACAAAAGAGTACTACTAAAATTAAGCGGTGAAGCATTAATGGGAGAAGATAAATTTGGTATCAATCCAGATATGGTTAACCAATTTGCTGAAGATGTTAAAGAAATAAATGATGCCGGTTTTGAGATAGCAATTGTTATTGGTGGAGGGAATATATTTAGAGGGCTACAAGCAGGAGCCATCGGAATCGATCGTGTGCAAGGAGATTATATGGGCATGTTGGCTACCGTAATAAATGGAATGGCCTTACAAGGAGCGCTGGAAGAAAAAGGCGTCTATACAAGATTGATGACAGCAGTTAACATCAATGAAGTGTGCGAACCATACATTAGAAGACGAGCCATCAGACATTTAGAAAAAGGTAGAGTAATTATTTTGGTCGCCGGAACAGGAAATCCATATTTTACAACAGATTCTGCGGCAGCGTTAAGAGCCAATGAAATTGAGGCAGACATTTTATTGAAAGGAACAAAGGTTGACGGCGTTTATTCCGCAGATCCAATGAAAGATAAGAATGCCATAAAATATGATGAAGTATCTTTCTCAGAAGTGATTAATAAGGAGTTGTTAGTGATGGATCAAACAGCATTCACGCTTTGCAAAGAAAATAAATTACCTATTATTGTATTTGATATGAAGACCCGAGGTAACCTTAAAAAATTACTTGACGGAGAAAAAATTGGCACAATTATTAGTTAATATTTGATATTATGAACGAAGAAGTAGCATTTTATATCGACTCAGCCAAAGAAGGCATGCAACAAGCTTATGAGCATTTGGAATATGAGTTAACTAAAATTAGAGCAGGAAAAGCATCACCTGATATGCTAGCCGGCTTAAAAATTGAATATTACGGTATGATGACACCCATCAACCAAGTAGCATCCGTAAAAACTACAGATGCCAAAACATTGGTGATTGTACCTTTTGAAAAAGCAGTTTTACAAGATATTGAAAGAAGTATTTTTCAAGCTAATTTAGGTTTTACACCTCAAAACGATGGCGAGACCATTAGAATAATTTTGCCTCCAACAACAGAAGAAAGAAGACTCAACTTAGCAAAAACAGTAAGAGCGCACGGTGAAGATGCAAAAGTGAGCTTGAGAAATGTTAGAAAAGAAGGAAACGATGGCATCAAAGATCTAGTGAAAGATGGTTTATCAGAAGATTTAGGTAAAACAGCAGAAAGTAAAATACAAGATTTAACCAATAGCTTTTCTGATAAAATCGATAAATTGATAGCGGCTAAAGAAAAAGAAGTAATGACGGTGTAATATCGCTGTTCATTTGCTCGCTCGTTCGCCATGGTTTTAAAGAAGGAGAACAGCCGAGCAAGCATATTTCATAGCTTTTAGCTATATTTCAAACCTATATATAACTTAAAAACCAACTAACATGAACTTCGGAATAGGAACCAAAGTAACACACCCTAAATTCGGAAATGGTGTAATCATTGAAAACGAGCATCCAGACGCCTATGAAATTTACTTTAGAGAGCATGGCGAAAAAGAAATATCAAAGAATTTTGATGGTTTAATTATCGTAAGAGTTGCCGAAAAGGATGAAGATTCAGTATCGTTTGAAATGATCAAAGAAACTTTGGAAAGTATTGTTCAGCCATTGGTAGAAACAACAAAACATGTTGAATTAGGCGAAAAATGGATTGGTGGAAAGTTGATTATGGAGCCAGGAAGAGAAGGGTTACAATCAAAGGAATTACCGATTGATGTTTTTTGGCACAAAATAGTAATGACAAGAGATAGAATTCGGGTCATGGAGCAAAAGATCAATAGCTCTAATTTGGAAGAATCAGAAAAGTTAGACTTACAACAATACATCACTCGTATCTATGGTACTTTTACCACGTTTAATGTTCTTTTTGAAAAGAAAGAAGATCATTTTAAAGGAGTGAAAAGCTAACTAGCGCAAGCGTTCGTTTGTGCTTTGAAATATGAAAGCGTCCGCTTTCTTTATAATTGGAAACTAACAAATCGGTAGAATTAACTAGTGCAAGCGTCTCGCTTGTGACTACCTAAAAGAATACTAAACTATAATACAACATAGGGTGGATGAGTATCTTATTTGAATCAATATGTATTTTAATACAGTTTTCAATTGCTTCATTTACCTATTTAACATAATTATTTTGAAAAAAACTTATATGATGCATACTATTTTGAATAAGTATGCCGTTTTAGATGTGTTTATGTTTGCTAACTAAAATTTTGACATATGCTTAAAACTTTTACACCGAATGATTTACTATTATTTTACTACAAAGAAACCGACTCAGAAGAAACGCTGATGATTAAAAATGCTTTGGTAGAAGATGAAGAGTTAAAAGAAGAATACCTAGAAATGAGAAAATTGATTGGATTTCTAAATTCAGCTCCAAGTCTACAACCTAATCAATCATCGGTTAATATTGTGTTGGAACACTCTAGGAAAATAAAGTACAACTAGATTATTAAAACTTTTTGTTAACTATGAAGTAGCTTAAAAGACTACTTCCTGATACCCGCAAAGCAGGTGAAGAATGTTTATAAAACAAACTTTACTTACTTTGCGGTTTTTTTATTGTAACCTTTCAGTGTGCAACGCTCTTGAAAGCGTTAAAAAAAATATCTTAGTCGCGAGATGGGAAAAAACAAACTAGAAAAATTTGCAGAGCTGAAAGAAATGTCCAATGTTTTTGAGAAAGACGGACAAATGAAAGGCAAGTGGAATAGCAATTATTTTAAGCGAGATGCAAAACTTACACTAGAATTAGCTTGTGGTAAAGGAGATTATGCAAGGGGATTGGCCCAACTTTTTCCGGATGAAAATTTCATTGGCATGGATATTAAGGGGAATAGAATCTGGACAGCTGCAACCATTGCCACCAATGAAGAATTAGAAAACGTAGCTTTTATTCGAGATCAAATTGATCATTTGGACGAATATTTTGAAGAAGGAGAAGTTGATGAAATTTGGATCACTTTTGCCGATCCTTTTCTACAGCCGGGAAGATCTAAAAGGCGATTAACATCTCCTAAATTTTTGGAAGTATACAAGCCAATTTTAAAAAAGGGAGGACATATTCATTTAAAAACAGATAGCGATGTTTTGTATGAATTTACCTTAGAAACCATTGAAGAGCTAGGACTAAAAATCATCCACAACTATTCCGATATTTATGGATCAGAGGTTACTCACTTAACTCATAACATCCAAACTTACTACGAGCAAAAACATCTAAAAAATGGATTAACGATTAAGTATGTGTGTTTTACATTTTAAAATCTGAAGTTTCCAATCGTCGATTTTCATTAGATAATAAAAGTAGGCAAGCAGCTCATTATCCTTAACATCTCGCTAAGTCAAATCTTTTCTGCCGCAAAATTTGAAGCTAAGCCTTTTAGTAGCTAACTTGTATCTTCTTTAAATAATTAACGATTAACAAACGCAGAGTAACGATTTTAGATTTTTTTATCTTACTAAATACTAAATACTAAATACTAGTCCTCCACCTCAATCATACTTAAAAACTCATCGTATTCATCCACTTTGCTCAATCCCGGTTCATCTTCGGCTTCTGCTTGCACATGAATCCCAGACGGCTGTAACAATTCAATCGCTTCCAAAAACCATTCTTTTTTAAAAGGGAGATCAATAATTACTTCATAATCTCTCATTAGCTTTTCAATAGACTTTTGTTTCGACTTAATGCCTGATTTAAAGTTCTCCCAATTGAAATCTTGCTCATCAGCTTTAACTAAAATTACTTCAATATCTAAACCAGATCTAAGGGCACGTTTCAGTTTAATATGTTGAAGATCGCCGAATTTGGTTTCCAATATAATAGGGTATAAAAAGTGATCTTCTTCTAATAAAGGATGATCAATATCTATTTGTACAGCTGCGGCATGTAGTTCATTCGCTAAATAAATTAGCTCCACTTTATCTTGATGATGGCCGCATTCAATGACAATGTTGGGCTCAAACAACCAACCTTTAATCGCTTGAGCTTCCTTTAAAGAAATGGAGGAGTCATCCAAGACATCCATGTTAAAACCGATCCAGTCGGTGCCCATGGCATTAAAATATCTGGCATCTGTTAAATTGCTAACGCCGCCTGCCTTTAATTTATATCGTAAACCCATAATGTAGGAAATTCCTAAATTCAATAAACAAAAACCAAATATACCGCAATAAAAAAATTAAAATATAATTTTACCAAACAACCAACCAATATGCCCAAATACGCTCAAAGCACCACCTCCTTTTTTGAAAGAGTTTACGAAGTTGTTCGATTAGTGCCTTACGGAAGAGTAACTTCTTATGGTGATATCGCCACTTATTTAGGAACCGGTAAGTCAGCCAGAATGGTTGGTTGGGCGATGAATGCATGCCATACATCTTTACCTCCTGTGCCTGCTCACAGAGTCGTTAATCGGTTAGGAATGCTAACGGGTAAAAACCATTTTGAAACACCTGATTTGATGCAAAAATTATTAGAAGCAGAAGGTGTTAAAGTCAAAAAAGATAAGGTAGTAGAATTTGATCAACTCCGCTGGCAACCAATTTTAGAATTGAATTGATTTTACCGAACATCCAAATCAACTCAAATCTAACTCTGTATTATCTCCAATATTTAATTTTCTAGCAGACCCAACCACTAGCGAGTCACTTCCAATAATTGAATTAGACATTACAATACCTTTCAACTTAGTAAAACTGCCAATAATGGATTCTTTAACTATGGAATTTTCAATAACGGCATGATCGCCAATGGTAATATTCGGACCAATAATAGAACTCGAAATTTTAGCTCCTTGACCAATATACACTGGAGGCACTATTATAGTGCGCTTGTATTTTGAATATTCAGCTGGTTTTTTAGCATAATGTTTTTTAAGCAGAATAGCATTAATTTCTAACAACACTTCCTTTTGACCGCAATCATACCAATTGTCTACTTTATAACCTTTCATTTTGGCACCGCCCTTAATAAGCATCATAATGCCATCTGTCAATTGAAACTCGTTTTGAGTTTTATAATCTGCTTTTATATTAGCATCTAAAGCATCAATCAACGCTTTAAATTCTTTAATTTTATACCAACCCACTAAAGCTTGGTTAGATTTAGGAATGGTTGGTTTTTCTGCTACTTTTTTAATAAATCCGTTGGAATCAATTTCAGCAACACCAAATTTTCTAGGATCATCCACTTTTCTAATAGCCAATGTAGAATTAGGCTGTTGCACAAAATCTTGAATATCCGCTTCAATAATAGTATCTCCTAAAGCGATAATTACTTCATTATCTAATGGAATAACATCTTTTGTCAACCATATTGCATGTCCTAAACCTTTTCTGGTGTTTTGCACTACATACTCAGCATTGATGTTAGGATAACTCTTCGCCACAAAGCTTTTAATCTTTTCACCTAAATAACCAATCACAAAAACAAAGTCGTTTACACCTACCGAAATCAACTGGTCTATTATATGACCCAAAATAGGTTTTCCCGCAACCGGAATTAAAGGCTTGGGTTGCGTGTAAGTATGAGGACGTAATTTTGTGCCGGCTCCGGCAACTGGTATGATGGCTTTCAATTTATTGTATATTAATGAATCAATTAAAACAATTTATCTTCTCAAATATAATTCTCTTCAAGCTAGAATTAAGAAACAACACAATTAATATTTGAAATTACTTCGAACTTTATATTAATTAATTGGCAATAGAAGTGTAATAATTCAACGTATCTAAAGCTCAATGATGACAATCTATCAAAATCAATGATTTATCCCTAAAAAATTAACAAATAGCTAAAAAATGTGATGCGAAGCGAAAACGAAATAAGTTAAAACGCAAATTTTGTTAAGTTATTATTTGAATTACTGCAAAAAATACCTGAAATTAGCCTCTTGCATTAACACAAATTTAAAACGAAACAGTATGAATAGGTCTTTACCCGTTATTCTATTACTAACTTTTATGGTTTCGACGCTATGGGCGCAAACGGCGAAAGTTACCAATTACACAAGATGTGTAACTGATGAATATCAAGAATCTTTAAGGAACCAATATCCACAAATGCCAACTAAGCAAGATTTTGAAAGCTGGATGGCTGCAAAAGTTGCTGAAAAGAAAGCCAATCCAAATCAAAGGTTAGCGACTATTAAAATTCCTTACGTAGTACACGTAGTACATGGAGGACAGCCAATTGGAACTGGACCAAACATTACAGCTGCGCAAGTAAATGCTCAGATTCAACAGATTAATGATGACTTTAGACGAGAAAACTCTGATGCAAGCAACACTCCTGCCGATTTTTTACCGGTAGCTGCAGCTTGGGATGTAGAATTTGTTCCGGCAGTAGTAGATCCAAATGGAAATATTATGGCAGAGCCTGGAATCAATAGAGTAAATGGTAACGCAGAATTTGGTGTGAGTGGCACTTGGTCTACAGGAGCTATTGACGCGACTTTAAAGCCGGGGACTATTTGGGATAGAAGTTTATATATGAATGTATGGTCTGCTGATATTTCCGGTGGAATTTTAGGATATGCTCAATTTCCAAGTAATTCAACTTTGCCTGGTTTTGCAGCAAATGAAGGCCCTGCAACAACTGATGGAGTAGTAATAGCTTATGGAACATTAGGTAGCTTAGCGTTACCAGGTTCTGCAGGAGCATATGGTTATGGTAGAACATTAACACATGAATTAGGCCATTGGGCTGGATTGAGACATATCTGGGGAGATGGAGGAGGAGATGACTTCTGTGATGATACCCCTTGCGCTGGAAGTGCAAATTTTACAGGAGAACCTTGTACATACCCTGGACCAAACAGTTGTACAGATCCAGGAACTGATTTACCGGATATGTTCCAAAACTATATGGATTATTCAGATGATGCTTGTTTCAATTTATTTACTGCAGATCAAGTAACAAGATTTGAAGTCGTATTTGAAAACTCACCGGGTAGAAATGATTTAATCAATTCTACTACTTGGCAATTCCCATCTGCTGATACAATTATCGCAGGAATTGATAAAGATGCTAGTAGTGGATGTGCTCCATTAGTAGTTACATTTTCTGATAACTCTTACATTGGAGATAGCGCTGATGCTGTAACTTCTTATGAGTGGAATTTTGATGTGAATAGCAATGGCGGTGCATCACCATCAACATTTAGCGGTGAAACACCTCCGGCAGTAACATTCTCTTCTACTGGAACATATACAATCTCGTTAACAATCGATAATGGAGTGTACACCAGTACAGCAAGTACTACAGTAACCGTTGAAGGTGCAGTTGCATTAGATATAATTATGGGTTTTGAATCAGGGATTCCGGCAACATGGACGAATG
This sequence comes from Chitinophagales bacterium, assembly GCA_041393015.1. Taxonomy (GTDB): domain Bacteria; phylum Bacteroidota; class Bacteroidia; order Chitinophagales; family JADIYW01; genus JAGQYH01. Next base: position 357,953 of record JAWKKV010000001.1, on the reverse strand, counting down.
ACACATGGATTGAATCTTCATCAGTAGGTTTTAACTCTGGTGCTTCTATCTATCAAGATAACTGGAATAATTCAGGTAGTGTACCTGCATATTTATCGACCCCATCTATTGATATGGATGTTTCAGCAACTACAATAGAATTAACTTTCGATGTAGCCCACGCTTACTATGGTGGCGGTTTTGGTGAAAATGAAGGATTAGCAGTAGAGATTTCAACAGACTGTGGTGCTACTTGGACAGAAATTTGGAAAAAATTAGATTCTGATGCGGTTCCGTTTTATACTGCACAATCAACTGCTTTAGGTTGGGAACCTGCAAGTGATGAGTGGAGAGCTGAGGAAATTGATTTAACTAGTTATAAAGGAAATGGAAATGTAAGAGTAAGATTCCACGGTATAAGTGATTGGGGTAACGATACTTACATTGATAATATTCAAATTAAAGGAATTACAGTTGATCCTAATTCAATCGAAGCTGAATTTACATCAGATGTTGATGTAATCTGCGTTGGACAGTCTGCTAACTTTACAAATACTTCTACAGTAGGTGCAGCCGTAACGGATGCAGTTTACCAATGGGATTTTGATGCTAACAGCACAGGTTCTGCAACTCCAGCTTCATTTACAGGAGCAACTCCTCCAAGTGTTTCTTTTGGATCAAGTGGAATTTATACTGTTGAGTTAACAGTAAGTAGTGTAATAGCAGGAACTTCTGATACTTATACTTTAGACTTAGATGTTGGAGGTGCACTTCCATTACCTTATGCAGAAGATTTTGAATCTGGTGCATTTCCGGGTGATTTAACTGCTGATGATGGATGGTTAAGTTCATTCGTAGCATTTGGAGGTTCTACATATGGTGTAGTAGCAGATAACTTTAATGAAGAAGATCTTGTAGCTGATCTTACTTTACCATCTTTAGATTTTTCTGCAGTAGGTAGAGCAACTTTCAGTTTTGATTTAGCACACACTTATTATGCTGGTCTTTTTGGAAATTTATATGATACATTACAAATCTCTTATTCTTTAGATTGTGGTGCTTCTTGGACGCCACTTTGGAGAAAAGATGATGGTGATCCATTAAATCCTTTATATACTGTTGAAGGTGGTGCTGGTGGAGAATTTGCACCTGCAAGTGATGATGATTGGAGAAAAGAAGAAATTGATGTTACTTTCTTGAAAGGGAATGATAATGTGAAATTGAGATTTGAGAATAGAGGTGCTTTTGGTAACCAATTATACCTTGATAATATTAATGTAGATGCAGAATTAGTAGCTGATGATGAAGTATTCGCATACTTTGTAACCGACGCTGCCAGTGGATGTGTTGGAAGTGCTATCACTTTCACAGATCAATCTACTCCTGGTGCTAATACAACTATTACTAGCTGGGAATGGAATTTTGATGTGAATGGAACAGGTACTGCTTCACCAGCAACATATAGTGGACAAACACCTCCAGCTGTATCATTTGATGAGCCGGGTATTTATGAAGTTGAATTAGTCGTAAGTGATGGATCTGTTTCTGACGATTATGTAGTTCAAATTTCAATTGAAGTACCTTATGATTTAACTTATACGCAAGATTTTTCAGCGGCTGCTTTCCCTCCAGTTGGATGGACAAACTCTCTTTGGGAGCAAGCAATAGTAAGTACAGATCCTTTATTAGGTTCTATGTTTGCTGATAACTGGGGCGTTTCTGGATTAAAAGCATCCATGCAAACACCTTCATTTGATATGTCTTGGTACGATCAAATTGCAATGACATTTGATGTGGCTCATGGTAGATTTAGTACTTTCGAAAACGAAGGTTTAGTAATCAATTACTCAACTGACTGTGCTAGTTCATGGACAGAAGTTTGGAGCAAATACGATTTTGACGCAGATCCTTTATATACTGTTCCTGGAACTGGTGGTGAATTTATTCCTGCTAATGCTAGTGAGTGGAGAGAAGAAACGGTTGATTTAAGTTCATTAAACGACTTTAGTAGTGTTAAACTAGAACTATTCAATGATGGGTTCTTTGGAAACAATACTTTTGTTGATGATATTAAAATTGAAGGTTGGTTATTTAACCCAACTGAATTAACTGCTACTTTAAATGGTACAAACAATATTGATTTGACTTGGGTTGATAATTCAGGAAAAGAAGCAGCTTACGAAGTTTTAAGAAAATCAGGATCTGGAGATTTTGTTGTGATTGCTACTTTAGGAGCGGATGCAACATCTTACACTGATGAAGGCTTAAGTGGTGTAACTACTTATACTTATCAAGTTTGTGCTTACAATGAAAAAGCAAGAGCATGTTCAAACGAAGATTCTGAAACAACAGAACCTATTCTAGTGGTTAGCGGATTAGTGGCAACATTAAGTGCTACCAACGGAACATCTATTGAATTACACTGGGATGATCTTTCTACTACAGAAGATGGTTTCTTAATCAAACGTTCTGATGATGGTTTTGCAACTTTCACAGTTATTAATGTATTAACTGCAAATCAAAATTATTACTTAGATGAATTCTTAGAAGAAACCACAACTTATACTTACCAAGTATGTGCGTTCAATGATTTAGATACAGTTGAAAGTAATTTAGATGATGCTACAACAGAAATCAATGCACCAACTAATTTAACTGCAACAACGGTAGGTGTTAATATTGCACTAGGATGGTCTGACAATTCAATTGTAGAAGAAGGTTACCAAATTAAGAGAGCTTTAGCTTCAGGCGGTCCTTATACAACTGTTGCAACTGTTGGTCCGAATGTTAATGCTTACACTGATTTCAACTTACAGTCAGCAACTGAATATTGCTACGTAGTTTGTGCTTTCAATGCAATTGCAGTAGCATGTTCTGATGAAGAATGTTCTACCACGGATGTGGCAAGTTCAATATTTGATGATTTAAATGTTGCGATTACTATGTATCCAAATCCAGCTAGCGATTATTTTGAGCTTCAACTAAGTAGTGTTAAAGGACAAGTTGATGTGAAAATATACAACCAAATTGGTGAGTTGATGAGTAATCAAATCATTGATGGTGGTAGTGCGAAACGAGTGGATATAAAAGAATTTGCTGCAGGTGTTTACTTAGTAAGATTACAAACAGCAGAAGGATACACAACTAAGAAATTAGTAGTGGAATAATCCATGTTTATAAAGTTTAAAAGTGCAAAGCGACTTGTCTAACCGGCAAGTCGCTTTTGTTTATAAAGAGGTTGTAATTATCACAAATTATGTTTGGTAATGCTTTATCTTCGCCTTATAAAGAAAAAATACAGATGAAAAGAGATACTACTGTTTTTAGTTACATCAATGATGAGTTGTATAGACAAAGAGTTGGAATTGAATTAATTGCTTCAGAGAACTTTACAAGTAAGCAAGTAATGGAAGCCATGGGAAGTTGTTTAACTAATAAGTATGCAGAAGGTTACCCTGGTAAAAGGTATTATGGTGGATGTGAAGTGGTTGATCAAATCGAGCAATTAGCGATTGATAGACTCAAGCAACTTTTTAATGCAGAATATGCGAATGTTCAACCTCACTCTGGAGCTCAAGCAAATGCTGCTGTATTTTTAGCATGTTTAGAAGCAGGTGATAATATTCTTGGATTCGATCTTTCTCATGGAGGACATTTATCTCATGGATCACCTGTTAATTATTCGGGAATAGTGTACAATCCATTTTTCTATGGAGTTGAAAAGGACACTGGTTTAATCAATATGGATAAAGTTGAAGCATTAGCTAAAGAACACCAACCTAAAATGATTATTTGTGGCGCTTCAGCTTATCCAAGAGATTGGGACTATAAAAGATTTAGAGCTATTGCAGATCAAGTGGGGGCTATTCTTTTAGCAGACATTGCTCATCCTGCAGGTTTAATTGCAAAGGGCTTGTTGAACGATCCAATGCCGCATTGTCATATTGTAACTTCTACCACTCATAAAACACTTCGTGGACCAAGAGGTGGAATTATTATGATGGGCAAAGATTTTGAAAATCCTTGGGGAAAAGCAACGCCAAAAGGAGAGGTTAGATTAATGAGTAGTATTTTAAATTCAGGGGTTTTTCCGGGAATGCAAGGAGGACCTTTAGAGCATGTAATTGCAGCCAAAGCAGTTGCTTTTGGTGAGGCATTAACTGATGAGTTTGGCAATTATGCTAAACAAGTAATGAAGAATGCAACAGTAATGGCAGATGAGTTTGTCAATAGAGGATATCACCTAACTTCTGGTGGTACAGACAACCATTTGATGCTAATTGATTTAAGAAATAAAGGTATTTCTGGTAAGAAAGCTGAAAGACTTTTAGGAGAAGCAGATATTACCGTTAACAAGAATATGGTGCCATTTGATGATCGTTCACCGTTTATTACTTCGGGCATTAGAATTGGAACGGCTGCTGTAACTACTAGAGGTTTAATTGAAGAAGATATGCTTCAAATCGTAGATTGGATCGATCAGATCTTAATGAATGAAGAAGATGAAAAACTTATTGAAGGCATTAGAAAGCAAGTGAATGAGAAAATGGAGAAATTTCCATTATACTAATCATTAAAGCCTTTTTTATTGCACGATAAATGATTTAACAGCAAGTTTTTTACCTGATTGATCTTCTATTGAAATAAAATATCTTCCACTGGAAAAAGGTTCAGTAGTTAGGTTAATTAGATTATTGCCTTTACTGATTTCTTCTTCTGCTTGATATACTTCCCTAGCAAGAATATCATATACTTTAAGCTGTACGTTTGTTGTCTGTAGAGAGGTAATAACTATTGCAATGGGAATTGTTGTAGTGGTTAAACTAGGATAGATATTCATACCTTCAATAAACGAATTTTGAATAACGGACGATAATGTTGTTTCGCCATTTACCCAAATAGGACTTGACCAAGCCCAAGAGGGTACATTTCCTGTTCTGTTGTGTTGTTTAACACGAATATAGTAAACAGAGTTTCTAGTAAAAGTTGAATCGACAAAGCTTGTATCCACAAACATGCTATTATTGGGTGTCCATCTTGCCGCGATTTCAAAGTCAGGATGAACATCATTACCATAATTGTTATTTACAAAATCCCATTTCATCAACTCAATGAACTCAATAGTATCAGTTCCATGAATTAAAATGTCAAAATTAGGAACAGCTTCTTCGATAAGATCAATTTCACTGCCCATTGGATGTCCATTGCCTTTAAAATCAATAATAACTCTATCTCCGGTAGAACCATATGTGAGTCTATTTTTAAAAGAATTAAATAACGCTTCTCTCGATAACTCATTGGAAATAACGGCTCCAATACCGTTCCCATTTTGTCCTGGTTTGGCATTGTGATTGTCACTAGCCGCAATAAAACCAATTCTTTCCCCTTCAGCTAACGCATCTTGAACAAACCAAAATGCTTTGTGATTCCTAGTTAATTGATGATTGGGTTGATAATACTCGCTTTGACCATGACTGGAATACATCTCATACAAAGCACGATAAGGTGAATAATAATCTTCACCCACTAATGTAACTAAATTGCTAGTGTCAAGAAACTGATCCCTACCAGTGAAATGCGGCCAAGCTAAGGCTTCAACAGTATTTGGAAGCTCGTCTAACTGTTCCCAAAAATCCCATATCTCGGGTGAATCTTCTAAAGAAATTCTAGGTACATCATCAATATGCTCATCTAATACATTAAAATAGGCAATATGATTTCCACCTTCTTCGGCTTTATAAGTGGCTTCGTACGCCAATATAGAAATGAATTTATAAGGTTCATGAAAATTGGTAACCTTGTTTTTTATATACGCCCATTCCAAAGAGTCAATACCCAAAATATTATTACCAAAGCCATCAATATGTTCTGAATTGGCATAAAAATCTAAGCAAGAAGTATATTTAGCATACTCAAAAGGAAGGAAGCCTACAGCATCCTTACTCATTTGTGAATGGCTATGTAAATCTCCCCAATAGATATAATGCGAAGGTTCGTTTTGCACCCAAGAGAAATTAGAGGAATAATTTTTTGACGTTGGAGTTTGTTCGTTGTACAAAGTAGCGGAACAATTAAAAAAGCCGTCAGTATTAAAGGTGATGGGTATTTCAAGATAACCACTATCCGAAGTGGTAAATTCTACGGTTTGAGGATGAATAGCAGAATTATCAGAGATATTTAATTGATATAAACCTGTATAATTTAAAACTCTATTGTTAAGATCGTCTAAGGCTACCATTTTTAATAAAACTTCTTCTCCGGTTTTAACCACACTTGGAGCAATTATTACAATCTTATTTTGGTTACTAGCATTTATCTTAAATTCAAAGGTGTTTATTTCTTCCCAAACACCATTTTTTACAATGGCTAGTTTAAAAAGATCATAACCTGCAGTATAACTTACACTTACTTTTTTGTTGCCTGTACCAATCTTCATATTAATAATGTCACCAGGTAAAATAGGATTGAATTTTACTTCATAAGTAATAATTTTAGGATGATTGTCATGCGGCCAAATTGGAGGCTTTTCATTTAAAGCAGGTTTTAAACTTTGTATGGCTAGTTGTGCATTCCCTGTAACATTAGAGGAAATGTTAGAGAAAACCGGCCATAAAACTGGTTCCATAATTCCTGGAAGCATTAATTTAAATTGAGTACCTACAGGTATTGTATCCGAAGAATTGAGAATACTAAGTTGAAACAAGTATTTTGAACTGACAGTTGTCGTTTCCGGAGAAATATTAAATTCGAATTGCGCTTTACAAAAAGTGAAGCACAGTGATAATAGAGAAAACAGGATAGTCCTCATTTCAAAAATGTTTGTACAATATTAGAAGTATCTTTTGTCAAATATCAAGACAAAATCTCTATGAAATTGTAAAGCATTATACAGTAAGTGTTTGTAAGGTTTTGTAAATCAATTCGTTACAGATATAAATATCGTTAGAAATTCAAAATGCTCAATAACTTGTATAAGTTATTATAAACTAAAACTCTCGCCGCAGCTACAAGTTCTATTGGCATTTGGATTGTTGAAGTAGAATCCTTTGCCATCTAATCCATCAGAAAAATCTAATGTTGTACCTATCAGGTAAAGCATACTTTTTGCATCAGTCACTAATTTCATGCCTTTGTCTTCAAAAACCTCATCACCCGATTTAATATTATCATCGAAAGACATATCGTAGCTTAAACCTGAACATCCGCCACTTGTAACGGATACTCTCACAAAATGATCAGCACTTAAACCATCTTTTTCAATGATTTTCTCTACTCTCTTTTTCGCATTATCACTTATAAAAATCATTATATCCTATTCTTACTTTCAATTGTTAAACAAAGGTATAAACTTTAGAGTTCAACGCTGCATAAAGATTTTTTGTTTCAAGATAAAATTAAGATGATCTAACAGATTTCACCTTTTCAATGATTAGATGAGCGGTATCATCAATTTCTAATTCTGTCGTATATTTTCCTAAACTAAAACGCAATGAGGCATGAGATTCAGATGGGCTTAATCCCATAGCAGTTAAAACATGAGAAGGTTGCTGGTTTTCTGAGGTACAAGCAGATCCGGTAGACAGGGCAACCTTTGATTTAACAGCATTGATAATCTGTTCAGAAGAAACACCTTTAAAACAAATGTTACTAACGTTGTATAATCGATTTGTGCCGCTGCCATTAAACATAACATCCGGCAAGAAACTAAATTTAGACTCTAAAAGATTGCGTAATCTTCTAACTTTTTCTTCATTTGCTTGCATTTCCTTATTGGCAAGCTCACAAGCAGCACCTAATCCAACAATGCCAGGCACATTCAATGTCCCTGAGCGCAACCCTCTTTGATGACCGCCTCCTTCTATTAAAGGAGATAAAATAACTCTTGGCTTTTTACGCCTTATATATAAACCACCTACACCTTTCGGACCATAAAATTTATGTGCACTAAATGCCATCAAGTCAATTCTATCATTTTCTAAATCGATAGGAAGTTTTCCAACGGCTTGGGTGGCATCACTCATAAATATAGAGTTATGCTCATGTACAATCTTGGCTATCTCATCTATAGGTTGAATGACTCCAGTTTCGTTGTTCACATACATTATGGAAACCAATATCGTTTGATCAGAAATCTCTTTTTTTAATTGTTCTAAATCTACTAATCCATTTTTATCGACATTTAAATAACTAACTCGTCCGCCTTTTTTTTCAATAGATGCACAAACATCTAAAACAGCTTTATGCTCCGTTTTACAAGTAATTATATGATTGCCTTTTCTTTTGTAGATCTCAAAGACACCTTTGATGGCCATGTTAATGGACTCTGTAGCGCCAGAGGTAAAAACAATTTCTTTGGAATCACAATGTAGGAGAGAACAGATTTGTTCAATGGCAGTTTCTACTCCATCTTTTGCTAACCAACCTGCTTGATGAGTAATACTGGATGCATTCCCAAATTTATCTTTTAGAAATGGCAACATATCATCTAAAACTTCAGAATCAATAGGCGTAGTAGCATTGTAATCTAAATAGATCATGGAGTGTTTAGCTATTAATTAATTTGAAAGTTACTCATTATAATTTTTTCTTACTGAGTCAATTGGGTATTAATTACCATTTTTCTATGCATCCTTATAGCTTTAACTCAACAAAAACTTATCTTACAAAAAATTATTAACGTGAAGAATATTGACCATATTGGTATAGCTGTAAAAGATTTAGAGGCTTCAGAATCGCTTTTCAAAACATTTTTTGGAGTAGAACCCTTTCATAGAGAAGTAGTGGAGTCTCAACATTTAAAAGTATCTTTTTTTAAGCTTGGCAATACTAAAGTAGAACTGCTTTATCCAATTTCCGAATCAAGTACTATTCATAAATTTTTAGAGAAAAAAGGAGAAGGCATTCATCATACGGCTATTTTGGTGGAAGACATTTATTCGGAAATTGAAAGACTAAAAGAAGAAGGTTTTAAACCACTTTCAGAGAAACCAATGATGGGCGCCTTAAACAAATTGGTCATCTTCTTTCATCCTAAAACTACTAATGGGGTTTTAATTGAACTTTGCCAAAAAATGGATAACTAGATTTTGGTTGTTTTAGGAAATTAGCAAAAAGGCAATTATAACTAGTAAATTTCTAAGTATAAATCTGAAGACGTATTATAATCTCTAAGAGATATACCTAAATGTTAAATAGTTTAGGTTGTAAGCTTGTGTTTTTCATTTTTAGATGATACATTTAATCATCCTTAAAGAAGCAGTAATAAAAACCCTAAACACTCTATTACAATTTCATAAAAAGGTATAAATAATAAGTAGAATTTTAAATCCGTTAGCGACTGATGGAATAAAATGAGATAGGGAAACTATGTCATTTTCAAAGAGAAAGTAAAAATTAAATTTATCGCTAAAGGGTTTTTAAGGGGCTGTCGTATATCTTTATATGATGGCCCTTCTTTATTCAATCAATATAAACTTCTAAAATCGCACTTAGTTAATTGATATTGGAAATTCAAAATCATTATCAGATATCCACTTGCCATTACAATAGTTAATGTCTATTTTTAAGTCAATTGTAACTTAATTATTTTAAGGCAATTTTTTCGAAACATATTACTCCGATTTTATTTAATAAACTCGGTGTATGAAAATGTTAATCATCTATTTTACTTCATCTATTATATCTAGTTATACTTTCTAACCTTTTCATCTGAGCAAGTTGTTCCTAAAAATATTCTAAAGGAAAATTCATTTATTGAAATTAATGATCAGCAGATTTATAACATTAGTTTAGACTTAGGACAAAACAAATCAATAGATAATTTATGTACTCAAGAGTTAGTTATTGAAAATATGTCTAAGAAGGGTATAACTAAAATTAACAATAATGACACACCTAATAATATTACGGATGATTTTATCAGCTATGTAGTAGTTGGGAACCATTCAGGTATAGATCAAACTGATTATGCAATTCTAGTAGCAAACAATGCAGTTCAGCTAATAGAACTAGACTTATTCATTAAAAGAGAATAAGTTTTAGAAATCAAAGATTTTATAACAAATAGTACATCTCTTAAGGATTTTGAATTACTAATAAAACCCTAAAAAGTTGCTTTCAATGTTAATAAATTGAGAATAATAAAACACAAGTTCAACAATATCAGTGCTTTGTGATTTTTTTTACAATTGATAGTTGCGGTTTGTTTTAATTGGAAATATATTTACGTCATCAATCTATCAATCGATAGTTTAGGTATTCAACCAGGATACAAAAGAGAAAAAACATTCAAGTAGAGGCAAAGTGCTTATTCAAAGTCTTAGGAATAAAATATCCTAATGTATTTGAATATCATGATTTAGTGCCCTGAAACATTCTACCCCTCATAATGCGCATAAACACCCCTATTGTTTAATTCAATACAACTATAGCGTTTTATGAGAAACTTTTATTCAATTACCACTACATTAATTTTAATGATGTCATTGCAAATACACCATGTGTTTGCACAATCTACATGTTCTTTAGAAAGGTCGATTCAAAAAGTAAGTTCTTTAACTAATGCCTCATCAGATGATGTGGGAGAAAGATTATCCTCTGGAAAAGCCCAATCAATCAATGATATCTATTTTAACATGGATATTAGCTATATAGAAGACACAAGTGTTTGTCCAGGAGACACTTTAAGATTTAAGGTAATTACTCGTATATATGCACCAGCTAGTATGTGTCCGAGTACACAATTTACATTAGAGAATCTTGATTATCAGGTATCAATTGGAAACTTTGATACTATCCGTTTTGATGATATATTAGACAATGGAAATGTTACAGATGTTTCTGTTCAACAAGGTAATTTGTTAGATGTTTCAATTGTTGATTTTGCAGACGCTGATAATGATGCTTTAGGAACAAATTCAGGTAGCAATCCAATGGTTATTGATTTTTGTAACGATAATTTGGATTATCCTTCTTCAACAAATGCAGTTGATTTAGTAATAAGCATAACTTATGTTGTACCCACTAACATTCCAGATGGAGTGTATGAATTACAAGGTTGGGAAGTTTATGATGCATATTTTAATGGTACTTTTGCCATGCATGATACAACGCATTTTCCAGGTACATTGCATAGCCCAAAGAGCATTGCTGTTGGAGGTTGTGAAAGAGTAAACCCTTGTACAGAGAGCTTAGTTTATGATAGTGATTTTGAAAGCGGTTTAACTTACTGGGGGGATTGGAGAAATAACATAGTTACTAGCGATAGTTATTTTGGAGATTCTGCTATTATGGTTTACAATGCAGCTGGAGGAGACGGTGGTTTTGGCAATAGTGTTAATGCGTTTCCAGGAGCTACATATACCTTAAATGCTTATGCTAAGAAAAACGGAAGCGAAACAGCATTTATTGAAATTTTATTTTACGATGAGAACTGGGTAGAATTAAGTTCTTATGATGAGTACATTACAACTGCTTTTTATGCACCTTATTCTGTTACAGCAACAGCACCATCAGGTACTGCATATGTTCAGGTAGCTGGCTGGAAACATTGGGGTACAGGAACCGCAACTTTTGATGGGTTTTGCCTTACTGGAGTTAATTTTCCAGAGTTTACCTGTGAGAATGGTTTATTAACTAACCCTCAATTCGAATCTAATTTTGATGGATGGTGGACGAGTTCAAATGCTACTATTTCTAAAGCTTCTTATTTTGATGTTCATGCAGCTATGTTGTCTGGAGCAATACAAGGTGGTTTTGGTCAAAGTGTTGCTGCAATTCCAGGCTTAGAATATACTTTTGAAGTATATGCAAGAAAAGTTGGGAGTGCTACTTTTGCTAACATCGGACTTAAATTTTTCGATGCTAGTTATAATGAAATCACTGCAGAGTACTTAGATTTAGATTCAAATGGATATAAATTATATACACTGTCTGGAGTTGCTCCTGCCAATACTGCATATGTTGAAGTATTAGGATGGAAAGGAACAGGTTCTATTTCTGCTTATTATGATGGATTTTGCTTAACGGTTTTAGATTCAAGCACTGTAACTATTAATTCAACAACGGTAAGCAATTGTATTAACCAACCTTTAAAAGATATTGCAACCGTTGATGTGAACTTAAGTTGGATCACTACTGGTTCAAGCATTATTGAGTTAAATTTTGGGAATAAAACAGAATATATAGATATCTCAGGAGAATCATCTCCTTATACTTTTCAAACGGTTGTAGAAGCTGATGGCACTACTGGAAATATCATGACGGCTAATTTTTTAAACAGCTCATTCATCGATACCGCTAGCTTCAATACTCCTTCCGCTTGCTCAAATAATCAAATTGGATGTGATGTATTATATCTAATGGGATCAAACAAACAACAAGATGGTCAACCATTTGATTTAGGATTGGCGGCTTATTTAGATGAAGTGAACGGTGCTTCAAATGTAACTTTAGCCTATGTAAAAAGTGATGCTTCAGGATATGGATTATATAATCCAAATAATATCAGTTCAGCACTATCAATTAACTTAAACGATTATGGATTAATCGTCATTCCTCCTTCTACAAACTGGCAGATTGCATCAGATCTAGAGACAGATTTAATCAATTTTGACGGTGGTATATTAAACATGAACAGAGGATTAGCGCCAGTATTAGGAATGGCTACTTATACTGCAGGAATTGCTTATCAAGATTATGCCTATAATGATGATGCTAATTTTGAAACTATTTATAATTATGACAACATCAACCCTACTTATGATGAGATATTTTCTGAAGTACAGGATTATGGCAACGCAACAGCTTATTTATGGCAAAATCCAGGCATGATGTCTTATGGTGCTAAATCAATTTTTCACCATTACGAATCATCAGATGCTATGCCAGGTGTAACTTCACACGGACCACGTACATACTTAGGTTATTTTATGGAAGGCTTATATTCTAATCAAGTAAATGGAGGTTCATTACCCGCTCCAACAGCAAATTGGTTTAATCCAATTATTCATTTAACGCCATTTGGTAAGCAATACTTAGATGAAGCAATTTTATCAGCCGCTACTGGTTGTGCATACGCCAATGATTGCATCAATCTGTATAATTTTGCTTGGAGCGATGGATTAGGCAACGGAGAAACTTGGGATTTAACCAATGGAGAAGCTACAGTAACAAGAAATTATGCAGTTACAGGGAATAATGGAGGAACATTAAATGTTGATGTTACTTTAAACAATCCTACAGGAAGTGCAGTAGATGAGTCTAACTGTGGCAGTGATAATTTTTACCTAGCTACTTGTGATGCTGATTTTGCAAACTCAGCTTGCGGTGCGAGTTACACCAACTTTGGATGTGACGTTTTAACTTTCTCAAAATCTACATCAGATTATGATGACAATGTTTCTCTTACTTATACTTTTGATAAAGAAGTAAAATTATCAGATCTTACAATAGGTGGAATTGATTTTAAATCAACAGGCAATTTAGGTCAAACCTATCACAATGATGTAACCATCACGGCTAATTTAAATGGTACAGCAGTGCCAATTGAAGCTATTCAAATTGGAAACAAGTTATTAGTAACGGGTAACCAATCTACTAGTTTAAATGTAGTGGCTAGATACCAACCAACAACCGATGGAAGATTAGCTTATTCTGATGTTGATGGGCAAATTACCATTGAAACAATGGGTATTGTAAATTCTATTACAATTACATATAAAAATGGTGAGGCAGATAAAGATGGCTCAAGCGATGCTCAAGCAATCAGTATTTCAGGTTTTAGTGCATGTGAAGGCACTCCTAATCAGTTACCAGTAGCAAAAAATGATATGTTCACTATTGATTGTGATTCTACCTTAACTGGAAACATTGTAATTTATGACAATGGAAATGGCGTTGATTATGTAGGTGATGAATCTCTTCAAACTTGCAGTATTACAAAGAATGTTTCTAACGGAATGTTGCTTTTAAATAACGACGGGAGCTTTACATATATGGCTGCTAGCGGATTTTCAGGATTAGATACTTTTTATTATCAAATAGTAGATGCCAATGGGGATGCCGATACTGCAGAAGCGGTTATTGATGTAATTATTGATCCGGATGGGGATAGAAAAGGGCAAACAATTGATATTGATGACGACAATGATGGAATGATTGATGTATTGGAAGTATGTGGTTCTCCGGATGTTGTGTACAGCGACTTAACGATTGAGGTGAATACAGATAACTTCCCATTTGAACTATCATGGGAAATTATTGGGCCGGATAGAAAAGTAGTTAGTGCAGGAAAGTATGACAAGAGTAATCATCAATTTATCCATACTGTAAGCATCCTTTTCTCGGGTGAATATACTTTTAAGATGAAAGATTTGTTTGGAGATGGAATGGGTGTTGGGAGCTATGTGGTTAGATTAAATGGCGCTACATTATTCTCAGGTGGTGGCAACTTTGGTAAATCAAAAATTGAGCGATTTGAATTTGATGATGTCATTTTTAGCTGTCAAAATGGTGATCCAAGTGGTGATGATGACAAAGATGGTATTGTCAACTATAGAGACGAAGACTTCTGTGTGTTATCAGAAGGTGGAATCTGTGTGGGAATGGATTTTGACCGTGATGGTGTTCCAGATTTCTTAGATTTAGATACGGACGGCGATGGTATTTCAGATAACATTGAAGCGCATAGTACAATAGGCTACAATCCTCCATTAGGAGTAGATTCCGATGGCGACGGTTTAGATGATGCTTACGATTTAGAGTTAAATGGCGCAAGAAGAGCCGGTGGAAGTCAAGGATGTATTCCAGTAAATACAGACGGCACAGATAACTTAGATTATTTAGATTTAGATAGTGATAATGATGGCATAAGTGATATGCAAGAAGCCGGACTTACTTTGTTAGGAGTAGATGATGATGGAGATGGATTAGATGACGCAGTAGATGAGAATACAACCAATAGAGTAGATGTAAATGGCACCATCAACGATCCAAGATTATTGCCCGATGCAGATGGAGATGTGTTAACAGGTGGAGATGTTGACTTTAGAGAATTTGATCCAAGTTTATTGCCTGTTGAGCTAGTGAATTTTGCTATTAATCCACATTTAAGTGGTGCCATGTTAAAGTGGATGACATCTAGCGAGTTAAACAACGATTTCTTCGCCATTGAAAGAAGTGTAGATGCTATTTTATGGGAGCAAATAGGAATGGTAGAAGGAAATGGAACGTCAAATAGTAGCAACAGTTACAATTATGAAGATGCGAACCTAAAAGCCGGTACAATTTATTACTACCGATTAAAGCAAGTTGATTTTGATGGCAGTTACGAGTATTCTGTAGTAAGGTCAATCATGATTAAGGCATCAGAGCAAACAGGTGAGCGACTACAATTGACGCCAAGCATTACCAATACAACAGGTAGAATTTACATGTCAGGAATCAATTACGATGAATTTACAATAAGAGTATTAACAATTGATGGACAAGTGATGATGCAAGATACTTATACCGATCAACGAATGGTTGATTTATCAAGAATTCAGATGTATAGAGGCGTATATTTTATAGAAATAAGCGATGGAAAAAATATTCAAACAGAAAGATTTATAGTACAAGACTAAAAAAATAAACGCTAAGCGTAGCAAAAGAAAGGGGTTTTTTGGGGCTGCTTCATTTTGAAGAAATGAGAAATGAAGTGGCCACTTTTTAAACAGATTTCAATTAGCTACAATTGGCAATCACTATTACAATGAAGTAAAAGTGACAATCCTATTTTAACCATAAAAACCTAAAAAATGAAAACCAACTTTTTTACAATGGCTGCAGTAGTTTTAATTTGTTGTACAACTCTAACAAAGGCTTCTGCTCAGGCAAACAGGCAACCTTCAAAAGCAATACTTTCATTTGTTAATGCTTCTGAAGATGATGCCGAAGAAAATTTAACAACAGGAAAAACAACTGTAAGTAGTACTGATTTGAAATTAAACTCAACAGAAAAAGACAAACAAGTAATCGGTATAAGGTTTACAAACCTTAATATTCCACAAGGAGCAATAATATCGTCCGCACGTTTAATCTATAATGTTGATGAATTAAAAGATGGCTGGAATGAACTAACAGTAAGTGCCGAAAATGCTGACCATGCCCCAGCTTTTAAAGCAGTAAATAATAATATTTCTGCTAGAGTAAAAACAGAGGTGTCAATCAAATTAGATGATAATTCCGTTTGGGTAAATATTAATGGATCTTTTACTTCACCTAATATTGCACCAGTTATTCAAGAAATAGTAAATAGGCCAGGATGGGAAGAAATGAATGCTATTGCATTATTGTTAGAAGGATCAGGGGAAAGCACTGCTATTGCCTACGATGGAAATCCAAATCTCCCACCAATGTTAATTGTAAACTATAGTGAAAATCAAAACGCTTTTACAAATGTTTTAATACTTACGAATGATGATAAGATAAATCAAAGTAGTACAAATCCACAAGAAAATGGAATTCGATATTAGCATACAATTGTACTCATTTCAATGGAGATTAGAAGATAGAAAAGGCTAAAAAATATAAATGAAAAGGGGTTTTTATGGGGTTGCTTCATTTGGAAGAAATGAAAAATGGAGCGACCACTTTTATACTAAATATTCAATAGATAATCACTCCTGCCATTAAAAATAGAACTTCAAAAAAAAGTAATAAAAATGAGAAAAAAATAAAGAAAAGAGTTGCGCTTTAAATGAATTGGAAGTATATTTAAAGTATCATTATTACCCTATTAATGATTTGATAGCCAGCAGGTTATCTTAAAAATTACGAAACCATAAAAACAAAATTGTATAGAAGCGGAATAAGAGTTTGATATTCTTATTGCTTAAATTTTAATGAATTGAAATAATACCCCAAACGCATAACTACCCCAAGTTAATTTAGACAGTAAGCGTTATTATGGGATATATTTATACATTTTTGGTTTGTTTTTTTGTACTGAGTAATTTAAACAATTCTAATGGTCAGGAACAAACAAACAATAGGAAGTCAAAGACAATTGTTGCTATGGTTAATTCCTCTTCAGATGATGCTGAGGAAAGGCTAAACACAGGAAAGGTTAATCTTTCTAGTTCAGACTTAGAGCTAAGTTCAGACAATGGTAAAAATCAAATTATTGGTCTTAGATTTAATGAAATCAATGTTCCAAAAGGAGCTCAAATTTTATCAGCTCAATTGATTTTTAAACCTAATGAATCCAATAGTATTTGGACCAGTTTAATTATTTCCGCTGAAGCTATAGACAATGCTTTGCCTTTTAGCGAAACACCTAATAATATTTCGAATAGAATACAAACACGGGCAAGTGTTAACTGGAGTAGTATGTCTCCTTGGTCAAGCATTGATAATGAGCAAACCTCACCCAATATTGCCAAAGTAATTCAAGAGGTTGTCAATAAAGAACTATGGGAGGCCAACAATTCAATTGTTCTTTTAATAGAGGGATCAGGACAAAGAACGGCAGAATCTTTTGATGGGAACAACAATAAAGCACCAACATTAATAATAGAGTACATTGATAATGATAATATCTATACAGATAGTGAGGCTAAATATATAAATCAAATACAGTCTTCAACTCTATCTGCGGACAGAAAAAATGAAAAATCAAAAATTGAATAAAATTTTATAAAGAATAGGGGTTTTTATGGGGTAGCTTCATTTGGAAGAAATGAAGAATGGAGCGACCACTTTTTAAACACTCATAAAGAATTAATTTGAAGAGTAGGGGTTTTTTGGGGACTGCTCATGAACAGAGCTTAAGCGGCAAAGGAATTGGGCAGTCTCTTTTTAAAACAACCAATTAAGAAGAAAAAAGAGCTACGAAAAGAGGGTACACTGAGCTATCCATTATATAATGGATGGCCAGTTTTCTCTTACTAGTTTTGAAGATAAAATCAATAAGAGGGGTTTTTACGAGAGTGTTTGGGGATGTGAGATGGTCACTTGCAAACACTCTCTTTTTTTTTTAAAAAAGTTGACATTTTGATCTACATATTATACATTTAAATAATCAATAAGAAGAAGGACTTATCAAGTATTTACGCCTTTTATTATTACCCTGAAGCATATCCTCCCCAAGCATTTTAATTATTAAAATTAGTCGTATGAAAGCGGTATTCGTTTTTGTTTTGGGGATACGTAATGCACTATTTCGTTTGTTTTTAGAGAAGAATCTCCATGAAAATTTTCATTTAAGTAGGCTATTGAGCCATCAAAATATTACCTATTAATTATCAAGTTTAAAACTAAAACAGATGGATTATATACCAGATCATGTCCAGAATTTTTTTCTTGTTAAAAACAAGCAATTTATTGCACTGTTTATCAAAAAAGTAAAAAGAAATATTATATCAATTAAAAGGTCAATTTCAATCTTATTGCACGAACTAATAGATATCCGTTAATATCATTAGTTGCTTTTGGGCTAGCTTTTAACAATGTAAAGCGAAACCAATACATACAATAAGAGCAACCATTCAATTCAATTAATTCCATTATGATACCTGCCATTTTTGTTTTGTTAACTAAAGTTAGAATTGAGGAAAATTAAGAATTGAATATTGTATGAAAGCAACATCATTAGTTTGGAGTTGCTTTCTTATTAGAAACAATGCATGAATTATATCATGCTCAATGTATAGGGGTTTTTTGGGGCTACAACCATTAATTGGCGGTAGCCCCTTTTTTATGAAAATGATATGTGTTTAATCTAACCTCAATAAACGTCACTAACTTTGTAACTTTCTTGCCAAAAAAAGAGAGATGCATAAAGTAATTGCAGTATTGCCTGGAGATGGCATTGGACCGGAAATTGTTGATCAAGCAGTTAAAGTATTGAATGCAGTAGGTAAAAAGTACAATCACACATTTGAATATAAACATGCTTTAGTTGGAGCTGCGGCAATTGATGCCGTCAATGATCCATATCCTAAAGAAACGCATGAAATTTGTCTATCCTCAGATGCTATTCTTTTTGGAGCCATTGGGGATCCTAAATACGATAACAATCCTTCTGCTAAAATTAGACCGGAACAAGGGTTATTAAAAATGAGAGAATCGCTTGGGCTGTATGCCAATATTCGACCGGTAAAGTGCTTCAAGGCACTGGTTAATTCATCTCCATTAAAACCGGAAATTGTTGATGGAGTTGATTTTGTGGTGATTAGAGAATTAATCAGCGGCATCTATTTTGGTAAACCAAGAGGTAGATCTGAAGATGGAGAAATAGCTTATGATACTTGTGTTTATACTAAAGAAGAAATTTTAAGAATAACAAAAAGAGCTTTTGAGTTTGCCGGTAACAGAAGGAAAAAAGTGACATTACTAGATAAAGCCAACGTTTTAGCGACGTCTAGATTATGGAGAGAAGTAGTGACTGAATATGCTAAGGGTTTTCCGGAAATTGAGTTGGATTGCAACTTTATTGATAGTGCAGCTATGCATGTAATTCAAGATCCAAGAAGGTATGATGTGATTCTTACCGAAAATTTATTTGGCGACATTATTTCTGATGAAGCATCTGTAATTACTGGTTCTTTAGGGATTTTACCTTCCGCTTCTTTAGGAGAAAAATCAGCTATGTACGAACCTATTCACGGTTCTTATCCGCAAGCCAAAGGAAAAAATATTGCCAATCCAATGGCTACTATTTTATCTGCCGCTATGTTGTTGGAATATTCTTTTGGGTGGATAGAAGAAGCAAAAGCCATTGAAAATGCAGTAGAAAAAGCATTGGAATTGGGATTTGTTACGGAGGATATCAATAATGGAAAATACGGAACAATAGAAGTGGGCGATAAAGTAGCTAGTTTGATCTAACAATTAAACAAAAAACAAATCTCAAAAAGCGAATTCCAATTCCTAAAACCTCAATTTTATAATCATTGAATTATTGTTTGTGATTTGAATATTGTGATTTGGAATTTCTAATTTTGAGCCCTTTGTGAAAAACTTAGTGCGCTTAGTGGTTAAAAAGTCACGATCTTTAGCAACCGAACCATCGAACAACCAAATGATCTATTTCTCCATTGTAGTCCCAACATTTAATAGACCGGATGAGGTTGAAGAGTTACTCAAAAGTGTTGAGCAACAAGTTTATAGAGATTTTGAGATCATTTTTGTAGATGGCAGTCCAACAGATGTTTTACATCCGGTGATCAATAAATACAAATCTCCATCAATGTCTCTCGAAGAGGACGTTGATGAACTTACTTCACCATCAGAGTCACCTGAAAGAGGCTCTGATGATAAATACCTCAACATCCAATATTTCCACGAGAAGAAACTAAAAGCCAGTCCTTCTAGAAATTATGGAGTCAATAAAGCTAATGGGAAGTATATCGTATTTGTAGATTCAGATTGTATTTTACCATCACAATTTCTTCAACAGATCTACGATTTCATCCAAAGTAAAGGAGGAGAAATAGATGCTTATGGAGGGCCGGATGCGGCGCATCCATCATTTACCGTTACGCAAAAAGCCATTAATTATGCCATGACTTCTCGCCTCACTACCGGCGGCATCAGAGGGAAGAAAAAACACATCGGGCAATATCAATTGCGTGGTTTTAATATGGGCATGAAGAAAACCGTTTTTGACGATTTAAACGGTTTTAGTGAAATGGAAGTAGGAGAGGATATTGATTTAAGCATGCGACTCTGGGAAAAAGGCTATACAGCACATTTGATCGATAAAGCTTTCGTGTATCACAAACGAAGAGTGAGTTTATCCAAATTTCGCAAGCAGTTGTTTATGCATGGCAAAGGCAGAATTGATTTGTACAAACGACATAAATCAGCTTTAAAATTTGTGCATTTAATTCCAAGTATTTTTGTGTTGGCTTTAGTAGTTGGATTTGTATTAGCACTCTTAAACAATACATTTTTATATCTTTTTACTTTTGGAGTGGCTTTTCATTTACTATTGCTTTTTCTAGATGCTACCTTTTTGAATAAAAGCATAAAAGTTGGTTTCGCAAGTGCTATTGCAGCTTATGTAATGCTAATTTCCTATGGCTGCGGATTGATGTACAATTACGTTAAACGTATCATTTTTGGAAGCAATAAAGAAAGTGATAAGTCAGTGGAGTTGAAGAATTAGGATTTAGATATAAGAAGCTAGACATAAGATTCAAGACTTTTTATTTGTTAACGATGTAAAGGATACTTTCTAAAGCTCGGCTCCAGCCGAGTGTTTATATTTTGAAGCCTTAGGCTACATGTTAACTCTAGGCACTCGTAACCTACCTTCGTCAGGCAGGCATTAAACACTTTAGTCACTTTTTCTAATCCCTATACTCAAACAAATACTCATTCTCTTTTAAGTATTGGATAGTATCAATAACACCTTCTCGAATAGATTTTTTAGGTTCCCAACCTAAGCTTTTAATTTTGCTCACATCTAAATGAACGAAAGGCGAATCACCTTTCCAACCTCGTGAGCCACCGGCAAAAGTATATGCCACATTTTTCAATCCTAATTCAGCACAAAGTATATCGGCTAAGTCCACCACATTCATATATTCTGTATGACCTAAATTAAAAATGTTGGTTTTCTCATTTCCCTTTTCAAAAGCCGTCAACATAGCATTCACACCATCAGAAACATTTAAATACGACTTTCTTTGTTTACCATCTCCTAGTATGTGCAACGTCGTTGGATCGTTGTGGAGCTTTTTAATGAAGTCAAAAATAACGCCATGCGTATAGCGTTTGCCGATGAAAGAAACAAACCTAAAGATCCAAGACTGCATGCCGTAATATTCGCAATACGCTTGAATCATTCCTTCTGCAGCATATTTTGAAGCGCCATACAAAGACGTCTGAATAGTAGCTATATTTTCCGGCGTAGGGAAAACTTCAGGTTCGCCATAAACGGTAGCAGAACTGGAAAACAAGATGTTTTTAATATCGTGTTTTCTCATCGCATCTAACACATTGTAAGTAGCGATGGTGTTTTGTTCTAAATCAATTCTAGTATTGTTGATGCCGCCTCTCACATCAGCATTGGCTTGAAAGTGAACCACCACATCATGATCTTTCATCGATGCCTCCAATAAAGGAACATCCAACACATCTCCTTTGATAAAGTTAAAATTGGAATGTCCAAAATGATGTTGAATAAACGATTCGTGTCCAGTCACTAAACTATCGTAAACCGTTACTTCATGTCCACGAGCAATGACTTCATCTGCTAAATTACTTCCAATAAATCCGGCTCCTCCGGTGATAAAAAATTTCATTTAGTTTTTGTTTTAATCCTGACGTAGACCTGTTAGGTTCGCGAACCTAACAGGTCTACGTCAAATATAATTTTTCGCCGTCGTTGGAGTTGTCACCAACTACCACTTTTGTTTAACTTGTTGGTGATAACACCAACAAGGGCTTTGGTTTCACAAAGATCACAAAGATAAAATTTGCATTGGCAAATTTTTTACTTGAATCTTGAGCTTGAGTCTTGAATCTTGACTTTGAGTTGGCTACTTCACTCTTGCATCATACTGCCCACCCATCGTGCCATTCAAATTACCTTTCAGTTCATTGATAATGGCTTGCTTGATGGCATGGAAAATAGCTAAATGTAAATCCTCTGCAATTTCCATATCGTTGATGTCAACATGAATAACTTCATCGGCCATGGCTTTTATTTTACCACCGGAATACCCACAAAGCGCTACCGTTTTTATGCCTTCTTCTAAAGCATACTCAAACGCTTTAACCACATTAGTGGAGTTACCACTACCGGAAATGCCAATCAGTAAATCTTGCGGTTGGCCAAAATTCTTCAAAGGTTCCACAAAAATGTCGTTGTAAGAAATATCGTTGGCAATGGCCATCATACTAGTGATGTTATCACTAAAGCAAACCATTTTAAAACGATTAGGTAAGCCATACGACACGCCTTTTATAAAATCACCGCAAATATGAGAAGCAGTAGAAGCACTGCCGCCATTGCCAATAATATAAATGGTGCCGTTGTTTTCGTAACATTCCAACATGGCTTTTGCCACTCTATCAACACTTGCTACATCAATTGATTCAGTAGCTGCTTGGTGCCGCTTAAAATAGTCGGCTATATTATCTTTAGTATCCAATGTATATAATTTTTGATCCTTCTCTTTCAAATTTGAATTCAAATTCTCTTAACTTATTTAACGCATTTATCAACCCTTTTTGTTTCTCTTTTGGGCAATAAAATAATAAAAATCCTCCACCGCCGGCACCCAAAAGCTTTCCACCTAAAGCGCCATTCTTCATAGCTAAGTCGTAAGCTTCGTCAATTATTGGGTTGCTGATTTTGTTGGCTAACTGTTTTTTTAGTAACCAATTTTGATGTAACAACTTTCCCATTTCATCTAAATTGCCTTTATACAATTCATCTCTTAATGGATTGACCAAACTCACCATTTCTTGTAGGATAGCTCGTTTATCAGCTTTTTTGGTGTTTGCGGTTTGAGTGGCTAAAATTTTGGAGGCACTTCTTTGCGAGCCCGTATAAAACATTAATAGGTTCGATTGCAATTCAACGTGCAGATCTTTAGGTAAAAAAACCGGTTCTACATCAACGGTTTCATCGCCATTAAATCTAATAATATTAAAACCGCCATAGGCCGCAGCATATTGATCTTGCTTGCCAATAGGTTCGCCTAATTTTTCAATTTCCGTTTGACAAGCTTCTAAAGCCAATTGTTCTTTAGTAACGAACTGTCTCTTTAACGTATATAAATTATGTAACAAACCAACCGTAAATGCAGAAGATGATCCCATTCCTGTGCCGCTAGGAACATCAGCGATAGAACTTACTTCAACACCTTTTATGTTTAATGATTTTAGTACTTCTTTAAAGATGGGATGATTTAAGTCTTCTACATTTTGTACTTCTTCTGTTTTTGAATATTTCACCCTAATCGTTTCAGGGTTGAAAAAATCGTGAGAAGAGATGTACATGTATTTATTGATGGTTGTACTTAAAACTGCACCTTGATGCTCGTGATAAAAGGCTGATAAATCAGAGCCTCCGCCAACAAAACTTATTCTAAATGGGGTTCTTGTTATAATCATAGTGTCAATGTAGGTGCGATAATATCAGCTTCCTTTTTTGTTAATTCTATTTTGTCGAATTCGTCGATTTTTCTCTTAGCGTAAATATCAGAAATAATAGCCTCTTTATAATCTTTCCAGCGATAATAATTGAAAAGCCTTTGTTTATGTTGCTCTTCAGAAGCATCAACATATATTTTCAAATTGGATTTTTTTAGTAAAATCGGCAAGCCTAACGCAACAACTCCTTCAATAATGATAATTTTTTCGTTTAGAAGAGAATATTCTACCGGTTCTACTTTTTGATTGTCATGATGCTGATAAGGTTGTTGAATTTCTATACTGGCACCATCGAATAGTATTTCAAGATCATAATTAAGTTCTTTGTGTCGATACCGTCCAAAAACATCATCTTCCTCTTTTCTTTCTAGTTTCGGCTTTATCCAATCATCCAAAGAAATAGTGATACTATCTAATCCTTTTTTAGCCAATTGCCGATTTAAATATTGGGCTAATGTGCTTTTGCCACTTCTGCTGTTTCCACCAATGGCAACGACAAATGGTGTGCGCTTCTTTCTGAATTTCTGAATTTGCTTCTCAACCTTTTCAAATGTTGCTTTGTAAGGTTCATCAATGATAAAATTGACGGCTTCTTTTAAATTTTGAAATAAGTAATCCGGGCGACTATTGCCATCTTTGTTGCCTTCGCCTGTCATAACGCCAATAGTGGAAACGCCTGCTGCTTTTCCTGCTTCAACATCTCTCCAAGAGTCACCAATCATATAAGAAGAATCTAGATCGATATTAAAATCTTTGGCAGCAATTAAAAGCATACCTGGTTTTGGTTTGCGGCAGGCACAATCTATTTTTAGTGATTTTACTTCGCCTTCAAAACCGCTATCGGGGTGATGAGGACAATAATATATGCCATCTAATTTTGCCCGTTCATTTCCTAATATAGTTTCCATTTTATTGAAGATGGTTCGCAATTCACTTTCAGTAGTTACGCCACGCGCAATAATGGGTTGGTTAGTTGTTACTATTGATAAAAATTCAGATTGATTAATTTTTTTGATAGCATCGGGTACAAAATCAAACAATTTAAGCTTTTCGGGCGTAGAGACATAGCCATTCTTTTCATTGATGACACCGTCTCTATCTAAAAAGATAGCGCTTCTTTTATTTTTAAGATTGAATCGGTTGATCTTGCCACTTTCTAAATCTTTGGATACTTTTTCTAATCTATCCAAAGTGCCCATGTCTTTGATATATTCCGGTGTATTGTAGCCAAACATATTCACTTTATTATAGATGGCAGGAAAAATATCTTTTCCGAAATCAGCTTTCTTATTGGCTTCTAAATGATTGAAAATTGCAGGAGAAAAAACACAAACACCAGCATTGACCAAATTAGTGTAAAAGAAATTTTCAGGATGTGGCTTGGAATGAAAAGCGGTGACTCTATCATTTTGATCGATCTCCACCAAATCGCTGTCATATGGATGATCATTAGGATGAATGACTAAAGTGGCATCACTTTTTTTGGAATAATGAAAATCAATCAATCTATCAAAATCCATGTCCAACATCACATCGCCATACACAACTAAAAAGTCTTCTGTTAGTTGATCTTCGATGGCTTTAATACCTCCCACTGTGCCGAGAGGAAAGGGTTCTACGAAGTAGGAAATGTCAACCTTCCATCGACTGCCATCTCCTAAAAACTCTTCTAAAATATTTGAGAGATGATTGGTAATGAGTATAATTTCTGTAATGCCGTATGATTGCAACAATTCTACTTGCCTTTCCACAATTGGTTTTCCAACTATTGGAACCATGGGTTTAGGAATCTCTGATGTTAGATGTCCTAAACGTGTGCCTTTACCGCCTGCTAGAATTACTGCTTTCATTGAATATTAGAATTAGTTTAAAAAAAGGCAAGTCATCAAATTTAGGAGCATATAACTCTACCTTTTAAGGCGAATATAGGAAATGATAAAACTCAATGAACGAAAAATAACAAACAAGTTGTAAGTAAGTGGTTTTAAAATTGAAAGTGCAGGGAACGTTTATGATTTCTAATTTATTGTGAAAAAAAATATAAATTATAGACTATTAATCATTTTGTTGCTATATTTACTAATCATGAGAAAAACATACATGCCCATATTATTCATGTTTACATTGCTCTTTGCGATGCAAACTTCTGTGTTCGCTACTGGCGGAGGCAGCGTGTTTGCGGAGTCTGCTATAAGTATTTATCCAAATCCTGTGGTATACGAAGCCAACATTACTTTAGACAAGTCATTGAATTTATTAGATAGTGAAGTAAGTCTTTATTTCTACAACTTAGTTGGCGAAGAAGTTTATCAATTGGAAAGTATTCAAGATTATCAATTCAGAGTAAATAAAGAGTATTTCAAGAAAAGCGGTATTTATCTTTATCAATTAAAAATGAATGGTGAAGTAGTAAAAACCGGTAAGATTAATATTCACTAGAAAATTTATTTCAAATTATAAATTATAGCCATTTCGAGTAGTCGGAATGGCTTTTTTTATGTTATCAATTTTAATTTCTAATCTATACTCCTTTACTAAAGTTGGTCATTTTTGCATCAAATTCATTGACAAAGAAATCGTCCATCTCGTCTGCTTTTAAAGGTAAATTGGTAAGCAGTTTTTGAATCTCTGATTTTTTATCAGTATAGATATCTGAGATATGGATTCTATAAGAAAGGAAAATTTGATTGTTGTAAACCCCTAACTTATAATGTTCAATAGGATCGCTAAGGAGGTAACTATAGAGCTCTTCTAACTTTTGGTTCGGCAATTCATTTAATGGCGATGTAGCATACAAGTAATTTTTATTGAAGACAAATATTCTAACCTGTGAGCTGCCTTGATGAAACTCCCAAAAGTCAAAACCTGTTCTTGCTAAAACAGGATCCATATCTAGTTTTTTCAAAGCATCTTCTACAAACAAACCAAATTCATCCAAGCCCTTTTCATCAAACAAATTCTCATCAATCTGTGCACCACAAGTTGGGCAATAGTCGGTTTTTTCGAATACCAGATTTTTACAAGAATTACATTTAATAGAGTATTTAAAACCTTCATTTGATTTTAACGAATCCAATTCTTCTTGCACCACATCGGTAGGAATGGCAAAACCCATGTTATCGGCATTGGTAAACTTAGCGGTGGTAACGCCCAATAATTGACCTTGATCATCTACCACAGGGCCGCCACTATTTCCTGGATTTACAGCAGCATCAATTTGAATAAAATGTCTACCATCCATTAATTGTTTGCTGTTGGAAACGACGCCTTTTGTTTCTGTAAATGGCATACCAAATGGATAGCCAATAACCCAAACTTCATCTCTGTTTTTTACTTCTTTTATATGGTCAAAGGCAACCGAACTTTCAAAAGTAGGTTTGTCGGCTCTTAAAAAAGCAATATCTGTTTGAGGATTTCCAAAAACAACATGGGCTAAATAACGGTCCTTTTGTTGATCTTCAATCGCTACCAATTTATTTCCTTCAATAACATGAAAGTTGGTAACGATCACATCGTGTTCTTTAAGATAAAATCCTGTTCCACTCCCGGAACCTGTGTTTATTTTGAAAACTGCGTCTCTAAGTGTTTCGTGACTCATTTGTTAAAATCAATTTTAATTGAACGACTAGTTGCCGAATAGTTTTTTGAAGAACCCTTTCTTTTCAGAAGCTACTTTTTTACCCTTCATTATTGCATCCATTGTGTTGTACAATATATTAGAGGATTCATGCCAAGGTTTGCCACTGGCATTTTTCATTCCGTTTTCTATGTTTTCTAATATATCAGTCGGAATATTATTGTGATAGATTAAATACAAAAACTGATAGCTTAGTGTCATAGTGGCTGCTAAATGACTGCTCTGTTCTCTTTCTTTTTTAGCTTGAACAAAAGAATTTTCTGAACCGGTTTTTACAGATTGTTCATTGCTGCGAATTTTATAAGGAATAAAGGTTTCGGTTGAATAAAGATCTTTATCAAATTCATCGCGATCGTAATTGCTTAGTTTATCCAAAAAGTTTTTACCTCTGTTAATCTTGTCATTTAGAGCATCTCTACTACTGATTAAATAACTCACCATTTTCTCAATTTCAATTCTAAGCATGCCTTCTGGTTGCATAAAATATTCCATCTTCATTAAAGTTATCGCTAAAATATCCCAAGCAAAATTGAAGGAACGTTTACTTTCAAAATAGTTAATTCCACTTTTAGCTTCTTCAATATAGAGCTGCATATTATCCCATGCAGCTTGTTTTTGCTCTGCATTATAAGGAGTGATTTTAGGCTCGTGAATCCATTTAGCATCAAACTTTGATATAAATTCATCATCGTAAGAATCAGCATAAATGCATATTTCTCTAAGCACTTCGTAAATTTTATACGGCTCACAGAGTTCTAACGGACAACTATATTGAAAGGATAATTCATCGTTATTTAACTTAATAGCAGCTAAGTTTAAAGGCGAGAAATTTAATTCAGCTACCTTTCTCATTATAGGAATTTTCTTGCTATTACTAATATTTAAGAAAGGAGCATTTACCGTAAAGTCGGTATCTGATATCTTTAAATGCAATTCAGCCGAACCGTGAGGGATGATAAACTCATTTCGTTCAGCATTGCCGGTTTTACTCACTAAACCTAAATCAACATAATCTAAAATACCTAGCAAAGTAGCTTTATAGTCTTTTAGCTTATGCATTTCAATAACTTTGTCCCAACTGGAATCATTTGTTAAAGGTTTGTTTGATTTGGAAATGGCTTTGTGGAAAGATAAATTGTTATCCATTTTCGAGTTATAATTTAAGAGTTGGCAAGTTAAGTAAAAGAATAGAAGTCTTCAAGTTTCTCTATTTATTACTGTTGCTCGCTATTTTAAGAAAGTTAAAGTAAAATATCGGTAAACACTTACGTCTTATTTTTGTTATTTCACATTAAGAGTCTATTTTTGTTATTTAGAATAATTCCAAATAAGTGAAAGCAAAACCAATAAATGTAGTTATAGCAGATTCTCAGTATCTAATACGTTTAGGTTTAAGGCATTTATTTGAAAGTCAGCCAAGAATTAATGTGGTGGATGATGTAACCAAAAGCGATGAGCTGATGGAAGCGGTTGCACAATACAAACCTGATGTGGTCATTTTTGATCACGACAAGCCTTCGCACTTCAAAATGGAAGATATTTCTGCAGTTAAAAAAATCTCACCACAAACGAATTTCTTAATTATCTCCTCAGATGATAAAAAAGAATCGATATTTAGAGTTTTACAAGAAGGAAGCTTAAGCTTTTTAACGAAAGAATGCGACGAAGAAGAGATTATTAGTGCTGTTATAGCGACTTCAAAAGGAGAGAAGTTTTTATGTAATAAAGTAATTGATGTTATTTTAGATAAACATGTAACGCCCGACGAACAAACTTGCGCGCCAACTAATTTAACGGCTAGAGAACTAGAGATTGTTCAATTAACGGCTCAAGGTTTAAGTGCGGGAAAAGTGGCTGATCAATTGTTTTTAAGTCCGCATACCGTTTATACGCACCGTAAAAATATAATGAAAAAGTTAGGCGTTAACTCGGCTTCGGAGTTAATTGTTTATGCCATTAATAATGGTTTGTAATAACTTGAGAAGTTAAAAAAACAGACACAGATTTCACGAATTTATCAGATTTCATTTATTGATTGAAGTGCTAACTTCAACCTGTTTTCTTATTACTCGGATTTGATTGTAGCTAAGCGACAATATCTGAGAAATTAATTTTAGAAGTGTTGATTTTTAAATATATAGATGTTGCATTGAATTATGCAGTAAAATTCATTAAAGCAAGTTCATCGGTGAAAATCTGAGAAATCTGTGTCAAAATAAAATTTTAGCCACACCCGCAACTTTTATTATCCATTCCACATGCCTTAGTTGAATGATTAGATTTGTTAGGTTTCAAACCGAAAGCATCCATTAAAAGATAAATAGCGAAGATTAAAGCCAGTATGGTTAAAATTTGTTGTATCATTTAACTTAAAATTTGATAAGTAAACAATGAACCTAAATAGGCCAATATAGTCATGCAAAAAAGTTGAATCATTGGCCATTTCCAACTCTTAGTTTCTCTTTTTACAACTGCCAAAGTACTCATACATTGCATAGCCAAAGCATAGAAAATAAGCAACGACATACCTACGGCTAAGTTAAATCTTTTCGTACCGGTAGCCGGATTCATTTCTTGGCTCATGCGTTCAATTATGGTGCCTTCATCTTCCACATTTCCAATACTATAAATAGTGGCTAACGTGCCTACAAAAACTTCTCTGGCAGCAAAAGAAGTAATTAAAGCAATGCCTATCTTCCAATCATAACCTAACGGCTGTATAATTGGTTCAATAGATTTTCCAATTTTACCTATGTAAGAGTTCTCTAATTTATAAGAAGAGATAGCTTGTTCAATTTCAACTGATGGTAGTGAGTTACTCTCCACTCTTTCCATCACAATTGACTCTGCATTTTTAAAGTTTTTACCAGGACCATTGCTAGCCAAAAACCATAAAATTATGGAGATAGCCAAAATGATTTTTCCTGCGCCAAATACAAATGCTTTTGATTTTTCTACAACCGTAAAAAATATATTTTTTAGTAATGGTAATTTATAGTCGGGCATTTCAATGACAAAGAATTCGTTGCTCTTAATTTTGATCATTTTATTCAATAGAAAAGCAGAACCAATCGCCATTCCAAAACCAAATAAATACAAAGCCAAAAGTGTTAACCCTTGTAATCCGAAAATGCCTAACACATTTTTTTGAGGAATTACCAATGCAATTAGAATAGCGTAAACTGGTAATCTTGCTGCACAAGTAACAAAAGGAACTACTAAAATAGTGATGAGTCTTTCTTTCCAGTTTTCAATATTTCGGGTAGCCATTACTGCAGGAATAGCGCATGCTGTACCAGAAATTAATGGTACTACACTTTTACCGCTTAAGCCGAATTTGCTCATGATTTTATCCATTAAAAAAACCACACGACTCATATAGCCTGTTTCTTCCAGAATGGCCATAAACATAAATAATATGGCGATCTGTGGAATAAAAATGACAATTCCTCCTAAACCGGGAATAATACCATCCGACAATAAATTGGTAAAAGGTCCTTTTGGTAAATGATTAGCAGTATAAGTACTTAGATAAGCAAAAAACTGATCGATCATTTCCATTGGCCAAGCCGCCCAGCTGAACACAGCTTCAAAAACCAATAATGACAATAAAGCAAAAATAAGGTAACCAAACACTTTGTGTGTTAACACTTTATCCAACTTATATCTCAGTCCGGTGGCTTTTGCGATATCAACAGTTTGCGTTTTGCTGAGCACTTTTCTTATAAAAGAATACCTTGCAATGGTTTCTTTGTGCTGCATTTGTTTCAAAACACTTTCCTTAAGAATAAATGGCTGTAGTTTATGCTGATCAAGTGCTGATGCGTTATTTAAGGTAGCATTTTGAGTAATATTCAACCATGATATATACAATGGTTGTTCGGGAAATGTATGGCTTAATCGCTCAAAATAATTGTCATCAGATTTTAGCGCTTCACAAATGGGAGTAGTATTGAGTGCTTCAAAATGTTCAATGGCTTGTTTTAATTTATCAATGCCAATATTTCTTTTAGAACTTACTAAAACTACTTTTGTCTTAAGCTCTGTTTCCAATGCTGCTATGTCAATTGTAATACCTCTCTTAGGCATTTGATCCGACATGTTGATTGCTAAAATGGTTGGTAAACCCAAATCTTTGATTTGAGTGAAAAGCAATAAATTTCTTTTCAATTGAATGACATCTGCCACTACCACCACTACATCCGGTTTGTCTGCATCATTGCTTTTGAGCAAAGTTTTAAGTACAATTTGCTCGTCTAAAGAAGATGGATTGATGCTGTAAGTGCCGGGAAGGTCAATGATTTCAAGACTTTGAGTGGCAGACAATTTAACCTTCCCAATTTTTTTATCAACTGTGATGCCCGGATAATTACCTACCTTTTGTCTAAGTCCGGTGAGGGCATTAAATAGCGAAGTTTTACCCGTATTTGGATTGCCTACTAATGCAGCTTTTATGACTTTCTTTTGTATCAATTTGGTATACTATACCTTTTCAATTTTCGAAATGGTAATGAATGCTGCAAGGTCTTTTCTAATGGACAAATGACTTCCATTCATTTTTAGATGCAAAGGATCTTTAAATGGAGCGATTTGGATTAATTCCACTTCATTACCGGGTAAACAGCCTAATTCTTGCAGTTTTAATGGAATTTTATCCATATCGAACGCTTCGATAATGCCTTTTTCGCCTATTTTCATTGATGAGACTGTATCCATTTTATTTAGAATTACTCTAAATAGCAAATTTAATAGTATTCTAGGAGTAAATTACTACGTTAATATTATTATAAAAGGGAAGTAGTGGTTTTACCTAAACTTAGTGAGTGTTGTCTAACAATTTTTATGAGTACCACTATTCGACCTGTTAGGTTCAAACGATAATTTTATAATTAATCTTTAGGCATTTACAGCAACTTACAAGAGATGGATATATTGAGCATCTAAACCTAACAGGTCGATTAGCTTCAATAATTTGGGCTAGCAAATTTCTACCTACCTTCGATAGGCAAGCTTGAAAATTGAATCTTGCATTTGAGTCTTGAATCTTTCTAAGCTAGCTTTCTCAACAACTCATTCATGTCCACTCTTGCCAAAACGATTTTATTGACATCAGCAATAGTAATTCGTTCTTGATCCATACTGTCTCTTTCTCGAATGGTTACCGTATTATCTTCTAAAGTTTGATGATCGACCGTGATGCAATAAGGTGTTCCAATAGCATCCATTCTTCTGTATCGTTTACCAATCGAATCTTTTTCTTCGTAAATGGTATCGGTTACAAATTTAAGCTCATGGAAAATTTCTTGTGCTTTTTCATCTAAACCATCCTTTTTTACCAAAGGTAAAACCGCCACTTTTACCGGCGAAAGGGCAGGAGGTAATTTCAATACTACTCTGGTTGTGCCTTTTTCTTCGTCCACCACTTCTTCTTGCAATGCTTCACTCAATACGCGTAAAAACATTCTATCTAAACCAATAGAAGTTTCAATGACGTAAGGCACATAGCTTTCTCCTTTTTCACCCATTTCAGGATCAAAATATTGTAGTTTTTTACCTGAGAATTTTTCGTGTTGACCTAAATCAAAATCGGTTCTAGAGTGAATGCCTTCTAATTCTTTAAATCCAATAGGGAAGTTGAATTGAACATCTTCTGCTGCATCAGCATAGTGGGCTAATTTTTCGTGAACATGAAAACGAAGATCACTGTCAGCTGTTCCTAAAGCTTTATGCCATTTCATTCTAGTTTCCTTCCAGTAATCAAACCACTTTTGCTGTTCGCCCGGACGAATGAAAAATTGCATTTCCATCTGTTCAAACTCTCGCATTCTAAATACAAACTGTCTAGCTACAATCTCATTTCTAAAAGCCTTTCCAATTTGGGCAATACCAAACGGAATCTTCATTCTAGCAGATTTCTGGACATTTAGAAAGTTGACAAAAATACCTTGTGCGGTTTCAGGTCGTAGGTAAAGGTCGGAAGCATCTTCTGCTAAAGCCCCTAGTTTAGTGCCAAACATCAAGTTAAATTGTCGTACTTCTGTCCAGTTTTTGCTGCCGCTTACCGGACAGGCAATTTCTAAATCAACGATCAAATCTCTAAAAACAGTAAGATCTTCACTTCCTAAAGCCGTTACCAAACGTTGTTGAACATCTGCCATCTTTTCTGCATTTCGCAAAACATTTGGATTGGTTTTTCTAAACTCAGCTTCATCAAAAGCATCACCAAAACGCTTTTGGCCTTTGGCAACTTCTTTATCAATTTTAGCTTCAATTTTAGCAATGTATTCTTCTACTAAAACATCGGCTCTATATCTTTTTTTGGAATCTTTATTGTCGATCATTGGGTCACTGAAACTATCAATATGTCCAGATGCTTTCCAAACCGTTGGATGCATAAAAATTGCGGAATCAATGCCTACAATATTATCGTGCATTTGAACCATGGCTTTCCACCAATAGTCTTTAATGTTGTTTTTTAAAGGTGCACCGTAAGGACCATAATCGTATACTGCTCCTAAATTGCCATATATTTCACTTGAAGGGAAAATAAAACCATATTCCTTACAATGTGATATTACTTTACTTAAGTTGTTTTCTTCTGCCATAAACGCAAAGATAGTAGCTAGTTGCTATTTGTTATATTTTGAATGTTGAATTTTGATTACTTATTTTATAATCCTTACAGTTGTTTCTCTAAACCTTATGGATTGTCACTAGAAAATAAAGGCTAGTTTTTACCTAACATACGACTGATGCCAACGCCTACTAACAAGTTGTTGATGCCATTATTGGGTGCTTGCCGCCCGCCGTTGGAAAGGTGCCTGCCTTTTAATTGATAGCTTACCATCCATTTCCCATTCCCAAGTATTTGATGATAGCCAATATGAAGATTGTCAGAGAAAATAAAACCATTCGCTTGTCTAGCAGTTTCATAGCTAATAGCATGCGGACTTATACTTATTCCAATGTAAAATATGCCATTTTCGCTTTTAACAAGTCGTTCGTATGCCAATCCGAAAGTAACTCCCAATTCAACAGCAGATGTATTCTCAATACCTCTTATGATTACCGGATTTACTTGTGGTTGAAATTGAATGGTTAATTGATTTCTAGATTCATTTCTCAATAGAGGAAATCTAAAATTACCTTGAATTAAAATAGGGTAATATTTTACGCCTTCCGGCAGTGGCTGCCCAATGATGGCACCATCTACCAAAAGTCCTATGGTTACTTTTTTATTGGGATTTTTTGTGGATTGAGCATTTGATGATACAAATGAGAATAGCAAGAAAGCCAGAATGACGGATGAAATTATATTTTTCATTTTTTATTGTTTTAGCAGTTTATCTAAAGCTAAGCTTATTACTTGGTTTAATACAGAAAGGTTTGATCTGAAAGGAATTATTTACTACTGTTGCTGACCTTATTGGCGATTTATTCGATATGTAATACAAAACGTATGTTAGAATGCTATATTACCAAAAAACATTTATCGATGTGCTGACCATTAATAAGTGAAGCTATAATTCTGATATAAATTGGACCGTCTTTCATTTGTTTTTTGCTATTTCTTTATTGACCTTTGATTTTATGATCAGTCAACGCCAATTATTTTTAAAGAATGTTGCCCAAACCAGTGATGCACCTTTAATGCTTGAAATTGAAAAAGCGGAAGGACTTTATTTGTTTGATAAGGAAGGGAAAAAGTACATTGATTTAATTTCAGGTATTAGTGTTAGTAATGTGGGACACTGTCATCCAAAAGTTGTTGAGGCAGTTCAAAAACAAGCCACTCGTTACATGCATACTATTGTTTATGGTGAATTTGTTTTAAGTCCACAAACAGAACTGGCTGCTTACATAACGGCATTACTCCCTGAAAATTTAGATAATGTATATTTTGTAAATAGTGGTACTGAAGCTACTGAAGGGGCTATGAAAGTAGCGAAAAGATACACTCAAAGAAGTGAAATTATTTCTTGTAAAAATGCGTATCATGGCAGCACACAAGGATCTTTAAGTATTTTGGGGGATGAATATTTTAAAAGAAATTATAGGCCGTTACTACCCAATACGTCATTAATCCGCTACAATAATTTTGATGACATTTCAAAAATTACGTGTAAAACGGCAGCAGTTTTTATGGAAGTCGTTCAAGCAGAAGCAGGAATTGTTGTCCCGGAAGAAGGATATTTACAAGCTGTTCGTGAAAGATGTAATGAAACAGGAACACTTTTAGTATTTGATGAGATTCAAACCGGTTGTGGTAGAACAGGGAAAATGTTTGGATTTGAGCACAGCGGAGTAATTCCGGATATACTGTTATTGGCGAAAGGATTAGGCGGAGGAATGCCAATTGGTGTATTTGTAACTTCTAAAGAAATAATGTCAGTCATAAAAGACAACCCGTTTTTAGGACACATAACGACATTTGGTGGACATCCGGTTTGTTGCGCTGCAGCATTAGCTTCCTTAAAGGTTATCCATGAAAATAAACTATTTGAAGAAGTCTCAACTAAAGAGCAACTTTTTCTTAGTAAACTTAAACAAGCAAAAATTAAGAAGATTCATTCAGCCGGTTTAATGATGGCGCTCTATTTAGAGAGTTTTGAGGAAGTGCAAAAGGTGATCCATTATTGCTTAGCCAATGGATTGATTACCGATTGGTTTTTGTTTGCTAATAATTGCATTAGAATTGCACCGCCATTAATAATTTCAGAGCAAGAAATAATAGAAAGTTGTGCTATTATTTGTGATGGACTAGAGATATTATAATTAAGGTTACATTTATTCTTTAGTAAAATGAATAAAAAAACACTTTCTAATATCATATTTCTCCTTGGGGTCAATGTCATTATAAAACCTTTTTGGCTTTTTGGTATTGATAGAGTAGTCCAAAATAAACTAGGAGAAGAGGTCTTTGGGGCTTATTTCGTTCTATTTAATTTTTCAATGTTGTACCAAATTATACTTGATTTTGGCATACAGCAGTTCAATAGCAAGGAAATAGCTCAAAATCATAAAAATTTATCACATTACTTCATAAATTTATTAGCGAGTAAAGCTTTCTTAGCCTTATTATACTTGGCTTTAGCCATCCCAACATTTATTTTACTTGGATATTCTTGGACAACATTTGGGAATTTAATTTTACTACTGCTGACCAACCAAATCCTAATTTCATTAATTTTTTATCTAAGGTCTAATTTGGCTGGCTTACATAAATTTAAGTTAGATGCATTTTTTAGCATTTTTGATAAAGTAGTTATGATTCTGTTAGGTGCTTCATTGCTTTATTTTAATTTTCTAAATATTGAGCTGAACATCTTTAATTTTGCATTGATTCAAACCATTGGATTTGCCATTAATGCCTTTGTTTTAATAATTGTTGTGGGCAAAATTGCCATTCCGTTTCAAATAGATATCAATAGAACGTTAATCTTCAGTATAGCTAGGAAAAGCATGCCTTTTGCGCTTTCGGTTTTTCTAATGTCCATCTACTTAAGAATGGATGCTATTATGATAGAAAGAATGTTAGGGAAACAAGGAGCGTATGAGGCTGGAATATATGCTCAAAGTTTTAGAATTATTGATGCCTTAAACATGATCGGAATTTTATTTGCCAATGTGTTATTACCCACGTATGCAAAGCGTTTATCTGATAAAAAATTTATAGCTAAATTATTAGCACAAGCTTGTGCTCTTCTGCTCATAATTATCATACCGATTGCCACATTGGTTTTTTGGAAAAGTAATTACATTATCAATACACTTTATACAAATGGAAGTCCATATTCCGCATGTATTTTAAGTGTTTTGATGGTTTCATTTCTGGCATATAACATTATGCACGTATTTAGCAGTTTATTAACGGCAGCGGGTAAATTGAAGCGTCTTAACATCATTTTTACAGCTGGAATTCTATTCAATTTGGTTACTAACTTTATATTTATTCCAAAATTAGGTGCCAAAGGAGCAGCAATAACTACTTCAATTTCTGAGATTTTAGTACTTTTTATTATAGCGTACAATGCTATTTTATTCCTTAGAATGGGGAAAAAACGAAAAATTTAAAAAAGAATTGCACTTTCTAATAATATCTTGTAAAGATTTATTTGTCATTCAGGCAATAATACCTATCTTGCTTTTTCGTTGCCTAATACTTTTAAAATAATAGCATTCAAACCCTAAAATGAATCTAATTAAACCTAAAAAGTACAAATGAGAAAGTTTTTACTACTATTTACACTAATTACATGTACAATTATTAGCGGATGGTCTCAGGTTGAGAGACTGCAGCCAGCTATATCTAATGGTCAGGTAAGCTTAAACCTTAATCATCAAGAAACAGTTGTTCCGTTGGATGTAACTAATTTCAAAAGATGCTTTACTGTTGAAAATGAAGCTCAAAGAAGAGAGAAAGATGCAACAATTCCTTCAAAAGAAGAATTTGAGCAATGGATGGCCAAAAAAATTCAAGAGAGAAAGGCATCTGGAGCAACTGAGCGAGCGACCTACAGTATACCTTATATTGTTCATGTGGTTCATAATGGTGAGGCTGTAGGTACTGGATATAATATATCTAGTGCGAAAGTATATGCTCAAATGCAGCAAATCAACGATGACTTTCAGAGATTGAATTCTGATGCAGGCAATACTCCGGCAGCTTTCGTTGGTGTGGCAGGCAGTATTGATATCGAATTTGTACCGGCTATTATTGATGAAAATGGAGATACCATGGCAACGCCAGGTATCAATAGAATTAATAGAAATACTGAAGGATGGGCAGCAATGCCTTATGGCGGAAATAATTGTGGAACTACCGGTTTTGATAGATCTTATATTGAAGGAACGATAAAGCCCAATTCTCAATGGGATCCAACCTTGTATATGAATGTTTGGACAGTAGATATGACTTGTGGTATTTTAGGTTATGCCCAATTCCCATCTAACTCAGGTTTAAACGGATTAGCCACCGATGGTGGAAGTAGCAATACAGATGGACTAGTGTTATTAAGCTCTTCTTTAGGAAGTATAGCCAACCCTGGAAGTGGTGCTCCATTTAATTTAGGGAGAACAGCGACACATGAAATTGGTCACTGGTTAGGTTTGAGACATATTTGGGGAGATGGAGATTGTACAGCAACTGATTATTGTGATGACACTCCAAATCAATCAGGACCTAATGAATCAAATTGTCCTGGATTTCCAAGTGTAAGTTGTAGTAATGGTCCTAATGGAGATATGTTTATGAACTACATGGATTATACTACAGATGCGTGCATGAATATTTTTACACAAGATCAAGTAGCCAGATTTGTAACAGTTTTAGAAAACTCACCAAGAAGAGTTGAACTATTAAGTTCAACTGTTGGAGGTCAAGTACCAGCAGCTGATACTTGTGATGCAGGAGATTTAGCAGTTGTTGATTCTATAGGGCTTTGTACAGGTACTTCAGTTACTGTTTCAAATAATGGAACTACAGTAATTCCTTCTGGTGGAGGATATGGCTTTTATTTTACTCCAGGTCCTGATGGGGCAGGAGCTTTGGGAGGAGAATTCTTATTGTCTGGAACAGGTACATCAAGATCTATTGATGAAACTTTAGGTGGGCTTTTGCCGGCTAACAGTTTTCCAAATTTTTCAGGAACATGGTATGTAAATGGAGCGGTATATGCTGATGGTACAAATGGGTCTACAGCGGTTAACTCAATATGTGATTTCACTGATAATTTCTTCACTATAACCTTTATTGATTCATCAGATGCATTATGTGATACAGTGGTATTAGACCCATGTGTAGCAGGAACATTGCTAAGTACAGATTCTGTAGGGGTGTGCTCAACAGATTCTACTCGTTTTGCAACAAACGGTGACGAATCAATACCAGCTGGAGGAGCATATAGATGGCAATTTATTGCAGGAGCTGATGGTACTGGTGCTAATAGTACAGGTCCAGGCACTGGATTTTCTCTTGGAGGATTTGGTACGGATTTTTATATTAATGCAGGAGCTAATGGCATATTAGCAGCTAATAGTTTGCCTGATATGGCCGGTACTTGGATAGTAACTGGCTATATAGAAGATGCAAGTGAATTAGTTTGTTCTGTTTCAGATGATGAAAAAATAGTTAATTGGTTAAGCGTTTCTGACCCAGCATGTGTCTTAGTTGAAATATGTGATAACGGAATAGATGATGATGGTGATGGACAAATAGATTGTTTAGATGGTGATTGTGCTGCTGATGCAACTTGTGCATTGCCAGCGGATACTTGTATTGCACCTGCTGACTTATCTATCGATAATATAACAGCTTCGTCTGCGGATTTTTCTTGGACAGCTTCAGGATCTTATGATGTTGAATTGGTAGATATTACTGCTTCAGGTACTGCTACTGGTACACCAACAGCAACTGATGTTGCCAATCCATATACTTTCTCTGGATTAGCAGCTGATAATGATTACGAAGCTTATGTTAGGGCTAACTGTGCTGGTAACGATTTAATTCTTACTGGTGTTTTTGACGGTCCATTAAGTGGAGGAACTCCAAAGGGTGTTGAAATATTTGTTTTAAATGATATTGCTGATTTAAGTGCTTATGGCATTGGTTCTGCTAACAATGGAGGTGGAACTGATGGTCAAGAGTTTACTTTATCTGGTAGTGCCACAGCAGGTAGCTATATCTATATCACTACAGATTCAGTAAGGTTTAACGAATTCTTCGGATTTGCAGCAGACTTTATTGATGGTTCAATGGCTATCAATGGAGATGATGCTGTAGAGTTATTTGTAAATGGTAATGTATTAGATGTATTCGGTGATATCAATACAGATGGTACTGGTGAAGCATGGGATTTCCTTGATGGATGGGCTTATAGAAATGATAATACAGGTCCTGAAGGAGCTGTATTTACAATATCAAATTGGACATATAGTGGAACGAATAATTTAGAAGGTGGTACAACAAATGGCGCTACTACAGCTCCATTCCCAATTGGTACTTTTGCAACCACTGGTAGAGTGGCTTCCACTTGGGAAGGACCAATAGCTTTTACAACATTACCTGCCGTTGTAGCTGGACCAGTAAACGATACTTGTGCCGGAGCAGTTGTTTTAAATTGTGATGACACAGGAATAGCAGGAACGACTACTGATGCAACCGCAACAGATCAACCAGCAGGATGTTTTTCACTAAGTGAAGGCGTTTGGTACACAATAGCAGGAACAGGAGATGAGATAACAATTGATGTAACACCAATAGGTTGGGATCCAGAATTGAGTTTCAATAGTGGAAGTTGTGGTTCATTAACCAATATTGATTGTATAGATAATGGTGGATCTGATGTTACAGAAAGTATCACATTCTTATCGGACATAGGAACTGATTATTATTTATATGTTTCTGATTATTCTAGTTCAACAACAAACGATAATCAAGGAGACTTTATAATTGATGTAACATGTGTAACTCCAGTTGTTTGTGATCCTTTTGTTGGTGATAGTGTTGAGAATCCAATTGTAATTACAAGTTTACCATATTCAGATATTCAGAATACAGCAGAATGTTTTACAGATCAATTACCTGATGGTTTAGGTGGTATTGATGTATTCTATCAATTTACAACAGGACCTGATGCCGATAGTGTAGTAATTAATCTATGTAATGACACAACAGATTTTGATACCTACTTATATTTATTTGATGAAACCGGTACAACTTCAATTGAGCAGAGCGATGATTCTCCTTTTGGTACTTGTTCTATTATAGCAACAGATGTAGATCCTAACACTACTTATATTGTTGTAGTAGAAGGATTTGATGGAACTGAAACCGGATGGTATGAAGTTACCATTGATGAAATAGAATTGCCAGAGCCACCAACATGTGCTGCTCCAACTGCTTTAACAGCTAGCAATGTAACAGAAACAACTGCTGATTTAAGCTGGACTCCTGGTGGTGATGAAACTACTTGGCATTTAGAAATTACGGATGGCGCTTTCACAGGCGTTCCAACAGTGAGTGGAATAACGGATACATTCTATTTAGCCACAGCGTTAGATTCATTAACAGATTATTCTTTCTATGTAATTGCAGATTGTGGAACTGATTCTAGCGAATGGGCTGGGCCAGAAGACTTTACAACTTTAGGAACAATTGCAACTCCAGCAAATGACTTATGTGCTGATGCAGTTGTTTTAAATTGTGATGACACAGGAATAGCAGGAACGACTACTGATGCAACCGCAACAGATCAACCAGCAGGATGTTTTTCACTTAGCGAAGGCGTTTGGTACACAATAGCAGGAACAGGAGATGAGATAACAATTGATGTAACACCAATAGGTTGGGACCCGGAATTGAGTTTCAATAGTGGAAGTTGTGGTTCATTAACCAATATTGATTGTATAGATAATGGTGGACCTGATGTTACAGAAAGTTTTACATTCTTATCGGACATAGGAACAGATTACTATTTATATGTATCAGATTGGTCAAGTTCAACAACAAACGATAATCAAGGAGACTTTACCATTGATGTAACATGTGCAACACCAGTTGTTTGTGATCCTTTTGTTGGTGATAGTGTTGAGAACCCAATTGTAATTACAAGTTTACCATATTCAGATATTCAGAATACAGCAGAATGTTTTACAGATCAATATGCTGATGGTTTGGTCTCCAGATGTATTTATCAATACAACAGGACCGAATACAGATAGTTAATCATTGATCTTTGTAACGATACAACAGATTTTGATACTTATTTATATTTATCAGATGGTTTGGCAACATTAGAAGATAATGATGATAGTCCGTTTGGAGGAGTTTGTTCTTATTTAGCAGTAGATGTTGAGCCAAATACTACTTACTATATTATAGTAGAAGGATTTGATGGAACTGATCTAGGATGGTTTGAAATAACCATTGATGAAATCGAATTACCAGAGCCACCAACATGTGCTGCGCCAACTGCTTTAACAGCTAGCAATGTAACAGAAACAACTGCTGATTTAAGTTGGACTCCTGGTGGTGGTGAAACCATTTGGAATTTAGAAATAACCGATGGTGCCTTTACAGGTGTGCCAACCGTGAGTGGCTTAACAGATACATTCTATATGGCTACTGGTTTAGATTCGGTAACTACCTATTCATTTTATGTATTTGCAGATTGCGGAACTGATTCAAGTGAATGGGCAGGACCGGAAGAGTTTACCACATTAGGTACAACGATTGAACCTTGTGAAACTTGGATTAACCCTACGCCTACAACCGGTTGGGTAGATTTTAACACTACTTTTGGTGGAGCACCTTGTGATGATGGAACGGGTTGTCCGTTTAATGAGATTACCACTTTTGAAGTTTGGGCTTCTGAAGCTTATGAGGTAGATAATTTTATTGCCGGAGGAGAATATACCTTTAGTATGTGTAATGGTCCTGGAGCTGGTTCTTGGGTCCCTGAGTTTACTATTATTGCTCCTAGTGGAGCGGTAGATGCTTTCGGTGCAGGAGATGGAGATGGATGTTCTATCTCTTGGACAGCTTCTGAAAGCGGAACGTATTTAATTGTAATTAACGAAGCTGGATTATGTGGTACAAGTACCAATACGGCTACTGATAATGGATTCCCGGCATTAACTTGTAATTCTGGTGGATTAGCGGTTTGCCCAATACCACCTGATGCACCAGCTAACGATACATGTGGAGGCGCTATGGCGATTACTTGCCCTGCAGGTTTTGAAGGAACAGTAGATGCTTCTGGTGCTACTGCTACAGATGCTCCTTTCTGTGATATTTCTGGTAGCTCAGTAGGTGCTGGAGTTTGGTATACATATGAAGGTGACGGCGAGACATTGAATATATTTGCAGATCCTTATGGTTTTGATGCTGAAATTCAAATTTACTCAGGTACTTGTGGTGCATTAGTTTGCGAGACAAGTGTTGACAATGGTGCTTCTATTGGAGATCCTGAGACTATTTCAGGTTTTGAAACTATAATAGGAACTACTTATTACATTTATGTTGGCTCATGGATTAGTACGGAAACAGTTATTGATTCATTCGATTTATCAATTTCTTGTGGTGCATTAGTTTGTGATGCAGGAAGTTTAGCTCCAGCTTCAATTGATTCATTTACAATTTGTCCTGATAGTACAGTAACTATAGAAGGATTAGGTGATGAAACAATTCCTGTTGGCGGTGGCTACGGAGTATTCTTTGTACCTGGTCCTGGCGGAACAGGAGCATTAGGAGATTCATTTATTTTAAATAATCAACCACTTCCTTTAACATTCGATTCTGATTTAAATGGAATACTTTCAGGAAATGGATTCCCTGAATTTGAAGGCACTTGGTACGTTCAAGGGGCGACATATACTGATCCTACCAATACATTCAATACAATATGTGATTTAACAGATGACTACATGGTAGTTACTTTCTTAGCGGCTGGTGAAGGTGATTGTGCTCCTCCACCTCCGGCACCAATTAATGATACTTGCGGCGGTGCGATTGCTGTAAGTTGTGATGACGTAGTGTTTGGTAATACAGAAAATGCTACAGCAGATGCTTCTTTAGGAACTTGTGTAACTAACTTAAGTACTGCACCTGGTGTCTGGTATGTATTTGCCGGTACAGGCGATGCGGTTGAATTCTCATTGTGTGATGATACAACTGATTTTGATACTAAAATTGGTGTGTTCGAAGGTAGCTGTGATGCATTAACTTGTGTTTCAGGAAATGATGATGCTTGTGGATTAGCTTCAAGTGTTGAAGTAAATACAGAAATAGGAACTGACTACTACGTATATGTAACTGGTTTCGGAACGAATACAGGAAACTTTGGAATGACGGTAACTTGTTCTCCAATAGTACCTGCTCCAGCGAATGATACGTGTGGTGGAGCGGTAACC
Source organism: Chitinophagales bacterium (assembly GCA_041393015.1). Classification (GTDB taxonomy): domain Bacteria; phylum Bacteroidota; class Bacteroidia; order Chitinophagales; family JADIYW01; genus JAGQYH01. The sequence goes on along the minus strand of JAWKKV010000001.1, from coordinate 313,276 downwards.
TTAAATTGTGGAGATACAGATATTGCAGGAACTACAGTTTCTGCAACAGCAAGTGACTTCCCTGAAGGATGCTTTTCTTTAAGTGAAGGAGTATGGTATACCATACTTGGTACTGGAGGAGAAATTACTTTAGATGTTCTTGCAGGTGTCGATTTTGATCCTGAACTAAACTTAAGTAGCGGTACTTGTGGAGATTTGACTTCCATAACTTGCGTGGATGAAACTTTTGATGGCGAGTTAGAAACGATCACTTTTATGTCTGAATTAGGAGTTGAATACTTCTTATATGTTTCAGATTGGTCAAGTTCAACAACAAATAGCAATTCTGGTGACTTTACTGTAAGTGTATCTTGTGTTGATCCGCCTGCATGTGATGCTCCTGTTGCTTTAACAGTTAGCAATATCACAGAGATTTCAGCAGATTTAAGTTGGACATCAAGTGGTGAAGCAATATCATGGAATATTGAAATAGTAGATATTACAAATGGTGATTCATTTACTGGAGTACCAACTGTAAGTGGTTTAACAGATACATTCTATTTAGCTACTGGATTAAATCCTTCAAACGATTACGAATTCTATGTACAAGCAGATTGTGACTTTGACACAAGTGCTTGGGCTGGACCGGAAGCATTTGAAACTTTAACTCCTGTACCATCGAATGATTTATGTGGCGATGCAGTTGTTTTAAGTTGTGGTGATGATGCAATAGCTGGAACAACAGCCGGAGCAACTGATACAGATAAACCTACCAGCAACTGCTTCTCTTTAAGTGAAGGTGTTTGGTATACTTTCGCTGGAACTGGTGATGTAGTAACGATTGATGTTATACCGGATAGTAATTTCGATCCAGAATTGGATCTAAGCAGCGGAAGTTGTGGTGCTTTAACACCAGTAGCTTGTGTTGATGATGGATTTTCAACAGGAGATCCAGAAAGTGTTACATTCTTTGCAGAAATTGGAGTTGATTACTATTTATATGTGTCAGATTTTAGTTCTTCAACAACAAATAGTAATTCAGGAGACTTTACAATTAGTGTTTCTTGTGTAACACCACCAGTGAATAATGAATGTGATGGTGCAATTGAAGTGAGTTGCGATGAGGTAGTAACTGGAAGTACAGCTACTGCAACTGCTGATGGTTCATTATCATTCTGCGGAACAAGTTTAACATCAGCACCTGGTGTATGGTATTATTTTGCCGGAACCGGAGAAGATGTAACAGCTAGCTTATGTGGTTCTGATTTTGATACAAAAATTGGAGTTTTTGAAGGTACATGTGATGCTTTATCTTGTGTAGGAGGAAATGATGATTTCTGTGGATTACAATCAGAGACTACCTTCTCTACAGAAGTAGGAACAGATTACTTTATATATGTAACTGCTTTCGGATCTAGTACTGGAGATTACACATTATCTATAACTTGTGAAATTCCTCCTTGTGATACTGCTCAAATCAGTTCAGTTATTACTGATGCTGTATGTGGTGGTGATGGAGCTATTGATATTACAGCGACAGGTGGTTCAGGAACTTATACTTTCTTATGGTCTAACGGTGAAACAACAGAAGATATTTCTGGATTAGATGCAGGGGAGTATACAGTAGAAATACTTGATACAGATGATGGATGTCCTGCAACTGCTACATTTACAGTAGGAGGACCGGATGCTTTAGGAGAACCTGAAGCTGCAATAGTGGTTGGTTTACCTTGTGATGGTAGCGCTGGAACAGCATCAATTGATGTTACAATTACTGGCGGAACGGAACCATATAGTTTCTTATGGAGCAATTCAGCAACTACTGAAGATTTAGCAGGAATTGGAGAAGGCACATATACTTTAACAGTAACAGATGCTAACCTTTGTTCTTACACTACTCAGGATTTTGTAATAGAACCTGCAGGAACAAGCTCATTAGTTGAGATTTCTCCAGCAGTAGTAACAGATGTAGATTGCTACGGTAATTCTACGGGAGCAATTGATATCTCTGTTAGTGGTGGTGTTGAACCATACACCTATAGATGGAGTAATAACTTAGATACAGAAGATATCAGTGGATTACCTGCTGGTGAATACATCTTCTTTGTAATTGATGCAACTGGTTGTGAATATACTTCAGCAGTAATTGTTGTTGGTCAACCAGATCCAATTGTTGAATCTGTTCCTGGTGTTGTTTCGAATGCAGATTGCAATGGTGCGGCAACCGGATCAGTGGATATAACAATTGCTGGAGGAACTGCACCTTACACTTACGTTTGGACCAATGGAAGTACAGATGAAGATCCTAGTGATCTATCAGCTGGAACACACCAAGCAACGGTAACAGATGCCAATGGATGTACATTCTTAACTCAAGTTTATGTAGTTGGTGAACCAACAGGAATTGCTGTGGGTGCTAATCCAGTAATCACCAATGCAGATTGTAATGGTGCTTCTACTGGAGCAATCGACATTACAGTGAGTGGTGGAACGCCTGGATATACCTACTTATGGAGTAATGGTTCAACAGATGAAGATTTATCTGATGTGCCTGCAGGAACTTATAATGTAGAAGTTACAGACGCTAATGGATGTACATTTACTTCGCCTGCTTATGTAGTTGGTGAGCCAAGTGCAATTATGATTACAGCTGCTTCAGTAACTAATGCAGATTGTAATGGAGCTGCTACTGGAGCCATTAATATTTCAGTGAGCGGTGGTACACCTCCTTATTCTTACTTATGGAGTAATGGAGATATCACTCAAGATATTTTTGATTTAGAAGCTGGAGATTATGTAGGTGTAATTACAGATGCAAACGGATGTACAATTGTATCACCGCCAGTAACTGTTGGAGAGCCTACAGCGATAGCAGTAACAGCAGTAGAAGTAACAGATGTAGATTGTAATGGAGCTTCAACTGGTTCTATTGATATTACGGTTGATGGAGGAACGCCTCCTTATACTTATGCTTGGAGCAATGGAGCAACTACTGAAGACTTAACAGATGTTCCGGCAGGTGATTACTTTGGTGTAATTACAGATGCTAACGGATGCATCTTTACTAGTCCAATCTTAACAATCAATGAGCCGATGGCACTTGCCATATCATCAGTAGATGTTACAAATAATGTTTGTAATGGAGATGAAGAAGGAGCAATTGATATTGAAGTGACTGGAGGAACTGCACCATACACTTATTTATGGAGTAATGGTGAAACAACTCAAGATATTAGTGGTTTAGCTGCTGGTTCTTATACAGGTGTCATTACAGATGCTAATGGTTGTGAATTATCAGCTACGGTTAGCGTTAGTGCACCAGCAGCATTGTTTGAAGCATTGCCACCGGCAGTAACTCAAATATCTTGTAATGGCGAAACTGATGGTGCTATAGACATCACCATTCAAGGGGGAACATTACCATACACTTACTTATGGAGTAATGGTGATATCACTGCTGATATTTCTGGTCTAGAGGCTGGAGAATACTCATACGTAGTGACAGATGCTAATGGATGTGTCTTTAACGCAGGTACTACAGTAACTATTGAAGAGCCAAGTGCATTAACTGAATCAGCTTCAGTAGAAGATGTAGCTTGTTTAGGTGAATCTTCTGGAAGCATTGATTTAACTGTTGAAGGAGGAACTTCTCCATATACTTATGTTTGGAGTAATGGAGCTACAACACAAGATATTAGTGAATTAGCTGCTGGTGATTATTCAGTTCAAATCACTGATGCCAATGGTTGTACCTTAGCTTCAGAAACCTATTCTGTTGGTGAACCTTCTTCAGCATTAACGGCTGAGGTTACTGTAACCGATGAATCAGGAAATGGAGTTGGAGATGGAACAGCAACTGCAACTGCTTCAGGAGGAGATGGACCTTATTCATATAACTGGGCTGGTGGATTTGGAGTATCTCCAACTATTGACAACTTAACTAGCGGTATCTATTGTGTAAATGTTACTGATGGAAACGGTTGTACAATCACTGTTTGTGGAACAGTAGGTGCGCCAACTGCAATTGATGACATCTTCCAAGTATCATTAATTACATTGTATCCTAACCCGACTTATGACATTGCTAATTTACAAGTAAGCTTTACTAAATCAATTGATGTAGAGTTAGCTATTGTAGATGTATTAGGTAAGGTATATGAAAATGAATATGTGTTAAGTACTGATGAAGTATCTAGATCATTTGATATGACTAAATATGCTGCGGGAACTTACTTTATTAGAATTACAGCTGATAAAGAAGTAATTACCTTGCCATTAGTGGTTCAACACTAAGATTATATAACAAAAACCAACCAAAGAAAGCCATCCGTCAACTGACGGATGGCTTTCTTTATTTAGAGCCAAAATAGTGGAGTAACTTATAGCGTTAACTTTACTGTAGTGAAACAGATAACTACTTTATAGGTTGTAAGATTATCTTAACTTAGCCAAAAATTTGAATCAATCATGCTTGAATTACTAACTATCATATACAAATGGAAATGGCATATTGGAATTATATGTGTTCTAGCTGTTTTAGCAAGTGTAATATTTAGTGGACCTAAATTTATGCCGCCGTATTATGAATCTTTCTCAATATTTTATCCTTCCAATCCGGCAGCAACAGATCGTTCGACTCTTTTTGGAGAAGATGCAGGCAACAGACAAGTGAGTTATTTTGGGACAAAATCTGATGTCAATAGAATGTTGACAATTGCCAATAGTGGTGGTTTAATGAATCATATTATTGAAAAACACGATCTAGTAAATCATTATAATGTAAACACCGATAATCCCAAGCATCTATTTTATGTAGGTCGTGAGTTTCAAGGTAATTATGAAGCCATTAAAACAGATAAAGAAGCCATTCAAATAAGAATACTTGACCAAGATCCAGAAAAGGCTTCTTTGATGGTTAATGACGTTGTGAGCTATATCAATGAAGTTAATAATGCTATTCTTAGAGATAATAAAAGTAGAACCATTACGATTTTCGATAAAGAGCTTAAAGAAAAGGAAGCTGAAATAATAGAATTGAATACAGAATTGAAAGGTCTTAATAACGCTACTCAAAATTCTGGTAGAATCCAATTTGTTAATAGCAGAATTGAAAGTCTAACAGAAGAAATCAATGATCTTCAAAAATTATATGATCAGTATAAAATATCTGCTGATGAAGGCTTTGCTTCCATTTACTTAATTGAAACCGCTGCTCCTGCACTCACTAAATCAAAACCTGTACGATGGATGATTGTGGCATTTACAGGATTAGGTGCCTTTGCTTTTTCAGTTCTTTTAGCAATTATTCTTGAAAAATTTAAAGAAGTAAAAGCTAATATTTAGAAAGCAAGAAAAATGCTTTGGGCAGATTTAATATATAGAAATCGATTACCATTATTTTACGGGATAGCTATAACTGGTTTGTTGTTGTTAGTCACCGGTTTTCTAATAGATGTTCCATATTTAGGCCTTATAATATTTGGTTTTGTAGGCTTGTTTTTAGTACTACTAGATTTCAAATTAATTTTCTATTTGCTATTACTTTTTTTACCCTTGTCTAATGAATATGAATTATTCTCTGGGATTAGAATGTATTTGCCAACAGAGCCATTGGTAATTCTTTTACTTTTACTTTTTGTTCCTTATGTTATTTACCACCAAAAGGTTTATACTAGATCATTTTGGAAGCATCCATTAACGCTTATAATTGTTATTAATGTTGCATGGATATTTGTCACTATTATCAGTTCAACGCATCCAATGATAAGTTTGAAATACTTTATAGCGAAAATTTGGTACGTAGTAGTTTATTATTTTTTAGCAAGTTTTATTATTAGAAGTAATAAGGAGTTTAATAAGGTGTTTTGGCTTTTAGTCCTCCCAACTATTGGAGGGCTAATCTATGTATTGACAAGGCATGCTATGACAGGTTTTTTGTTTGATACAGTGAGTTCGGTGGTAAGGCCAATTTATAGAAATCATGTAGACTATGGTGTTTGGATAACGGCAATTTTACCACTATTATTTCTTGGAAGAACATGGTATAAGAAGGATACTTTAATGAGGTTGTTTTTCAATTTAGCCATTGTTTTGAATTTGGCGGCCATATATTTTTCTTATACAAGAGGCGCTTGGGTGGCGTTAGCAGCAATTCCAATTTTCTATTACATCGTTAAGATTAGAATGGTAAAACCAGTATTGTTGATCTCTTCAATTGTAGTACTGATTTTTGTAGGAAATTTATTTAGGCAGAATAATTATTTACAATATGCCCCTGATTTCAATAAAACAATTTATCACGAGGATTTTTCTGATCATATGTCAGCCACTTTTCAGATGGAAGATATGTCAACAGTAGAAAGATTCTATAGATGGATTGCTGCTGTAAATATGTTTAGCGAAAGACCAATAACCGGATTTGGTCCGGGTAACTTTGTAAATAACTATAAGAATTATACTGTTTCTGCTTACGAAACCTATATCAGCGATAATGAAGAGGGAAGCTCCGTTCATAATTATTTTCTGACCATGTTGACGGAACAAGGTATTCCTGGTCTTTTAATATTTGTTGCCATGATATTTATTATTCTGATCTATTTTCAGAAGGTTTATCATGACACTAGAAAAACCGAAGATAAGTACTTGATTATGACCATAGCTTGCTGTTTTTTCGTATTGTTGGTCAATAATATGTTTAGTGATTTATTAGAAGCAGATAAACTCGGGCCTCTCTTTTTTATGTGTATGGCTATTTTGGTAAATTGGGATTTGAAGAATGATCAAAGCGAAGAAATTGCTACAGAAACTTACAAGTCAATAAGCTAATGTCATCATTAAAAAGCTGACTTCCTTTAAACTTAGCCAAGTTGTCGTTCAAACTTTTTATAAATATTTCAGGACTTAATTGATAGTTTCTTTGCGTAAACAACCTTAATCTATCAAAAGAATATTGCTTACCATTATCATCTTCTAATTCTGTTAACCCATCTGTATAGCAAACTATCGTAGAACCTTTGGTAATTTTCTCTTTTCCAAAAGTGATAAATGGAATGTCTTCCATCGCACCTAAAATGGTACAACCTTTTTTTAGTAAGATCTCCTTATCGTCTTTCATTAAAATTGGTAAGTTATGCCCGGCATTAATGTAAGTGAGCTCACGCGTAATAATATTATATTTTGCAATAAATAAGGTGATGAATTTATCTCCATTCGTAATACTGAACACCTTGTAATTCAATCTTTGGATAAATCTTGGATCTTCTAAATCAAACTGTTCAATAGCATTTAAATAAGCCTGAAGATTAGCCATAACCAAAGCAGCGGCTACTCCTTTACCCGATATGTCGGCAATACAAAAAACGATTTCATCCCGATTGATATTAATGACATCATAATAGTCGCCACCAATGCTTTTATGAGGCAAGTAAAAGCCCGCAAACTCATACATTGTATTTTTGGGTAACTTAGAAGGAACCAATGTTTTTTGTACATGAGCTGCCACTTCCAACTCTTTGTCCATAGCAAGTTTTTGCTTTTCCTTTTTCCAAAGCCTTTGATTCTCAACAGCTATGGTAATGATACTAGTGATGGTTTGAGCAAAATCTAAGGAATCTTTCTCTTCAATATCAATATCTTCATTAAACGTTCCTGCCAATGCCAAAGCAATTGGTTGGTTTTCATGATAAATAGGAATCACATATTTAAAGCCTTTATAAGCATCTTTATTGTTGTTTGAAAGAACGCCTGTTTTACTATAGGTAGAAACAATCTCAGCGATATTTAGGCTTTTACAAGCATCTTCTGCATTGATACAAACTGCCTTTTTCCAAGCCTGATCATAAACATACAAGGCTAAAAGCTGAACCGATAAATGTTTTTTTGAAATTTCCTCATATAGCTGAAAGAGTTCTTCATCCGTTGCATTATTACTTATCGCATTTGTGATATCAAGCAACGCCTTTAACTGACCATTTTTTACAGCTAAAAGGCGTTCGATATTTTTTGTTTCGGATGCGACTAACACTTTGGTTTATTTCTTAAATAAATGTAATAATTAATGTGTGATATTACTAACCAGTGTATTATCGAATAACATTTAGACCGTTAATAATATCTAAAAATAATATTATCAGATTCTAGTTCATGGTCTTTGAGGTATTTTGGGATTAGATTTGCGTCAATTTTTGTCAAATTTCCTTCTTCGTCAATAACATGCGGAACGTAATTGTTGGCAATAAGAAAGTTAGTCGCATCAATATGTATTTTATTTTGCCGATCATTACTTAGAAACTCCATAGCAATAGAATGAATTGACTTTTTATGTAAAGAATCAATCATTCCTTTTACCACATTATATTCAGCACCTTCTACATCAATTTTTATAAAGTTGGGTTGAATAGCTAACTCTTTTACTAATGTGTCTATCGTTTTGGCGGTTACGTTTATCTTATTTGGAGCATTGGAAGCCAACCAATTAGTGTTTTCAAACTGCTTAATTGAAATAGTATTGTATTCTGAATACAAAATTGGAAATTCATAAAACTCAAGTGTTTCATCTTTATCGGAACAAGCAAGATGATAGGCAGTGATATTCTTAAAGTTTGAAACATTCTTAGATAAGATCTGATAAACTTCTTTTGAAGCTTCAATGCTTATTACTCGACCTTCTGTTCCTATAATTTTTGAGGCGAATAAACTGAAATATCCAAAATGTGCGCCAACATCTATAAATGTATCATTGGGTTGCAATGAACGAACCATATATTTTGCCAGCCTAACTTCTGAATCATGTCCTTTTCCTCCTAAAATATAAATATCTGAGGCAGAGGGTAAAATAAGCTGCATTGGCGTTTCAAAGAAAGTGTTACAAGTAACTAACCTGCCTCTTTTTGAAATAGGATAAACAAATGATTTAAAAAATGTAGCACCTAAATACTTAGTAGGCGAATGCATCAGCCTTTTTAATTTAGAAGCCTTCGCAAGGTTTGATATGCTGTCAATTTCTTTTAGCACTTCTTGAGCCTATTTGAAATGTCACATTAGTTTTTAAAGATAGAAAACGGAAAATTATTTTAGTTAATCCCGCTTCTTCCAATTAGGATTCGGTTTTCTTCGCTTTTTAAAACTCTTCTTAGCATCCGGTTTAGCTTGGTTACCATTATTGTTGTTTCTAGGCCCTCGATGTTGATGAGTTTTTTTCGGTTCATCATTATTAGTTGATGAAGCAACCTCTTTTACAAATGGATGGTCAGATATTACAGGAATACTTTGTTTGATGAGTTTCTCAATATCTTTTAAAAATGGTCTTTCCTCCTTATCACAAAACGAAACAGCCAAACCACTCAAGCCGGCTCTTCCAGTCCTTCCAATTCTATGAACATAAGTTTCAGAAACATTTGGTAGATCATAATTGATTACATAGGATAATTCGTCCACATCAATTCCTCTAGCTGCAATATCCGTAGCTACTAATACTCTTATTTCTCCACTTTTAAATCCATCTAACGCTTTCTGTCTCGCATTTTGAGACTTATTACCGTGAATGGCTTGTGCATTAATTTCTTCTCTCTGTAAGAGTTTAACAATCTTATTGGCGCCATGCTTGGTTCTAGAAAAAACCAAAACATTATCGATCGGCTCAGCTTTAAGTAGATGAATCAATAGATCAGTTTTATTTTGCTTACTGACAAAATATACTGCTTGCTCTACCTTTTCAGCTGTTGCTTGTTCAGGTTTAACTGTTACTCTATCGAAGTCTCCCAATATTCTTTTGGAGAGATCAATAATATCAGGAGGCATGGTTGCAGAAAAGAATAAAGATTGTCTTTCGGTTGGAAGTTTAGCTATAATTTTCTTGATGTCATGTATAAAGCCCATGTCAAGCATATGGTCAGCCTCATCTAACACAAAGTATTTTATATCTTTTAATGAAATATATCCTTGTTGCATTAAATCTAACAAACGTCCAGGTGTTGCCACTAATACTTCAACTCCGGCTCTAAGTGCTTTGGTTTGTTTACCTTGTTTAACACCACCAAAAATTACAGTGTTTTTAATATTGGTAAACTTTCCATAAGCCGTAAAGCTATCTGCAATTTGAATAGCTAATTCTCTTGTTGGCGTTACAATTAAAGCTTTAATTTTATTAAAGTCATTGTCTTTGAATCTATCTAAGTATAAATGCTGTAAAATTGGAATGGCAAAAGCTGCTGTTTTACCGGTACCGGTTTGTGCGCAGCCCAATAAATCTTTTCTATTTAACAGAATAGGTATAGCTTGTTCTTGAATTGGTGTAGGTGATTCGTAGCCTTCTTTTTCAAGTGCTTTTAAAATAGGATCGATGATCCCCAATGATTTGAAAGTCATATTTTTGTAGGTGATTAACGGCAAAGGTATGCCATTTGATTGGATAATAGATACTTAGTTACCTAACCATAATGAATCACCTATTAAAACCTAACTTACTTTTGTAATAAAATTTCTTTTTTGTAACATTTTCAATAGTTACTCGTCTATATTAATACCATGCAACCAAAAGCCTTTAATGAATGGGTTCAACCACTAAGTAATAAACTGTATAGCACGGCTATGCGTTTGGTGGTGAACCGTGAAGATGCCAAGGATATAGTGCAAGAAGTGGTTTTGAAGTTATGGGAAAAGAGAAATGAATTAGATACAATTGAGTATCCGGAAGCATGGGCACTGAAAATTGTAATGAACAAATCTTTGGATTGGTTAAAAAAACACAAACCAATTTATATGGATTTAAATGATGGGACTTTTCAAGTAAGCACTTCAGATGATATCAATCAAAGTTTACATCATAAAGAGCAATTGAATACTATACATCACTTAGTTCAACAAATGAATCCTTTACAAAAGGCCATTTTTGAATTGAGAGAAATGCAAGGGAAGTCTTATACAGAGATTACGGAAATCTTGGAAATTGATATGAGTCAAGTAAAAGTAAATCTGCATCGGATAAGAAAGAAATTAAAAGAACATTGTGAAGCTTTAGAAGACTATGGAATCGCCAAAAATTAAAATATTATTAGAGAAATATTGGGAAGGAAATTCTACTATTCAAGAAGAGGCTCAACTAAAAGCGCTTTTTAAGAATGGTATTCCCAAAGATGAAAAGAAGTACAAATTAATTTTTGACTATCAATCTTCTTTATCAGCAAATGAATCCAATTTTGACTTGGGTTTTTTAAATGAGACAATTAAGAAAAATGAAATTGAGAATTCTTTTCGAAGTCATGCTATTGATTGGAGAAAATGGTCTATAGGTACAGCGGCAGCTATTTTGATAGCCATTGGATCTGTGTATTATCAATGGGATAGTATTGAAAGTCCTCCATTAGCGGAAAAGGATAAAGTTGAAAATGCCTATGAAGAAACAGTTGCCGCATTAGCATTTCTAGCGGAAGCATTGAATAAGGGGAACTCATCAATTTATGAATTAAGCACATTCGATAAATCAAAAAAACAAATCATCAATGAAGATCTTTAAGCAATATATACTACTCGCCATAATTTTGGTAGGCAGCACCATGTCAGTGAATGCACAAAGTGAAAAGCTTTTAAATCTGCTAGATAAAATAGAAGATGGAGAAGGCGTAACTTCTGTTTTAGTGACCAAGAAAATGTTTGAATTGTTTAGTAAAACTACGAATGTTGAAGTGGAAGGAGAGTCGTTAAACAGCGTCATTAGTGGACTAAAAGAATTAAAAGTTTTTGATATCGATAAGAAAGAGGCGGCTAAAATTCCTTCTTTAAACTTTAATAGCATGAGCGATATCTTAAAAAAGGAAGGATATGAAGTCTTATTGAAAATTAAGGATAAAGGAGATGATGTTGAAATCTATATTTTGGAAAACAATGATATAGTGAAGCATTTATTCCTCATCTCTCAAGACGATAAAAATATGCAATTGATCAGCTTATTAGGAAATATCGATCTAGAGAAAATATCAAAATTATCAGGGACATTGAACGTAGAAGAATTAAAACATTTAGATAAGAAAAGTAAATAACCAAATAATTTTATAACAGACTTAAACCAAGAATCATGAATAAATTAATGACCGTAGTATTAGCCCTAATGTTCTCCCTTTCTTCTTTTGCCAGTGAAGGATTTGACAAACTTTACTCAAAGTATTCAGGAGATAGTGAAATTACTAGTTTGAATTTGACTTCCTCTATGCTGAAAATTGCCTCCAAGTTTTTAGACGAAAAGGACGTAGACAACAAAGCTTTGTTACAGAGTATTGAATCAGTGAAGCTTTTAATCTCTGAAAAGGGCAGTCCAAAATTGTCAGCAGATGCCAAACTTATGATGAAATCTGGCAACTATGAAGATTTGATTAAAATTAATGATGGTGATGATCAAGTAAGAATCATGGTGCAAGAATCAGGAGATCTTATAAAAGACATCATTGTATTAGCCGAAGATGGGAATGATTTCGTTTTGGTAAATATTAAAGGAAATATTGATCCAGAGCAAATAGGAAAAGTATTGAATACTTTAGATATTAAAGTAAATGGATTAGAAGACATCAAGATTGACTAACATAATAAATTGACTTTGATTTGGTGAGCCTGTTGATTGATTTCAGCAGGCTCTTTTTATTAGTTCTGAAAGATATTATAAACCTCTCACGACTTCTCTTTTTTTATGACTTGCTAAACCAACCTATTAAACTTATCCATCAAAAATAAAATCAGTAACTTGTTCTTGAAAAACTTAATGTGATGCACAAATTCATTTATTGTTGCTTAGTAGCTACTCTTTTCTTTACCTCTTGCAATGATGACCTTACAATTGACGAGCCTATGGATATGGAGGAGCCAATGGATACCACAGAGAATCCTATTGACACCATGGAAGTTCCCATTCTATTAGATAAATATGCAGATTGGATGCAAGGTCTGTTAAGAGATCATCCGGAAAAGGAAATTACCTTAAAAGATATTTCACTTCCAAGAGCGCAAGATGCAGGAACTTATTTATTCAAGTTTTGTACGGGAGGCGCAAATGCTTGCAATACTAGAACTCAAGATCTTAACATGACCCAAATGCTAGAAGCCGGTGTTAGAGGATTTGATATTAGACCGGTTTTTGCAAACGATAAATATTTTACTCAGCATGTAACAGAATGTGGGGGCTTAGGTTGTAGAGGCGATTGGATCAGTAGTATGTTGGAGCAAACAAAGGAATTTTTAGATAATCATTCAGAACTAGTGATATTTACATTCAGTCACTTTTGCAATACAAGTGCCGAAGATCAAGGCTTGTTAGATTTAGTTTACAATATTTTAGGCGATAGATTGTATAGAGATAGTAGCGCCCAAACAACTTTATTTATGGATAGACCTTTAACCAGTATTATTCCTTTAGCAGATACTACCGGTAAGGTGATTATTCAATTTGATGGTGTTTCCAATACTGCAACGAATCGAGAAAAAGGGATTTTTGCTCATTCGTATTTCCCTTTAGAAGGCAGTTATGCGAATTCGCATAATTTTGAAGAAATGAAGGCGAATCAATTGCAAAAATTCAATAATTACAACCCTAACAGCAATAAAACCTTTGAGTTGTCTTGGACGATGACATTAGATGCAGAACTGTCCATAGCGTGTGCTTTTACCATTTTTGATCCTCAAAGCATTGAGGATTTTGCCAATATTGCTAATAATAATTTAGCCAGTACCATAGAAGAATGGAAGAATAATGGAACGATTGTCAAAGGAAAAATTCCAAATATAATTGCTTTAGACTTCGCTGATAAATTTGTAACTGATGAGTGTATCAAATTGAGTCTTCTTAATATTGAATAAGATGTGATAGTCAATATATAGCTTCTTTTGAAAACATAAAATTCCCCTCCTTGGAGGGGTTAGGGGTGGGTTTTTACCGTTCATTTTAAACAGAATTATTATTACAGTAAGCAACTAGCCTTATTTCTCAATGCTTGCATCCTTTATCTAAAACAGCTACTTTCGTAGCCCATGAAAATTATATTTCTTCATCATGCCGGTGGCGATCAATATGCCTATAAAAAGTATAAACCTTTGTTAGAAGAAAAGGGTTGGGAAGGTATTTATTATGATTTACCCGGACATGGCGATCGATTTACAGAACCTTTATTAGATGATATTCACGCCATTGTTGAAGAAACTTACAATAACCTAGAAAATCATTTTGAATCTGAATACGCCATTTTTGGAACCAGTATGGGCACATTGATTGGTTATTTACTATCTCATAAGATTATTGAAAACCAAAAGGAACTACCTAAACATTTATTTTTTGCTTCGCGAAGATGTCCTGATTCGCATTTAAGATTTCCTAGAGTAGCGCATTTACCGGAACAAGATTTTTGGGAAAAGGTGAGAAAATATGGTGGCGTTCCTGCGGCATTAATCAAGAATAAAGAACTTCGAGAGTTGTATGAACCTTTGTTAAGGGCTGATTTCAGAGCCTTAGAAGAATATCAACCTATTGAAAGAAATAAGCTAAATATCTCATCAACCATTCTTTTAGGAAAACAAGATTTGATTTCTTATGAAGAAATGAAAACATGGCAAAGCCACTTTGATTCCAATATAGATATCTTAGAGTTTGATGGCGGACACTTTTTTTGCTATATGAATGCAGAAGAGATAATAGAAGTAATTATAAATAAATTAATTAGCCAATAAGGAAAGGGTCATACTGAGCCTTGGCGAAGTATCTCATATAGGATTGAGAAACATGAATAAAGCTAAAATGTAGAATAATTTGAGAGTTTATCATCTAAACATCAATCAGCTAAAATCTAAATCTATGGATGATTGGTTAACTAAGTTACCATCAAACATTCAAGAAAATGTATTACAATACAAGCAAGAAAAAGATCAATGGCGAGGTTTAGGAGGGAAACTTTTATTAAGGGAAATGTTGCTTAAAATTGGAGATGTATTTTCATTAGAACAATTAAAAGAAACACCTAAAGGGAAACTATTTTTTGAAGGAGCTGATTTTGATTTTAATATTAGTCACTCAGGGGAAATGGTAGTTTTAGCCGTTCAAGACAATGGCGTTTGCGGTATTGATATTGAGTTACATCGCACTATCGATTATTCAATTTTCGAAAGAAATTTTACAAATACTGAGTGGAATACCATTATGAATGCAGAAGATTCTCCTCGACAGTTTTTTGATTATTGGGCAATAAAAGAAAGTGTCATCAAAGCAGATGGAAGAGGATTTGAAGTATTAGGTAAAACGGAAATTGTATCCAATAATAAAGCTATTTGTGATGGTAAAACTTATCATATAAGTCCAATATTTATCACCGATGGATATTCAAGTTGTGTAGCTTCTGATAGGGAGATAACTGTGGTAGATATATTTAATCTAACAAATTTTTAGTGTAAGAGTTGCTTAAATTCCTTCGCCACTTCTTCTGTATAAATGGCCGCACCTTTAGGATTCATGTGATAGAAATTAAAAGTGTTGTCGTAATCGTAAAAGGCAGGAAACTCATTTGGATTGCCAAAATTCATTCTATTCTTTTCTGGTAAAGCTTCGTAAACCGGCAGTAAAACAGAATAAGGCAATCTTGATCGTGGTGGAATCAAGGCAATTAATTGAATACCTTTCTTATCTGCTTTTTCAATCAAATCCATATAGCAATCCACCATGGCTTGGTTTAAATGTGCACCATTTTTTTCGTAAGCTTCGTAATCTCGATAATACATATCCATGATGGTATCCATATCATCGTGATTTTTCTTAAAATAGTTATTCGACCAATACAACAATTGATCGGCATACGATAACTGCGCAGAGTCAACATCTTCCGGAAATTGATAAGGTCGAAATCCATCTTGATGAACGCCCAAATGCAATTGTCTCATCTTTTCACTCTTATACTTCTTTTCGTCGGCTAATTTAAATTTCACCAAGTTCATTCCAGTCCCAGCATTCAATCTATTTTCTAGCCAACTTAAAGTATATTGATAGGCGATTTTTAATCTTTGTTTTAA
Organism: Chitinophagales bacterium; assembly: GCA_041393015.1. Classification (GTDB taxonomy): domain Bacteria; phylum Bacteroidota; class Bacteroidia; order Chitinophagales; family JADIYW01; genus JAGQYH01. The sequence goes on along the minus strand of JAWKKV010000001.1, from coordinate 297,265 downwards.
TGTTGCATCTTCATCCATTGCTACTTTTATGGCATATCGTAAAGACTTAAAATTGATCCAAGTCACAAATTTTTGGGTATGCATATTTCTGTCTTCGAAATAAGAATTACTCGATAAGGCAAAGAAAATATATTTAAGTTGTGTAGGCTCTTGATCCAATAATTTATCCATTAAGATCATTTGCTTAATGTGATTATTACCATCTACGCCATAGTTAAACGAACTCGTTTCAATGCCATTTAAAGCATTTAAACTATCAAATTGATGCGGATCTAAATGTCTGTAGAAAAGTGAACCACCTACAAAAACCGTATTGTATTGATTTTGATGACTATTGTAATATTCGTTTTTTACACGCAACACATCATCTCCCCAATCGTAAGGCACCAAAAGTTTGTGCACCACCGAATTAATGGCAAAAACCAAAGCAAATAACAATAATATTTTAAGTGCTACTTTCTTCATTAAAATTGGAAATAAAAGAATTCAGTATTAGTAAATACGCCAAACCAAAGCATAAAGGTGATCATAGCGGTATAAATAAACCAACGAACATATTGACGCTTCTTCAACACCACATCTTCAATCAATCGATCTTTAACAATGGCTTCCACCACAAACAAAAATATAATTAATGCAATAGATAAAGCGAAATTGATAATACCACCGTTCGATTTCATTAACGGAATCAAATAGCCTGTCTCAGTAACTTTTAGCAAATTGCCATACATGGTTTTGGCAATATCAAACCAATGAACATCTTGTCCTGCTGCCTCATAAAATCGAACCACACCATCCACTCTAAAAAGCAAAAATCCAATCACTATCATATTAAAGGTGATGAAAATGTGCACGACATCCGGTATTTTATTGAATAATTTATAAGTGTTACTCGGTCTAATATTTCTAACTACATTGGTTTGCCATAAATATCTTATCGCCATCATCACACCAATAATCGTAAATGACAATACCATTGGCCAGTTAGCGCCATGCCATAAACCGCAAACACTTAATACCAATAGCACGTTAAAAACTACTTTTAAACCACTGGCCTTGTAAGCGCCTAAATAAAAGAAAACGTAATCTGTCAACCAAGTGGAAAGCGAAATGTGCCAACGAGTCCAGAAATCCGGTAAATTTTTAGCAAAGAATGGCCGTCGGAAATTCTCCATTAAATTGATGCCTAAAATTCTTGCCGATCCAATGGCAATATCAGAATAACCGGAGAAATCACAATAGACTTGAATTACGAAAAAGTAAGCACCTAATAAAACGGTAATGCCTTCAGCATCTGGATAATTATTGTAGACTTCATTGGCATACAACGCCAATCTATCGGCGATTACCACTTTTTTAAACAAACCAACCAATACCCTAAACAAGCCACTTCGTACCCGTTCAAAATCAAAACTGTGATAAGCCCTTAGTTGTGGTAATAATTGATTGCTTCGCTCAATTGGACCGGCGACTAACTGTGGCCAAAATGCAACGTAAAGCGCAAAAATCCCAAAATGTTTCTCAGGTTTCGTTACGCCTTTATATACATCAATGGTATAGCTTAAGGTCTGGAAAGTATAGAACGAAATTCCAACAGGCAGAACTATTCTATCAAACCAAGCGGGAGCGTTTGGATAGTTTAAACCTATTAACTCAAATAAAGCTCTAAAATTCTCATCAATGAATGGGATGTATTTAAAGCCAATTAACAAACCTAAGTTGATTACTAAACTGAAGTACAGAAACTTCTTTTTACCGCTTTTCGTCGTTTCTTTCGACATCCATTGTGAGGCAAAATAATCGACAAAAGTGGAGAGTAGAATCAAAAGGATGTACTTCGGATTCCAAGCCATATAAAAGTAATAACTCGATCCTAATAGAAATAACCATCTATACCGCTTGGGTATATTGAAGTACAGCAGTACAACAATTGGGAAGAAGATGATAAATTCTAGTGAGTTAAATAACATTGCAACTTACCTGTTAAGGATTTTGGTTTTCGTTAACAATACTATTTTCTTCTTGAATGGGTATACCTTCTAAATTCAAAATTTTATAGGCTAATATTTCAGAAAAGATATTCGCTCCTTTTAAATTTAGATGGTGATAATTGTAGCAATTTTCCGGCTCATAAAACTCGGGATAAACAGCCGGGTCACCTAAATTGATTTTATTGGTTGCGGGTAATTGATCGTAAACTGGAATTAGATAATCATACGATTCTCTTGTTTTGGGTTGTAATATGATGATCAATTTAATTCCCTTTTCCTCGCAACGCTTAATCATCTTTTTGTAGATGTTTAACATGGGCTCAATCACCGCATCGGGATCGTAATTTTTAAATTCATTAGCGATTTTTCGTGTAATACTATCTCTTTTTTCTATTTCTCTTTCATAGACTTCATGCGATAGAATCATGGCTTCTTGCAGGTTGTATTCTTCTGTGCCTTTCTCATAAACCAACTGCTCTTGCAAGTCATACGGGAAAAAGCCATTGTTGGCCATTCCTAAACTAGTAGAAGTGTAGGCTTGTTCAGGATAAGTTAAATATTGAATGGCATCGTTCATCAATCCAATGTTTAAGCTGTTCTCCGCCGCGGCAATCACATAAAACCAGCTGGTCTTTAACCTTACTTTTAACGGAGCAGGCATCGCCATAGAAACTCGAATGGCACGAACCATATCGATGGGTCGTTGCCATGTGGTAAATCTTTTCGTATGTAAATTTAAATAACGGAATCGGGCCGTGCTCGATAAAGAAAGAAAAGCATATTCCAAATTAGGAGAGGGATTGGATAAGATGTCTTCCAAAATTCTAACTTGATTAAGAAAAGCAATACCATCGCCTCCGGCATTAAAAGAATGAAACTCAAAACCATTTAAATGAGCAATACTATCGGTAATTTCGGGATTAACATGGCGATAAACCAAACTGCCACCAATAAACAAAGCGTTGTAATCATCCTTATTCGCTTCGTAAAAGGTCAACTTGGTATGTAAATCTTTATCTCCCCACGAAAAAGGCAAATAATAAACATGCATCACATAGTTAATGAGAAACAGAATGCCTGCCAATAGGATGATATTTCTTACAAGTTTCTTCATCAAAATTGAAAATAGAAAAATTCACGGCTACCAAATACGCCAAACCAAAAAATAGCAATCAATAAAAAGGTATAAGTCGTCCATCTAAAAAGCTTTCCTTTGGCCAAAACTACATCTTCTATTGGTGTATCCTCAATAATGGCTTCAATGGTAAACAGCAGAATGGTAAAACACACTGCCGCTACAAAATGAACCATTCCTTTATGCATGATGGCTTCCTTAAAATAGTTGGCTTCTCCCAAATACATAATCTTTCTGTACAGCTGACCGGCAATTTCCCACCAAGGCACATCAATACCTGCATTAGCCAATTCCCTAACTGTTCCATCCACTCTAAACAGCATAAAGCCATACATCAACATCGCAAAAGTGGTAATGATATGGAAGGCATTCGGAATTTTTTGAAACAATTTATAGGTGTTACTCGGCCTTATTTTTCTAACCACATTGGCTTGCCATAAGTAGCGAATGGACATAAATACGCCTATCAAAGAGAAAGATAAGATCATTGGCCAATTCGCACCATGCCAAAGTCCGCAAACACTTAAAACTAGCATGACATTAAAAATTACTTTTAAACCTTCAGCTTTGTAAGCGCCTAAATAAAAGAAAATGTAATCGGTTAACCAGGTAGAAAGTGAAATATGCCAACGCGTCCAAAAGTCGGCTAAGTTTTTAGCAAAGAAAGGCCGCCTAAAGTTCTCCATTAATTTAATGCCTAACACTCTGGCAGAACCGATGGCAATATCAGAGTAGCCCGAGAAGTCACAATAGACTTGAATCACAAAACAACAGGCTCCCAACACAACCGTCCAGCCCGAAACATCCGCATAGTTATCGTATACAAAGTCGGTATAATAAGCAAGCCGGTCGGCAATCACCACCTTCTTAAAAAATCCGAAAATAATTCTAAAAAGACCACTTCTTATCCTCTCGTAATCAAAATCAAAAGAAGCTCGAAGCTGCGGTAATAATTGATTACTTCGTTCAATCGGTCCGGCTACTAACTGCGGCCAAAAGGCAACATACAAAGCAAATATGCCGAAATGCTTTTCGGGTTTGGTAACACCTTTATATACATCTAAGGTGTAGCTTAAGGTTTGGAAGGTGTAAAACGAAATACCTACAGGAAGTACAATTTTGTCAATAAATGGCGGTGGATTTGGATAACCCAATCCCACTATTTCAAACAGGAAGCGAAGGTTGTCATCAATAAAGCCTAAATACTTAAAACCAATCAATAAACCTAAGTTCACGATTAAACTCAAATAGAGAAACTTCTTCTTGCCGCTGATAGTCGACATTTTAGCCATCCAATTGGCGGCAAAATAATCTACAAACGTGGACAGTAAAATGAGAATAATATACTTAGGGTTCCACGCCATGTAAAAGTAATAGCTGGAGCCCAATAGGAAGAGCCAACGATATCTTTTAGGTATGATAAAGTAGAGCCCAACAACAATGGGAAAAAATAGTACAAATTCAAGCGAATTGAAAAGCATTTATTCTCTATGTTTTTCAGGAGCAATTGCCAAAAGTAGCAGTATTCTCATTGGAATGTTTTAAATCAAAGTTATGATACATATATCAATATAAGATAGCTTATTTATCAAATAGCCAAAGTTGCACATAATAACTATCTTTCGCAAAGTAATAGCCGCAATGATAACACTATTGGTTCCTCATTCAAAAATTACTAATCTAGGACGTGAACATCAAAGAAATACAAGAAAAACTCAATAAAGTCTTGGCCAATAAAGACTTATCTTATGTAATAAAAGGAAGCTTTTTTACAGCAGCATCCATGATATTGATCCAAGGCCTTAGAATGATTGGCGGGGTTTTAATCGCGCGGTATTACGGTGCGGATGTGCAAGGAGAGTTACGACTTTTAACCGTATTGTTAAGCAGTGTCGTCATCTTGGCTAATTTTGGTTTGAAAGATGCCATGCTTCGATTAATTCCGGAGTATAGAGAAAAGGATAATCTGCGAGCTTCTTGGGAAATTTATAAAAAGGGGCTGTATTATTTGTTCTTGTTTGGAGCCATTGGAGCCGTTGTAATTGTATCCATTGTACCATGGTTTGCTAAATACAATGAAGTGCAAGAAATTCAATCCATCTTAACTTTATCCGCCGCCTTCTTATTTGCATTGCTCTTAAATGAATACAATGTTTTTACACTAAGAGCCATTTTAAAAATTAAAAAAGCCAACTACGTTTCCGTAATCATGGTGGCGCTGAGGTTAGTAGCCTTAATTGTAGCCATCAACTTTTTCTTTGCCGAAAAAAGAGCCCCTTTATACATTTACTTGTATATCATTTGCGGCGGAACAGCCATAGCATCTTCGTATTTGATTTATAAGCATTTCTATTTGCCCTCAAGAGAATTTACGGCCACTGTTAAAATTAAAAGCAATCAATTACTCATGATGTCATTCCCAATGCTAATGACTTATGCCAGCTTTTTAATTAACGACAAAGCCGATTCATTGATGATTCAAGGGATTACAAAAGACACGGCACTTTTAGGAGTATATGGCATTTGCTTGAATTTGGCCGATATTGGAAGAATGGGCATGCAAGCCATGAATGTTACCATTCAACCTAAATTGTCTCAAATGTTTCATAGTGGCAGAGTGCATGAAATGAAAAACATGACGCAAAAAACCTCCAAAACATTTGCCTTATTAAATATTCCAATTACTTTATTACTCATATTTGGAGGGACATTTTTGTTAGGCATTTACGGACAAGAATACAAAATAGGTGCATCATCATTGGCCATATTGGCATTTGGACAAATGATTAATACCTTTGCCGGACCTACAGCGCAGTTATTAAATGTAACCGGTCATCATAAACAATTTATGATTATTGCATTTGTGGGCGCAATGATTAATATTGCATTGAATATATTTATGATTCCGGCCTATGGTATTTTTGGTGCGGCCATTGCCAGCGCTACCAGTATGGCCAGTTGGAATATTATTGCCTCCATTTTTATTCGAAAGAAATTTGGTTTTTTTGTAGGCTATATTCCTTTTGTTTCAGAATTATACATTAATAAAAAAGAACTAAAATAATTTGAAAGTAGGCGTTTTTATACCCAATGGATGTCCGTTAAGCATGCGAATTTATTCAGATGCTGTTATGTCGCGTTTGGTGCATGAAGGTTTTACTTTTGAGATTTTTAAAAGAAATGAGCCAATACCTCAAGATGTTGATTTATATTGGGATCCTCGTTCCGGTGGCGGCCAAAATCCATATCGATTGTTGCGTGGAGTAGAACAACCTTTGGTGGTTACCGTGCATGGTTTAGCACTTTTTTCGGTTCCATTGGCTGAATTATATGGAAAAGGAAAGGAAAAGCTTTTGGCTCAAAAGAATAAATTGAAGTATAGATATGGTTGGAAAAGAATGCATTCCACCGTTTCCAAAATAATTACGGTTTCGCACCATAGCAAGTCAGAAGTGTTGCAATATTTATCTTTTAAAGATCAAGATGTTGTGCCCATTTGGAATGGCTACGACGAAGCACTTTTTAATGTAGGCAATAAAACGCCATCGGTGAATAATGGAAAACCATATTTCTTTACGGTGGTAAGTTATCAAAAGAAGAAGAACTTTGAACGAATGGTGGAGGCGTATAGCCAAATTCCCGATAGTGAAGACAAGCCGGACTTTATTGCCGTGGTGAAACCCTATCATAAGAAACCTAAGGTTAAAGGATTGAAGATCATCAATCATAATTTGGATATTGAGGAAATAGTAATGTATTATAGAAATGCATTGGCATTGGTTTTTACTACTTTGCACGAAGGTTTTGGATTGCCAATTATTGAAGCGATGGCTTGCGGCTGTCCGGTGATAACCAGTAATATTACCGCTTGTAAAGAAGTGGCAGCTGATGCGGCATTAACGGTAAATCCAAGAGAAGTTAATGAAATTAAAAATGCCATGATTCAAATGATGGATGCTGCTACAAGAGCACGATTGAAACCATTAATGGAAGAAAGATTACATCATTTTGGTTGGGACATTTGCGCGAATCAGCATCAAAATGTATTTGAGAGTTTAGTAAAATGAGATTTAAGAAAAGCAAAATAACACCCATTATCATCATCGGAATGCATCGTTCCGGAACTACCATGATCACCGAGTTTTTAGATCAACTCGGTTTGTTTGTAGGCGATAAATTAGATCCCAACCACGAAAGCTTGTTTTTCTTCGATTTAAATAAATTTATTTTTGATGTAGGGATCGCTAAGGTAGATTATCCTCAAAATTTAGAATTGATGAATCCGAATTGCAAAGAGGAAATCATCAATGTAATTGATTACCATTTAAGTAGCAGTAGACGAAAAAAATTCTTGGGGCCGCATCGCTTTAAAGATATTCGCGATTTAGATATTCCTTGGGGATGGAAAGAACCGAGAAACAGCTTTACTTTAGAATTTTACAAGGAATTGTTTCCGGATGCTAAAATCATTCATATTTATAGAAATCCAATTGATTCTGCCAATAGTTATCTAAAAAGAGATCGAAAAAGGAGAAATGAATTTGAATTGACATGGAAGAAAAAGTTGAAACGAAAATTTTTGATAGCTAACAAATACCATCAAAATTTTAGATTGAATACCTTGCAAGATGGCTACGATTTGTGGAAAGAATATGTAACGAAAGCCTTTTCTTGGGAAGCTGAATACGGCGATAGGATGCTGACGTTGAAATATGAGAATTTCTTAGACAAACCGGCAGATAGAATTAAAATGTTGGCCGATTTTTGTGGACTCACCACTACCGAAGATAAAATAAAGGAATTGGTCAAAGATGTAGATTCCAGTAGAAAATATGCATTTGCATCAGATGAAAAGTCAGTTGACTTCTATCATAAAATCAAGCAGGAAGAATGGATGACTCGTTTGGGGTATGATGATATTTTAGATTCTTAAATCGTTAATCGATATTCGTCAATCGTTAATCATTTTTAATTAACGAAAGCAAATTTTTGAATTATGCATTTCCCTAAATAAGGTTGACCGTTTTTAAATAATAATTTCTTCTTCAATATTGATTATATTTGTTTTTACATTGTTTAGTCGTTATTAATGGTTAGTATACGGCTACAATAGCTTCATATGTTAGCTATATCAAGAATAACAACTAAAACATTAAAAGTCCATAAGATTCAATATATTAGCTAAAAATATAAAGGAAATATACGCCAGTGCGTATATTATAATGTTAGGCTTCATTAATACAATACTAAATGAGAAAATTCACACTATCAATATTTTTCTTTTTAACTATCATAGCATGTAATGATAATTCTTTAAAATGTGATGGAACGCTTGAAATTTCTAGGGTTAAAAAATCTATTAAAAGCGAACTTCTTAAATCGAAAGATGAGTTATCAAATGGAATTTATGAAAACGCTGAAAAGTATATAGAAACTTTTGTTGACGAATCAATTCAATTTAGTAAAATTAGAACAACAGATATTAACAAGCAACTAAAATCATGTACTTGCAAGGCGGAATTAAATTTCCAATTAAAGCCAGAAGTGATAAAAGTTATTCAAGAAAGCAGTAAGGTTGAAAATATTAATTCAGGGACAACCTATGATAAAAATATTACAGAACGTAGTATTGATTTTAAATACTTATTACAAAAAACTACTGATGACTTCATAACAGAACCCGCTAATTCAAATGATGAATTAATTGAAATGTTTTTAATGTATTACAATGTAAATGGCTCATATGATTTATTGAAAAATGATTTACCATCATCTAAAGAAATAGCTAGTGATCCTAACAATAATAAAGTTACCTATAAAAATGTCAGTTCCGAATTGCTCAGCTTTTGCGCTAAAGTTTGGGTATCTCCAATATATTGCACGACGAATCTTTTTGAAGAAGAACTCAGCTATTACAAAGACAATTTTATTGAGTTAAATGGTCCTATTTCTACTATTGAGACTTCAATGTATGGAACATATGTTGTGCGTATAGACTATCAATCTGACACGTATAACTTAATAACTTTTGCATTTGAGATTGATAATCTTGAAGAATTAAATGGTCTAAGAAAAGGTGACATAATAGAATTTAAGGCGAGTATTTATGATTTCAAAAAGAAATTTACATCTCAAGGATGTATATATGCCATTGAACTTATTAATTATGAAATACAAAATTCAAAAGAAATAAAAAAAGTTGATTGGGATGTCGTTTTACAAGAGACTAAAAAGAATTTAAATGAAAGATTAACTTCTGAAAATGATGAGGTAAATTGGGATGAAGTTCTTGCTAAATCTATGGATAACTTGACTTCAAATACCAATAATCAAAATGCAATTGAATTACAAACCTTACCAAAGGAACTGCTGTTAAGCGGATGTTCTTGTTTATTTTCTTTAAATAAAGAAAGTTACGAGCGGAATGAGTTTATTTATTTTGATGATTACTCTAAAACTTCCTATGTTATGTTTAACAACACGCCAATGAAATTTGTTAAACTAAATACTGAACGAACAAGTGACAATTCATTTGTTTCTAATTATAAATCAGAAGATGGATTATACAATATGAGTATTGAAGGAAACGAGGGGAAAAGAGGTTATGAAAGTAAATTTATTGATGGAAAAATAAAACTAACAAATAACAACAACAAAAATTTAAACATATTCCCATTTTATGGCTTATGTGGTTGTTAAAATAAAATAAGTTAAGATGAATAAAGAATTCGAGAATGTAATCCATCAGTTCAATGCTAAAACTAAACCCAATGATCGATATACATCATTTGATTATTGTTACAACTATTTTACAACTAAAGATTTAAACAAAGACTTGGAAAAAAGTTGTCTTGTTTTAGGTTTTTACCTAGCAAGTTGGGGTATGTATCGCGGCTCAAGTTTTTTATTGCAAAAAAGCGCACGACATTTATTACCAGTTGTTGAATACATTTCAACTTTAGATAAATCATTATGGCTTATTGACGTTGATTCATATAATTCAGAAACCAATAAAATTATAATATCAATACACAATGAAATAAGAAATTTGTTAATCGAAAATAATAACGCTTCTTTGACTTTAGTAACAAAGGTGTTACTTGGTGTATTTGGTTTCGTCCCTGCTTTTGATAGCTACTTTTGTAAATCTTTTAGAGAAATTTATACTGACCAATGTGGCTTTAGAAGATTAAACAATAACTCATTAAACTGTATTAAATTGTTTTATAACGACAATAAAGCGATAATAGATGAACTGTCAAGTAAAACATTTACACTTGATTTTGAAACAGGAAAACAAACGAATATTAATTATTCCAAAGCTAAAATCATTGATATGTTCGGGTTTACTGTAGAATTAAATAAAAAAACGAAAGCCTAACAAAATATATGAAGTCATGCTTGCTTCGCTGCGCACGCCTCATATACAACCGTTCATTTCCATCTTAATAAATTGCGAAAACTAAAATTATTACACCACACCTCTAAACCAATATGTACATCTTCCATAAAAAATTTGATTTTCCAAAGCATTACAGCAGTGAGGCGGTAACCATTTTTCCCACTAATATTGAATTTGCGGCGTCAGATTTTAAAGCAGTAATGGCCAGTAAAGATGAGCTTCGTTTATGGTCTGATTCTGAATGGCCAGAGAATAATTTTACTGTGGAGGCGAATAAGGAAGATCTAAAACACCATGTGGAGGATAATGAGGCGCATTGTGCGTATGGCTTTATGCTTTATGATGCCAATAGAAAAACTTGCTATGGAAGTTTATATGTAAATCCCATTAATCCCGATAGTTTTAAAAATGCTCCATCCGAAATAGCACAATTTGATGCCCGAGTGGACTGCTGGATTCGAACGGATATAGACGAAACACTTAAAATTGCCATTGTAAAAGAGCTTAAAAATTGGCTAGATAATGAATGGCCTATTCAATGGGGCTTTACCGCCAGACCTACTTTGTCTCAATATCAAAAATTGTTTAGTAAATGCGGTTTAAAGCGCTCACTAACTCTAGTGTACAAAGAATACAACGAACTTTATCTTTATGCTTAGGCCATAATTAAAAGCCTTCTCCAACCGTAAATCTGTTTTTGATTATCTCTCTTTCTCATTACTAATAAAAATCAGTACACGTTACTTATTAATCGTTTATCTTTATACTCAAATTAAATACCATGGAAATAGATATCCATCAATTAAATATGCCTTGGATCGATTCGCCTTTTTTTAATACTTTATTGGAAGAGGCGGATTACGATCAAGAAACCAAAGATATGGTTCAATATTATGCCGAAAATGGGTATGTCATTGTTGATCCGGAAATTTCTGAAGAAATGTTAGATGGTGCTATTGAAGCATTAGATGGAGAATATAAAATGGAAGGGCGGATCAATGAGACGAGAAGAGTTTTGAACGGATGGAGAAATCATGAAGTAATTCAAAAAATTGCCGGTGCGCCAAAAGTATATGATATTCTTAGAAAGCTGTACCGAAGAGAACCGGTGCCATTTCAAACGTTGAATTTCAATATTGGTACAGAGCAATTAACCCACAGTGATAGTATTCACTTTCACAGCATTCCTCATGGATTTATGTGTGGGGTTTGGGTAGCATTAGAAGATGTAAAGTTGGATAATGGACCATTGCATATTTATCCCAAGAGCCATAAGTTGCCGTTTTATGATATGTCAGATTTAGGTTTATCAGGAAGTTCTTCGAAAACAGAATATGAGTTGTATGGCTACTACGAAGATTTTATTGGTAAGATGGCGAAAGCCAGTGGCTTAGAGCGCAAGTTAGTAGAAATGAAAAAAGGTCAAGCCTTAATTTGGGCAGCTAACTTATTGCATGGCGGCAGCCCAATTGAGCGACAAGGTTCTACTAGATACAGTCAAGTGACACATTACTATTTTGAAGATTGCATTTACTACACACCATTACATTCTGATGTCGCCATTGGCAAGATGCATGTTCGAAATATGCATAATGTAGTCACCGGAGAAAAGATCAAACACAAATATTTGGGTGAAGTCACCAATATCAATAATACCATCATTGATAAATTAAAAAAGAGAATGCGGAGAAAAGGGTTGTGAAAGTTTCAAGATACAAACTCAAGATTCAAGATTTAAGTCTCAAGTGAAAATTGGCTTACGGAAATTGTCAGCATTAGGATTTTTAGGATTTGAAGATTATTGCTGAACATTTCATAACTCCATCAATGTCTCTCTCTGCGTGCCGCCGAGTCCTTCGCCAAAGGCTTCGGCCGCTGGAGAAAGCTTTACCGCGTTCGCTTTCAGCTTTAGCGGTTGCGAAGCGGAGGAGCAAAGAGGACGTTGATGTTTGTATAATGATAAATGGCTCAAAATATTTCCAACATCCAACATCCGTTTTCCGACATCCAACCTCCACTCTAAAAATTCGGTGCAATAGCAAACCTAATCGCCCATTTATTTACATCCGGCTGACCTCTTTGCGTAATTCTAAAAAGCATATCTACTCGAAGTACTTTTAAGATATTTTCTAAACCAAAACCGGCTTCCATATAGAAATCGTTTAAGGCTTTGGTTTGTCCGGGAAGGTCATAAAAATGAGCATTTTTGGCATCTAAATGTCCGTAAATAACCCTGTAAGTCAATAAGCTCCTCAATTGTAGTTTACTAATGCCTGGTATTTTATTAAAGATGAATCCGTCAAAATGATGAACGATAGACAAAGACGCATATTTGTCACTCACAAATTCTGATTCATTTAAAGCATTGAAAGCGTATTTATTGTATAAAAACGATTCGTTGCCTTCGTGGATGGTCAACAATGGATAAGGCGCACCATTTTGGCTAAACAAAATTCCGGCATGAGCTCTATAAACGGTATAGCCAATGGGACCTAACAATCTTTGCTCTACGCCAAAATGAAGCTTGTGGTAACCGTAATCGGCTTTGAATAAACCTTTGATTCCGGTGGTGTAATCAAAAATAAAAACGGGTTTATGAGAAACAACAGGGAATCTTGCAAAATTAGAATTGAAGAACTTTAAACCTTTTGCCCAAACAAAATTCAAGGTTAGCTCTGAAGTAGTAAATTTCTCTACGACGGTGGTGTCTACGCCATCACTGGTTGTAAAAGATGTACCGGTTGGCACAGAAAAATTTATTTTATGATCGAATTGCAAACGAGTATTAAATCCTTTCAACCATTCTTTCTCGTACCAAACCTTCATTTGTCTAAGTAGAAAAAGGTCATCTAAAGGATCGGTTCGCAATAAAGACAAAGCAATATTGTCGTATTTTGGTGGATTGGGACGGAGAATTGGATTAAAGTCTGCAATAGTACTCATATCGTAGCTATATCGAGCGCCTAGCATGTGCCATTTTTCATTTTTACGTTTCAAATGCAATCTGGATTCTACACCATATTTCCACAATTTATCCTTAGTACCATAGGCTACATGTCCTGAAAATTGAATTCTATCGCTTAAATGATAACGGGTTTGCATACCCATTTTAATACGTTTTCCTTCTACTGCATTCCAACTGTAAATTTCATATATCTTTCCAAACTCAACATATTTGGCATCAAACCAACCGGAAGTGCCTAAATAAGTAAACCAACGAATAGTTTTGTAAAATTTGCTGTTCTGAATAGAATCAACGGCTTTAAAAATGCCAACTTCATGTGGTTGTAATGAATCCACTCTTGTTGTATCCCAAAAGGAGGCATCTCTTTCCCTCGCACCTTCTTGAATAATCCGTTCTTCGCCTTCCAGTAACTTCGGTTCAATGGGTTCGTTAATGGTAATATCCGTTCGTTTATTGGTTTTTCGAACCAAGAAACTTTGTTTTTCTTTATTCTTTTTCTTGAAGAGATTGTATTCGGTTTGTAAAAACTCGTAGTCTTTGATCCAATGTTCCCCGTCAATCAACTTAAAATCTTGTTGCACAATAAAATCGCTCACAAAATTTAATCCGGCATTCGGTAACACAATTAATCGAATAGATTGAATGGCAAAAGTACTGTCGTGAATCCACGCATGACCAGAGAAGGATGCATCTGCATTTCCTCTTCCGGTAAAATCTAATCGAAAGCAGGTAAGTCCATCAATTTGTGCGGTATCCGTTAAAAAGTATTTGTAACTAAATCGGGCATTATCGGCAAAAGGCGACATAAATGGTTTGCCGTTTACTCTTATCAAATTGCCATAGATTTGAATGTCTTCATAATTGTAATCCACCAAATCGGCCACACTAAAATTATCGACACCCGAAAAACGATCGCCTAACAATATTGTTTTTTTCTGTTTCGGGTTTTTTCTGTAATATATTTGTTCAGCGGTTTCTTTCAATAATACCGGCAATACTTCAATACCATTTTCGGTGGTATCCATGTTGTCTAAAACAAAAGACCAGCGCTTAATAATTTTACTGTCCTTAAATTTTTGCGAAACATCATAAAAACCAAACTCGGTTTTAGCATATTGCTTGTAAGAAAGATATTCGTAACTGCTAGGATCATTCCTGTATTTGTTAGCCACTACATTTCTAAACAATTCAATGGCGGCAGTATCTTTTGGGATTCTTCGTTTAGCTTTAACTTCTACAACATCCAACTCTAACTTTACCGCTTTGAGTTTGTATTCTTTTTCATTTAACTTTCCGGGATTGATCTTGGCTTCTTTAGGCTCGTACCCAAGATATGAAAGCGTAATAGATTTTAGTTCGAGATCATTCGTTTTTAATTCAAAATAACCATCTAAATCAGTAGTTACGCCAATAGTTGTGCCAGTAAAGATGGCGGTGGCAAAAGGTAAACCTTCGTCTGTTTCTTCATCTGTAATTTTACCTTTTATCACAGTTTGCTGACCCCAAACTAGTGTAGATAATAGGAGTAATACAGTAAATGAAAGTAATTTATGAAGACTCATCAAGCAATATTATAATATTTATGGGTATTTGTAAACAAATATTGCGCCATTTAGTGAATAAGATATGTTATTGACAATTAAAGTAATGTTACGATGATAATTAAAAAACCGAAAGGACAAATTTGAAACAATTCTTGATAAGTGTAAGAATAGTCTTATTGAATTTATAAATTCACACTATGGAATTGTCTATTGTCATACCTATCTATAATGAAGAAGAGAATATCCCATTGATCTATAATAAATTATTAGAGGTAATGGATAAGCTTTTCGAAAATGGAACAGCTTCGTTTGAATTGATATTCATTAATGATGGTAGTATTGATAGGTCTTTACCTTTATTAAAAGACATTGCTGCGAATGACAAGAGAGTAGGCTATATCAATTTCAGTAGAAATTTCGGACATCAAATTGCTGTTTCTGCAGGAATAGATTATGCAAAAGGCAATGCCATTGTTATTATAGATGCTGATCTTCAAGATCCACCGGAGCTTATTATCGATTTGTACAATAAATGGAAAGAAGGATTTGAAGTAGTTTATGCACAGCGAATTGCTAGAAAAGGAGAGGGTGTTTTTAAAAAAATGACGGCTAAACTTTTTTACAAGATCATTGAAAAAATTACCTCTATAAATATTCCAGTTGATACTGGCGACTTTAGATTGATTGATCGGAAAATAGTGGAAGTTTTAAAAGATATGCCGGAGAAGAATAAATTCTTGAGAGGACAAATCGCATGGGCTGGATTCAATCAAGTGGGGATTCCTTATGAAAGAGATGCACGACATGGCGGAGAAACGGGTTATACTTTTAGAAAAATGTTGCGATTGGCCTTAGATGGTATTACAGCATTTTCAGATTTTCCTTTAAAAATTGCCACAATGGTAGGTTTTACAGCCTTCCTTTTTTCATTAGGATTGATTGTATATGCTTTGTGGTCAAATTCAACTGGCGGTACTGTTCCGGGTTGGACCTCTTTAACTATTATCGTTTCTTTTATTGGAGGTGTTCAGTTGTTATGTATCGGATTAATTGGCGAGTACATCATTCGGTTAATCAATAATATAAGAAACAGACCTTTGTATATTATTGAGTCTAGTAATTTATTGCCAGAACACAGCAAGAATAAATAACTGAAAAAAAGTGGGCCCTGTAGGGCTCGAACCTACGACCAATGGATTATGAGTCCACTGCTCTAACCAACTGAGCTAAGGGCCCTTTAAAGAAATGTCTTTATTAAAAGGGTTGCAAATGTAATCAATTATAAATTATGTTTCCAAGTGATGTTTTGTTAAATGTATATTTTTATAGTTTAAACTTAAATAGTTTTACTTATTTGATAAGAGTGATGAAATTGCCTCAATAGAGTCTTTGCGCCACATAGTAAAATCTTCTGAAAGAGACCTCGGGTAATCAAAAACGTTACACAAAACATGATTTTGAGAATTGAATCTTGCGTTTTGAATCTTTATTTCTTCTTCTTCTCTTCCTTCACTTTCTTTGGTAAATGTTTCATGCCGCTGGCTTTATCATACCACTCTTTAGAAAATTCTGGATGTTGAATAGTTCTATCTAAAACAGCTTCTCTTTCATCGCCGTGTAAAAGCATTGCTTTGGCCAATAACTCATAATTGTATCTAAAAGCCGGTTCTGTCCATCTGCCATACAAAACAAACCCGCATTGTTGAGGATTAAACTGCTCCGGATATTCTTCAGGAGTGAAAATATAGCCCGTGTTTTCGTTGGCATAACCATTCATGATTACTCGCTCAACACCTCTATGTTGCAAATGAGTGAGCACTGCTT
Organism: Chitinophagales bacterium; assembly: GCA_041393015.1. Taxonomy (GTDB): domain Bacteria; phylum Bacteroidota; class Bacteroidia; order Chitinophagales; family JADIYW01; genus JAGQYH01. The sequence continues at coordinate 280,404 of JAWKKV010000001.1, read as the reverse complement.
TTTCAATCCTTTGTCCGGCAATATTTCCAGGCTCTCCACTTACACCTAAGATAGCTACATTGCCAATAATTACAATTTGTAGCGGAGCAATTGAAGGATACATGGTGTGCTCATGATGCAATCCATTTTTATGATCGGCATCTAATTGATACAATACAGCATCAAATTTGGTAAAAACATTAAATATGGGGCCACCAATTTTAAAACCTACCGCAGATGGATATTTGCCACCTTCTAACATCACCGTTTTTTCACCTTGACTTCGATACATTTGCCAAACATAAGCAGCCTTTTCTTTGTCTTTAAAAATGCTTAAGCTTAGTCGACTGTATCTCATACTTCGTTCTAAGCCGATCACAAAATTTTCTAATTTTTCATCGATTCTAGCGATAGCACCTAATCCAATGGTCGGTGGAGAAGTTCTTGCCGTTCTAATCTTTTTGCTAAAAGCGGCACCGGCTTTGCCCCATCTTCCCATCAAAAAGTAATCGTTTTTATAATAGTCGGTAGGATCTAAAGTTTTGGGATAATTACCCAAAGGAATTCTTTGATTGGTCATATCGATATAAATCAATTCACAGTCAATACTGCCATTGACCGCGAAATTTGCTTCAGGCTTAGCAATGGTTTTAAAAGCTTGTTCTTTTAAGAATTTACCTTCAACATGTACTCTCTTTGATCGATTGATTCTATGAACATTACCTAAAGAATCTCTATCGTAGTAAGCTGGATGATAGATAAAATGATTGTCCTTACTGACTTTGCTGTTGTATGAACCTTCCGCATCAATATCGCCAGGAGCATTCTGAGCAAACAAAGCCACTCCATTTTTTGGCAATTCTAATTCCGCCCATGTACTGGCTGCTCCACGAGTGTCTGCAGAAATAATATCTGCGCCTAAGCGATTAGGATGTGCACCAAAGAAATTTAAAATACTGTGTAAACTGTCATCTTTCTCAAAATAGATTAACTGCCATAACCTATCAGTAGCTTGATAATTGTGTTCTTCATCTATTGGTTGAGTAATTTCCGGATTGCTATTATAGCCAGGCAATGCTCTTCTGGAATAAGCAATTGGAATAGAATCGGGCACTGTACTTTCTGCGAAATATAATTGCATAGCCGATTCATTTTGCCAAGCTTCTATGATGGCTTCATAAGTTCTTTGCGCCACTACTTCAACAATTTCCGGTTTGTAACCCGGGGAAGCTACTTCATAACCTAAATAATCTGAAAATCCACCGGGAGCACTATGCGTATGAGTAGCCGTTAACATTAAAGAGGCACTTTTAAATTCGGGTTTTATTGTCCAAATTCTTTCTAAAACAGCTTGACGAATATTGTGACTAGCAAAAGCTAAATCCAATAAAACATAAACAAACTCCGTATTAGAAGAAGTATGTTTGATAGATATGACTCTGGTTTTTAAAGGAAGATGTACGCCATTTACAATTTCTCTAACGGTATCAGTAACTGTAGTATCAATGGGGTGATAATAGTTGACCAAGCCATAAGTGCCTATTCCGTGTGGCAATTGACCATTAAGTAATCTTGTAAAATCCTTAATGCCGGTACCTACTAAATATTCGGTTTTACTTTGATTATTGGAGGTTAGATTGGATTGTGCGTTGCCAATAGAAAATTGTAAAATGAATACAACTAAAAAAAGAGTGGGTTTTAAAAACTGGTTATATTTCATTGAAAGAGATAATGGGTTTAATCGAAAAGTTGAAAATAATGATAATAATATGGATTGGTTTAAATTTTTATAAATTGCTGGTTGATGGTAAAAATTAAGAATATAATATTTGATTTAGGCGGTGTAATTATAAATATTCGATCAGAACAAGATTGGTATAGGAATTTTATGACTCCTTTATTGGGAGAATCAGGACTTCAAAATGCTATTGAAAGGAAATTTTTCGAATGGTTTGAGTTGGGTAATCTAACTACAAATGATTTCTATAAAAATTTAAAATCTTTAAGTGAATACGAATTTTCTTTTGATGACTTAATTACTGCTTGGAATGGAAGATTGTTGGCCATTCCAGAAGAAAGAATTGATCTACTTTATCAGTTGGCAAAGAGTTATAACTTGTTTCTTTTGAGTAATACCAATGCAATTCATCAAGAATACATTCTACACTACATTAAAGAAAAATTTGATCAAGAAGTTTTTGAGGAAGTATTTCAAACCTGTTACTATTCTCATGAGTTACAGTTAGTAAAACCTGCAAAAGAAATTTATGAAAGGGTGTTGGCCGATGCTAAGATAGCGCCTAACCATACTTTATTTATAGATGATAGTGTCATGAATTTGGAGGAACCACAATTGCTTGGCATTTCAACCATTCATTTTAAAAATGATGAGCTGTTTCGACTTCAACTTTTTAATCATATAGGAAAGTTTTACAAATACTAAATTACCAATCCATAAACTTTATTTAGGTTATTATAAAACCATTTGATAAGCACTATCTTTGCGCATCAAATTACTAATGATATGGCATTAAGCGAACAGGAAATTGTACGACGAGAAGCACTTTCACAATTAAGAGAATTGGGTATTGACCCTTATCCGGCAGAACAATTTAAGGTAACTCATTTTTCAAAAGATATTAAGGCGCAGTTCGACCCTGAAACTTCAGGAGAGGAATTTAAGGAAGTTGTTTTAGCTGGTCGTTTAATGAAGAAACGTATCATGGGGAAAGCTTCTTTTGCAGAATTGCAAGATAGTAAAGGTAGAATTCAACTGTATATTAGTAGAGATGATATTTGTCCGGAAGACGACAAAACACTTTACAATACCGTTTTTAAAAAGTTGCTGGATTTAGGCGATTTCATCGGTATTAAAGGCTTTGTTTTTAAAACACAAGTAGGAGAAACGACTGTACATGTAACAGAATTGGTTTTGTTATCGAAATCAGTTAAGCCGTTGCCGGTAGTTACGATTGATGCTGAAGGAAAAACACACGATGCTTTTACCAATCCGGAAGCTAGATATAGAAGACGATATGTTGATTTAACCGTCAATACGCAATACAGAGAGATCTTTAGAAAAAGATCTAAAATCATCAGTAAAATGCGTCAGTTTTTTGATGAAAGAGGTTATTTAGAAGTGGAAACTCCGGTGTTGCAAGGCATTCATGGTGGTGCAGCGGCTCGTCCTTTTGAAACTCATCACAACACTTTAGATACAGGATTGTATTTGAGAATTGCAAATGAGTTATATCTTAAAAAATTGATTGTAGGCGGTTTTGATGCCGTTTATGAAATTGGTAAGATGTTTAGAAACGAAGGAATGGATAGAACCCATAATCCTGAGTTTACTGCTATGGAAATTTATGTAGCCTACAAAGATTACATCTGGATGATGGAAATGGTTGAGCAACTATTGGAGTTTATTACCAAAGAAGTCAACAATGGAGAGGCTAAAGTAAAATATGGAGAAAATATTATTGATTTCCAAGGACCATACCAAAGGTTAACCATGTTTGAATCGATAAAGAAATATACGGACATAGATGTATCACAAATGGATGAAGCAGCTTTAAGAGCGGTTTGTAAGCAATTGCATATTGAGGTGGATGATTCAATGGGTAAAGGGAAATTAATTGATGAGATATTTGGCGAAAAGGTGGAAGAACATTTGATTCAACCTACTTATATAACTGATTATCCAATTGAAATGACGCCTTTAGCGAAGAAGCATAGAACGGAAGAAGGTTTAGTAGAGCGTTTCGAGTTGTTTGTGAATGGTAAAGAAATTGCTAATGCTTATTCTGAGTTGAACGACCCAATTGATCAAAGAGAGCGTTTTGTACATCAATTAGAATTGGCTCAACGAGGCGATGATGAAGCGATGGCTATAGACGAAGATTTCTTAAGATCTATTGAATATGGAATGCCACCTACATCTGGTTTAGGAATTGGAATTGACAGATTAACAATGCTTTTAACAAATCAAAAATCGATTCAAGAAGTATTGTTTTTCCCTCAAATGCGACCCGAAGTAAAAGCTTAGAAAATAAATGATTGACTAGCTAGCGTAAGCCAATCCACTTTTACTATTGGATTGTAAATCCTCTATGATGAGCTCCCATGCCTTTTCAAAGGGGATAATTTCAAAATCACTAATCGGCAAGTTGTCAGGATTGGTTTTTAAATAATTATAATCCTCTAAATTATTTATTTCAATTTCAATCCCGTTAAAGGATAGCTTTTCAATCTTTAATAGCATTCCCAAAAAGGTTTGTAATCTTTTTAGGCTTTTATCTTTTAAATATCTGCTTTTGTATACTTTAACAGCATCGGTTCTTTTAGTAAAATCATTATAGTCGCTTTCTAAAAGGTGATGTAACAACTGAATAATCAATAAAGTAATATTGTAGCCATATTTATCTTTATAAAGGTTAGGAACCTCGTTTAAAAACTTATAAATTTTAAATTTATTCTCATTTATTTTAGCATTGCTATTCATGCTTATCACTCCTTTTTTGGATAGCATTTTCAAACCCCAATCAGCATAAGCATTGTATAAATTCCAAGTTTCTTTTACGATATCAGTTTGCTTGTTAAATGCTCTGCTGTTCATAAATTCAACAATAGTTTCGTGTGCGTCTTCAAAATTTTGCTCTCCAAATAAATAAAGCACTTCATATTTCTTGGCTAAATGAAGGTTGTGTCCCACAGGTTTATACCTATAATTAACACTAATTTTTTCAATAAAATTGATTCCCTCTTGGTGTTTATTGAGTTTATAGTAGGCGTCTAATGCTGCATATTTGAAATGGAAATAAGAATCACTTGGTAAGTATTCAAATTTTTGGAATGCAGTTAATGCCTCTTTGCAATTTTTTAGAACATTGGCATAGTCATTATGAATAGCATATTGAACTATCTTAAATCGGTAGACCATTTCTTTCAGAGAAAAATGTTTTTTATTGGCAGGTAAGGCAGTTAACTCAGTAATCGAATCATTAATTAATTTTTCTCGCTCAGCAGTTGAGATTTTTGAATCGGTTAAATTAAGTGTTAGATTGTAGTAGTTACACTTTGCGTTTAACTGTAATCTACTTAGCAATTCATACTTTTTAAGCATAACATTCATGCTATTAAATTCATGCTTTTCACCAGTAATCGCTGCAATAGAAACTAGTTGAAAAACGGCATCGTAGGCCACGTCAAACAATTCAATTTTTTCAGCTACACTAAGTGCTTTCTTCAATATTTTTTTGGCTAATGCATAGGAGTATAAGAATTGCAAAACCTTGCCAAAATATAATTGCTTATAGGCATAGGTTTTAAGCTTTAAAAATTTATCATTGGGCTCAACAAATAAAATGGTATTGAGCAATTTTTCTTTTAATCGAGATTTTAATTTTACGAAGTTAGTATCGGAGTGATCTGCGTTTTTACCATATAATTGAGCAGCGATGTGGTCTTCATCTAAATCTTCTGACTCATTAACTATATTGTAAAGTTTAGCTTGCTTGCTTTTGGTGGGCAATGCATCTTGAAGTATTTCAATCTTACCAATTCTCTTTCTGCTAGTAATAGCAATTAATTGCTGTAAGTCTTTCATGTGGCTGGTTTTTATAAATCGTCCTTTCCATTGTAGTTAATACAATAGTTAGATTGATAGGGCCAAATGTTCTAAGTCAAGAGTTTAACAGAAAGCTCAGCTAAAGCTTTTTATATATTTTATTGTTTTATGTAAAAAGTGTTGATAATTAAGCGCTCATTCTTAGTAAATTGATTTTAAACGTCAGATTAACATCACTATATTTGTCTTAATTATACATCTTAGAAACTTATCTAATAATTGCAGTTATTAGATAAAAGAAAGCAAAACTTCTAGTTAGGCACTAAACTTGAATAAAAATCTAGTGCAAAACAAAAACAGTATTGTAAATAAAAAGGATAACTTTCCCTGATTCCTTAATGTGATAATAGATAAAGCTATTTACTTTTTCTTAATATTTATAAAAATCACTAAAAAAGTGAAAAGATATACGTAGTTTAATTCAATGTATGTAGTTATTTATTTTTACTCCAATAACTTTGCTATATTTTTATAATAAACTTAAAAATAAGGCTAAATATTTAGGAAAAGTTTAAAGCAAAATAGAATTGTTCCTTTTTTTTGCCCAAAAAAATCAGAGAATTTTAGCTTTTAATCATAAAACAATTGCTCTAAAATTGAGTCTGTCCAGAGCCAACCAGTTTTACTTAATTTTATAGTCTGGTCATTCATTTGTTTAATATGTATAGGGTCTATTTTATGCAATTGAGTTTCAAGGTGATTTTTGTAAACCGCTCCAAAATTTTGTTGAATGTCATCTAGATTAATGCCCCAAAAGGTGCGGAGCCCCGTCATGATGTGCTCATTAAATCGCTCTGTTTTGGCTAAATTTTCAGATTCAAAATAGCTTTTATTGTTTTCAATAGCCTTTATATAATTGGCGTTATTAGCAATGTTCCAGCTTCTGACATTGTTTTGATAGGAATGAGCAGATGGACCTAGTCCTAAGTAAGGTTCGCCTTTCCAATAAGCTGTATTGTGCTTCGAGAATTGATCATTCAAGGCATAGTTTGAAATTTCATAATGCCTAAAGCCATTTTGCTCTAGAAAATTGGAAGCCACCATAAATTGCTCTACCATAAGATCATCATCAGGAGCAGCAGATTTTTTCTTTTTAATAAAATCCATCAATGCTGTTTTGGGTTCTATAGTTAAGCCATAACAAGAAAGGTGATTGACCGGCAATCGAATTAAATCAGCTAATGAAGTTTCCCATTGTTGGGTTGATAAACCTGGAATGCCGTAAATCATATCGATATTTAAACTTTCAAAACCGGCGGTCAAGCTATTTTGGATGGCAGCCCAAGACTCCTCGGCAGTATGCGCTCTATTCATGTACTTGAGTAGGTCATCATCAAAAGATTGAATGCCTATGCTTAATCGATTAACGCCGGCCTCTTTTAAATCAGTTAAATAACTTTTTGTCAAGTCATCAGGGTTGGCCTCTAAGGTTATTTCTACAGTGGAGGAAACATCATAATGTTGTCGTAACTTTTCTAATATAAATTCTATTTCAGATCTTGAAAGTATAGATGGCGTTCCGCCACCAAAATAAATGGTGTCAATAGAATAGGATTTTTTCATGTCACTTTGAAAGAAATTTTTACGAATTTCAATTTCTTTGACAATAGCATCCAATAATTTCGTTTTTAACTGTAAAGTGGTTGAAAAATGAAAATTACAATAATGACAGGCTAGTTTGCAAAAAGGAATATGTATGTAAATACCTGCCATATAAATTAGTTAATGATTATACCTTTGTGTTTTATAATGTGTTCCAGTTAATAAAGAAAAGCTGAAAAATTACTTCCTATATATCATATTTTGCTTTCTACCGCAATTGCTATTGGCACAAATTACCGATTCAAAAATTCCTGTAAAATTAATTGCCATCGATGGCGAAGATATACCTTTCGCATTTAAGAAATACGAAAAGCCAATAGAAAAGGAAGAACTGCTTTATACCACAGAAACATTAAGAAACGATTTGTTGACTGCCGGTTATGCTACTGCATCTATAGACAAATCATATATAAAAGATGATACTGCATTTATCAATGTATTTATTGGACAGCGTTATTCCATTACCAATATTATTGTAGCGGATAGCAACCAATTTTTATTAGATGAAATTGGACTGAAGAATGCTTTAAAAAAGGATATTTTTTTGAATCAGAATGCTTTAACTGTTTTTCAGAAAGGTATAATTGGGAAATTAGAACGCAATGGATTTCCTTATGCCAAAGTAGAATTTAAAGAGGCGGTAATTAATGGCAGTGATGTAGAATTGCAATTGGCTATTGATAAAGGACCATATATTACATTTGATACAGTAAGTAATAATAATAAAGCGGCCATATCTAAAGGATATTTAAGTACTTATTTAGGTATTCGCGCTGGGAATCAATACGATGAGTCATTGGTAAAAAACGTTGATGAAAGGTTATCTGAATTGCCTTTTATTCAAATTCAAAAACCTTCAAGGTTGTGGTTTTCCGCCGATAATAAGGCACATGTGGAGGTTTTTTTGCAAGAAAAGAAAGTCAGCAAATTCGATTTTTTGATTGGGGTTTTGCCGAATAATGCTAATTCAGGAAAGGTTTTAGTTACCGGTGAGGCGGGAATTAGTTTGTGGAATATTTTCGGAACAGGTAAAAAAATTGAAGTAGGTTGGAAGCGATTGCAGCCTCAAAGTCAGCAATTGAATATTTATTTTGATTATCCCTATATTTTAAATACGCCGTTGGGTGCAGATGTTCAATTTGAGTTGGATAAACAAGACACAAGTTTTCTTGACCTTCAATATGCTATTGGAATACAGTATTTATTCAGTGGCAGAGATAGAATAAAGATTATTATTGATAACAATCAAACATTTTTAATTCAAGCAGATACTTCTTTCATTAAAAATACAGGGAAGCTGCCGCCAGTTCTAGATCAATCAACCTTTTTAACGGGTTTGGAGGTCTATTTTGAAAAATTAAATTATATCTATAATCCACAAAGAGGCTGGGAGCTCAATGCATCGGTTACTGCCGGATATAAAAAAGTGAAGAAGAATACCAGCATTCTCCAATTGGAACTACCTGAAAGTTTACCAACAACAGCAGCGTTATATGACAGTTTAGCTCAAAGAAGCGCAAAGTTTGAATTGAAATGGTTAGCGAATTATTATATACCAATAGCTAAGCGACAAGTAATTAAAGTCGGTGCTAGCGGAGGTGCCATTTACAATAAAAGCCTGTTAACCAATGAGCTTTTAAGAATTGGAGGAAACGATGGATTGAGAGGTTTTGATGAAGAATCTGTTTTTACTTCACTATATAATATAATGACAACTGAGTATCGATATTTGTTGGACAAAAATGCTTATTTATCTGTATTTTTCGATTGGGCCTATGTGGAAAGAAGATTAGAAGATAGTTTTTCAAATGATTTTCCATTTGGATTTGGAGCAGGCTTAAATTTTGAAACAAAAGCAGGTATATTTGGGCTTTCTTATGCTCTTGGGAGGCAAAATGGGAATCCTATAGATTTTAAATCTTCCAAGATTCATTTTGGATATGTAAATATTTTTTAAACAGGCGTAAGCATTCACTTATGCCTTAAAAAAAAGGCAGTAAAAATTTGTACTTGAACAAGGTTATATCGATTGTGATTTTTTCAATTTTCATCCTTTTGACTACTTTAGGATTTGCGCAAGAAGTTGATTCTATAGCAACAGATTCAATATTAACAGATTCTTTGGCAATAGATACAACAGCGGCGGAGATTCCGGTTCAATCTTTTCAATTTTTAAATGATTATTTCAGTACAGATCCACCTTTAAAAATGATGGAGAAACCCACCTTATTTGTAGGCGGTTGGTTTTTTATCATCAATATCATTTTGGTCTTGTTAATGATTTTAAAGTATCTATTCTATCCTGAATATGTAAAAAACTCTTGGAATGCTTTAATCAATCAAAATCTCTTTTTTCAATTTATTAGAGGTAAGCAAGCCATCAATATGTTTTTATTTATTGTTGAATTCTGTTTCAAGATTTATTTAATTTCTTTAATCGTTATCATTGGCGCCTATCTTATCAATAAGCAATGGCTGCTAAATTTTCAGAATTTCAAAATCATCTTTTTAGGATTGTCTCTGTTTTTTAGTGTAAAGGCTTTAGTAGCCTTTTTACTGTCCATTATCACAGAAAATTGGAAAGAATTTAAAGCGATGAGTATAATAAATATTGTATTTGTATCTAATCTATCTTGGTTGTTGGTACCATTGCTATGTATTGTTGTTTATATGAATTTCCAAATAAGACCTTATGCGGTATACACTCTACTAACTTTAGTAGCAATAGCTTTTATCATCTATATTGTTAAGGGAATTAGTGTACTTAGAAAAATAAGAATGAATCTAAATATGCATTTTTTTATCTATCTTTGCGCTTTCGAAATAGTACCATATTTGATATTATCTAAGGTATTGTACAATTTTAAATACATTTTTTAAGATTTTTCTATTGTTTCATTAGAAGAATCAAACTTTAAAAAAAGAGATTGATATGAGTGGAGGAGGTACTACAGTGAAACCTTTGAAGACAGTGAAATCAATTTTAGTTTCTCAGCCGGCACCTGAAAACGGTAAATCTGCATTTTATACGCTTAGAGATGAGTTCAAAATAAAAGTAGATTTTAGATCTTTCATACATGTAGAAGGCGTAGAAGCTAGAGAGTTTAGAAAATCAAGAATTTATTTAGATCAATTTTCTTCTGTAATTCTTACGAGTAGAAATGCTATTGAGCATTATTTTAGAATCCATGATGAGTTAAGGCTTAGAGTTTCGCAAGAAACCAAGTACTTCTGTAAAAGCGAAGCCATTGCCTTGTATCTTCAAAAGTATACTCAATACAGAAAGAGAAAAATTTTCTTTGGAGATGGTCAATATCCTAAATTGATTCAACTCATTAATAAGCATAAAGAAAAGGAGAGTTTTTTACTTCCATGTTCTGATGTGGCTGACGATAAACTAGGAAATCTTTTAACAGAAAACAATGTTGAGTTTACGGAGGCAGTTATTTACAAAACGGTTGTAAGTGATCTTTCTGACCTAAGTGATATCAAATATGACATGATCGTATTTTTTAGCCCTTCAGGGGTAGATTCCTTATATAAAAACTTCCCTGATTTTACACAAGGTGAAACTAGAATAGCAGCTTGGGGAAATCAAACAGCTGAGGCATTAAAGGCTAATAATCTAAGATTGGATGTAACTGCTCCAACAGCAGAATCTCCATCCATGACTGGTGCCATTGAAGCATATTTGAAAAAATCTAATTTATAGGCAAATAGTATCAATATAGACATTGCACCTAATTAATATCTTTAGTTAACACAACATCTAAAAATCTATTTCATAGGGATAATTCTTGTTTTTAACTGATTTTTCTCAATGCCATCAAAAATTTACTTAATTTTCTAGCGTTAAATCAATACAGAACAGTTGATATGCGAAATGCCCTAAGGTTTATTTTATTATTCTCACTGATAACCAATCTCACATTGGTTAAGAGTTTTGGGCAGATACAAACGCTAAGTAGTCATTATCATCTCAACCAATTATCGATAAATCCAGGTGCCGCAGGAAGCGATGGAGGTGTTAACATATTTTTAAATTATCGTGGTCAATGGGTTGGATTAACAGGTTCTCCTAACACCCAAACTTTAGCTGCAGATATGTCATTACCAATGATTAATAGTGGCGCTGGGATTACGGTTACAAACGATATGGTTGGTGCAGAAAGACATACCGCTGTAAGAGCTAATTTTGCTTATTTTCTAGACATTAATAAAGAGTATAAAATAGGATTTGGTTTAGGGGCAGGAATTATCAATATGAGTGTTGATGGTTCTAAATTAGTTACTCCACAAGGAGATGATGATTTTTTGCCTTCGGTAAAAACATCGGCTACTCGACCTGATATCGCTTTGGGCACTTATATCAAAAGTAAACAGCTAAGAGCCGGTATATCTTATAATAGCTTGCTAAGAAAAGCATCGATTGATGGAGATGTGAACACACTTGAAACCAAGTATGGAAGTTACCTTAATTTGTTTGGCGCATATGAAATTATCTTTAACGAAAAGTTTTCTTTAGAGCCATCTATGCAGGTAAGAACGGATTTTAAGAATTATCAAACAGACATAGGCGCATTATTTAGCTATAATAATTTTATTTTTACGGGAGTTTTTATCAGAGGATATAATAAATTATCAATAGATGCGTTTTATGGGACAGTAGGATTTAAACCCATAGGCAGTTTATCAGTATTTTACTCCTATGATATGGGACTAAACACGCTTAATGACGTTCATAATGGTTCGCATGAAATAAGCATTAACGTGTCAATTCCAGAACAAAAACTATTTAAACGTGGTAAAATAATTTACAATCCGAGATATTTGTAATATGTTTCGGGTTAAATTTTTAACTTTTAAGTTGGTAATTTAACAGTTTTTAAAACTCTGTTTTTATTATTAGCTTTGTTCTTTTTTTGAAAAAAAACGACAAATAAAATTGGTTGTATGAATAAGATTAAACTATCTGCTTTCACTTTAATTATTCTTGCTTTTTTGGCAGGCTGCTCCAGCGGCGACAATGGTCAACTGGTTGGTTCTCAAAACAGACCAGACTTTAATAGCAATGTTATACCTTATGGAATGGTATATATTCCATCTGGAACCTTTCATACAGGTAATTCCGATCAAGATGTAAATTATGCTTTGATAGGGCCATCTAAGGCATTATCAATTGTAGGTTTCTTTATGGACGATACAGAAATCACCAATAATGAATACAGACAATTTATAGAATACATAAGAGATTCAGTAGCAAGAAGAATGATTGGTGGAGACGCTGTCATGGTAGATGAAGAAACCGGCGAAGAAAGAGTGAATTGGGATTACCCAATTGATTGGTCTAAAGGAAGTGAAGATGCACAACAAGTAGAATCAATGTTTTATTCTGAAGAGGAAAGCGTTTTCGGAAAGAAAGAATTTGATTGGAGCAAAGAAGAAATGGAGTACGAATATGTATGGTATAGATGGAAAGATGCTGCTCACGCTAAAAACAAAGATGTTTCAAGAGCTGATTTCATCGAAAAGAAGAAAGTAAATATTTATCCTGATACATTGGTTTGGGTAAGAGACTTTACTTATTCATATAATGAGCCAATGACAAGAGCTTATTTTTCTCACCCTGCATACGATGAATATCCTGTAGTAGGTGTAACTTGGGAACAAGCTAACGCATTTTGTTACTGGAGAACGCTTTACTGGAATAATTACAGACAAAGTAAAGGAGAGGCTTTAATGGAAGAATTCAGATTGCCTACAGAACACGAGTGGGAGTATGCTGCAAGAGGTGGAAGACAAATGAGTCCGTATCCTTGGGGTGGACCTTATTTGAGAAACGGAAAAGGTTGTTTATTAGCTAACTTCAAACCGGGTAGAGGAAACTATCCTGAAGATGGAGGTCAATACACTGTAAGAGCAAATGCTTATTGGCCAAATGATTACGGATTATATAACATGTCAGGAAACGTAGCAGAATGGACTATCACTGCTTACGATCCAAGTGCATACGGATTTATTCACGATTTAAATCCAGATTACAAGTATGACGCTAAGGATGATGATCCAGTAACTAAAAAACAAAAAGTAATTAGAGGTGGTTCTTGGAAGGATATAGGATATTTCCTTCAAACCGGAACTCGTCATTGGGAATACCAAGATTCTGCAAAATCTTACATCGGTTTCAGATGTGTGTTGCCTTTCCTTGGAAGATCAATGAACGACTTTAATTAATTTATAATTTACTACAACGAAACTTTCTTAATCAACTCAATTTAATTATTCAAAACTCTTAAACAAAACTAAAATGGCATTTTACAAAACATCAGGATTTAAATATTTTCAAAACTTGATTTTCGGTTTTGGAGCGGCAATTGTAATGATTGGAGCTGCATCAAAAATTACTCACCAAGATATTTTTGGTATTAGCGGTAACCTTTGGATTTTAGTAGGATTAGGTACAGAAGCATTGTTATTTGCTTTCTCTGGTCTTATTCCTCCTCACGAAGATTACTACTGGCAAAAACTATATCCAGGATTAGATGATCACCAGGCTCCTATGGATCCACATATTTTAAATCACGTTAAAGAAGATTCTACAAATGCAACTGCTTCTTTAGATAAAATGTTGGACAAAGCAAAAATTGATCAAAATTCAATTAATAAATTGGGCGACAACCTAAAAGCTTTAGGTGAGAATGTAAGTTCTATGTCTTCTATCGCATCAGCTGGTGCAGCTTCTGATACTTATACTCAAAATGCAAAAGCAGCAGCAGAAGCATTAGCATCAGTTAAGTCATCTTATTCAAGTGCTGCTGAAGCAATGAGTAAATTAGCTAATGCATCAGAAGATACAGCGAAATACCACGAGCAAGTACAAGTAGTAACTAAAAACTTAGCGTCTTTAAATGCAGTTTATGAATTAGAACTTCAAGATACTAATCAGCATTTAAAAGCAATGAATAAGTTCTACGGAACTTTAAGTCAAACTTTAGGAACATTAGAAGATTCAGTAGAGGATTCTAAAATTTACAAAGAAAACATGGCTAAATTAGCTAACAACCTTCAAAAGTTGAATAGTGTTTATGGAAATATGTTAGGTGCCATGAGAGGAACTGAAGCGTAATTAAATTATTTTTTCAATTTAAAAACGAACCGTAATGGCAATACCTAAGGAAACGAGGCAGAGGATGATTAACGTAATGTACATTGTACTATTAGCGTTATTGGCTCTGCAAATACCAAAAGAAGTCACAGAAGCATTCATTAAGATCAATGATGGAATTGAAACATCAAACGTAACTATTGATGGCATAAATGGTGCTACACTTGACGGCCTAAAAGAAAAAGGCAAAAAAGATGAAGATGCTGCTAAATATGCAGTTCTTGCAGAAGATGTAAGAACAAAAGTAGCAGACTTAAACGTTTACATTGAAGGAATTAAAAATAATATCGTTGAAACAATAGGTGTAAACCCTAACAATGGTAAAATTATTAGTCCTGAAGAAGTAAACTTAACAGCAGAGATTCTAATTAAAGGAGAACCGAATGGTACCAATGATGGTATCGCTTTCGAACTTGAAAAGAAGATCAATGAAACCAAAGAAGCAATTTTGGCTTTACTTCCGAAAAAAGAAATGGAAGAATACAAAAAAGGCATGTATGAGGATACAAAAAATGCGCTTCCTTTAACAACTGAGTTTGAAGCAACACCTAATGCACATGGTAAGAAAGAAGAAGGTCCTTCTACTTGGGCAATGGATAAATTCGATCATATGCCGGCTGCAGGTGCTATGGCTATGTTATCTCAAATTCAAGCAGATGCTAGTGCTACTGAAAATAAAGTAGTAGAAACTTTAAAGCAAATGGTTGGTTTAGATAGAGTTGAGTTAGATCAGTTTAGAGCGGCTATTGTTGCTCCATCTTCTTATGTATTAAGAGGTCAAAAAATGGAAGCAGGTATTTTCTTAGCTGCATCAAGTTCAAACACTTCTAACGTTACTATTTCTGCAAATGGTCAAAATTTATCAATCGGAAAAGACGGAGTAGCAGTTTATAACGGTACTACTAGCACAACTGGTGAAAAAACGGTTAATGCTGTTGTAAGTGTAACCAACAAAAAAGGTGAAGTAACTCAATACAAAGAGACTTTCAAGTATACTGTTGCAGATCCATTTGCTAACGTTACACCTACCAAAATGAACGTGTTTTACATCGGAGTTGATAACCCAATTTCAGCATCAGCTGCTGGTGTATTGGCAAAAGATTTAAGAGTTAATATGTCTGGTGGAACAATTACCGGTAGTGGTGGAAACTACAACGTAAGAGTAACTAACCAAGGTACATCTAATGTTACAGTTTCTGACGCAAGTGGTACTAAGTATGGTGATTTTGAATTCAGAGTAAAAAGAATTCCAGATCCAGTAGCGCAAGTGGCTAGAAAATCTGGTGGTAATATTTCTGCTGGTGAGTTCCAAGTACAAAAAGGTTTGGCAGCAGTTTTAGAGAATTTTGATTTTGATGCAAAATTTGATATTGTAAGTTACGATCTAGTATACATACCAAAAAGACAAGATTTAGCGTTAGCTAAAGCAAGTGGTGCCTCTTTTACAGGTCAAATGACAGGTTACATCCAAAAGGCTAAGCCTGGTGATGTTTATGCTTTTGAGAATATTACTGTAAGAGGACCGGATGGCCAAACAAGAGGTATTCCTGGTATCAACTTTAGAATTAGATAGTAAAAAGAAATAATAAAACTTAAGTTATATGTTGAAGAATCGGAAATTAATAGTATTGATGAGTGCGTTTTTATTAATGGCATCTAGCCATGTATTCGCACAAATTGAGACTGGTAGCGAAATTGAAACTACTCCGGTGGTTACTGATGAAAACACAGACTCCGAAGTAGAAGATGGAGATGAGTTAGTTGGTGATGTAAAAACTGAAATTCAAATTTTGCCATGGGAAGAAACTTCAATAGCTGAAGCAACACCAATTCCTTATGATGCTGTTAGACAAGCCGATGTATTTTGGTATAAAATTCTATGGAGAGTAATCGATTGTAGAGAGAAAATGAATAGACCTTTTGTGGCACCTAAAATGCCATTAATAACAGTTTTGTTAGATGCAGCAAAAGAAGGTTCAGTTACTTTATATGATGGTTTAGATGATGAATTTACTACACCCGTAGATTTGGAAGGTATACCAGCGTTATCAAGTTCTGTTGATTCTGTTTGGGTATGGGATCCGGAAACTGAAATTGAAGCGTTGACAGTAATCAAAAATGATTTTAATCCTGAAACGGTTAATAAATTCAGAATTAAAGAAGTTTGGTTCTTCAATGAAGAAACTTCAACAATGGAGAATAGAATTTTAGGTATTGCTCCAATTATGGAGAAATATGGTGAGTTAGGTGATTATCAAGGTGATGTGCCTTTATTTTGGGCTTATTTCCCTGATTTAAGAGATAAGTTAGTGAGAACACCAGCTTATAACCCACTTCCAAATGGTATTCAACTTACGTTTGATCACCTTTTTGCAATGAGATTATTTTCTAGTTACATTGTAAAAGAAGATAACGTGGATGACTTAAGAATTAAAGATTACACTGAAGGTATTAACGCTCTTTATGAGTCTGAAAAAATTCAAGAAGAATTGTTCAATTTTGAACACGATCTTTGGGAATATTAATCGTTCAGTTGACGAAATAAAAAAGGGTTGCTCTACATAGCAACCCTTTTTTTATGTTCTGTATTAAAGGTTGAGTCAATGAAAATAATCATATACTTTTTTCGCTCTACTTTCACCAATAACATTTACGAGTGCTTCCAAAGGTGTAGATTTTATTCTTTTTACCGTTTTAAAGGCTTTCATTAATTGCTGAATAGTTGCTTCTCCAATTCCACTAATTTCATTCAATTCAGTTGTATAGGCAGCTTTTGAACGTTTATTTCTATGGAAAGTAATCGCAAACCTATGCGCTTCATTTCTAAGATGCTGTAATACTTTTAAGGTCTGACTTCTTTTATTAAGATTAAAAGGTAATTCATCATTAGGATAGTAGATTTCCTCTAATCGTTTAGCTATAGAGATTACTTGAATCTTCCCTGTTAAATCTAACCGTTCTAAACTCTTATAGGCGGACGAGAGCTGCCCTTTTCCTCCATCTATCAATATTAATTGCGGCAATGGTGCATCTTCCTCTAAAAGGCGCTTATATCGTCTGTAAACAACTTCTTCCATGCTGGCAAAGTCATCTGGTCCTTCAACCGTTTTAATATTAAAATGCCTGTATTCTTTAGTATTAGGTTTTCCATTTTTGAAAACAACCATTGAAGCCACCGGAAAACTGCCTTGAAAATTCGAGTTGTCGAAGCATTCTATATGGAAGGGGAGTTCCTTCAAATGCAGATCTTCCTTCATTTGGGTAAGCAATATCTCATTCTTTTTTAAAGGCTTATCGTTCCTTTGATTTAATTTTAATTGTAAAGCATTTTTAGTAGCTAAATCTAAAAGCTTCTTTTTATCTCCTCTTTCAGGAGTGAAGAATTTTAGATTCGAATCTTCCATAGCAGGATATGTCTTTACCAATATTTCTATCGATTGATCTGCTTCTTCAATAATTTCATTTATGGCAAAAGCCAACATTTCTTCAGGACTTTCTTCCAAGAAGCTTTTTAAAATTAAATTTCTAGAAGAAGTGATCGTGCCATTAGCCACTAGGAAATAGTGAACATAAGTTTTATCTTTTTCTTGAGTGAAACCAAAGACATGTAGATTTCCAAGATTAGGATGAACGATAGATGATTTTTGCTGATACTGTTCTAATACATTGATTTTTTTCTTCACTTCATTGGCGGCTTCAAATTCCATTTCTTCTGCATACTTGGCCATTCTTTCTTTAAAAGTGTTTTTAACAGTTGAAACACTACCTTTTAGAATGTTTCGAATATGGTTAATGTTTTCTAGATACGCTTCCTCGGATTGTTTCATTTCGCAAGGACCTAAGCAGTTTTTTAAGTGATACTCTAAGCAAACCTTGTAGCTTTTCTTTGCTAAATGCTTAGGATTTAAATTTAAAGCACATGATCTAATCGGATATAAAGACTTGATCATTTCTAAAGTTGCACGAACATATTTTACTGAGATATAAGGTCCAAAATATTCTGAGCCATCATCTCTTCTTATTCTAGTAACAAAGATTCTTGGAAAGGCTTCATTGACAATAACAATATAAGGAAATGATTTGTCGTCTTTTAATTGAATATTGTATTTGGGTTGATGCTCTTTAATTAGGGCATTTTCGAGTAGGAATGCATCTTTTTCATTTGGAACTACTGTAAACTCAATCTTATGAATCTTTTTAACTAATAATCTTAGTCGAGCACTTTTATTTCTAGATTCTACAAAGTAACTCGCTACTCTTTTTCTTAGATCTTTTGCCTTGCCTATATATAATATCTTGCCTGTTTTATCATAATAGCGATAAACACCAGGTACGTGAGGGATTATTTTTATTTGTTCTTCAACCGAAAGTTGCATGATATGAATGTAGAGTTATTCCTGTAATTCTACAAAATGAGCTAATGTTTCTCTCAAATTGATTGGCTATTCAAATTCATCTTCCAATCCGGAATTAGAATTTGTTCCTGAATCGAATGTACTTGGATCATCACTTTCCTCATCAAAAGCATTACTTGGAGAATTACCAGGACTTGGATGAATTCTATTATACTCAGCACAATCCATTTCTATTTCTATTGGAACAGAAGGCGTGAAAAAAGTAGCATTTGGATCTAAGCCTAATTCTTTATCAGCAAAAGCTTTTTGAAAAAATAATGCCCAAATAGGCATTGCCATTCTTCCTCCAGAACCATTGCCTAACGTTTTAAATCTCAATGCTTGATCATCGCAACCTACCCAAGCGCCACCAATTAAATTAGGTGTCATACCCATAAACCATCCATCTGTATGATCGTTGGTAGTTCCCGTTTTACCGGCTACATCGCCAGGGATTTTATAATACCATTTTATTCTTGTTGCGGTGCCACCTAATCCTGGGTTTGTAACGCCTTTCAACAATTCCAACATAATATGTGCCGTTTGTTCAGACATTACTTCTTTACGTTCAGTAATGAATCTTTGAATTTCCGTGCCGTTTTTATCTTCAATTTTTGAGATATAAATAGGTTGAGTGCTACTGCCCGCATTAACAAAAGTGCTATAGATATGCATCATCTCCCATAAAGAAACTTCAGTGGTTCCTAATGCTAATGATGGAACCGGTAATGGATCGGATTGTAATCCCATGTTTTTGGCTTGTTGAACCATCATTTCAGGTCCAATTTGACTCATAATATAAGCAGCACATGTATTTACAGATTTTGCCAAACATTCTTTTAGCGTATACCAACCTCCGTATTTGTGGTTACCGGCATTTTTTGGTGTCCAAGGGCCGGAAGGAGTGTAAATAGTGACGGGTACGTTTTGAATTTTCATGCAAGGTGACCAACCATTATCAATGGCTAAAGAATAAAGAATAGGTTTAAAGGTTGAACCTGCTAAACGTTTTGTCTTTTTATCAGCATGATCGTATTTAAAATGCTCAAAATCAATACCACCAACCCAAGCTTTTACATGTCCATTGGAAGGATTCATAACCATAAAACCGGTTTGTAAAAACATTTTATGATATTTGATAGAGTCAAGAGGAGTCATTACTGTATCAATGTTGCCTTTATGACTAAAAATGGTCATCTCTTTCTTTGTGTCGAAGTACTCATCAATTTCTTTTTTTGAAGCACCTTCTTCTTTTAAAGCTTTATAAGCATCGCACTGCTTTAATGCAGAGTTTAAAACTACTTTGCCTTGAGGTTCATCCCAAAATCCTTTTTGATAGGTTTTGAATTCTTGAAAGAATCGCTCTTGATGCTCTGATAAATGTTCGTGCACAGCTTCTTCAGCATATTTTTGCATTCTAGAGTCAATGGTGGTGTAGATCTTTAAACCATCTCTATAGATATTATAGTTTTCGCCGTCAGCCTTTTTTTGTGTATTGGCCCAAACTCTTAACTCTTGTGCTAATGTGCTTCTAAAATAAGGTGCTAAACCTTCAATATGATCTACTTTAGTGTATTTTATTTCTAAGGGTTTAACCGATAGGGTGTCTCGGGCTGCCTTATCAAGTTTATTATTTTTGACCATTTGTTGAAGAACAGTATTTCTTCTTTCTCTTGTTAATTCAGCTCTTCTTAATGGATTAAAAAGACTTGGATTCTTTAACATACCTACAATAATAGCCGATTGATTGACGTCTAATTCAGCAGGTTCAACATTGAAATATATGTTAGATGCACTTTTTACGCCTACCGCATTATTTACAAAATCAACCGTATTAAGATAAAGAGCAATAATTTCTTCTTTGGTATAACTCTTTTCAAGCCTAACGGCTAAAACATATTCTTGCAATTTTTGCTTGATTCTACCAATTTTAGAAGTCGCTCGTTGATTAAATAAATTGAGGGCTAATTGTTGAGTGATGGTACTTCCACCACCTTTGCTACCCAAAAATATAATAGCTCTAAAGGTGCCTTCTAGGTCAATACCAGAATGTTTCTTAAAACGTTGATCTTCCGTAGAAATTAAAGCATTTACAATGTTGGGAGAGAGGTCTTCAAATTCAACTCGTGTTCGGTTTTGAGTATAGAATTTCCCTATCAATACGCCGTCAGCAGAAAAAACTTCAGAAGCTAAATTTGCCTTTGGGTTTTCAATTTTATCAGAAGTAGGTAATGGTCCTAATAATCCTTTTCCAATTAAAAAGAAAAACAAAGGAATACTAAATAAACCAACAAAAAATAAAGACCACATAATGGTTAAATACTTCTTGTATGTTTTGATGCCGTCCAAATTAATTACTGTTTCGTTTATCTAATCTATAGAGCGTAAAAGTAATGACATTTTAAGTCTCTATTCCTAAATTATTTTAAAAGATGTTTATAAACTATGTTAATCAAACGCTCCAATAGAATAATCTATTATCAATCAATATTACGATTAAGGAATTTACAAAAATTCTTCTTCTATTAAGCGAAGACGTTAATGTAGTAAATGGCTGAGTTAATTAATTAAACGTTTGTTGGAAGAAAATTCGATATTCATCCATTTTTTTGGAGGTAAATAAAACTCTAAAGTTTTCTTGACTGATCATTAAAAGTTCCATGTTGGCACTTGATGCTTCGCCAAATAATTCCGTCATATCATCATCCAAAGCTTTTAAATATTCAATGGCTGTGCTTTTTTCTCTAAAACGTTTTACCAATACCAATGGAGTATTTTTATCTAAAAAGGCATTGCTCACCCGAAGTTTTCTTGCCTCAAAATTTGTCTCGTTATAAGTATTTAAGGATTGAATGACACTTCGAACATCTTGATCTTTATCTTTTAAAATAATGAAGGCAAATATATTATTGCTTTCTTCATTCGAATAAATAGATTCAATTTCGATCGAACCGGAATCTGTTTCAATAGTCATTGTATCTACCGGCACATTTTCCTGATTCTCCTTTTGCATAATGATAGCCAAATATTCTCTTGCTTTATTGCCAACTTCGTGATTTGGATACTTATTTATAATAGCTGAAAGCTTACTCTTTAACACAACTAAACTGTCTAAATGACCATAAGAAAGGGCCTCTAAGAAATCGAATTTAGGCATTAAAGGATTTTCCTTGTAAGTATCAAATGCTTCGTTTCTACGATTGATAACATCTTGATATTCACCACTTAAAAATGAGCTATAAGTAGACACATAAAGCTTCTCAATACCAGTGGCTTCAGGTCGTTGTTTCTCATTGTCTCTGTCAAAATCGTAAGTAGTATTAATTGCTAATGCGTATTGACTCAATGGATAGTTATCTAAAAGAATGGATTTATAATATTGAGCTCTTCCTACATCTCCTTCGTCGACATAAATTAAATACAGGTAATAATATACTCGATCTATACTTTTGAATTTAGGATACTTATTGACGATGGTTTCAAAAGCTTGTTTTGCTTCACTATTAATCTCTAAATTATTTCTAAATAGCTTACCAAACTCATAGTAGGCATTGGATAGTTTATTGTTTGCTTCGGCTATTTCTTCTTCCGTTTTAGGAATATCTAATTTTACTACTTGATCTTCAGTCGCTTTGTCAATATTACTAATTTGAGATAAACCATCATCTTCTGTTGTGGCATCAATAAGTGAGAGACTACTGCTTCGCCTCCAATTGTTTTCGTGCGGAATATCTCCCCATATTTTTTGAAAAGTTATTTTACCTTGTGCCAATAAAGTTGGGTTGTAGAAATACCAATCACCGGTATTCGACAGTGTATTTGTGGTATTAACCACTACTGCCTCATCAATAAAGCTAGTAACGTCTTTTTGTTTTTTTCGTCCTCTAGATTCAATTCTTTGGCTTCTTGCTAATTCTGCTAAATAAATTTCAATCTCATTGTCCGTCATTTTGCTTAACATCAACAAGCTGTCTTGCTCGAAAATGATTTTAGCATACATCGCAATATCTGTGATGGTTTCAGATCTACTTTTTAATTTATCGTAATTGACATAAGTTACCGGCACATTGACTACAGCGCTATCATAAAATAATGCAGCAGCTGAATAGTTCTCTTGCATTAGATAAACATCTCCTAAAGCTTGGAAGGATAATCCTTTTTGAAGTGGATTGGTTCTACTTAAGGTAATAGAACTTTGCAAATGATCTTTGGTTTGATCAAATTCTTGTCTATCGGCATAAATGGCAGCAATCTCATAATGGATTTGATCTCTAAACTCCTTGTTAGAGCCATTCTTTAAAAGCTTAGTGAGCATTTCTATGATTTCATCTGAATTGCCAATTTGATCTTTTTGGTAAAGTTTAGCCACCTTCATATTGGCATAAAACTTCATTTCGTAATCGGTTTTCCCTTCTGCAACAGCTTTATAAGTTTCAATTGCATTAATCTGGTCTTGATCATTTAACTCATGAATTTGTGCTTTGATAAAACTATATTTTGAGCGATCCTTCTTTTTGGCAACCACGATAGCATTGTTTAAAGCATCAATAGCATTTTCGTAGCGGTTTCGTTCTAAGTAATAATAAGCTTCACCGGCATAAATCTCCTCGTATTGTTTTCGGGTTAATTTGGGTAAGGCTTCAGCATACTCCAACATGCTTTGAGCATTGCCATATTCTCCTAACTCCATGTAACTTTTAGCCATCCAAACCAGTGCTTCTGCTCTAGCTCTTTTATGTTTTATTTTATCCCATAATGTAAGATCGCCATACCTTTCGGCTTCCTTTTCCGTCATTGGAATAGTATCATTTAATTCGGCCAACTCTGCATCTAATTCAGCCTGCTTTTCTTTTTCTATCTTTTTCTCAGATCTATAATCTGTTTTGTATTTGATAATATTATCAGCTGTACTGCTTGAATCGCTTTTTTCTCCGCTCTCTTCCGTATTGGCTGTTGCCTCATCTTTATCTTCGTCTTTTATCTTTCCGTTGGCAATAGCAATCAACTTTTGTGAAGGCGTTTTACCTTTTTTACGAAGGGCAACAACTTTTTTCTTAGCCTTAATTCTTTTGTCTAAAGCCTTTTGTTTTTCTTTTGCTGTAGCAGCTCGCTCCTTATCTTTATCTTTTTTTAGCTTTTGAAATTGCTTTTTTAATTCGTCTTTTTTCTTTTGAATTTCTTTCTTTCTTTCCTCGGCTTTTTTGGCTGCTGCTTTTGCTTTTGCCGCTTTATATTTGGCTTTATTATCTACTTTATTATTGGTTTTACCAATATCTTCTTTCATGGTTGTAGCAACAAACTGAAAAGTCTTTAAAGCATCTTTATAGTCACCACTTAAGTATCGCGCCTTTCCTAAAAGCAAATAAACATCATCTTTCCATCTGGTATTATCATGCAATAGCATGGCTTCAGATGTTTTCTTAATAATACTTTCTAAATTGGGTGTATAAGCATCGTGATTTTCTAACCGTTGATGCATGTAAATAGGAAGAATTTCTTCATAATCGATATCGGTTTTCTGCTCGATATCTTGAAGCATTTCTTTATAAATATTATTGGCGTTGAAATAGTAATTGTTTCGGGTAGTTACGTCGTTATAGCCACGTTTTAAGAGATTGGCATCACTTTTCTTTTTATACTTTTTCTTCTTTTTGTTTTGTGCATGAGCAGGCATACTCAACAGTAACAAAACAACTGTGAATAGAAGCACTTTAGTAACAACATTGTAGTTTCTGTTAAAAAGCATATATCTTAAACGTAATTTTGAATTTTTATTCTCTGTAGCAACAATATTAAGGCCTTTTTTAGCTAAAAATTGTTATTCATGGTTTGCTTCTGTATAAAATTTAAGCTGGCATTTATTTTCTTCTTAATTTTCAGCTTTAGAATGCAAAAGTAGCATAACAGTTCGAAAATAAGGATTCTATTAATATTTTGCCTTTTATTTCGTCAACAAATTATTGATAAAGAAGAATGTAAGGGTGATAATCAGTGAGTTAAGTCTATGAGTAAAAAGTATAAGAATAGATCATTATGGGATAGATTGAAAAGGCGTTACCAGTTTAATGTAATGAACGAGGAGACTTATGAAGTTAAATCGGTTCTTACAATATCAATTTTAAACATTGTCATATGGACTGGGATAGCATTTTTATTAATGGGATTTCTAACTTATCTAGTAATCGCATTTACGCCATTGAAACAATACATTCCCGGTTATGGTAAAATTGATGAACGTGAAATGGTTTTAAATCAACAATTTTTGGTTGATAGTTTGGAAATTAGAACCGAGCAGAACAATTTAAAACTTAAAATCATTGAAAAGATATTAAGTGGAGATTTTGATACAATGGGTTACACGGAAGATTTATTTGCCGGGAATTACGATTCTTTAAATTTATTTAGTGATTCGAAAGAAGATTCAATTCTAAGATCGGAAGTAGAGTTAAGAGAACGGTTTTCTATTTTTGATGATAATGAAGCAGAAGCTTTTTCAATTAGTAACATTTCTTTTTTTCCACCTTTAAAAGGAACGGTAAGCGATACCTTCAATGCTAAAAACAATCATTTTGGTATTGATGTAATTGCCGGCAATAATAAGGAAGTTAAATCGGTTTATCAAGGTACTGTTGTCTTTGCGGAATTTACTGTAGAAACCGGCTATATCATTGGTATTCAACATAGCAACGACTTGTTTTCAGTATATAAGCACAATAGTAAACTGAATAAAAAATCCGGTGACGAAGTTAAGCAAGGAGAAGTAATCGCTGTGGCGGGAAACACCGGTGAATTAAGCAGTGGACCGCACTTACACTTTGAATTATGGTACAAAGGAGAGGCGGTTGACCCTTCAAAATATATTAACTTTGAGTAACAAGTTTAATTATAGAAATTAATGTCTTAATTTCATTTGATAAGATTACAATTATGAAGTTCAGAGTAAAGGAAGTTAGTCGGCAAACATTTCAAGATTCAATAGCCAATAGAATTAGTAAAGGGGCCATCATTGAAGGGGAAATAAAATCAGAAACTGATATTAGAATTGACGGCAAGATTAAAGGTATTTTAAATTGTGCTGCAAAAGTTGTGATTGGACCGACCGGAGAAATGGAAGGAGAGATTAACTGTAAAGATGCTTCCTTAGAAGGGAGAGTGACCGGCAAGCTAGAAGTGAACGGTGTATTGTTTCTTAAGAAAACAGCCAGAATTGAAGGGGAAATCTATTATAAAAGACTGATTGTTGAAGAAGGCGCAAGTATTACGGGAACACTTATAATGTCTGGAGGAACGACTAAATCTCTCATTCAAGAAAATACACAGGGAAAAACTAAACTCATTGAAAAATCCCAGCAAACCGCCTAAAGATAAAGGCGATCAGTACAAAGCCATTGCAAAGTATTCCGGGCTTGGATTTGAAATGGTGGCCGCTATTGTGGTGCCGGCATTGATTGGACAGAAAATTGATAAAAGAACGGCTCTATCAGATATTCCAATATTTACATTATTACTTGGTTGCTTAGGAATTGCCTATGTTTTGTATAGAGTATTTAAACTATCGTCTGAGTGAGACCTAATAATTTATATACCATACTTATTTCTTATTCATTTATATTTATTGGATTAGGAATTGTTCTTGAAGCGATGCTCTTAAATAAAGAGAGTCTTGAATTATTGAGAATTCCAATACGATATTTTTACTGGGTGTTTAATTTCATTACCTTTTCTCATCTGTTATTATTGATCTTCTATAAGTTAGAAAAGGATGAACAAAAGCGAAGCAGATTGATGTTTTTTAGTGTGGTTAACCACTTTATAGTTAGCTTAATTGCTATTGGATTATATGCTTTTCTGTGGCTAAGGGGAAGTAAGGAAGAAGCATTAATTTCTGTTGTGTTCTACTTAATTACATTCGTGTTCTTTATTTCAGTAGTAACTGTTCAAGCCAAGAAGTAAGCAAAAGGATTCCTTTAGAGACAAGTGACCAACTGTTTTCTGAAGAAAAAATGTGACACAGATTTCGCTAATTCTCACAAATATTTTCAATGGTTTCAACTGCTAACAGATATGTTTGCAATCGCACAGATTAACTTGCCGCTTAAGCGGCAAAAATCCATGTAATTTTTTCAATACATCATGAGTACTAAAAATTACAACTATGATATTTTTATTTGATTAGTAGTAAATCAATTTAACGTCACTTAGATAATCCAATAAATCTGTGAAATTCGTGTCAAAATAGATATAAGGAAGGTTGTAGTGATACCACCAATTTCCGTAATTATAAATAATTCTTGATCTTTCCGAAGTCGAAACTCTCTAAAAATTTAGTGTCGAAATTACCGGCTCTAAAATCAGGATCATCCATTAAAGCTTTATGGAATGGAATAGTAGTTGCGATGCCTTCGATATAAAATTCTTCTAAAGCTCGCTTCATTTTATCTATCGCATCAATTCTGGTATTAGCTCTAACAATAATTTTTGCCACCATTGAATCGTAATAAGGCGAAATTAAATAACCGGCTGTGATATGAGAATCCACTCTTACGCCGTGACCTTTTGAGGTGTGCAAGAATGTAATTCTACCCGGAGATGGCATAAAGTCCTTAGTTGGATCTTCTGCATTAATTCTGCACTCAATTGCGTGCATCTGAGGCAAATAGTTTTTACCAGATATTTTTTCTCCGGCAGCTATTAAAATCTGTTCTTTAATAAGGTCTAAGTCAATTACTTCTTCTGTAACGGTATGCTCTACTTGAATACGAGTATTCATTTCCATGAAGTAAAAGTTCTTGTGTTTATCTACCAAAAACTCTACCGTTCCAACACTTTCGTAATTGATCGATTTAGCTGCTTTTATGGCCGCATCCCCTAACTTTTTTCTAAGTTTTTCATCAACAAAAGGCGAAGGAGATTCTTCTACTAATTTTTGATGTCTTCTTTGAATGGAGCAATCTCTTTCCGACATATGACAAACATTGCCGTGTTGATCACCTGCTATTTGTACTTCAATATGTCGTGGTTCTTCTACAAACTTCTCTAAATAAATGCCACCATTATTAAAAGAGGCAATGGCTTCTTTTTGAGCACTTTCAAAGGCTTTTTCATAATCTTCCTCCTTTCTAACTAGCCTCATTCCTTTGCCACCACCACCGGCAGTTGCTTTTAACATTATTGGGTAACCAATTTTTTTAGCCACTTTTTTCCCTTCCTCAATATCTTCAATCAAACCTTCGGATCCAGGGATAACGGGAACACCAGCTTTAATCATGGTTTCTTTAGCCGTTATCTTATCACCCATTTGCCTAATCATGGAAGGAGTGGGACCAATAAATTTTATACCATATTCATTGCAAATTTCTGCAAAGGAGGCATTTTCAGCTAAAAAGCCATATCCAGGATGTACAGCATCGGCGTTTGTGATTTCTACCGCTGCCATTATACTTGGAATATTTAAATATGATTCTTTGCTACTTGCGGGACCAATGCACACTGCTTCTTCAGCAAATCGTACATGTAGACTATCTCTATCCGCAGTTGAATATACCGCTACGGTAGGTATACCTAATTCTTTACAGGTTCTAATAATTCGTAAAGCAATCTCCCCTCTGTTAGCTATTAATATTTTTTTAAACATATGGATTTTATCCCTTTGGATCGATCAAGAACAACGGTTGATCATATTCGACCGGTGATTCATTTTCAACTAGCACTTTAACAATTTTTCCACTGAATTCAGATTCAATTTCATTAAAAAGCTTCATCGCTTCAATAATGCAAATCACATCTTGCTTATTAATATTATCGCCTACTTTAACGTAAGGCGGCTTATCAGGTGATCCAGAACGATAAAATGTTCCGATCATTGGCGATTTTACAGTTACTAAATGCTCGTTATTTAGCTCTTCCTCTTTTTCTGATTCGTCTTCATCTGTATCTTTTGTTTTTTCTTTCGTTGATTTAACATCTGAAGGCGCTTGCTCTACTTGAGGCGCTTGGAAGGAAGTAGTGCTTTGAGGTGCAACGGCTTGAGTTACGACACTTTTCTTTTGATAATTTAAATGTCTGATTCGAATGCTTGAATCGTCTGTTTCTATTAAAACCTCTCCAATTTTAGAGTCGTCTACTAATTTTATAAGTTCCTTTATCTGCTTGAAATCCATGCTTCGAAATTAATTAATAAATAGGTTCTATTAGAACTAAAATATGAGAAATAAAGTGAATGCAAGTTACAATTTTCTAATAAATCTTTGAGAAATTTAATAATGAATTGTAAACCGAACAAATAAAGTCGGATTTAGTATTGCCAAGAAAGCTTAAATTAAGATTTTACTCTCTCTACGTAAGCACTGGTTTTAGTGTCAATTTTTACCCTGTCACCAATATTTACAAAAAGTGGAACCCTAATTTCTGCTCCTGTTTCTACAGTAGCTGCTTTTAATGTATTAGTGGCTGTATCTCCTTTAATGCCCGGTTCTGTATAGGTAATTTCTAACTCAACGTTAGCAGGCATTTCACATGTTAAAGGAACTTCTCTAGCAGAATCAAAAAGAATCTCTACATTTTCTCCTTCTTTTAACAAACCCGGATTATCTAATAGATCTTCTAAAAGAGCTGTTTGCTCAAAAGTTTCATTGTTCATGAAATGATAGAAAGTATCTTCTTTGTATAAAAATTGGAATTTACGTCTTTCAACTCTTACAATATCAATTTTATGACCAGCAGGAAAAGTATTGTCTAACACTCTACCGTTAGTTAAACTCTTTAGTTTAGTTCTAACAAATGCAGCTCCTTTTCCTGGTTTTACATGCTGAAATTCAACAATACTGTAAATGTCGTTATTGAATTCAATACAAAGTCCGTTTCTAATCTCTGAAGTAGATGCCATATAATTATTTTAAAGAAAGAAATATAAATACGCTAAAATTGAGTAATAAGTCTTGTGTCTTACTACTTAAATCTTACGTTTTCTTATAAGTCTTTACCTTCGCTAAATAATTTTCCTTTGTAGTATAAGTCACCGTCTACTAAGTAAGCATGGTGTCTTAAGTGAGGCTCATTAGTCTCTTTACAAATTTGAACATCAGGAATACTCGCTTTTACATGAGTTCTTCTCTTGTCTCTTCGTTGCTTCGATGTTTTGCGTTTAGGATGCGCCATGGCACTATTTTTTTAATTTTTTTAAAGATTCCCAACGAGGATCAATTTTATCCTCCGTGGGCTTGTTAATTTTTTTCATAAAAGAATCTACTCTTTCATCACATAAAGCTAAATCAGCTTCTGTTTCACAGCGTTTTACCATTGGTATAGATAAAAATGCAAAATCATGAATATGCTCTGACAAGTCAATATCATGAGCTTCTCGATTTAAGTAAATAACTTCCGTTTCGTCTTCATTTTCGGTACTTCCAAATTCAAGAAATATCCTAAATGATCCGTCAACCGGAACTCTAATACTTGCTGCACATCTATCGCATTCTCCTTCATAGGTTCCTATAATCTTAAAATCTAACACATATGGTTCATGTGTTTTATCAAAAGTAAGATCAACCTTAATGTCAGGATTCTTGACTAATGATTGGTCTGCTGTCTCAAAGAACGATTCATCTAACTCAAATTCAAAGTGATGAACCTCTTGCTTTAATCCCACGAATGGAATAATAAAATCCCGCTTTTTCATGTTATTTTTTTAGGTCACCAATAGAAAAAAACTATTTTCTTCAATTTGAGCGCACAAAGATACTAAAATAAAGTTGCGAAGTGGTTTAAATAATAGTGAATTTCTAAAGTGCCTAAAGTTATGAGTGCGCTAAAGTGCCTAAAGTTGTTTTTTATGCAAATTTTACCTATCTCATTTACTATATTTACTACTGTGAAAGCTGTTATTCAAATCATTCTATTAATTATACTAGTTAACCCAACAAATGCGCAGGTAAATGACTATTTGGAGGATGTGATTGTTAAATATGGAGCACCTGATATTATTGAAGAAAATGAAGGTGCGACAGTAATGTTTAAATATTTTAATACCTATAAGAATGACCCTATTCCTGATATAAAAAAGGATCTTGAGTTATTATTTATTAGAATTGAAAATGAAAGAGTTATCTGTATAATGGCTGTTAAAACTTTTGATATTCAAAAAGTGGAATGGCTAAAAGAAATAGTAGAAGATGCAGATGAAAGAAGCGAAGATATTGTAAAATTGGAGCCAATGCTGTGGAAAGATTATTCTACTGGAATGAAATCCAAAATTGTTCTTAACAAGGAAGAGAATGTAGTTTATTTTACTCAGTGGATGCCATAGCAACTTTAGCAACACATCTTTTTGATTTTCCTCATGGTTATACGAAGGAAATCATGAGGAGAAAATATTCTACAAGAAAGCTTCAGGGTCTTCTACGTAATAGCTCTGAAGTGTAAGGTTATTCAACTTTAGGCACTCGTAACTTTAGCGCACTTTAGTCACTTATATCATCGCTCATCCTTTAACTTATGCCTTTGAATTGGATTGGCATGCATTTCAGTATAATTTTTTTGTGTTTTATAAATATCGATAGCTTGAAAAATTGCTTTTATGAAAGATGCCGGAGATGCTTTCCCTTGCCCGGCAATATCTTCTGCTGTTCCATGATCCGGTGAAGTTCGAACCGCCGGTAAACCAGCAGTATAATTTACTCCTTCTTCTCCTGCAATATATTTAAATGGAATTAGACCTTGATCGTGATACATCGCTAAGATGCCATCAAAAGCTAAATGTCTGCAAGCTCCAAAAAAACCGTCAGAAGCATATGGGCCGGTAACTAGAATGTTGTTTTTCTTAGCTTCTACTATTGCCGGAAGAATGATTTCTTCCTCTTCCTTGCCTAGTAGTCCATTATCCCCTGCGTGAGGGTTTAAACCCAATACAGCTATCTTTGGTCTTTCAATTCCAAAATCAACTCTAAGGGATTCGTCCATTAATTGAAGTTTCTTTACGATAACTTCTTGGCTGATATTCTCATGAACTTTTTGCAAAGGCACATGATCTGTCACT
This sequence comes from Chitinophagales bacterium, assembly GCA_041393015.1. Taxonomy (GTDB): domain Bacteria; phylum Bacteroidota; class Bacteroidia; order Chitinophagales; family JADIYW01; genus JAGQYH01. Next base: position 248,605 of record JAWKKV010000001.1, on the reverse strand, counting down.
AAAGCCACCTTTAATTTATCAGATACCATAAACATTAAACTCTCATCCAACTCAAATGCATCTTGTAGATATTGAGTATGTCCAGGATAGTTGAATTTTTCTTGTTGCATCACTTTTTTGTTGATAGGTGAGGTAACAATTACATCAATATGGCCTTCTTTCAATGCTTTAACAGCAGCTTCTAATGATAATAGTGCATGTTTTCCAGTAGACTCATTGGGCTTTCCCGGTTGAATATCAATCTCTTCTTCCCAAGCCAATGAAATATTTAAACTGTTATGTGCTAAATGATTAAAATCCTTAATAGTGGAGTATTTTATATCATCAATTTCTAATACCTTTCTGTAGTAGCCAATAACTTTTGGATTCCCAAACAAAATAGGTGTGCAGTGCTTAAAAATTCTATCATCCATAAAGGTTTTAATAATGATCTCAGGCCCAATACCTGCTGCATCACCTAAAGTTATGCCTACTCTTATTTTATCTTCTCTACTCATTTCTTACTCATCGATTTAATAAAGTCATACGTTAATCTTACACCTGTTCCAGTACCATTATTTCCTCTGTAATTGGTTGTTTTGTGGAAATAGGCTACCGGAGCAATATCAAAATGCATCCAAGGATAATCGGTAAAGTGTTCTAAAAATTTTCCTGCAGTAATGGCTCCCGATATGGCGCCGCCCAAGTTCTGAATGTCTGCAATAGTAGATTCTAACATTTCGCCGTATTCATCCCACAATGGAAATTCTATAATTCGCTCATAGGTTTGTTGAGCACTCTTATTAATCGTTGCTCTTGTTTCATCATCAATATTACCCATTACAGCAATTGCGTGAGGACCAATGGCGCGCGCAGCAGATCCTGTTAAAGTAGCATAATCACACACTAACAAAGGCTCTAGTGATTTTGCATAAGCCAATGCATCCGCTAAAATTAATCTTCCTTCTGCATCTGTATTTAATACTTCTACTGTAGTTCCATCGTACATAGTAATCACATCACCTGGAACAAATGCATCTCCACCGGGTCTGTTTTCAACTGCGGGAATCAAACCTATTACATGAACATCTAACTTGTTTTTAGCAATAGCAATCATGGCGCCAACCACTACTGCTGAACCGCCCATATCACATTTCATATAATCCATAGAGTTGGCGGTTGGTTTTAGACTTAAACCTCCGGTATCGTAAACCACCCCTTTACCTACTAAAACAATTGGCTTTTTATTGCTGGGCTTGGAAGGTTTATATTCTAAAATATTAAAAGTAGCCGGTTGAACGCTACCTTTATTTACGGCCATCACGCCGCCCATTTTCATAGAGGCAATCTTTTTTTGATCCCAAACAGTTGTTTTAAAACCATATTTTTTTCCCGCAGCTTCAATATCTTTTGAATATTGTACTGCCGTTAAATAAGATAAAGGCTCATTTACTAAGTCTCTAGCAAAATACACAGCTTCTGTATTAGAATTTAATTCTTCAATGCCTGCTTTTGAAATGGTTTTACCATCTAAATGTATTTTATTGAGCGTATTGGTTTTAAAGGCCTTCTTTCCGGTTTTATATTTATTGAATTGGTAGTTGGAAAGGATTAAACCTTCACAAAAAGCTAAAGCATTGTCTTCCTCTATATTTTCTGCATGAATTTTTACGGTATCAATTTTAATATCATTGATGATATTACAGACTTGGAATCCTAGTAATCTTAGTTTTTCCAATTGTTTTGCAGCTATTTTTTCCTCTGGTATCGCAACGTATATTTGATAACCACCATCTTTAAGGAGCGATACTACTTTTATGTCTTCTTTGATTCTTTTATCAATGAATGAAAATTCATCTTTAGATAGGTTTTTTATTTTTTGAAGTTCCTTTTTATGGAAAAGGTAAACCGAGTGCTTTGTTTTAGAACTCGCTGTTGTTAAAATCATTTTTTTACTATTCAGTTGACTGCTAAAATAGATATTTTTAATAAGAGGTGCTCACCATGAATATAGTATTATTGATAAAAATAAGTAGTGATGTTTAAAATGGAGTGTTTTAAACTTACTTTTGCAAAATGGCATATGTACCACCAAAGAAGCGTTTCGGGCAACACTATCTAATGGATGAAAGTGTTTTAGAAGACACTATTCAATTATTGAAAGACAATCATACTGCTGAATGTATTTTGGAGGTTGGACCGGGAATGGGCGCCCTCACTCAATATCTTTGGAGAGATTTTAAAGATCAATTGAAGTTAGTAGAATTAGATAGGCGATGCGTAAAATACTTATCGAAAGAATATAATGGTATTGCTGAAAATTTAATTGAAGGCGATTTTTTACAATTAGACCTAGATGACCTAATTGATAAACCGACTACTATCATTGGCAACTTTCCTTATAACATATCTTCCCAAATTGTATTTAAGATTTTAGAAAGTGACATTAAAATACCTTTGGTAATTGGTATGTTTCAGAAAGAAGTAGGTGTTAGATTGGCCGGTAAGCCAGGCAACAAATCATATGGTGCTATTTCTGTTTTGGCTCAGTTGAAATATGATATTCAAGTAGCTTTCCATATTGGACCGGAGAAGTTTAATCCACCTCCAAAGGTTATTAGTAGTGTAATTATTATGAAACGGCGTGCAGTTCCTTATTCAGGTTTTGATCATAAAGCTTTAAGAACGATGGTGAAATCAGCTTTTGGAATGAGACGTAAAAAACTAAGCAATGCTTTAGCAGGTATTTTGGAAGGAAGAAGTCTACCTGAAAAATTTGCTCACTTAAGAGCGGAGGCTTTAAGTATTGAAGATTTTATTGAACTAACTAATTGGTGGCAAGATGGACAGCAAAACGCTTAAATATCTTATTACAGATAAAATACATCCTTCTGCTCGGCCACTATTAGAAGCATTGGACATTGAAGTAGATTGGTTCCCAGATATCACCAATGAGGAAGTGGCCAAAATTATTCATCAATATGATGGTATTATCATCAGTACTAAAACAATTATCAATAAATCTTTAATTGATAAGGCTACAAAGTTAAAAGTGGTGGGCAGAGTGGGTTCCGGCATGGATCATATTGATCAAGTGTATTGCAAATCTAATGGAATAGAATGTTTTAGCTCTCCAGAAGGGAATTGCAATGCAGTAGCAGAGCATGCCATGGCTATGTTGTTGGCACAATCTAATCATTTGATTAGAGCTAACTATGAAGTGAAGAATGGCATTTGGAAACGTTTTGAGAATACGGGATTTGAATTAGAAGGCAAAACCATTGGTATAATTGGTTATGGACATACTGGAAGTGCATTTGCCAGAAAATTAAGTGGATTCGAGGCAGAGGTTTTGGTATATGATAAATATAAAAGGGGTTTTGGCAATGAGTCTATTCATGAAGTAAATTTCGAAACCATTGTGAAGAAAGCAGAAGTAATCAGTTTTCATATTCCTTATAATAAAGAAACGCATCATTGGATTAATAGAGAATTTGTAGAAAATTGCGCTAAGCAACCAATTATAATTAATACCTCAAGAGGAGCTATTGCCAATACTGAAGATCTTTTATGGGCACTTCAAAGTAAAAAGCTAAGAGGATTATGTTTAGATGTTTTTGAAGATGAGCCGCTAAATAGCAATAATGTAAATCCATTAGAACTATATCAGAAAATAATGGCTTTCGACAATGTAATTGTAACACCTCACATAGCCGGATGGACGGATGAAGCCAAACAAAAGCTTGTAAGTATATTAGTTAAAAAAATAGAAGAAAAGGTAATAAAACAAGGCAAACGATAGCAAATCAATAAAAGAATTGGTATATTTGATAAAGAAGCACGTCCTAAGATTAGGCGTGTTTTTCTATTTAACAAAAATCCAAAAATTATTCACGAAACAAATTTGAAAGTGTTGGATTATAAAAATTAATGTTATGGCAGAAATTACATACTATACAGAAGAAGGGTTAGCGCAGCTAAAAGCAGAATTAGATCATTTGATTAAGGTAGAGCGTCCAAGAATCTCTAAGGAGATTGGTATTGCTAGAGAAAAAGGCGATTTAAAGGAAAATGCTGAATATGATTCTGCAAAAGAAGCACAAGGCATGTTGGAAGTAAAAATAGCTCAATTACAAGGTGCATTAGGAACTGCTCGTGTGTTGGATAAGTCACAAATGGATACTTCTAAGGTAACCATTTTATCTAAAGTGAAAATTAGAAACCTAAAGATGAGAAAGGAATATACGTATGAGTTGGTTTCTGAAAGTGAAGCAGATATCAAGAAAATGAAAATCTCTGTTAAGTCGCCGATTGGAAGCGCTCTTTTGGGTCATGAAGCCGGAGAGAGAGTTGATGTGCAAACACCAGGAGGAGTAATGACATTAGAAATTATTGAAATTTCAATTTAAGAGAAGAAATGGCTACCATTTTCACTAAAATTATCAATGGGGAAATTCCATGTTATAAAATAGCAGAAGACGAAAACTGTTTTGCCTTTTTAGATATTAATCCATTGAATCAAGGACATACATTAGTGATCCCTAAAAAGGAAGTAGATTATATCTATGATTTAGAGGATGAATTATTATCCAATCTTTTTATCTTCTCCAAAAAGATTGCTTTAGCGATTGAAAAAACGATTCCTTGTGAAAGAATCGGTGTCGCTGTGATTGGCTTAGAAGTGCCACACGCGCATATTCATTTATGTCCAATTAATGGCATAGGAGATCTTAACTTTGCCAATCCTAAAAAGGAGTTTTCTAAGGAAGTATTTGAAACTACCGCAGCAAAAATTAGAGCGCATCTTAAATAAGATTCAAGATTCAAGATCCAAGATTCAAGTAAAATTTGCTACGCAAATTCCAAAGGTGAATTGTATAAAATGGAATTAGAAACTGCTAGATTAATTTTAAAAGCACTTAAGGAAGATCAAGTCGATTTAGTTTTAGACTATCAATTAGCGAATAGAGATTTTGTAAAGGAATGGTCGCCCATCAGAAAAGATGAGTTCTTTACATTGGCCTATCATCAAAAGAATTTAGAGCAGAATTTAAGTCCATCATTACTACGATTGTTTTTGTTTGAGAAAAAAGATGAATCAAAAGTTATTGGCGACATCGGATTTTCAAATATTGTAAGAGGTGCCTTTCAATCTTGCCATTTAGGATATAGTATGTTGCATTCCAAAGTCAATCATGGATATATTACAGAAGCCCTTCAAACGAGTATTCAATATGTTTTTGAAGAAATGGGTTTACATAGAATTGAAGCGAATGTAATGCCTAGAAACAAACCATCCATCAAGGTCTTAGAAAAGTTAGGTTTTGAAAATGAAGGCTTACGAAAAACCTATTTAAAGATTAATGGTGTGTGGGAAGATCATTTGAGTTTTGTGAAGTTTACAAGCACAAGTTCAATAACAAGCTCAAACTCAAAACCTAATTATTAAAACTGTCCTTTTTATTTATGATTATTGTAAAAGTGACCGTTTTTTTGTCAGATTATTAAAATCCTAATTCAGTAAACTAGATTCCTTTTTTTGAATTTGAATTTGCGCTTGAGTTTGCTCTTACTTCAACCTCCCCGGATTTTCCTTCACAAATGCTTTCCAAGTATTGGCTTTTTTCCCTGGGGCAGCTGATCGTCCACCTTGAAAATGATGACAAACCGCTACCGCTAAACCATCTGTAGCATCTAATTGATCCTTATCAATTGGCGTATTTAAAATATGTGGCAACATAGAAGCGACAGATTCTTTTGAAGCATTCCCATTTCCTGTAACTGATTTTTTAACTGATTTTGGAGAATACTCAAAAATGGGAATATGAGAATTTAAAGCAGCAGCAATCGACATGCCTTGCGCCCTTCCTAATTTTAACATCGATTGAATATTTTGAGCATAAATAGGCGCCTCTAAAGCAATTTCATGAGGTTTGTAAGTCTCAATTAGTTCTTTCACTCTATGAAAAATACGACTCAACTTATCGTAATGGTCGTCATATTTTTCCATGTGAATATGACCAATAGCCACTAAATTCACTTTCTGACCTTCAGAAATAACCACACCATAACCGGTAATGTTACTTCCCGGATCAATTCCTAATATGATTTTTTTACCACTCACTTTAAAAACTCTTGTATCTTTCGGCTTGTCTCTGAGCTTCTCAAATTCATTTAGCTTTTAGATATTTAAAAACTTTAATGTCTGCCATTCAACAAAAAAAAACGATAATAATTCTGCTAAAGGTATTGATTTTTATCACCTTAAGTTACCTACTTTATAAACAAGTAGTAGAACACAGCAGCTATAAACAAGTGGCCGAAACATTTAAAGATGGGTTGTCGAGTAAGAGGCTTTTTATGATTATTGTTTTGCTTTCGGCAATGTTGGTCAACTGGTTTTTAGAGATCACAAAATGGCGTTCCTTAATTTTGAAAATTCAAACCGTAAAATGGTTAACGGCGATAAAGGGTGTTTTGTTTGGCATTACATTTTCTCTTTTTACACCCAATAGAGTGGGAGAGTTTGGCGGAAGAGTAGTAGCATTAGACGACAAAAGAGTGCCTTCCATTGTAGCTACATTATTGGGAAGTTTAAGTCAGATAGTGGCTAATTTGGTTTTGGGTGGATTAGGATTGACACTGTATTTCTATTTCTATAACGATACAGATTACATCCCATTTATTCTGGTGTTTCTATGGGTGATTTTAGCTGTTGGTTTACCATTAATCTATTTCAACTTAGATATGGTTGAAGGTGTTTTGTTGAAAATTCCAATTTTAAAAAAGGCGAAAGAGCATATTGATATCATGCAACAATACAGTAGAAGAGAGCTGTTGAAATTCTTAGTATTGTCTGCGTCACGTTGCGGAGTTTATTATTTCCAATATTGGCTATGTTTAAGATTTTTCGGAATTGATATTTCATTGTCATCTGCTATAATCATTATTCCAGCTATATTTTTTGTTCAAACAGTAATTCCAAGTTTTGCCATTTTAGGACCAGTTTTGGGTGGAAATATTGCTTTAACTTTTTTGGAAGGATGGAATGGACATAGTGCCGGAATTGTTTATGCTACTTTTCTTTTGTGGATGGTGAATTTAATTATTCCTGCAAGTTTAGGTTTATTGCTTTTTACTCAACATAAATTATTTAAGAAGTAAGCTCCGTAATTCTTTTATTTTTACGATAAGAAAAACAAACTATGACTTTAATCGAAGCAAGAGAAAAAACTTTATTTGGGCATCCCATAGGGCTATTTATCTTATTTTTTACTGAAATGTGGGAACGGTTTAGTTACTATGGAATGCGAGCCTTATTGGTGTTGTATTTAATTGAAGCCGTTACCAGTGATAATCCAGGATTAGGTTGGTCATCAAAAAATGCTAGCAGCTTGTATGGTTGGTATACTATGTTGGTGTATATAACTCCGATTTTAGGAGGCATCGTCGCTGATAAACTTTTAGGCTTTAGAAAAGCGATTATTATTGGCGCACTACTAATGACTTTAGGACATTTATCACTTGCTTTTCAACCTTTACCTGCATTTTATTTAGGATTAATCTTGTTAATTGTTGGAAACGGATTTTTTAAACCTAACATTTCATCAATGGTAGGGCAGTTATATCCTGATGGTAGTGATTTAAAAGATTCTGGTTATACAATTTTCTATCAAGGAATAAATGTTGGGGCCTTCTTAGGTACATTAATCTGTGGTTATTTAGCAGAAACCATTGGATGGCATTTAGGTTTTGGAGTAGCAGGGATTTTCATGTTTGTAGGAATGCTCCAGTTTATGATTGCTCAACAGATTTTAGGAGATATTGGTCTGCCACCGGAAGATGGTAATTTAAAAGATAATGATGATCTTATTGACAGTATAGAACAGGTTAAGGAAAAGCCATTAGATAAAGTAGAAAGAGATAGATTGATTGTTGTGGGCGTATTGGCTTTCTTTTCAATATTCTTTTGGGCGTGTTTTGAGCAAGCGGGTTCTAGTATGAATATTTTTGCAAAGGAGTATACCAATAGATCACTAATTGGGGCTTCTCAAATTAATACTTTTAGGGTTGTAAGTTTATTTATCTCTTGTTTACCTGTGATAATTGTCACCTATTTATTTGTTACTATGACAAGAAAGATAGGGAGAGCTCTGCCAATGGCCATGGGATTTATGGGTTTAACTGTTGTACTGCTTTGGGGCATTATTGTATTTATGCTTAACAGACAATTTCAAGATGTTAATCCTGAAGTTCCGGCAACTTGGTTTCAAACTTTAAATGCATTATTTATATTCACTTTAGCACCTCTTTTTTCTATGATATGGAATGCTCTAGCGCATTCTAAATATAATCCTAACGGACCTCAAAAATTTGCTATTGGCCTTTTACTTTTGGGTATAGGATTTATTCCATTGGTAATTGGTTCGGCTGGAATTGGAGGAGAATTTGATGCTAAAAAAGCCAGTATGTTATGGTTAATTTTAGCTTATATGTTGCATACCATGGGTGAGTTGTGTTTATCACCTGTAGGCTTATCTTACGTGAATAAACTATCTCCAAAACGCTTGTTAGGAATTATGTTTGGAATATGGTTTTTTGCTTCCGCGATGGGAAATATGGCGGCAGGAACTTTAGCGAGTTATATGGAACAAATGGCAGAAACTATTTCAATGGCTAGTTTCTTCAGAGTTTTTGTAATTATTCCAATTGTTGCTGGTATTGTATTATTCTTGCTAGGAATTCCACTGCGTAAGTTAACACATGGGGTAAAATAGATTAGTTTTCTCAAAATCATCGGCACTAAATTTGCTGTAAATTGCGTTAAGAGATTTATGAATTATTTTACTGCGATATTCACTTTACTTTTATTTATCTATTCCCCTATTTCTGCTCAGGATTTAGTGGATGAGCAATTACAATATTCGCGTGTAAGAGAAGCCAAAGAGGATTATAATGAGTCTTTAAAAAATATGTTTGCATCCAAAGGTGTCGCTTTCCCACCCAAAGATATTTATCTAAGAACTTTCAAGTTTGATAAGGAAATGGAACTTTGGGCTCAAAACGGAGATACCTACACTTTAATCAAAATCTATGAAATTTGTCAGGTGTCCGGCGAATTAGGACCCAAAAGAAAACAAGGGGATTATCAAATACCTGAAGGGGTTTATCAATTAGAACATTTTAATCCTACAAGTACTTATCATCTTTCCTTAAAAGTAAATTACCCAAATGAATCGGATAGAATATTGGGCAATCAAAATAGTTTAGGAGGAGATATTTTTATACATGGCGAGTGCGTTACTGTTGGCTGTATTCCTTTAGAAAATGAGCCGATTAAAGAATTATATTGGTTAAGTGTTTTAACCAAAGAACAAGGCGGAAAAATTCCCATCCATATTTTTCCTTTTAGAATGGATGCCGTTTCTTTGAAATTTTTTGAAGACATTCCTTTATTTGATTACGAAGATTGGCAATTCTGGAAGCAATTGATTCCTATCTACACCTACTTCGAAAAGTATAAAAAAGTACCTAATGTTGAAATCAACAACAAAGGGAATTATATACTTACCAGCATGAATAGTTGGGTTAAAAACTAAACAATTCGCCCTTCTCATACTTTTTTAAGGATTATTTATTAATGGGTTTCTTATATAGTTGAAAATATTCTTTAGCATTGCAGTAAGTAATACTTTAGAAAATGCAATTAGTTAACGGTCAATACCAGATAGGCGACTTAAATTTATTAGATCTCTGCGAAGAATTCGATACTCCTTTATATGTATACGATGCTGAAAAGATAGCTTCACAGTATGGAAAATTGTTAGAATCATTTAAGGATGTTAAGGTAAAAATCAACTACGCTTGTAAGGCCTTAACCAATATCAATATTCTTAAGCTAATGAATCAATTAGGTGCCGGTTTAGATACCGTTTCTATTCAAGAAGTTGAAATGGGACTAAAAGCAGGGTTTTCGCCAGAAAGAATTATCTATACACCTAATTGTGTGTCATTTGATGAAATTCAAATGGCTGTTGCGCATGGCGTTATTATTAATATTGACAATATCTCTACGCTAGAACAATTCGGACATGAGTATGGAAATTCCTATCCGGTTTGTATTCGTATCAATCCTCATATTTTGGGTGGAGGTAATGTAAAGATCTCTACCGGACATATCGATTCTAAATTTGGTATTTCTATTCATCAAATGCGACATGTTGAAAGAGTTGTGGCAAATGATAATATGAATATTAATGGTTTGCACATGCATACCGGTTCCGACATTTTGGATGTAGATATATTTTTAAGAGGGGCAGAGATTTTATTAGAGACGGCTCAAGATTATTTTCCAAACCTCGAGTTTATTGATTTTGGTAGTGGCTTTAAAGTAAAATACAGAGATAATGATATTGCTACCGATGTCGCTTCTTTAGGCGAAACACTTTCAAAGCGATTTAAGAAGTTTTGCAAAGAGTATGGCAAAGATTTAGAGATAATGTTTGAGCCCGGCAAATTTTTGGTAAGTGAAAGTGGTTATCTATTAGTGCATACTAACGTTATCAAGCAAACTACAGCCACTGTATTTGCTGGAGTAGATTCTGGACAAAATCACTTGATTAGACCAATGATGTACGACGCCTATCATAAGATTACTAATATTAGTAATCCCGAAGGCAAAAAAAGAATTTATACTGTGGTTGGCTATATCTGTGAAACTGATACCTTTGGTTGGGATAGGCGACTGGCAGAAGTGAAGGAAGGAGATATACTCGCTATTCATAATGCCGGTGCGTATGGATTTTCAATGTCTTCAAATTATAATTCCCGATTTCGACCGGCAGAAGTGATGATTTACAAAGGCAAAGCTCTATTAATTAGGCGTCGAGAAACCATGGATGACTTAATGGCCACACAAATTGAACAATCCTTTTAGGTCGGCTAAATAACCATTATGTTAATAAATTTATAAAGAGCACTCTTAGGGTGTTACTATTTTTGCATTCATACGTCTCGATTGAATAGAGAGATTATATTCGCGTTTTATAAAAATCAAAAAGATTATGAAAAAAATTCTAGTACTTATTTTATGTGTAACAATTGCCCAGTTCTCATACGGGCAAGGCAATAATGTCGGAAACACCCGATTTAGTTTTGGGCTATCTTTTGATGCTGTGGATCAATTCACACCTGAATTAGATGGTTTTCAATCATTTAAAAAACCAATGGATTTAGGTTTAAGAGCTTATACTTGGATCAATGTAAACTCATCTTTAGCCGTTGAGTTAGGTTTAGGTACAACAGGTATCAGAACTAATGATATCGAAGCACCTTTAAAGGAAAAAAACCTTCACTTCTTTAACATTGATGGTGGATTAGTTTACAAATTCAACAACGGTTATATTTTAAGAGAAGATTTCCCGGTAGCACCATTTTTGTTTGTTAAAGCAAAAGGTTCATTCATGGAATTAACTCGTTCAATCACCGGCGGTCAAGCTTGGGGTGTTGGTCTTCCAGTAGGTGGAGGAGTTAACTGGGGAGTTCAAGAAGGTATAGCAATTCAAACATCAGTAGGTTATACTTTTGGATTAACGGACAACTATGACAACAATTTAATTTGGTCAGTAGGTGCATTGTTTGATTTAGGAGATACTAAAAAGAAAGAAATTATTATTGAGCCGGAGCCGGAAGAGCCAGTTGTTTTAGATACTGATGGTGATGGTATTATTGATGAAAATGATGATTGTGTAGATTTACCGGGATTAGCAAAATTCAATGGTTGTCCTGATTCAGATGCTGATGGAATCGCTGATGCGGAAGACAACTGTCCTGATGTTGCAGGTTTAGCTAGATTCAATGGATGTCCTGATACTGATGGTGACGGCATTGTTGATGCAGAAGATGAATGTCCTACTGTAGCTGGAATAGCTGCTTTAAAAGGATGTCCAAATCCGGATGCTGATGGTGATGGAATTGCTGATGCTGACGACAAATGTCCAAAAATACCTGGTGTTGCTGCTTTAGGAGGTTGCCCAGATGCTGATGGCGATGGCGTAACAGATAGCGAAGACAGATGCCCAACAGAAGTTGGTCCTTTATCTAACAAAGGCTGTCCTGAAATGAAGCAAGAAGTAATTGAGAAATTAGAGTTTGCTGCTAAAAACATTCAATTTGAGACTGGTAGTGCAGTAATCAAAACTAGCTCATTCAAAGTGTTAGATGAAGTAGTTGGTATCTTAAAAGAATACACTAACTATTCTGTAAGTGTTGGTGGACATACTGATAACGTTGGTAACGATGCTAGCAATTTAGTATTATCTGAGAAGAGAGCGCAAGCTGCAGCTTCTTATTTAATTAGTAAAGGAATTGATCCTGCAAGGGTTTCTTCTGCTGGATATGGCGAAACACAACCTGTTGGTGATAACACTACTGCTGCAGGTAGAGCATTAAATAGAAGAGTAGTTTTTAACTTATTTATTAAGTAGTAAATTACTCACTTCAAAATAGTAAAGGCATCTCGTTCATTCGGGATGCCTTTTTTTGTTTTAATTCCCTAAATTGTGATGTATTTAATAATTATCAGATATATCATTTTATGAAATATTTTTTTCTATTCTTTATAACGGCACTTTCTTTTTTTCAGATCAATGCACAAAATTTGGAGCATCGATATATTGCTCATGATAATGAGATCAGAGAGTATTTGATTTACCTTCCGTCTACTTATAATGAGTTGGAAGCATCTGCCTTAATATTTGTTTTTCATGGCTTTGGCTCCAGTGGAGAATTGATGCAAGGAGTAGGATTAAATGCTTATGCAGAAACCAATAATTATATCATTGTTTATCCGGAAGCTTTACCTACTGAGTTAGCAACGGTGGCTTGGAATTGTGGCAGTTTGTTAAGTCAAGGTGTTGACGATGTAGGTTTTGTAAATACTTTGTTAGATGCTTTGATTGATGAGTTTAATATCAACGAAAGAAGAGTGTATGCTTGTGGTTTTTCTTTGGGTGGAATGATGTCGCATAGGTTAGCTTGTGAAAGTAGCGATCGATTTGCAGCCATAGCCGCTGTTGGAGCTCCAATAGCAACCTCTGTAGGTAATGCTTGCCAAACAAGTAGACCAGTTCCTGTTTTGTATTTTCATGGTACAGGAGATATGGTATTGCCATACGTTGGAAGCGCTATTATTGGTTCCGCTTCCGCTAATTTTACTTTAAACAAATGGGCTAAGGCAAACAATTGTGGCGATGATGAAGTCATCATCGAGCAAGTGCCTGATTCCGTTAATAGTCAATACCATGTAGAAAAACGAACAGTAGGAAGTTGTGATGAAAGTGGGGAAATTATTCATTATAAAATTAATGCATGGCCGCATTCTTGGCCATTAAATGGCAGCAATATTAATGCAACAGATGAGATGGTGAAATTCTTTGAAAAACACATTATGCCGGAAGTAGAAACTCCGACAGCAACTATAGAATCTGTTCTGCCAAATGGGATTACAGTTGGTCCTAATCCATTTAAGGATTTTTTATCTATCCATTTAAATGGTAATACAACTATTGATAATTGGGTTATTTATGCTGCCGATGGACAATCTGTGCGAAAGGGCAATATTTTTACTTCAATAGACTTACAAAACCTATCTAAAGGCATGTACATTTTAGTTTTAAACAGTGATGATGTTGCTTATTCAGTAGAACTGTTGAAGCAGTAATGATTTAGCACATTTAATGTTTAAACATAGTTTCAAAAAGAAAAATCATCTCATAGTTACAATATCATTTGTAATTGTAATTCTGTTTTCAATTTTGATTATTTCTAATAAGATAGGTGATCGGTTTATTAGGACTAATGGTATTGATAATGTAGGTTTTGTATCTCATTATAAATTTATTAGTTATATAGAAAATGATGTGTCAGGGCGGCTAATTTCTTTCCATCAAATTAGTATAAATTATAAATACAAGAGCCTTGATTATTCTACAATATTTGAGTTAAGTCAGTCTGATTTTGATAAGATTATTGGTTCAGAAATAAGAGAAGGAGATGAAATATTCATTCGGCATTTGGAGAATAATCCTAGACAGGTGATTTTATACTAAATGTCTATATAAAGTTAACTAGGCAAGAAAATTTTCCAATAAGAAGTCAAGAATAATATTCAATATCCATAAACGAATATCCAATTTTGAATGAGTACTTAATTGAACATTCCCTGTGCAAAATTTAAAATTCTTGATACTTAGCGCTTCAAAAGTATTTGTTAGTTAACCATCAAATAAAAAACCCGCTCTCTTACGAAAGCGGGTAAGTTTTTCACACCTCTCAATTGGCGGAATCCCGGGTCTCTATGTTTAGGGGTTATGATTTAAATTTAATAGTATTATATGGTTTAACATGTTGATGTTATACACATTCCCACACTATTTAGCGTATTTATTAACTCCCACACATTTCACATCCATCCGGATCATCTAAAGAACATTGAATTTGATCTTCAGGTGAATAAGTACTACCGGAAAGTTTTCCGGTCATTTTTAAATTTTCTTCGTTTAAAGTAGCCATTGGTTCTATCATAGTTGGTGTAACAGAAGTGGCTAATTTTGCCTTAGCTTTATCAACGGTAAACTTAATAGCATCCACAGCTGGTCGAGTTCTCAAGTAATACATACCTGTTTTTAAACCTTTCTCCCAAGCATAAAAATGCATTGAAGTTAACTTTCCGTAGTTGGCATCTTCAATAAAGGCGTTCAAGCTCTGACTTTGATCGATGAAAGCTCCTCTATCGGCACTCATCTCAATTAAAGTTTTACCAGAAATCTCCCAAGATGTTTTATACAATTGTTTTAAATCATCAGGAATGCCATTAATAGATTGTATAGAGCCATTATTAGCAATCATAGCATTTTTCATGTCATCACTCCATAAACCTAAATCGTTTAAGTCTTTCAATAAATGTTTGTTGATGATCACAAACTCACCACTTAATACTCTTCTTGTATAAATATTTGAAGTATAAGGCTCAAAACACTCGTTATTACCCAAGATCTGTGAAGTGGAAGCTGTTGGCATTGGTGCTACCAATAAACTGTTTCTAACACCATGTTCTTTCACTTCTTTTCTTAAGCCTTCCCAATCCCATCTGTCGGTAGTAGTGGCTCCCCAAAGATCTTGTTGGAAGATACCTTGACTAATTGGCGAACCTTCGTAAGTTTCATAAGGTCCTTGCTCTTTCGCTATATCTTTTGAAGCGGTTAAAGCTGCAAAATAGATGGTTTCAAAAATATTTTTGTTCAAAATCTTCGCTTCAACACTGTCAAATGGATGACGCAATAAGATAAATGCATCAGCTAATCCTTGTACACCTAATCCAATCGGACGATGTCTCATGTTGGATTTCTTTGCTTCAGGAACGGGATAGTAATTGATGTCAATTACTTTATTTAAGTTCTTAGTAGCAATATAAGTGATGTCGTATAATTTTTGGAAATCAAACGTTTTGTCTTCTGGATTGGCAAACTTGCTAAGATTGATAGATGCTAAGTTGCATACAGCTACTTCATCAGGAGCAGTGTATTCCATAATCTCTGTACATAAGTTACTAGATCTGATAACCCCTAAATTCTTTTGATTCGATTTTTTGTTGACAGCATCTTTGTACAACATGTATGGTGTTCCTGTCTCAATTTGTGAATCTAATATATGGAACCATAATTCTTGTGCTTTAACTGTTTTTCTAGCTTTACCAGCTTTCTCGTATTGCTCATATAAAGCCTCGAATTCGTCACCGTAAGTGTCGCATAAACCCGGACATTCATTTGGACACATTAATGACCAATCGCCATTGGCTTTAACACGCTTCATGAATAAATCTGGAATCCAAAGAGCAAAGAATAAATCTCTTGCTCTCATTTCTTCCTTACCGTGATTTTTCTTCAATTCTAAGAATTCAAAAACATCAGCGTGCCAAGGTTCAATGTAAACAGCAAAAGCACCTTTACGTTTCCCTCCACCTTGATCCACATAACGAGCCGTATCGTTAAATACTCTCAACATTGGCACAATACCATTAGAGGTGCCATTAGTGCCTTTAATATAGCTTCCTGTTGCTCTTACGTTGTGAATGCTTAACCCAATTCCACCGGCAGATTGACTAATCTCAGCGCATTGCTTTAAAGTATCGAAGATACCTGGAATACTGTCGTCCTTCATCGTTAACAAGAAACAAGAAGACAATTGTGGTTTTGGTGTGCCCGCATTAAACAAAGTTGGCGTGGCATGGATAAACCATTTTTGAGACATTAAGTTGTACGTCTCTAAAGCAGCATCAATATCCTCTCTATGAATACCAATGGCTACACGCATTAACATATGTTGTGGTCGCTCAACTATTTGACCATCTAATTTTAAAAGATATGATCGCTCTAACGTCTTAAACCCAAAAAAGTCGTAGTTATAATCTCTGTGATGAATAACAGCAGCATCTAATTTATCTCTGTTTTTCATAATTACCTCAAACACATCATCTGCAATTAGAGGCGCTTTTTTATTCGTTTTTGGATCGATGTAATTGTATAAATCCTCAATTGTTCTTGAAAAAGCCTTCTTTGTGTTTTTATGTAAGTTGGATACTGCAATTCTTGCCGCAAGCATGGCATAATCAGGGTGAATTACTGACATTGAAGCAGCCGTTTCAGCAGCTAAATTATCTAGTTCAGTTGTGGTAACGCCATCGTATAGACCTTGTATTACACTTTTAGCAATCGCTTGTGGTTGAATAAATTTAGCATTCAATCCAAACGACAACTTGCTAATTCGGGCAGTGATCTTATCAAAATGAACAGGTTCTTTTCTGCCAGATCTTTTTACAACATACATAATTCAAAAATTTAAAGAATAAAATAAAATGGGTTTAAAGGGTATTATCATTTAGAAATCAGCATCCAATTGGAAAGTTTGATCTTCTTTGTTAGACATAACGCCAGCTTTTTGGTATTCAGAAACTCTTTTTTCAAAGAAGTTAGTTTTACCTTGAAGCGAGATCATTTCCATCCACGGGAATGGGTTTTCTGCATTATAAACTTTCGGATAACCTAATGCTAAAAGCAATCTGTCTGCTACAAACTCTATGTATTGATTCATCAATTCTGCATTCATACCAATTAATGAAACTGGAAGTGCATCAGTAACAAATTCTTTTTCACATTCTACTGCATCGCAAATGATGCTATATATTTCTTGAGTGCTTAACTTATTTTCTAACATAGAATATAGTAAGCAAGCAAAATCGCAATGCAAACCTTCATCACGGCTAATCAATTCATTTGAGAAAGATAATCCAGGCATTAAGCCTCTTTTCTTTAACCAGAAAATAGAACAAAAACTACCGCTAAAGAAAATACCTTCTACTGCAGCGAAAGCAACTAACCTATGAGCAAATGTAGGAGAGTTGTCAATCCAGTCTAAAGCCCATTTTGATTTTTTCTTAACGCAATCAATCGTTTCTAATGCATTAAAAAGCTTGTTTTTTTCTGCATTGTCTTTAATATAAGTATCAATTAATAGAGAATATGTTTCTGCATGAATATTTTCAATAGCCACTTGAAAACCATAGAAACATCTGGCTTCAGGAATGGTCACATCTTGCATGAAGTTAATCACCAAGTTTTCATTCACAATACCATCACTAGCAGCGAAAAAAGCTAAAACATGTTTAATGAAATGTTTTTCATCATCATTCAATTTGGCCCAATCTACCAAGTCTGCACTTAGGTCAATTTCTTCTGTCGTCCAAAAGCTTGCTTCCGCTTTCTTATACATACTCCAAATTTCATCGTATTTAATTGGGAATAACACAAAACGGTTGTCTGACTCTTGCAAAATTTTTTCTATGGCTATTTCCATGCTAGTTTCTCTTTTAATTTTTAAGACAATAATTTATGGTCAATCCACCTTTGGCGGATAGATTGTTTGTTTTGATCCTCAACTAAAATAGTTTTGAATATTTTTTTGTTTGTCGAATAAAGAAGTTGAAGAAATTGATGCTCTTGTAACTTATCTAAATCGTGGATATTAACTCCTTTAATTCAACGTTTCCTAAAACTACTTTAGCAAATTGGAAAAACATAGCTTCATTTTCCACAGCATGTGAATTTTAGGGTGCATAAAAGTATAACGCTTTGATATACAAGACGAAGAGCTGAAAAGAAAAAATATACACAAAAGCTTCACTTGTATGTGTATAGTTTTTACAATAGAAAATCACTGATTTTTTAGGATTATCGCGTTAAAATTTATATTAGAAGTAATGTGTTTTAGTATTTAAATGCTAGTAACTAGCTATAGTTGATCATTCTGGATTTTTACTATCCATTACAATAGTTACCGGTCCATCATTAACTAAACTAACTTTCATATCTGCGCCAAACTCCCCGCAGGATATGGGTTTTAAGAGTTCTGATTCCATTTTAGAAATGAATTTTTTATATAACGGAATGGCTTGGTCAGGACGTGCGGCATTGGTAAAACCAGGTCGATTTCCTTTTTTATAACTGGCATGTAAGGTAAATTGACTGATCAATAATATATTGCCATTTACATCTTTAATGGAGCAATTCATTTTTCCATCTTTATCTGAAAAAACTCTCAATCCAATAATTTTTTTGACTAACCAATTCACGTCGTTTTCGTCATCTGAAGTTTCAATTCCTAACAAGATCATATACCCCATTTGGATCTCTCCTTTAACTACTTGATCAATGGTTACTTTTGCTTCTGAAACTCGTTGGATGACGGCTCTCATATTTTGGGATTTACGGATTTTGGGGAATACGGATATTCGGATAATTTTGTTGTTATAATTTTTCGAATTTCACTATTACAATTTTGAATTTGAATTTGAATTTGAGATTGAATTTGCGCTTGAATATTAAGATCTTTCCCAATAATTCACATCTTCCAAATTTTCTAAAATCTGTAAGTAATTGATATATCTTGATTCTGCAATTTCACCTTCCACAAATGCTTCTTTTATGGCACAGCCCGGCTCATCTCTGTGCATGCAATTATTAAATCTACAATCGTTGATCAATTCTTTCATTTCCACAAAATAACCCGATAGCTCTTCCGGTTCAATTTGACTTAATCCGAACTCTTTAATGCCTGGCGTATCTATTATAAAAGTATCGTCTTGTAAATGATACATTGTGGCATAGGTTGTGGTGTGTTTTCCTTTCTCGTGTTTCTCGGAAATTTCTTTTACCGGTAAAGCTAAATTTGGCGCTAAATAATTGATTAAACTTGATTTCCCTACACCGGAATGCCCGGCCAATAAAGATGTTTTGCCTTTAATCAACTCATTTATTAATGTAAGTCCTTCTTTGGTTTCAACAGACGTTGCGTATACAGGATAGCCGATTGAATTATATATGTTGATCCATTCTTCTAAAACAGTAAGGTGTTTTTTCTTTAAGAGGTCAGTTTTGTTAATGACAATTTTTACCGGAATATGAAAACTTTCTGCGGCAGTAATAAATCTATCAATAAAGCCTAACGAAGTTCTGGGTTGATGAATAGATGTAATTAAAATAGCTTGATCAATATTAGACGCAATAATATGTTGGTGAAATTTCTTTCTCGGTGATTGACGGATAATGTAATTTTTTCGAGGATAGATCTCAGTGATCATCGCTTCGTTTACATCTTGCTCATTTTGTAATTCAATATTGTCGCCAACGGCAATAGGATTGGTGAGTTTAATTTTATCATTTTTAAACTTCCCTTTCAATCTGGCTTCTCTTGTTGAGCCGTCTTGACAAAGTATTTTATACCAACTTCCGGTAGTTTGTAAAACTTTTCCTTTCATAGTTAAATGGAATGAATGGCTTCCACTAAAGATTTAATTAAAGATACATTTTCTTCTATAGCGCTTCCCACTACAATTATATCAGCACCGGCCAAGCCAATAGATTTTGCTGTTTTGGCATCTTTAATGCCGCCGCCCACAATTAATGGAATAGATAATTGATCTTTTACAGCTTTAATAACTGCTGTTGGAACAGGCGTTTTTGCGCCACTTCCAGCTTCTAAATATATATTTTTTAAGCCTAACATTTCACCAGCTAATGCGGTGCAAGCAGCTATCTCCGGTTTGTCTTTCGGTATAGGCTGCGTGTTACTAATGTAGCTTACTGTAGTTGGGCTGTCGCTATCAATTAAAATATATCCCGTAGGCATAATTTCTAAGTTGCTGGCTTTTAACAATGGTGCTGCATGTACATGTTGACCAATCAACAAATCTGCATTTCTACCGGAGATCAAAGACAATAGCAGTAGGGCATCTGCTTTGGAAGAAATTTGCATTGGATGGCCAGGGAAAATAATCACCGGACAGTCTACTTCTTCTTTTAAAGTTTCAATTGTTTTATCAATCTGACTATGAACCAATAAACTGCCTCCAACAAAAACAAGATCAACTTTTGCTTGATTAATTTTAGAAATTAATGACAATAGTTTTTGTGGATTGACTTTATCTGGATCAATTAATACAGCCAATTGTTTTTTACCATTAGCTATTGATTCGTTAATATTTTTTTGGATGTCTGACATAACTTTATACAAAGAATATGCAAAGTAGGCAGAATAACAAATATTATAGTTATAATTCTTATACAAGTCGCTAGAATGCTACTTTTTAAAATTATCTGTTTATTTTCAAGCTCTAATAAATAAGGTGATGAAAAATAACTTTGTATCTCTATTGATTGGTTTTTTGTTGGTATTTGGTGTTATCGGCTGTGGTGCTAATAATGGTTCGTCTGAGGCAGAAAACAATACAAGTGATAAGGCTAAAATACAAGTTACGGTAAAAGGATATTCCAATGGAACAGCTCGTTTGATTGGGTGGTTTGCCAGTCAACAATACTTAATTGATTCGGCAAAAGTAGATGGTACCGGGCAAATGATTTTTGAAAGAGATTCTATTTATCAGCAAGGATTAGCCTTTGTAATGTTGCCGGATCAAAATTATTTCCCATTCTTATTATCTGAAGATCAAGAATTTGAATTGGCTACAGAGAAAGGAGATTTACAAGGCAAAATGGTTGTTACAGGTTCAATTGATAATAAGCTGTATTATGAGAATGACCAATTCGAGAAAAATCATCAGAAAAAATTCAATGAAATTAATACTCAGTTGAATAATGCAACTGTTGGAACAGATGGTTATTCTAAATTAAAAGAAGAACAAGATAAGCTTGTAAAAGCCAGAAAAGCCCACTTAGAGGAAATTTTTACGAAACACCCCAATAGTTTTTTCACGTCGTTTAAAAGATCAGGTCAAAATCCTGACGTTATAGACTTCAAAACTAAAGAAGGGTATTTAGATACTTTAAAGCAAGTCTACACTTATAGAACTCAGTTTTGGGATAATGTTGACTTAGATGATGAGAGGTTGTTGTTTACGCCCGTTATCTCTAATAAGTTGACTAAATATATTACAGAGCTTACCGCACAAAACCCTGATTCTATCATTAGCGCTGCTGATTTTTTGGTGGGAAAGGTGTTGGATCAAAAAGAGTATTATAAATATTTCGTCAATTGGATTGCTTTAAATTATGAGCCGGAGAAATCGACCGTAATGGATGCGGATGCGATTTATGCGCACATGATTAAAAAATATTTCACCAAGGAAAAAGCATTTTGGTCCACTGAGTTTGAAATTGAACATTTGCAAAGAAAAGCATCAGAAATGTCGGCTAGTTTGGTTGGTATGAAAGGACCTGATGTTAAAGCCAAAGATCCGAGTGGCAATATGAAAGCTATTTCAGATCTTCAATCAGATTATGTAATAGTATTTATGTATAGCCCGGAATGTGAGCACTGTATTAAAGAAAGTCCTAAAATGGTTCAGTTTTACAAGGAATGGAAAAATAAGGGCGTAGAAGTATTTGGGATTGGTTTAGATACAGAGCAAGCCACATGGGAGAAATTTGTAAAAGATTTCGGCCTAGATGTTTTTACAAATGTTTACGATCCTACCAATAAAGCGATATATAAAAAGTATTACGTTGATGTAACGCCTGAGATTTATGTATTAAATAAGGATAGAATCATCATTGGTAAAAATTTAGATGTAGAGCAGATTCCTGAAATTATCAAAAGAGATCAAAATGGTAAATAAATATTGATTTGTTTATTTGTCGAAACACATCAGCTAAACAACTATCCTTAGCTTTGTGTTAGAATTTTCAGTTTTGAATAATAACACACAATTACATATTATTAAGGAAGCAGCAATTGTTGCTATAATTGGCGCCATTTGTTATCTTTTAATAGGGTCATTAGCCAAGTATTTATCATGGCATTATTTACTTTATTTACTACTTGGCTTTTTTATTATTGCTCAATATGCCAGAGTAATTATTTTTGAAAGAAAGGTTATTTGGATGAAACCTTTTAGTATGAAGTTTCTAATTTTCTTGCTTAATATTCCTCTATTTTTTCTGGTACTTACTTGGATGATGAATTTTAATGGTCAATTGGAGGATTATGGTTATGATATTACTGGTGTGATTACGCAAGATTTATCAGCGGGAATGTCACTTACTCAATATGCTCGTCTAAAATCGATTACTTATTTTGTAGGTACTGCTACTATGATCACAATTATATTGTTTCAATTTAGAGTGATCTATTCCATCTTTAAATACAGGGAAATACCGAACTTTCTATTGAGAAAGGAAACTAACTTATAATTTACTTTAGCGGTATAATATTGCTTTGTTTCTTATTCTTTTTTAAATAAGCTAGAAGAATTCTTTGTACATCAGGATTGTCTCTGTAGAAGTTAACACAATCAGTAATGGCTTCTAAGTTATTGCCTGTTAAAACCGGGTCGAAGAAACCATAGCCTTTGTATTCATAGTTTTCAATAAGCACAACAGATCTTTCCTCTTCAATTCTTCCATGTTCAATAATTAAAAAACTTGCGAAAGGATAAACATATTTTGAGATAGCTTCGTCCACTCTTTCATTGTAATAATCTGAGTCGTAAACTTTTTTATAGGTCGGACCAATATCATTTTTAGATTCTAACAATTGAAGAAATTTCTCCGCTCTAACTTTTGATCTGAATTTTCTAATTGGATTTCTCGAAGGATGAAGCAAATCTATATTAAAGCAGTAGTAACCATCTTGGTCTTTCTCAGAAAATAAACCGTATCTATATTTTTGTCTGCGTTGAATTCTATTAAACTCAGGCATCCAACGCTTAATCTCATCAGATTCTTTTAAAAGAGCAATTAATTCATTCGAAGTTACTTCGTAGGTAATATCGAAAATATGCTCTTTCATTTTTAAGGCAGCCGTGGTATTAGAATCATTTCTAAAATGACTGATAACACGTTCTCTTATATTTTTACTTTTGCCAACATAGATGATTTTTCCTTTTTCATTTAGGAAATAATAAACACCGGTTTCTTCCGGTAATTCATCAACTAAACTTTCAGATATGTTAGAGGGCAAATGAGTAGTTGCTAGTTCTCCTTTTAAAAGGTCTTTTATAATCTTCTTCTTATCATTGAAAATAAGTTTTTCTAGCAAGATAGCAGTGGCAGAAGCATCTCCATGCGCGCGATGTCTGTCGTGTATTTCTATTTCTAATTCCTTGCAAATGTTTCCTAAGCCATAAGATCGTTGATTGGGAAATACTTTTCTGCTGGTGTGGATGGTGCAAAGCGTTTTTCTTCTGAAGGTTTTCCCTACTCTTTTAAATTCACTTTTAAGGAAACTATAATCAAAACTAACGTTATGAGCTACAAATATTCTGTTCTCCGTCAATTGTTGAATTCTATCTACAACTTCATCAAAAGTTGGCGCATCCTGT
Organism: Chitinophagales bacterium; assembly: GCA_041393015.1. Lineage (GTDB taxonomy): Bacteria > Bacteroidota > Bacteroidia > Chitinophagales > JADIYW01 > JAGQYH01. The sequence continues at coordinate 224,736 of JAWKKV010000001.1, read as the reverse complement.
ACCATTTCATTAGAAATACCGGTTAAAGCCATCACAAAAGGCTGAATAGGTCGCAATGGATTAACTAATGTGGAGTATTCTTCAATGATACGTTGCCCATTATGAACAATTATGGCAATTTCAGTGATGCGGTCAGTTTGCATATTACCGCCTGTCGTCTCTATATCAATTACAGCAAACAAAAGATGTCTTAAATATTTTTAAATGAGCGTTTCTCAAAATAATAATTAAAATTTACTGAATGAAAACTCACTCATATTTGAAAAGCCACAAAATACTTTGTTTAGCAATATTAGGACTTTTTTTGAAACAATTTCCCTAACACTTCTCTATCTTGTGCTAAAGAACTGTTTTGGAGTTGGTAAACCCCCGAAACAACTTCTTTCTAGCATTTGTCATCTTTACTTTAAATAGAAATTTTCAATAACTGTGATTAGAAATCTTCTCCTTTTCGTCCTCCTTTCTCTTAGCTTGCAAGCCTTTAATCAAAATGACGTGGGAGTTATTTGGATGGGATTTGAGCACGAATGGACCTATAATCACAGATTAAATAGATTGGGAGATTATATTGAACAACCGGAATTTGAAGGATATGATCATCCGGTTAAACATTATCACACCGGCGCAACGGGTTTAGGTTGGGATGATGCACTTTTTAGCAGCTACTACAATATCATAAAATCTGATAAAATTGGATTTCAAGCTGGATTTGTTGATTTTAAATTAGAGAATAAAGAAGGGCAAAGAGCTTATGTAAAGCAAAAACTCAGTATTCCTTTACAAGGCAATCTTCAAAACAAGGATCAAGTGGTAGCCTTATTAAATGGTTTTGATTTGGTAGCTATTGATGGAGCAGATAAACTTAAAATGTTAAGTATTGATGTGTCTGACCCTATCTATAACTACAATAAAACGAAAGTAGATGTTATTGTTGAAGTAGGATTTATTGCCAATTGTGGCTCGTTTGAATGTCATCGTTTTGATCAAACCTATAACTATGGAATTAAAGTTCAATACTTACTAATTGCCGGAAATAGAGCTGATTTTTTTGGAACAGAGAAGTCTTTTATCAAAACTTATGAGTGGGATAAACACGATAGTTTTGAAGATGGTATGATCAACGAAACGGTTCGAGGCTATCCTAATTTTCCAATTGCCACCATTGGGTTTAAAAATATTATGATTAATATGGATCGAGATCATTGGTTAGTGGATTGGCACACTGCTATTCATCCGCAGTTTTACGATGAAACAACCGGTAATTTTGAGTTTGCCTTAGATCTATTACTTAAACAATGGAAGAAAAGTACTGCTCCGGAAAAATTTGTCAGTCGCTTTTCTAAGCGAAAAGATGGTTGGGCTTATTTAGATGGCTCTGTGGTTTTGCTTCAATTTAAAGATGCTTGCTTAGAAACTAAATCTCGTTTAGGTTCCTTGAATTGGAAAGGGCGGAATAAAGAAGCGGATAATAATGATGCTATTAACGTCGAGCGTTTTAGGATAAAAGCTGGTTGTGATGATTGAGTTGGAAACTTGCAAAACAAAATTCTAAGCTAAAACTTTCGGTCAGCTCTATTATTTAATAAGCAGATAAAAACCAATTGAAAATTGCCAACTGTTAATTGTTAACTGAATAGAGCATACAGCTTCAAAAACCTAATGATCGAAACAATTATAATCACGATCAATAAATACCGTACATAGACACTAATCTTCTTATTATGAATGGCAAACTTAGACGCCCAATAAGCGCCAAAAACTTGTCCCGAAGCCATTAATAATCCATAGTTCCAAGCGATTTGATCTTTCATAATAAAGATAAAAAGTGATGGTATTAGAAAGCAAAGCACAATTAATAACTTAATGGAATTGGCAGTTAGAAAGTTGTATCCTGCAAAAAGCACCAATGCCGACAATAAAAACACACCCACTCCTGCTTGAATAAATCCGCCATAAATACCAATTAAGAAAAACATTAAAATAGAAATAGGCGAGGCGGGATTGCCTTTGATTTCAGAATGTTCTTTCAGCCAAGCGCTGGGGTTGAAAATAACGATAATCAACAAGCCAATAAACAAACACCCGATAACGATGTCCATTACTTTTTCATTCAACTCAACCGCAATAAAGCTTCCTAAAACGGCACCAATAACCGACGGAACAATTTGCCAAACAACATTTTTGGGAATACTATCTTTTTGATCGAGCACCAATTTTTTATTGGCCACTAATGATTGTACAAACGTACCAATTCTATTAGTACCATTGGCGATATTAGACGGTAATCCTAGAAAAGTAAGGAGAGATATGGTAACAACAGAACCGCTTCCGGCGAGTGTATTAATGGCACCAGCTAAGAATCCTGCTAAAATGATCAGGATTACTTCGTACCATTCCAAACCCATAAAAAATGAAATTAGTTATTGATCATTACCGGCATTACCAGCATCAATAAATCTTCGTTTGGATCTGAATCAGCTGGTCTTAAAATACCTGCTCTAGTGGCAGTGGAAAGCTCCAATTTTACTTCATCGCCATCTAAACTGCTCAACATTTCCAAAAGGAATTTAGCATTGAAGCCAATTTCTAAATCATTGCCTTTGTATTCGCAAACTAACTTTTCACTCGCTTCATTAGAGAAGTCAAGATCTTGTGCAGAAACAGATAATTCTGTACCTGCCATTTTTAACACTACTTGGTGAGTCGTTTTATTAGCGAAAATGGCAATCCTTCTCATAGAAGAAAAGAAATCATCTTTATTGATTACCAATAAATTTGGATTTTCAGTTGGAATAACAGCATTGTAATCGGGATATCTTGCATCGATTAATCTGCAAACCAAATAGCTGTTTTCAAAATATAAAAATGCATTAGATGAATCATAAGCCACTTTTACAGGAGTATCTGTATGAGGCAAAGACGATTTTAAAAGGTTCAATGCTTTTTTAGGAACAATAATGCTGTTTCCATTTCCACCATTGATGTCTTTTCTTTCGTATCTCACTAATTTATGAGCATCGGTAGAAACAAATACCAATCCATCTTCATTAAACTGCCACAACATACCTGTCATTGCCGGTCGTAATTCATCACTACTTACAGCAAACAAAGTTTTATTTACAGCATTAGCTAAAACATTAGCTGGAATAGTTACTTCTGTAGCATCTTGCTCACTTGGCATTTTAGGGAAATCATCTCCGTTTTCACCGGCCAATTTATATTTACCATTATCAGATGTAATTTCAATTCCGAAAGAAACTTCATCAATTGAAATACTAACAGGTTGTTCTGGAAGTGTTTTTAAAATATCGGTAAGAATCTTCGCCGGAATAGCGATTTTAAAATTTTCCTTCGCTTCAACACTTAATTCTGTCGACATGGAAGTTTCTAAATCGGTAGCAAAAACCTTTAATTTTCCATCTTCAACATGAAAAAGAAAGTCTTCTAAAATAGGTAAAACTGTATTAGAACTAATTACGCCACTGATTTTCTGTAGGCTCTTTAATAATATGCTTGAAGAAACAATAAATTTCATCTGATAGATTGATTTTGATTTGGATGGCTAAATTAAATAATTAAATGTTGTTTTGAGAGAAACTTAACTAACATTCTTTTGTTGATAAATCGCTTAGTGTAAAACACTGAACGCATAACGTCGAAAGTCTAACAATTCTCCGCAAAGATAACTTCAAATTTATGCGACGTATACTTGTATTTTTTTAGTCTTCTGATTTCTGATTTCCAACTTCCTCTTTTCCTCGCCACTAAGATTTAAATTCCTACTTTCACGTTTTTAAATTACAGAATAAATGCGCATTGGAGTTAACGCACGTTTTTTATTAGAGGGTAAATTAGAAGGTATAGGGCTGTTTACGCATGAGGTGTTAAAACGGTTGGTCCATTTAATGCCGGAAACAGAATTTGTATTTTTCTTTGATAGAACACCTTCTGAGAAATTTCTCTACGCCAACAATGTTAAAGGAGTAGTGCTTCCACCTCCTGCTCGGCATCCAATTTTGTGGTATTGGTGGTTTGAACACAGCATTCCATCGGCCTTAAAAAAATATAAAATCGACCTGTTTTTTTCTTCTGATGGCTATTTGTCATTAAAAACGGATGTTCCTACTATACTTACTATTCACGATTTAGCTTTCGTTCATTTTAAAGAACATTTACCTTATTTAGTTCATCGATACTTTAATAAGTATACCCCAAAATTTGCTGAAAAAGCCAAGCATATTTTAACCGTTTCGGAATTTAGCAAAGAAGATATCATTGAGCAGTATGGAGTAAAAGCTGATAAAATTACAGTAGTTGGCAATGGGTGTGACGACAGTATTCGACCGTTAGATGAAAAGCAAAAATTAAGTGTCAAAAACCATTACACCAATAAGGCCAATTACTTTGTTTATGTGGGCGCCATTCATCCACGTAAAAACATCAAAGGATTATTAGAGGCTTTTGATCTTTTTAAACAGCACTACGAAAGCAACATAAAATTAGTTTTGGTGGGTAGATGGGCTTGGAAAACAAGCGAAACAAAAAAGACTTTTTCCGCTATGAAATTTGCTGATGATGTTATCTCATTGGGACATTTAGAGCGAGAAGAATTAAGCAAAGTGTTAGGTGCTGCGTTGGCTTTGGTTTATCCATCCTTCTTTGAAGGCTTTGGTATTCCATTGTTAGAAGCGATGTATGCTGAGGTACCAGTTATCGCCAGTGAACGATCATCACTGCCGGAAGTAACAGAAAATGCTGCCTTGTATGTCAATCCTGATAGAATTGGGGAAATGGGTCATGCTATGGAAAAAATGGCTAAGGATTATGGTTTACGAGAACATTTAATAGAAGAAGGGCGAAAGCAAAGACAACTTTTTACTTGGGACAAAACTGCGAATAAGGTTTGGGAGGTTATAAAGAGATGTAAATAAAAAAAGGCATCCATTTCTGAATGCCTTACCTTATATATTATTTATTGATTTGCTTAATTCAAGGCCAAGCTTACATTCAAAGTAAAATTCTTGTAAATCATCTTGTCTCCCAGATTTTTATCTGAACCATAATGAATACCAAACTCAGTTCTATCAACCGTTATTTCACTAGTAGCTTTCATACTGTTATCGTTGAAATACATCACTTCTGCATCAAATGTTATTTCTTTAGTGATGCCTTTAATAGAGATGTCAGCTGTAATTGTATATTGATCAATCTGTGTAGCTTTTCCATTATCGGCACTTTTGTTACTGTTCACTTTTTTGGCACTTTTAATTAAAAGTGATGCAGATGGAAATTGTTCAACACCAAAAAAGTCATCATCTTTTAAATGTTTTACCAATTTTGCATTGTAATTCTCATTTTCAATATCATCTACTGTAATAGAAGTCATATCCATTACAAATGTGCCACCGGTAATAGTGCCTTCTGTTAATTCTAATGAACCTTCTAAAATTTGAATGTGTCCATCATGTGCGCCGGTTACTTTTTTACCTATCCATTGAATAGAGCTGTTTTCTTCATCTACGGCTACAATTCTTTGTTGAGCCATTAAAGAAACATTGAAAATTAGCGCTAGTGCTAAGCTTAATAAAATTGATTTTGATTGCATGATTATTGTTTTAAATGTTGTTTTTTATAATAAAATTGCATGCTTCTTGCAGCATTTGGTAAACGTCCTCAAAGCCATTATTGTTCCAGTAGGGATCCGGAACATTAATATTTCTTCCAGGATGAGCTTCATTAATAATTAATTTCACTTTCTTTTTTTCTTCCTCTGAAGCAGCTTGCTTGGTGATGTCAATATAATTTTGACTGTCCATGGCATAGATAACATCAAAGTTTTCAAAGTCAGGAAAGTGAAATTGTCTTGCTTTTTGATGAGCAATATTGATGCCATGTTTAGCCGCTACTTCAATTGATCTTTCATCCGGTTTTTCTCCAATGTGATAATTGCTTGTTCCGGCGGAGTCAACTTCCCAGTCTAGGTTATGTTCGTCAATTAAAGTTTGCATGATGCCTTCTGCTAAAGGCGAACGGCATATGTTGCCAAGGCAGACCATTAAAATTTTCATGGTCTAAAAATAGCAAGTAAAAAACAAATAGGTATTTAATTTATTGGCTAATAGGATGCTCGATTGGAATTACTTGCATTAATTTGAGAATATGATAAATATCAACCAGCATTACTGCTACATTTCTTAAATTACAGCACAAAAGGAAATCAAATGAATAAGGACTGGTGGAAATGGGGCGATGCAAAAGCCTATGAGCATGTCAACAATTATCCCAAACTAAGACAAATTTGCATAGATCGTTTTGGAATGGATCCAAAGGAGGATTTTCATCCGCCACACGATTTTAACATTCAGTCTGTTTCGGAAACTGATCAAGCGTTCATTTTAAAAGCATTTCAATCCATTCCAAAAGCACAAATAGATTTTTCTAATGAAGCCAGGTTAGCTGCTTCTTTGGGAAAGAGTTATCATGATGTTATCAGAATTTTTAAAGATCATCATCTCGAAGTGCCGGATGTCATCATCAAACCGAAAGACCATAATGAAGTACAAGCCATTGTTTCTGCTGCGGATCAACATAATATTGCTATTGTACCTATTGGCGGTCAAACAAATGTAGTAGGCGCTTTAACTATTGAAGGCGATCAAAAACGAAAAATTGTGTATTTGGATCTTACGCAGATGAGCAAGCTTTTAGCCATTGATGAGGTTAATATGGTGGCTACCTTTCAAGCGGGCGTATATGGGCCACATTTAGAAGAACAGCTAAAGCCATACTGTTTAACCTTGGGTCACTTTCCTCAATCTTTTGAATTTTCAACGCTTGGCGGTTGGGTGGTTACTCGAAGTGCCGGTCAAGAATCGACCTATTACGGTAAAATAGAAGACATGGTGGTGTCGCTGAAAGTGGCCACACCAAAAGGCACAATTGAAACACCTTCTTTTGATAAAGATGCGGAAGGCATCAACCTAACACCTGTATTTATTGGAAGTGAGGGTTTGTTGGGAACAGTTACAGAAGTGACGGTTAAACTCCATAAAAAACCAGCAAGAAGTAAATGGGTGTTGGCCTTATTTCCTGATTTTGAATCCGGTACTAATTGCTTAAAGGAAGTTATTCAAAATGATATTTACCCATCAGTCTGCCGATTATCTGATGGACCTGAAACCTATTTCTACAGTCAATTAAAACCGGAAAAAGAAGGTTTGGTAGCAGACTTAAAAAAGAAAGTTCAAGACATTTATCTCAATTTTAAAAATATTGAAGAGCCCAATATTATGATGTTGCGGTTTGAAGAAGTATTAAGCAGCAAAGAGAATGAAATGGCACATGCTCAAAAGATTGTCAATAAACACAAAGGAGCATTAATTCCATCTTCGCTAGCCAAAAATTGGGAGGCTACACGTTTCCATACTCCGTATTTAAGAGATACCATGATGGAACATCGAATTTTTATTGATACGATGGAAACGGTTGTTTCTTGGGATAAAGTAATGTCCATGCACGCTAACATCACCAAAAAAATGCAAGATTGCGAAGCATTTCATAAAGAGAAAGGCATCATTATGTCTCACATTTCTCATATCTACACGCATGGTGCTTGTATGTATTTTATACTGATTTGCCCAATGAATATTGGAACAGAAGTAGAGCAATGGCAAGAAATTAAAAAAACAATGTCGGATGCAATAGTAGAAAACGGTGGATCGATTAGCCATCATCATAGTATTGGTAAAGACCATCAACAATATTATTTAAAGCATCAAGATAAATTAGGCTTAGAACTATTGAAAGCTATGAAGAAAGAATTGGATCCCAAAGGAATTCTAAATCCAGGAAAATTATTTGATGTCTAGAGATCAAAATATAGAAAAAGCTAAAAACGAACATTTTGATGTAATCGTCATTGGTGGAGGAATAACCGGTGCGGGTATTTTTTTAAGATGTTGTCAAAATGGTTTAAAAGCATTGTTGATCGATTCAAATGATTTTGCATCAGGCACCAGCAGTCGTTCAGCTAAAATGATTCATGGCGGATTAAGATACCTTCAATACATGCAAATTAAATTGGTGAAAGAAGCTTTGAAGGAAAGAGAGCATTTGTTGCAATTGTATCCTCACTTGATAAAGCCTTTGCCTTTTTTAATGCCCATCTATAATTCTCGCTTAACCGTTGGAAAAATGAAAGTAGGCTTGTTTGGATATGATCAATTGGCTAGCAGTTCAATTTTACCAAAGCACAAGCGACTGAGCAAAGATTCGGTTATTAAGCAATATCCAATGCTTAAAAAAGAAGGTTTAAAAGGAGGTTTTTATTACTATGATGCCATTACCAACGATGCCAGATTAACGAATGAAGTCATTATGGAAGCCTCAGAATTAGGAGGCGTAGCGATTAACTATTTAAGCGCTTCATCATTTGAAAAAGAGAAGGGAAGGATAATTTCCATATCTGCTAAAGATCAATTAACGGGTGAAGAATTTCCCATCAAAGCGGATCATTACATTTCAGCCACTGGAGTTTGGACGGATGAAATATTGGAGAAATTAAATCACCAAGAGGAGAAAATGATGCTGCCGGGAAAAGGTATTCATTTGGTGATGGATGGCGCTCAGTTTCCTGAAAAAGATGTTTTACTCATTCCTTGCGATGATAAACGAATGCTCTGGATCTGTCCTTGGGTAGATGGTTTGGTAATTGTTGGCACAACAGATACTGCTTATCAAGGCGATTTGCGAGAGCCCGGTGCCACTCAAAAGGATGTCGATTATATCTTAGATAACCTCAACAAAAGTTTGTCCGGAATACAAGTTAGTAAAGACAATATTTTAAGTATTTATTCTGGCTTGCGACCTTTAATAGATGAGAAGAAAGAAAGTGAATCAAATAAAGTGTCACGCGATTATAAGATTTGGTGGGAGAAAGAAAATTTGTTGATGATTGCAGGAGGAAAGTTAACCTCTTTTCTCTCTATGGCTGATAATATGTTGAAAGAGTTAGCTACAAAAAGAACATTTACCATCAAGCCCGATAGAACCAACCGGGCATTCAAACCAACTAATAGTTTAGCCGAGAAATGGGGGGGTAACGCCGATAAAGTTGAACAAATCCTCCAAGAAGATTCAAACTATAGTAGAGTTTTGTTGAAAGGATTGGATTATCAGGAGGCAGATATTATTTTTTATATCCGATATCAAAATGCACAAAAACTAAGTGATGTCTTAACTCGAAGAATGGCTATCACTTATAGAATGAAAACGATTGATGATGCTTTGGTGAAAAGGGTCGCCAATATAATGCAGAAAGAATTGAATTGGACGGAAGCGAAAAGAGCTCAGAGAATCATTGATTTTGAAGCCCATTGGAAAACCTTACATCCTTTGAAATAAAATTGTCAGATGAAAAAAGTAGCCTTTTTAATCAATAAAGTAATCAAACGGTATCGCCAAATTGTAAGCGATATTGAAGCCGAATTTATGTATTCAACTGATTGCAAACTCTTTATTTCAGAAAAGGCAGGACATATCAAAGAATTGGCGAGTGAAGCTGTAAGAGAAGGCTATGATTATTTGATTGTAGTGGGAGGAGATGGCACCATCAATGAAGTAATTAATGGAATGACTTCTAGATACAAGGTAAAAGAAGAATTAAGTTCGGATAGTTTTGATTGGCAAGCTATTCAAAAAATTAAAATAGGATTGTTACCAGCCGGCTCAGGTAATGATTTTGCTCGATATCATCAATTAAAATACGACATCAAATATTTAAAATTTTTGATAGAGAAAGATAAAGTGAAGCCATTAGATGTTGGCTACACCACCTTTAATAATCAGCAAAACCAACAAGTTGAAAGATTCTTTTCTAATATCACTGATGTTGGTATGGGCGGACATACCGTGCAACATATGGATCGACATAAAGTAGGATGGTTAGGTTCTAATTTAAATTATACCAAAGCTATTTTAAGCAGTTTTATCACTTATGATAAATCAACTATTAAATGGACTTCCGACCAAGCATCATGGCAAGGAAAGATCATGAGTATGGTTGTTGCCAATGGCAAATATTTTGGAAGCGGATTAGCAGTGGCTCCGGATGCCAAAATGGATGATGGCAAATTTACGCTAGTTACGTTAGGCAATATTACCATGCTAGACTATCTTCAAAACCTAGGAAAAGTTAAAAAAGGAGAGCCAATAGTTCATAAAGAAGTGAGTTACACCGAAGCCAAAGAAGTTACCATTGAGCCTTTGGATGGCAAAGAATTACCCATTGATATGGATGGCGATTTTGTTGGCTATTGCCCCATGACACTCAAATGCATCACCAAGTCCATTAGTTTTTTAATAAATTAATGAAAACTACCATCCTTATACTTATATAAATAGGCAAGGATGGTAGCTGTCATTTCTATTCTGTTTGACCAGCTCTTAAAACTATACCTGGCTCTTCAGCAATTGCAATTCTTAAAATGGCAGTATTTTTAAGTCCATTCGTAGTCGATGATTGTAATTCAATCCAACCATAATGTTGAGCATTGTTTATATACATTCTATAAAATATATAGCGCTTGCCATTTGGAATGTTGTAATTAATTTCGTTATAATTTGTTGTTGTATTTGATAGGGAACCCAAAAATGGAAACCAAGCACCAAGCGCAGGCGCACTTGAAAGTTGAGTACCATAATAAGGAATGCCATTAAGATCTAATAATATTTCTGAACTATACATATATAGATTGTGAGTGACTTCATCAGAAAAGAAAACAGTCCTAATTTGTCTAGAGAAAGAGATGTCAGTAGTACCATCACCAGTAATGTCATAATCTCTATTTTCAAAATCATTTTCAGTAATAAGTGCTTCATTAATATTAGCTACAAGAATATTGGAGCCCGCACTTGTTGATGGATTTAAATCAGGAATTTGTTCGCAACTTGAAAATAGGGCAAGTGCAACCACCATTGTAATCATTAATTTACTTTTCATAACACGTTTTTTTCTTTAGTTTATATTCAATTATTCTCAAATGTAAAAGAAGATAAAACGAGTTAAGGGAACAGATTTTTTAATTTATCGAGTAGGGAACACACTTTTACTTTTTTAAGTAGCTGATTGTCATTCTTTTGTGAATGTTAATCGTTGCTCGTAGATTGTGCTTACGAATCTATATGTTGGCAGCATACGCGACACTATTTCGTCAACATTGGGATTTTTAGGATTAAAAAAATTATAACCTCCAATAGTTATTGAATCCTAACAATATACTTAGATTTTTAATCAGCACATCAGCACATCAGCACATCAGCACATCAGCACATCAACAAATCTGCACATCAGCACATCAAATAATCTACAACTCCACTACAATCTTCCCAAACTGAAATCCCGCCTTCATTAAATCAAAAGCCTCAATCACTTGGTCAAAAGGATATACTTTATCGATTATAGGATGAATTTTGTGCCGCTCCACAAAGGCTAACATATCCTTAAAATCTTCATCACTACCCATGGTGGTACCATGCAATGATAAATGTTTCCAAAAAATCATTCTTAAGTTTAAATCGGATGGCACACCTTTAGTCGCGCCATAAAAAACATATTTTCCACCAGGATTTAAAGTGCCTAAAAGATCATTTAATCCATCACCTCCGGCACTATCAATAATGAGATCAATTCCACCACTCTCTTTTTTAATTTGTGAAAACGCTTCAGGTCTGTGATAATTTACTCTTCCGGATGCACCCATTTCTATGCATTTTTCTAATACCTCTTCTTTGCTACTCGTCACCCAAACTTTTGCGCCAATGGCCAATGCAAACTGAAAAGCAAACTGTGCTACACCACCACCAACACCTGAGATTAAAATATTCATATCCTTGTGTGCCTTGCCTTTATTAAACAGCGCATTGTAAGCGGTCAATCCTGCTAATGGCAAAGCAGCTGCCTCACTGTCCGATAAATGCGAAGGCACTTGATTCAATCGATCTATATCTACACAAATAAATTCAGCCAATGTGCCATAAGAAGGCATGCCTAAAATCTCATAATCTTTCATATCCTGATAAGCATTATTGTCGCCCCAATTAATATTCGGATTGATAATGACACTTCTACCAATCAAGCCTTCGCCCTCAACGCCACCGGTCGCCACCACTTCGCCAATTCCATCAGAACCTAAAATTGAAGGATATTGAATTTTAGCATATTGTCCTTCTCTAATCCATTGATCTCGATGATTTAGTGCAGCATATTTTACTTTTATCAATACTTCTCTCTCTTTGCATTCCGGTGCAGTAAAATCTTCAATTTGAAAAGAATTTTCTCTTAAAACAAGTGCTTTCATGGTCGCAATTTTAGCTCGGCTCTAGCCGAGTGATTATATTAAAATAGCTTGTAGCTATAAATAAGTAAAAGTAGACTAATATAAATAATTCAAATTGGCTTTCCATATTAAAATCAAATTGAATTTTGGCGTTCGGGCGGGCTTTTCGCTTCAATCTTTTTGGTTTCGTTTCACTACACCCAAAAGTATATCCGCTTCAATCCCTAACGCATCATCTCGCTTAAAAACAAATCTTTCTTATAGTTCTACTCAAAATAAAAAAGGAAACGCGAGAATCAATATTTAACAACTCTTATTCTACTATTGTTAAGGAAATGTATATTTTTGTTGTTGAGACAACAATTACATTAACAAATAATTTCAATGCAAGCACTTTTAAAACAATTTGAAGAGACAGCTCCCGAAATAGTATTCGAATGGAAAGACAGACTATCCGAAGCAGAAGGCTGGTTGGTAATCAATTCCTTAAGAGGTGGAGCTGCCGGTGGTGGCACCAGAATGCGAAAAGGGCTGAATCGAAATGAGGTGACGTCTTTGGCCAAAACCATGGAGATAAAATTTACGGTAAGTGGACCGGCCATTGGGGGAGCAAAATCAGGTATAAATTTCGATCCAAACGATCCAAGAAAGGTAGAGGTATTGGAAAGATGGTATAAAGCAGTGACGCCAATTCTTAAAAATTATTACGGAACTGGCGGTGATATGAACGTTGATGAGATCCATGACGTTATTCCTATAACTGAAGGATACGGCTTGTGGCATCCACAAGAAGGCATTGTAAAAGGACATTATGAACCAACGGAAAGAGCCAAGATTAATAAAATTGGTCAATTAAGAGCTGGCGTTTCTAAGATTATTGAAGACCCTAATTACGTGCCGGACAAAACAGTGAAGTTTACGGTTTCAGATATGATTACCGGATATGGTGTAGCGGTTTCGGTGAAGCATTTCTACCAAATATGGCACAAAGATAGTATCAGAGAGAAAAAGGTAATTATCCAAGGATGGGGAAATGTTGGGGCAGCAGCCGGATTTTTCTTAGCACAAATGGGTGTTAAAATTGTTGGAATCATCGATGGTGGCGGTGGTGTTATTAAAGAGGAAGGATTTTCTTTTCAAGAAGTAAAAGAACTTTTTATGAATCGAAAAAACAGATTGCTATATCGCGATGATATGATTTCCTTTGAAGAAGCCAATGAAAGAATTTGGGATTTAAAAGCAGAAATATGTATCCCTGCAGCGGGATCAAGATTGATCAATGAAGATCAGTTAGATAGAATGGTAGCTGCTGGATTAAAGTTGATTTCAAGTGGTGCCAATGTTCCGTTTAATGATCCGGAAATTTTTTACGGACAAATTTTGAGTAAAGCAGATGACAGTTTAAGTGTAATTCCTGATTTTATCGCGAACTGTGGAATGGCAAGAGTATTCGCTTATTTAATGGGTTCTAATGTTGAAATTACCGATAAAGCCATTTTCAATGATGTGTCAAATGTCATTAGAGAAGCGTTAATGAAAGTATACGATTTAGATGATTCGCTTACGGATATTACTAGTAAAGCATTAGAAATTGCAGTGAATCAATTGATAATAAAAGAAGTATAAGATGTATCTAAAAAGAGGTAACATACCGCATAAAAGGCATACTGTTTTTAAGAGTAAGGAAGGTAATTTCTATTACGAGCAATTGTTCGGTACGGAAGGATTTAATGGTAAAGCATCGCTTTTATACCACTTAGAAAGACCAACGCAAATAACTTCTTTAGGCGAAAGCATCAATGTGGCGCCAAAGGCAGCCGTGGAACATAATATTGCTCCAAGAAAATTAGAAGGCTTTGATATTCCACCTACAGATGATTTTTTACAAAGTAGAACCATTTTGTTTTTCAATAATTTCATCAATATAGGTTTAGCTTTTCCAAAGCAATCCATGAAAGATTATTTCTACAAAAATGGTGATGCTGACGAAATGTTTTTTATTCATAAAGGAACAGGAACGCTTCATACTTTGTTTGGAGATATAGTTTTTAAAGAGGGAGATTATCTTGTTATACCTAGAGGATGTATTTATCAAGTTGAGTTTGATAGCAGTGACAATAAAATTCTTTTTATTGAAAGTAAAGACGAAATATGGTTCCCTAAAAATTACTTGAATCGATTTGGTCAGTTAATGGAACACGCTCCATTTTGTGAAAGAGATTTGCGAGCTCCTGAATTTGTAGCGCCTAAAAATGAAACAGGAGAGTTTCCAATCAAGATTAGAAAGGAAGGAATATTGCACACTGTCAATTACAAAACACATCCATTTGATGTAGTGGGTTGGGATGGCTATCACTATCCATTTGCCATGTCTATTCACGATTTCGAACCAATTACAGGAAGAGTACATCAACCGCCTCCAGTGCACCAAACATTCGGCACTAGAAGTTATGTGGTTTGCTCCTTTGTGCCACGATTATTCGATTATCATCCTGAGGCGATACCTGCCCCATACAATCATAGCAATATAGATTCTGAAGAGTTATTGTATTACGTAGATGGCGATTTTATGAGTAGAAAGGGCATTCGACCTGGTCAATTTACATTACATACTGGCGGCATTCCTCACGGTCCGGCACCAGGAACCATGGAGAAAAGTATTGGAGCAAAGTCAACTGAAGAATTAGCCGTGATGATCGATACCTTTCATCCTTTAAAATTAACGCAAGCAGCTTTGGACGTAGAAGATCCATCTTATTTAACCAGCTGGTTGTAAACCATAAAAAGAATTATATGAAGTCGTTAGAAACTGATTTTTTACCATTAAATGGAACAGATCACATCGAATTATATGTAAGTAATGCTCTACAAGCGGCCTACTTTTATCAAATTGCATTTGGCTTTAAACCGTATGCCTACAAAGGCTTGTCTACAGGAGAAAAGGAATTTGAAAGTTATGTGGTGAAGCAAGATAAAGTAACAATGGTTTTAACCAGCCCAATGAAAGGCGGAACTGATGTTGGTTTGCATATTGATAAGCATGGTGATGGCGTAAAAGCGATTGCCTTATGGGTAGATGATGCCAACAAATCATATCGGGAAACCATAAAAAGAGGAGCACAATCTAATTTTGAGCCTAAAACCATTGAAGACGAAAATGGTAAAGTTGTCATGTCATCAATAAAATTATATGGTGATACCATTCATGTTTTTGTAGAAAGAAAAGATTATAACGGAGTTTTCTTGCCGGGTTATCAAGCGTGGGACAATGGATTGAAAACAGAGCCGGTTGGTTTTAAATATATCGATCATATGGTAGCCAATGTTGATTGGGGAGAAATGAATACTTGGGTAGATTTTTACAAAAATGTAATGGGCTTTAATCAGCTTATTTCATTCGACGATAAAGATATTTCTACTGATTATACTGCCTTAATGAGTAAGGTGATGAGCAACGGTAATGGTCGTATCAAATTTCCTATCAACGAACCGGCAGAAGGAAAAAAGCGTTCTCAAATTGAAGAATATTTGATGTTTTACGGAGGTTCAGGGGTGCAGCATATCGCTATAGCAACAGATGATATTATGCATACAGTTGCTACTTTAAAATCGAGAGGGATTGATTTTTTAACGGTTCCAAGCAGTTATTATGAAGTATTGCAAGACAGAGTAGGGAAAATTGATGAGAGCATCAGTCAGCTAGCGGAGTTAGGTATTTTGGTGGATAGAGATGATGAAGGTTATCTATTGCAAATCTTCACCAAACCATTACAATCAAGACCAACCTTGTTTTTTGAGATTATTCAAAGAAAAGGGGCGAAGTCATTTGGCAAAGGAAACTTTAAAGCATTGTTTGAGGCAATTGAAAGAGAACAAGCCATTAGAGGAACGTTGTAAAGAAAAAAAGTATTAAGTATTATTGAACAAATACTAGATACCAATTACTAAATACTAAATACTAAAACAAATATGGATCATAATTTAAATTATGGCTTTTTATTAGAGAGAACCAGCAAAAAATTAAAGCAAACATTGCAGCGTAACTTCAATGAAATTGGAGCAATTATCACAGTTGATCAATGGGTAATTATGTATGAATTATTCAAACATGGTCTATTGTCGCAAAATCAAATTGGAGAAAATACTTACAAAGATGCACCTACCGTTACTAGAATTATTGACCTTTTAGCCAAAAAGAATTTGGTAAAGAGAAAAATGAGCAAAGAAGATAGACGTAAATATTTTATAGAGTTGACTAAAAAGGGCACTGAAACTATTGAGTTATTGTTGCCCCATGTGGTGGAGTTTAGAAAAAGAGGCTGGGAAGGATTGAATAAAGATGACTTACACGCCCTAAATGTTATTGTAGATAAGATTTTTTACAATATGTCAGATAAAGAAGAAGGAAAAATTTAAATGTATAACCTACAGCAAGAATATAATAAATATACTGAAGAAGACTTTCATGTTTGGAAGCTTTTATACGAGCGGCAGTTTAAAATCTACCCCAACAGAGCGGCCTATACATTTTTAAAAGGTCTTAAAAAGGTAAATTTTGTGGCTGATAAAATTCCTGATTTTGATGAAACCAATGCCGTCCTTAAGGAAACTACCGGTTGGCAATTAGAAGTGGTACCTGGTTTAATACCGGATAAAGATTTCTTTGAATTATTGTCAATCAAAAAATTTCCTGCTACTACATGGCTACGTAAAATGGAGGAATTAGACTATTTGGAAGAGCCGGATATGTTCCATGATGTTTTTGCGCATGTGCCTATTTTAACCAATCAGTTTTTTGTTGATTATTTACAATCGTTGAGTAAAATAGCTTTGAAGCATATTAATAATCCTTTCGCCATTGAGTTAATTGGTAGAATCTATTGGTTCACGGTAGAGTTTGGACTTGTAGATGGTAAACGAGGTTTGAGAATATATGGAGCTGGTATTTTATCGTCCAAAGGCGAAACACTATTCTGTTTAGAAGATAAAGCAGTGCGCCATCCATACAATGTCAAAGCTATCATGGAGAACCATTATTACAAACATGCCTTTCAAGATCGATATTATATGATTGAATCTTATGCGCAATTATTTGGTTCTATAGAGGAAATAGAATATTGGTTAGATGTGGCATTGAAAAAATATCCTTCTGTTTCTGGAGATGTTACGAAGCTAGATATTGTATTGGATTAAATCCAATGGGTTCAGCCCATTGCAAGAAAACGAAACAATAAAATTGAAAAAAAAACTTAAAAATACTAATATGGCGCGAGTGTCCACTCGTGCTAATAACATTGCAAGCGTCCGCTTGCTTGAAAAGCTATCAAAAATCTTTATTCTTATATTCTTACTCTCTAGCTTACAAGCTTGTGGACAACAAAAGGTAGAAAACAAAGCTTATCAAGTCATGTTACAGGGCTTATTGAGTCATTCCGTGGAGGAGGTTACAGTACCGGAAGTACTAATGTTAGATTCCAATACCATCTATTTAGATGCCAGAGAAAAAGTTGAATTTGATATAAGTCACCTTAAAAATGCCATTTGGGTAGGTTACGATGATTTTAATCTCAATCGAGTAAAGGATCTTAATAAAGACGCTAAAGTTGTGGTTTATTGCTCTGTTGGGTACAGAAGCGAAAAAGTGGCAGAAAAGCTAAAAGACAATGGATTTGAAAACGTCTCCAACCTCTACGGTGGTATTTTTGAATGGAAAAATGAAGATTTACCAATTGTGAATCCAGAAGGGGAATTAACCGATAGTATTCATGCCTTTGATAAAACTTGGGGTATTTGGTTGAGAAATGGAGTCAAAGTTTATAACGTCAAATAGCTCATTTACTCAATCCATGTAGCATAGCTTTCAACTAAGTCCCATTCACCATCAACTTTCTTTAAAATCGCTTCGCCTCCTTGATAGATAACTCTAAAATTTATGAAAGCACTATCTAATTGAGCATTAAAACTGATGTTAAAAATATAAGGATGCGTTTCTAGATGCCAGCCATCATCCCAATGTTCTCCAAGAATTCTAACAGCCTGATTGATAAAATTTGATTTTTGTGGTAGATCAAAACAATCTTGGTTACCTCCACAACTTCTTCTAATATATCCAACACCTAAAAAGTAATTTAGAACTTTACGGTAATCTTCATTCAGATATACTGGATTTATAGGGTTTGCATCGGATGAAATCGCTGGCCTAAAATTGTCAATTCTATCATTGTGGGCTAAATATTGTGGCGTGTCAATTTCGGTATTATAAAAAATCTCTTCTTGAATAATCATAAACTCAATACCGGAAAACAAGTTGTTACCAAATTCTCCATCATAGAAAGTATATAAGTCCCATGGCCTATAAAAGGCTTTGTAAATGTCATAGACAGCCTTAATGGTATCATTTTCTATTAGCGAAATATCCGTTGATTCATAACTAATCTGCCATGTTTTAAAGAAAGACAAAAGACAGCTTAAACAATTGCTATTATAGGCATCATTTAATTCATTAAACAGTTGCTGTTGATGAGCAGTAAAATCAACTACATAAGCAGAATCAAATCGACATATGTAACATTGGTATAAGCCGGTTGTATCTATTGGAATAATAACAGTATCGTTAGCCGTACTATCTTGTGGAATGTAATCTGGTATAACCTCATTCATATCATCAGAACAAGAAACAATACTTACAAAAAGCAAAATTGCCATTAGTGAAAATAGATAGTAACAAGATTTATAAATTACGCTCATCTTAATAAAGATACAAAATATAACAATATTTAAACAAGCTGGGCTTCTATTTTACCTCAATTGCTTTGCAATTTCAAACACTTGCTCTTCCAACAATTTAAGCCTTGTCTCTAACGAGTGAATAGTAGCATCTTTTTATCAATCATCTCTTGCTGTTCTTGAATAGCTTTAATGATAAGAGACAACCTAAATAGTTAACGGATTTGTATTCCGTTGGATCATCAATTACATCCTTATCTATTTCATCCTCTAAATGTCTTGGGGTATGACTTTCCTTCATCACCAAATGAGGAATAATTTCCTCTAACTCTTGTGCGATAAAACCTGCTTGTAGATCTTCAGAGAATCCCCATTTTTTTGCTAATTCAGGTTTGAAATAATACGATCTTGGCTGCAGTTTTAAAATTTTACCTAATGCAGTAGAAAGGGGTACAATATCTTTTTTAAATTGCTTGTCCGATGGATTAGCAAAGTTACCGGTTACTGTTACATCGCCTTGAAAATAACCGGCATAGCCACTTGAATTCGAATTTTCAGCATAAATAGCATAGCGATTAGCACCTGTAACACTAGTGGCCACTCCATAATGTGTACCACACCGTTCCCAAAATGGTGGTAAAATATCCATATTTCAATGATGTAGATGAATTCAATCCATTGATAGCAACATGGGCTCCTCTTTGTTGACCGTTAGTACTATTGGCAGAAGAATAGTAGTAGCCAAATTTACTGCTAGTGCTCGATCCATTTAAATCTACATAATTAGCTACTTGTGTGCCGCCAGTATTAGCACTAGAAAGATAGTAGTTACCATATTTTGTATCTGATGAAGTACTTAGTATTTCTGTATAATTACCATATAGTTTTCCGGTTGCTGCCGCTGAAAAAAGATTGTAACTCCCAAATTTGTCGCCGGTTCCGGTTAAAGCACTGTGGTTATAGGTTCCATAGCTCGAAGAATTATTTGACCCTGTAATGCTATTATAAGTGCCATATCTAAGGCTATTTGTGGTTCCGTCAATTATATTTTGTACACCATATTTATTCCCTGTTCCACTTCCTTGTATATTGTTTTTTACAGCCCATTGATCTGCAGCTCCTGCATTGTTAACAATATTTACTGTTCCCATGGCCTCATTGGCTACTGTTCCAAAAACTCTATTGTAATTGGCATAAACATAATCAGTATTTAAGCCCGTTAAATCATTTCTGATACCAAACTTATAACCTGTGCCTACAATAGAAACCTTGTTGAAAATTCCATATTGAGAACCATTAACATTTCCAGAGGTCTCTTGATAAATACCTTGCCCTCCATTTTCTGCATTTTTTAGATATACTCTTAATGCAGTAGCATTGCTGGAGCTATCATTATTTTCAATATAAATTGTTGGAGTCGAAGCCATCGAAGATTTTACTGTTAATTGACCGCTAGCACCATTGGTTCCAATAGCCACTTTTTCATTTACACCATCAGAGGGTAGTAGTAGATTGCCTAAGTTATCCCAATCGTTATCATTACCACTAGCTGCCGGAAATGAAATCCAATCGTTGCCATCCCAATAGTTAAAAGCATTGTCAGTAGTATTATAAATCAGTAAGCCGCTATTATGCCCAGGCCGACTTAAGGCAGATAAATGAGTATCTCTATCGCTGGTAGATAATCTTGGGATTAATATTCCCTTAGTAGACGATTTTATATCTAAAATAGCATTGGGGTCCGGATAGTCTGTCCCAATGCCAATACTTTGCGCCTTTATATTAGTGGGAAAAACAATTAGAGATAAGATAAATAGTAGAAGTATTCTCATGGGTAAAAAATTGAACCGTTTAAATTAGCATAATTATTTGATGTATTATAAGCTATCAAACCTCTAGCGCTATAGTATATGAATTTTATAACCAATACCTAAAAAGATTTTATCATTGACTCTGCGTTATTTGTAAAAGTTAAAGAGATTTTTTCTAAACTGTATGAGTAATTTACCTATTGACGATTAAGTATATCTATGATAAGTTTATCAAGTGCTTAGGCAAAAGCAATTATGTTCTCGCTAGAATCCTCTAATAGGTTTGATTAGAGACAATTGACGGTTAAGTTAAATTCTTTTATCAGAATACATTAAAAAAGCTATCTAAATTCTAAATGAGGCAAAGAATTAATTTATTTCAAATGGTTAATAGATAAAGTAATAATATATCCGTAAGGATAAAGTTTAAGGGTTTTTTATGGGTTGGTCATTATCTATTAGATATTGACCAACACTTTTTTAAATAGGCTCATAAGTAACGCGGAATTTATTTTTAATTTTTATTTGACAAAGCAGTTTATCTATAATATGTTTACAATGACTTAAGCAATTTAGGTCTTCCCACCAGGAACCCAACATTTGATTTTCATAAAGAAAAGTGACAAGGTTTGATGCAATATTGGTATACCCACCATTATAATGTTGTTTCAAATTAATTTTAAATGAAACATAAACTCCTACTGTGTTTTTAAAACACTAGTTATGATTGAATTATTTGGAACATTCCAATATAATTGCTGATAACAACTTTTTTATTGAAACATAACTGCCCCAAGTTTTTTCAGAATTACCTGATAACAAAATTGTTTCGATATGAAAAGGAGTTTAAAAATTACAACCATTCTATTTGTTTGTTTAGTTAGCACTGCTATGCTTAAGGCTCAAACCAATGAGACAATGGCATCGGGCTCTTATATAATCAATATGGGAGTTGTTCCTCCAAACTAAAGCAGATACTAAAACCTTATGGGTTAATTTATGCGTTAACTACAGAATTAAAAGTTCCAGTTAAATGGATTATTAATCCTAACAAAAGTAAAGATGGCACTGATTTCACATACAATGGATATAACTATAAAGGTGGCCCATTTATTATTGAGGCGCGTTATAGAAATGCATCAGTGGATTCAATGATCAGCAGCTGGAATAGCTTAGGCGTAGTTGGAACGACGACAACCACTTCTTTAAGGTGTACCAGTGGCTACCACCCCATCAACTACTTTATGGGATGGACATTGGATCAAGACAATGGTCAGATTGCAGAGGAATATCTTATGTCTGAGGTTTCCGAGCAGTGCTTATAATTGGTTGACACCAGCAGAGCTAGGATGTTGCAATGATGTATTTGTAATGCCTCACGCCGACCCAACTTGGGAAGATCATAGTAACTTAATGAATTGGAACGATAGTTATACTAATGGAGGTTGTGAAGGGACTATTTGGGCAGCATGCCATGCCGTGAGTTGCCTTAGAAAATCTTTTTAATCCAGCGAATCCATCTCAACAAATGAACTTTCTTTCAGATAAAACTGGAATTGCTACTGGAACTGATGATTATGCAGATAATTCTTTAGTGCTTTGGAATGATCATGATAATGGTACAGTACCTTATAGCTATGCCTATCAACTCATGCCATGCAATTTAGCATGGGCGATATGGATGATGCGACAACGAATGGTTCAGAACAAATTTTTATCCCACATAGCCAATGGAGAAATTCTACTTCAATAGCGAGGTTGGGATCAGATAATAATGAAGTGAATGGTCAAAATAAGAGCGGCAATGCTCGCATTTGGCGATGCATTTGGTGATGCGGACAAAGGGAAAGTAATGTATATGGGGGGCATGATCACGACGGAAACAATCCAGATAATATTGCAGCTCAGCGTGCTTTTTTAAATTTTAGTTTTTGGGCAGCTGCCGATAAATCTATTCAAGTTGCATCTGATGTTTCTATAGATTCAATGGTTATTCAAAATATTCCTGCCAGTGCAGAAGTAAATGCATCTGGAGGTAGTGGAATTTATACCTATTCTTGGAGTGCGAGTTGTGAAGGGACCTTTTCAGACCCAACTGCAGCTTCTACAGAATTTACAGGATTATATGATGGTTCTTGTATTATTACTTGTACCGTAACAGATGCATGTGGTAGGGTAACCTTTTCTAATTTACCAATAGAAATTCAAGTAAATGAATGCAACCCAATTGTTGGGAAAAATGTTATAAAAGGTTTTACTTACAGAGACAATAATGGAAATGCTCAATTCGATGAAAATGAAACAACTTCTCAGGAACAACAGTACAATTATTCCAAGATGTAGATGCTAATGGTATTTTAAACGGATCAGAAGGAAATGTTCCAATGGCCACTTCCTCAATTGTTAATGGAGAGTATGAATTTATAATTGACAAACCTACAGGTAATTTACAAAACAATGTAACAAGAGTTAACTCCACAGGTACGGATGATGCTACTGAGAAGTCTAATGGAGATATGGATTTAAACAATTCTACGTTAGAAATTAAGAATGATAAACTTTATACTGGATTTAGATTCCAAGGTGTTAATGTGGATGCTGAGTCAGTAATTGAAAGTGCATATATTAGTCTTAGGGCATCGGATAATAAGAGTGGCAATTTAAGCGTAGAAATAAGTGTTCAAGTCAGTTAATCCAACAACTTTTTCAATCATCCAGATTACAACATATCTCAACGTTGGGATAATACCAACAAAGTCACTTGGAACATCAATACAAACTGGTCAAAAAATCAATGGTACTAACTCAATTGATATTTTATTTAATTCAATCTATTGTAAATAGATCGCAGTGGAATAGTGGGCAAGATATTTTATTAATAGTAAAATATAAAAGTGGTGGGGATAGAAAAGCTTACTCATATAACGGCAATGTTGCCTCAGCACCACAATTAACAATTAATTACAGACCACTAAATTATCCTGTTAGTTATATTACAACTATAGATGAAGCTTCTCTTCCTTATGGAGGAAGTAAAACCGTTGCGAGTTATGTGGTAAGTACTTTTAATGATAATTTTCAAGCTTTATGTGGTAAAGAATTAGGATTTAGTGTAAATACGAGTGTGGCTATTAATGATATCAATGCTACACTAAGTAATATGCCTGTTATTGGGAATGTGATTAGAAATGATTTTGATGTTGAGCAAGATAATATATTATTTTCAAGATTCTTATCTCCAGCAACAAACAATTCTATTGTTAGTGGAGCGGTCATAAATGGAAAATCCTTAACAGGAGATGCTGTGAACAACGCTGGAATATTAACATTTAATGCTAATGGAAGATATGAGTACACACCGAGTAATGATTTTTCTGGTCAGGTGATAGTTCCATATATTTCATGTGATGACGGAGCAATAGTTGTGTGTGATACTGCATATTTGATTATAAATGTTGGCGATTTTCCAAACCCAAACATTCAAACGACTAATGGTATAATTGTTTCAAGTGATTATAATTCTGGCTATGGTAGTGCGTTAAGAGGAAATGTAATGTCAAACGATGATGATGTTGAAGAGGATAATATTGAAATAAATTATTTCTATGCTGTTGATGGAGAGCGAGCCGGTGTCGAGAGTTATGATGAGTTTGATACTCCTTTTTCAGTTGGAGGTATAAATAGATATGGTAATTATATTTCAGAAGCAGGTGTATTAACTTTTACTCAGGAAGGTACTTATAACTTTATTCCAAGCAATAATTTTATGGAAAAGTAACTGTAAACTACAATGCATGTGACGATTATTTACAAGCTTACAAAGCATGCGCAGATGGAAGTTTAGTATTGGAAGTAATTGAAGAGAATACTTTATTAAACAATAGCGCTCCTTTTGCTGGCGATGATTATGTGAGTACAATCGTTAATAAACCTGTTATTGGTAGTTGGGTATCCAATGATGGCGATAATGATGGCGATTGGATAAGGTTAAACAGTTCTTTAGTAAACTTAGATCTAAACAACTTAGGACAAGATTCCATAATAGAAAGTTATACTACCCAGATGGGAGGTAGTTTAGATTTTTATCGCGATGGTAATTTTAAATATACACCGATGTCGGACTATTATGGTCATGATCAATTCGCTTATAGAATATGCGATATATCTCCAAATTCATTATGTGATTCTGCAACAATATACTTTTTAACAGCACCTTTATACTATGATTTTGGTGACTTACCTAGTCAGTTCCCAAGTGCTGGTCAAATGATTCCAATTGATTTTGATTTTGATGAGCGTCCAGATTTAGCAAATTCAATTTGGTTTGGTGAAATAGTAGACCATGAGTTAGTAACGTCTGAAAGTAACACAGCAGAAGGGGATAATAATGCAGGTTCAAATGATGAAGATGGTTTGGTATTCCCAGATAGACCTAAATTAGGAACAACGGCTAATTTCGAAGTATTGATCAATGGTAGTGACCCAGGTGTAACGGTTTATTTTGGGCTTTGGTTTGATTGGGATTTTGATGGTGTTTTTGACGATTTCTATAATGGATCCGGAGTAACTTCTAATGAAGGGCTTAGAGCAGCTTCTAGTGTTTCTGTACCAGTAGACCTTCCATCTTGGACGTCAAGTGAAAAAATTGCAGTGAGGTTGAGAGCTTTTCAATCCATGCCAAATGCAAGCCAATTTGGAGGAAATTATAGATCCGGAGAAGTAGAAGATTATGTACAATATGTGTTGAGAGGGAATGTGTTGCCGGTAGAATTAACAGAGTTTAATGTAATTGCAAAAGAGAATAATGCTCTTTTAACTTGGCAAACAGCAAGTGAGATTAACAACGATTATTTCTCTGTACAAAGAAGTATAGATGCTATTAATTGGGAAGAAATTGGAATAGTAGAAGGGAATGGTACTACCATCGAGGCACAGTATTATGAATTTGATGACCTTGATTTGGAAAGCAACATTTATTACTATCGAATACAACAGTTTGATTACGATGGTGCAAATGATTTTAGTGATATTAAGTCTATTACTATCAAAGCAGGAGCCTCTGTGGAGGATAGGAAATTATCAGTATATCCTAATCCAGTGCAGTCAAATGGTCAATTAAACATTAATGGCGTTCAAAATGAAATGATAGATATGATTATCTATAACATTGATGGTAGTGAAAAAGCTAATGTATCATTACCTGCAAATCTAAGTATTGATTTGTCAAGATTTAACCTGAAGTCAGGTACTTATATTCTCCAAATGAGAGATGGAGACTATTATCAAAGCGAAAAAATAATCGTCTTTGAGTAAACTTTAAATATAACTGAGTAATAGCTGGCCATTTCAGCAGCTATAAAGATAAGGGGTGTTTTATGGGGTTTCTATTGATCGAAAGAAAGATAGAAACCTCTTTTTTTTACCCGGTTTTTCCAGAATCTAATTATTGACTGGTTATTTCATTAGTGAACAAGCTTAGTTGTTTTCATAAACAGTTGATTATTCGTGCCTAGTGAAAGAGGACAATAATTTGTTATTACAATATGTTTTTTGGAGGATTGGGGTCATAATTAAGATTTTTTCATGTTTCATAATTGGGGTTAGGGTTAATTCTCTTTTTTTATGTTAAAAAATGGGTTTATATGTAGATACAATAATAGAAGTTAGTCTTCTAATTGTAGAATAGCTTTTTGAATGATGATATTGAAAATTAAAAATAAGGAATTCTCAATCTGAAAAATTCGATCAACAGCATAAGCTGGTTTGAGGGGTTTCAGGTTTTGAGTCATCTTATTCGGTTTTTAATGTTGACTTAAATTTATACCGATTGCTGTACAACGGCAATTGCACTTTCTGTATTTTTGTGACATAGTAAAGTATGGTGTTTTTTTATTCGGTGTTTCATTGGATCGTATTTAATCACTAAGATTATTCAAGTATATTTTTGCCTACTACGAGGCAATACAAGCGTTCAGTGTCAGAAAAATGAGCCTCAAATTAATAGGCAAAAAAATCTAGTTTCTTGGCAATAATTTTTGCTTATACCAACCTTTGTTGATGTTGTCTTTTAAAACTTACTTGCTTACAATTAGCTATAACTAGGGGGTAGAATTACAGGTCGGTCAACATTATATTTTCTTAACAATTTATTGCCAGAAAACTTAGAAACTAATTTTGGTTTCCAAGTTTATTCCATCTACTTTTGACCGCCAATAGAGTTTAAATGTCTGAAACAAAAATTGTAACACAAGAAGAACAGCAGCTAATAGACAAAGTATTAGATACTGCCCATAAGTTATTCTTATCAATTGGTGTACGCAGCATTACAATGGACGATTTGGCAAAAGAACTAGGCGTTTCCAAAAAAACAATTTACCAAGTAATTAGCAACAAAGCAGATTTAGTTAAGTATTGTGTTCAAAAGGAAATTGAAGAAACATCTTCCAAAATCACTAAAATTACGTCTACGAGTACAGATGCTATTGAAGAGATGTTGTTAATTGGAGCAATGGTAATTGAATCACTGAAGCAGTTCAATGCTAATATTATCATGGAGCTTAAAAAGTTCTATCCAAAAGTTTGGTTGCTAGTAGAAAAACACCATTCGGAATTTGTCTTAAACATTATCAAAAACAATCTGTTGAAAGGCATTAATGAAGGCTTATATAGACCAGAAATAAATGTCGACATTATTGCAAGATTATATATTGGAAAATCTCAATTGCTTTTAGAGGTAAACGAATTTGGTGGACAAACCTACAATCCATCTGACGTTTATTTAGAATTTTTCAGTTATCACATTAGAGGAATTGCGTCATCACGTGGGGTTGGCAAACTGGCTATTTATAAAAACAAAATAAAGTTTTCTATATGAGTTTAACCATTAGAATAGTACTGGTATTAACTTTTAGCATAAATTTAGTATTCGCTCAAACAGAGGGAGAAGTACTCACACTTAGCTTGGAGCAGGCTCAAGAAATGGCTATAAATAACTCACGCGATGTGGTATTGTCGCAAATTGAGATTGATAAAGCGCATGCTCAAGTAAAACAAGCGTTAGCGGCTTTGTTACCTCAAGTAAATGCCAATTTATCCTATACTCAATATGGGAAATTACCCTCAACTATTTTTCCCAATATACAAGAGCAGCAACTAAATCAAGTATTTAGTGCCATAGAAAATCAATTCGATGCTATAGGAGATCCGTTGCCTACGCCAATTAGTACCGATCCTGCTGAAATTGAAGAAGAGATAGCTATTCAGTTTGGAAGTAAGTTTAATGTAAATGCCGAAATAATGGCTACTCAAACCGTTTTTAATGGTGTGTTTTTAGTGGGTATTAAAGCGGCTAATGCTTTTATATCAATTGTAGAGCACCAAAAAGAATTAACGCAAGAGCAAATCTTGGACAATGTAAAAAGGAGTTACTATCAAGTATTGGCGGCTAAAGAAAATATTAAAGTATTAGAAGATAATATTTCTAATATTCAAAAATTAAAGGATGATACTAAAGCACTTTTCGATAATGGTTTCGCTGAAGAAATAGATGTAGACCGTTTACAATTGTCAATTAATAATCTTCAAACACAATTAGATCAAGCAAAAAGACAAATCAATTTAACTGAGGTTGTATTAAAATTTCAAATGGGAATTGATGTGTATACTAAAATTGACTTAGTTGGATCAATGGAAGATCAATTAAACGATATTCAATACGATTTAGCAGATAAGGGTGACTTTAGCAGTAGAACAGAAATTTCGCTGTTCAATGTTCGAGAAAAAGTAAATGAGTTTAATGTGAAAAGATATAAGTCAGCTTACTTACCGTCTGTCACCTTATTTGGCTCATTAGGCTCGAGCGCTCAAAGAGATAAGTTTAGCTTTTTTAGATTCAATGATGCAAATCCATGGTTTAATCAACGTTTTTTCGGATTTGAAGTGAATGTTCCAATTTGGGATAGCTTTGGTAAAAAGGGGCAAGTGCAATATGCTCAACTCGATTTAGATAGAATTAAAGAAGAAAGAGAGAAGTTTTTTAATAGCCTTGATTTACAATATGAAACATCCAAAGAATCTCTGATCAAAGCTAAAGAGCAGTTAGATTACGCCGATAAGAATATCGAATTGGCTGAAAAAATATACGAGGTAACAAAAATTAAATACAAAGAAGGTGTTGGTTCCAGTATGGAAATGACCAACGCAGAAAGAGATCTTTATCAAGCCCAAGCTAACCGATTAATGGCCATTTATAATTTATTAATTGCCAAAGCCGACATTGATAAAGCATTAGGAAACTTTTAATATCTAAAATTAGACAAGCCAAACAAGAATGATAAATAATAAACGAATGAACAAAGTATATCAATACACAAATAAGGGATTAACATTAATGATGTTGGTTTTGGTGCTTTTTTCTTGTAAGCCATCACCGGAAAGAATGGTGAAAAAAATGGATAGAAGAATTGCAAAGTCAAAAGAGAAGATTCAAAAGTTTGAGAATAAAATTACCGGATTCGAACAAGCTAAGAAGATATACGCGGAAAAGGCTTTAGAAGTTGATAACAGCGACTCTAAAGAAGTAGAAAAAACTCAAAAGCAAATTACGAAGTTAGAAAAGCAACTAGCAGACCTTAAAGCAGGTTTGGTTGTAGAAGATAAAGTGGTTGATGAATCAGGTAAAACTGTTGTAACCGTTTTAGAGGCTAAGCAAAAGGATTTTGAAAGGTATATAGAAGTACAAGGTGCAGTAACCAGTAAAGACAATGTAATGGTAGCTTCCAATACCGGAGGTGTAATCATGTCAATTTTAGTAACCGAAGGTCAATCGGTTGGGGTTGGACAAGCAATTGCAGTGGTGAATAGCGATGTTTTGCAAAAAAATATAGCCGAAGTTCAAAATCAATTGGATTTAGCCAATACTATTTTTGAAAAACAAAAACGCCTTTGGTTAGAGTTAAATGTAGGAACTGAAGTACAATACCTTCAAGCAAAGAACAATAAAGAAAGCTTAGAAAGAAAACTAGAAACTTTAAATACTCAATTATCTGATGCTACAGTGAGAAGTACAATTAATGGAGTAGTAGATGAAGTATTTGCAAAACAAGGGGAAATGGCAGGCCCAGGCTCACCAATTGCTCGAGTAGTGAACCTTAATAATGTTCAAGTAGAAGCGGAAGTACCAGAAAGTTTTATCGGTAAAATCAATAAAGGAGATAAAGTGGAAGTTTATTTTGCATCGTTAGATTTAACTAGAACAGCTAACATTAAAGCGGTAAGTCAAACTTTAAATCCGGGTAACAGAACTTTTAAAATTGAAGTAGATCTACCTAACAAGGATAAAGTTTTAAAACCTTATTTATTAGCAACGCTTAAATTAAAAGAGTACGAAAACGATGATCAATTAGTTGTACCTACTAGATTAATACAAGAAGGTAAGCAAGGTAATTTCGTGTTTACATTAAAAGACGGTGTGGTAGAAAGAAATTGGTTAAAAACAGGAAATAGCTACCAAGGGGAAACCGAAGTATTAGAAGGTTTAGAGCCGGGAGCCCAACTTATCGACTTAGGTTTTAGAAATGTATTAGAAGGCGACGAAGTTAAACTTCAAGAAGAAGAATCAGCAGATAGCAACTAATTTCAATAATTAATTTATTCACCAATGCTTTAGCGAAGGTGAAACACATCAATAAATAAACCATGGCAGAGGCCAATAAGAATAAAGAAGTAACTAGAGAGTTTGGACTATCATCACTAGCGGTTGATAATAGAACCAGCGTATTTGTTTTAGCAGTAATGATCTTTATCATCGGTATTTTTACTTACAGTCAAATGCCAAGAGAAAGTTTCCCTGAGGTAATGCAACCCGAAATTTATATCGGTACCATTTATCCGGGTAACTCACCGGTTGATATGGAAAACCTAATTACTCGACCTATTGAAAAAGAGTTAAAAGGTTTAACTGGAGTAGACGAAATGACATCTACTTCCATTCAGGATTATTCTACCATATTGGTGTCTTTTAATTTTGATAAGCCCGTTTCAGAAGCATTGCAAGAAGTAAAAGATGCCGTAGATAAAGCGAAAGCTGAATTGCCATCCGATCTAGATACCGATCCGGATATTTTCGAGTTAGACTTTTCAGATATGCCTATTATGAATGTAAACCTTTATGG
Source organism: Chitinophagales bacterium (assembly GCA_041393015.1). Classification (GTDB taxonomy): domain Bacteria; phylum Bacteroidota; class Bacteroidia; order Chitinophagales; family JADIYW01; genus JAGQYH01. The sequence goes on along the minus strand of JAWKKV010000001.1, from coordinate 193,692 downwards.
TGAGCAATCTATGGAGCAATTGAGAGAATATGCTGAATACCTGCAAGATAAAATCGAAGCACTGCCTCAAATTAAAGAAGTGAGCATAAGAGGACTTTTGGAGCAAGAAGTCAATATTATGGTAGATCTCCAAAAAATGGAAGCCTCACTAATCTCTTTTAGAGATATAGAAGATGCCTTCTTTCAAGAGAATGTAACCATGTCTGGTGGAGATATCCTTACCGATGGATTTAGAAGAAACCTAAGAGTAGTGGGAGAGTTTAAGTCTATTGAGGAAATGGAAAACATCATCGTCAAAAGAGAAAATGGCGACATTGTTTACTTAAAGGATATCGCTGTTGTTGAGTTTGGCTATGAAGACAGAGAAAGTTATGCCAGATTAAATGGAATTCCGGTGGTAACTTTAGATGTAAAAAAACAATCAGGTGAAAATATTATCATGGCTTCTAATGCCATTAATGATATAGTGGATAAAGCTAAAGAGACTCGCTTCCCTGAAGATTTAAATGTTTCCATAACCGGTGATCAATCAACCACAACACAATCAATGGTAAAAGATCTCGAAAACAACATTATTTCGGGAGTTATATTGGTGGTTTTAGTTTTACTTTTCTTTTTAGGATTAAGAAACGCATTATTTGTTGGTATCGCCATTCCATTATCTATGTTGATGGGTATTCTTTGGTTAAATACTACCGGCGTTACCTTAAATATGATGGTGTTGTTCTCTCTTATTCTTTCCTTAGGAATGTTAGTAGATAATGGTATTGTAGTAGTAGAGAATATATATCGATTACATGCGGAAGGGGCGGATCATAAAAAATCTGCAAAAGAAGGAGCTGGTGAAGTGGCTTGGCCAATTATTGCATCAACAGCAACTACATTAGCAGCGTTTACGCCATTGCTTTTTTGGAAAGATTTAATGGGCGAGTTTATGAAGTTTTTGCCCATAACCTTGATTTTAGTATTGACATCTTCACTTTTTGTAGGCTTAGTAATTAATCCGGTTTTAACGTCCACCTTCATGAAAATTGAAGAAGACAAGAAAATAGGTTTTGGTAAGCGATTTTTGATTCCTTTGATTCTAATATTATTTTTAGCGTTTACTTTCTATTTGTGTGCTTACATGGAAGTCCCGGCTATCTCTAACAGCACTGCCAAAGGTACCGGCAGCTTTTTTGCTGTAATTGCTGCCTTGATGCTCTTGAATAAATTTGTTTTGGATCCTGCATCTAAATGGTTTAGAAATTGGTTCATGCCTAGATTAGAGAAGATTTATCACAAAGTTTTATCATTTGTAGTTCGTGGCTTTACTCCGTTATTGGTCTTTTTAGGTACTATTGGTTTGTTAATAGGATCTATTGCTTTTTACTTTGGTTCAGATCCTGAATTTGTCTTTTTTCCAGATCAAGATCCACAATATATCAATGTATTTATTGAAATGCCTTTAGGTACGGATATAAAGCAAACTAATATTTTAACCCAAAGAGTAGAAGAAAAAGTAAATGAAGTAGTAGCGCCATATGGTGCCATTGTTGACGCCGTTTTGGCACAAGTAGGCGAAGGAACGTCAGATCCTATGGATGGTGTAGCCATTGGCGATTTTGCTCATAAAGCGAGAATCAATATTTCATTTTTAGAGTTTAACAAACGTGGCGGCATTAATACTGCACGAATCATGGAAGAAGTTCGAGAATCTGTTAAACCAATTGCAGGAGCTAAATTCACATTTGGGAGTCAACCGGTTGGACCGCCAGTAGGTAAGGCGATTACTATTGAGATCAAAGGAGAGGAGTTCGATCAGTTATCGGTCATTGCGGATCAATTAAAAGCAGATTTAAATGATTTAGATGTACCCGGTGTGGAAGGTCTTGAAATTGACTTAGAAACAGGTAAGCCTGAGTTAATCATTAATGTTAATAGAGATGCGGCAAGAAGATTTGGTATGTCAACCATTCAAATTGCTTCTACCATTAGAACCTCATTGTTTGGTAAGGAAATTTCTAAATTCAAACAAGGTGAAGATGACTACCCAATTATTTTGAGGTCAAAAGATGTGTCTAGATATGATTTAAATGCATTACTCAATAAAAAAATTACATTCCAGAATATGACCACAGGTCAATGGCTCAATGTCCCAATTTCTTCGGTAGCAGATGTTACGTATTCTTCCTCATATGGTTCCGTACAAAGAAAAGATATGGATAGAGTAGTAACTATTTCCTCCAATGTATTAGAAGGCTATAATCCAACGGCCATAAATGATATATTTAAAGAAGAAATAGCTACCATGAGTTTCCCTGATGGTTATAGTATTTCATTTGCAGGTGAACAAGAAGAACAAGCAGAAACAATGGCGTTTCTAGAAATGGCACTGCTCATCGCTGTCTTTTTGATCTTTTTAATTTTAGTGTCAATTTTCAACTCATTGATCTCGCCAATAATTGTATTGCTTTCGGTATTGTTTAGTACCATCGGAGTATTTTTAGGTTTGGCCATATTTGATATGCCTTTCGTGGTTATGATGACAGGTATTGGTATTATCTCGTTAGCAGGTATTGTAGTGAACAATGCCATTGTATTAATCGATTACACGAACTTAATTCGCGAAAGAAGAAGAGTTGAATTAGATATCGCAGACGATGAAAAGCTACCATGGGAAGATGTAATTTATTCAATTGTTAAGGGGGGCGAAACAAGGTTAAGACCGGTATTGCTAACAGCTATTACTACCATTTTAGGTTTGGTGCCATTAGCAATGGGTATTAATATTGATTTTGGTTCTTTAATGACAGATTTTGATCCTAAGTTTTATATCGGTGGAGATAATGTATCTTTCTGGGGGCCAATGGCATGGACAATTATTTACGGATTATTTTTTGCTACCATTTTAACACTTTTCGTAGTGCCGGCCATGTATGTTTTATCTGACAGAGTTAAGGATGTTTTCTTTGGTATCAGAAGAAAAAGGAAAGAACGTAGATTGAGCAATAATGTTCAGTAAAATTTTTATTAAAGTCATAACCAATTGATAAAGGCAAAAGTTGGATAAAACAGATTCCAAAAATTAGTTAAAATTCTTCTTAAGCCATAGTAGCCATTTAGTAAATTTTTTACTACCTTTGTAATTAATCTTGTGGAGTAGCTGTCTGCAAGAGAGCAACAAAGAATAATGAGAAGGGTTTTTTATATGAGAGTAAGTCTTGCAAATCTCTGTTATATGGAGAAATTTACTAGAAAAGGCAACTCAAGTACAAATTTCAACTCCCATTTTTTTAAAAGTGTTGTGTTTAGTTCATACGATCAATTTGTTTGAAACATTTGCACCCCTAAACCAATTAAAATCCCCTAATTATAGTATTCTCATAAAATTCTTCTGTCTTGAAGTGTTTTATTTTGATTAAAAAACTGAAGAAGGGATTAAAAAATGGTTAGAAAAAATGTCACTGAAAAAAAGTTAAACGTAACTGGCTTCAACGACTTTGTTTTATTTATTTCCAATAGATTACACCTTAACTTGTTATCAAACGAGTTGTTTAATTGGGTGTCACCATCATTCCCTTTAACATCCGAATTTTTAAAGTCAAACAGTATTGACTTTGTTAATAATAATTTTGCACCTGCAAAGGTGATTGCAAGAACAAAGAAGTTTAATTAATAGATCATAAATGATTGAAATGAAAGTTATCAAATCCAGTTTTACATTTAATACGGCAATACTTTTATTCGCTGCATTATTGTTTTTAGCGCCAATGTCTGTAACATATGGGCAAACACAAGCTGAAAAAATTAATGCCACTAAGCAAGTTGACCAATCAATTCAGATCAACTCTGTAAAAGTGAATGGGGAGTCAAGCCGCAATGCTATTGATGGGTCAATAGTACTTAATATTACGGATGGTAATAAAAGTAAGTCGCTATACTCAGTGATCTATGAATTACATGAAAAAGGTAATTATCAAGTAGTTAGAGGATTGCCATCTGTAAATGGTGAAATTACCATTCGAAATGCAATGAATGGAGACTATTTTGGTTTTCAAGTAGTTCGAGAGAGTGATTCTAAATCAACTGAGAGATTTAGTGCTATAGAGACTGTTCAACATGCTGAATTATTAATCGATGGCTCAAACCTAAGGACAACTTGTTCTAAAACATATACAGATTGTGTTGGAACAACTCGATCTTTTTCTGGATTACAATCAGGGCATTATTATAATGCCTCTGCTAGTTTTAGACCTTGTGGTTTTTATTTAGATGATAACTGTAATATTTCAGGAATGTCGCAATGGCATTGTATTGATGGTGATTTATCCGCACCGGGCGCCTATACTCAATATACTTTTGCGGCAGTTGGGTATTCAGAAATGGGATTGACGGCTTTAAAAGCAGCAAGATTAAACTGGATTATTTGTAATTATTCTTACGATGCTTCTGGAGTTTCTGCTGCCGTATGGTATATTACAGGTACTGGTGGTTCTAATAACTCAATTGCTCAAGCGGCGGCTGCAGCGGTTCCAACAGCAGATGGTTCACAAAATTCAATGACCTTCTATAAATCTTCCTCTCCTTCTGTACAAGATATGGTAAAATGGGAGTGTCAAACAGGTTGTCAAACAACAGTAAATGCTGGAAATGATGAAACTATTTGTACAGGTGAAACGGTAACATTATCAGCTAGTGCTTCTAATGGAACTTCTCCTTATACTTATTATTGGTCAGAAAATGGAACACAAACAACTGTTCAAGCTGAAAGTGGAAGTTATGGAAGTGGCGCAACAAAAGAAACTGTTCAATCAAACTATAACGGTACTGGATATATTGAGTTTTATCAAACCAATGGAGAATACTTTCAGGTAACGGTAAATGTGCCTTCTGCAGGGAAATATCCAATTAAATTTAGAGTAGCATTTGATGGTACTAATATTTTGCCTCATGAATTAAAAATCAATGGAACAGATGTTGGAGATATAAATCTTCAAGGAACGGGAAGCGGTAATACTTGGATGATAAGAGATGCAGGTATTTTTAATCTAAATGCTGGAAACAATACTATTCGTATTACAAATATTGCCAATGATGCTTTAGATTTTGATGAAGTAATCATAGGTAAAAAAGTAACACAAACGAATTCTTACGCAGTTTCTCCTACATCAACTACTAGTTATACAGTTGTTGCAGTAGACAACAAAGGTTGTATAGCTTCAGACCAGATTACAGTTAGTGTTGGCGGGAATTGTGGCAATCCAATCGATGAGTGGTCATATGATTGTGGAGATGATAAGCAAGTAGATGAATATGGTTACAATGCAAATTGTAAAACAACTACTACTGCTACCATTCCTACCACTAGTAATATATTTCAATATGTAGTAGAAATCGTTTATAAAGGATCAAATCCGGGGTCTTCTATACAGTTTAAAGATGCTAGTAATGTGTCGCATACTATTTTTAGATCTGTTCCTTTTGGATCAAGTTCTAATATATGGGTATATCGTGGTTTAATTACTGGAAGTACATCTTCAGTTACTTATACAAATAGCTCTTACACTTGTAGCTTACAATCGTTGGTGGTATATGCTTTTAGAAATGTGCCAAATGCAGCAGCAAGTGCAGGTATTTTTACCAATAGAAGTGGATACAATGATGTTCAAACGATTACTTTGGATATTCCGGCGGATAATGGACCAAGAGATTTAACTATTGAAGTGCCAATTTCAGAAATGACTACCGATGGTAGATATTTACTATTAAAAGCAAATGCAGGTGGCGCTACTGATCAAGTATTCATTTATGGTCCTGATGCATCATTGCCTGGAGGAACATGTTGTTTAACTATTCCAACATTGACATTAAATAACGTAGCTGGAAACGTTACACAAGTTGTAATTACAGTAGATACTAGACATAATCAAAATGGTCAATCCGTTAATGGACAATCATGGGTAATTGCAAGTGGTGTTAATGTTGATGTAGAGTGTTTTGAATGTGATGTAACAGTAAATGCTGGAAACGATAAGTCAATTTGTGCTGGTGGGTCAACAACTATATCAGCAACAGCTTCTTTGGGTACTGCTCCTTATACTTACAGTTGGAACCAAGGATTAGGAAGTGGCCAGTCTAAAACGGTTTCCCCTACTTCAACAACTACTTATACGGTTACAGTAACAGATGCAAATGGTTGTACAGCAACAGATGATATAAAAGTTACAGTAGATCCAATTCCAAATGCGGATGCAGGACCAGATAAATCAGTTTGTAGAGGAGAATCAGTGACACTTACGGCAAGCGGTGGAGGAACTTATCTATGGTCAACAGGTGCTACAACGGCTAGCATTACAGTAAGCCCAAACAATACTACAACCTATACGGTAACAGTTACAAGTAGCAAAGGATGTTCTAAATCAGATCAAGTTATAGTAACAGTAAATGATGTGCCAACAGCTAATGCTGGACCAGACAAAACTATCTGTGAAGGAGAATCAGTTACCTTAACAGCAAGCGGAGGAGGTACTTACCTTTGGTCAACAGGTGCTACAACGGCTAGCATCACAGTAAGTCCTACAGCTACCACAAATTATACAGTAACAGTTACTAGTAGTAAAGGATGTTCTAAATCAGATGACGTAAAAGTCACAGTAAATGATTTACCAACTGCAAATGCAGGTCCAGATAAGACAATATGTAAAGGAGAGTCAGTTACTTTAACAGCAAGTGGTGGAGGAACTTATTTATGGTCAACAGGTGCTACAACTGCTAGCATCACAGTAAGTCCTACAGCTACTGCAACTTATACAGTAACAGTTACTAGTAGTAAAGGATGCTCTAAATCAGATGATGTAAAAGTCACAGTAAATGAGTTGCCAACGGCAAATGCAGGACCAGATAAATCAGTTTGTAGAGGAGAATCAGTTACACTTACAGCAAGTGGCGGTGGAACATATTTGTGGTCAACTGGTGCTACAACGGCTAGCATTACAGTAAGCCCAACTATTACCACTAATTATACAGTGACGGTGACCAATAGCAATGGTTGTTCAGATGTTGATGAGGTTAAAGTAACAGTATACGATTTACCAACAGCCAACGCTGGTCCAGATAAGTCAATATGTAATGGAGCAAGTGTAACGCTAACCGCTTCAGGTGGAGGAAACTATTTGTGGTCAACTGGTGCAACAACTGCTAGTATTACAGTAAGTCCAACGGCTACTACAACTTATACTGTAACGGTTACAACTGACAAAGGCTGTTCCGATTCTGATGATGTAACTGTTACAGTTAATCCAAATCCAATTGCAAATGCGGGAAATGATGTTACTGTTTGTGCTGATGAATCAGTAACATTAAGTGCTAGCGCAACTAATGGTACAGCTCCTTATATTTACCAATGGGATAATGCCTTAGGTAACGGATCAAGTAAAACAGTAAATCCTCAAGTAACTACCACTTACACGGTATCAGTAACAGATGCAAAAGGTTGTACAGATACAGATGAGGTAACAGTCAATGTAAATCCAACACCTACATTTGTAATTGTAGATAAAGCTTGCGAGTTATTTGTGTCAGTTTACAATGTTGAATTGACAACCAATGCTAACCAAGTTGTTTCAACTTTTGGTACGGTAGTAAATAATGGAGGTAATTCATGGTCTATATTGGATATTCCTAACGGCCAAGACATTACGATTACAGCAACTATTACTGCTACAGGATGTCAAATAGAACAAACTATTACAAGTCCAAATTGTCTTTGCCCTCCTGTAGGTCCTCCAACTCCTGATAGTGGAGATAAGGAAATTTGCATGGGAGAAACTATTCCTACGCTTTCTGTAACTGTTGGCTTATTTACTTCTGTAAATTGGTATGACGCTCCAACAGGAGGTAACTTAATTGCTGCTAATACTACATCTTATACACCAACAACTGCTGGTACTTTTTATGCTGAAGCGTATCTTCCTGCATTCCCTGGATGTGTAAGCGATGCTAGAACACCAGTTAAATTAACCATCAATCCTTTACCAACAGCAAATGCTGGCGAAGGAGCAACTATATGTAACGGAGATCAAGTAACACTTACTGCTACTGGCGGTGGAACTTATTTATGGTCTACAGGAGCTACAACAGCTTCAATTACAGTAAATCCATCTGCAACTACTACATATACCGTTACTGTAACAAGTGATAAAAACTGTGTAGCGAGTGATGATGTAGTAGTAACTGTAAACGAGAATCCAATAGTAACTGCGAGTCCGGATCAATCAACTTGTGGACCGGAGGAGATTACAATTTCAGCAAATGCCAACGGTGGTGCAGCGCCTTACACATACAATTGGAATAATGGATTGGGAGTTGGAGCATCCAAAACATTAACACCAACTCAAACAACTACTTATACGGTAACAGTAACTGATGCAAATGGATGTGAGGATACTGATGAGGTAACTATTACCGTAAATCCTAAGCCAATTGTAAATGCAGGAACTGATGCAGTTATCTGTCAAGGGGAAGATGTTCAATTACAAGCTAGCACAACTAGTGGAACAGCACCATTTACTTACATTTGGGATAATGGATTAGGAGCAGGTGCTACTAAAACAGTAAGTCCAAATACGACAACTACTTATGCTGTAACTGTTACAGATGCTAAAAACTGTACAAGTACAGATGAAGTAACGATCACCGTTGAACCTTCATTTACATCTGGTATTAATGCTCCTGACACAAGATGTGCTGGAGAAGGAATTCTTTTCGCAGCTTCACCTGCTGTTGCTGGCGCTACTTATAGCTGGACGTTCACAGGTCCTGCAACACCAACTGCATCTACTAATCCAAGTGTTGTAGTGGAATGGAGTGCAGAAGGAACATATACAGCTACGCTTGTAGTAACAAGAGGAGTATGTGTGGAAACTTATACAAAAAATATAATTATCACTCAAGAGGTATTTGCAGCAGCAGGTCCTGATAAAACTATATGTCAAGGTGCTTCTACTACAATAGGTGGAATGCCAACAGGTCCTAGTGGAGCTCAATATCTTTGGACACCAAATTTATTTTTGAACAACAACAATACAGCTAATCCAACAGCGACACCTCCGGTAACCATTACATATACCGTACAGGTAACTCAAAATGGATGTACACGTAACGAATCAGTTACAGTATTTGTAGATGTAAATCTTAATCCAAGACCAGAAGCTGGACCTGACAAAGTTATTTGTGATGGATCAACTGCTATTATTGGTAGTGATGGTGTTATACCAAATGTAACTTATCAATGGAGCACTGTATCTGGAGATATTGCTGGTGCTAACGAGTCTTTATTAACGGTTAATCCTAGTGTTACTACCAAATACTACGTAACTGCAACTAATTCTTTTGGTTGTATCGGGATAGATTCAGCAATTGTAACGGTTAATCCTACACCAACAGCAGATGCAGGTGAAGGAGATGCAATTTGTGAAGGTTCAAATGCTAATTTATCAGCTACTGCCACTGGTGGAACACCACCTTATTCATTTAGTTGGAATAATGGAATTGGAAGCGGTGCTAATCAAACAGTATCTCCTAATGTTACTACTGTTTATACGGTAACAGTAACAGATGCTAACGGATGTACAGATACAGATGAAGTAACCATAACGGTATATCAAAATCCAACGGTCAATGCAGGAGCTAACCAATCAACTTGTGGTGTAGAGCAAGTTACTTTAACGGCTACTGGAAACGGTGGAACTGGTCCTTACACTTATCAATGGGATAATGGATTAGGTACGGGAGCTACACATGTAGTAAGTCCTTCAGTAACTACAGTGTACACTGTAGTTTTAACGGATGCAAATGGTTGTACTTCAACGGATGATGTTAGAATTACAGTAAACGAAGTTCCAAATGTAAATATTGGTAACGATACAGCAATTTGTAGCGGAGAGTCAATTACTTTAACTGCTTTAGTAAATGGTGGTTTATCTCCATATCAATATACATGGAGCAATGGTTCAACCAACGCTTCTATTACAGTTACTCCTAATGCTACAACTACTTATTCGGTAACCGTAAAAGATGCAAACAATTGTACTAATACAGACAATATAACTGTAACTGTTGATGCTGACTTCACTTCTGGAATTAGTGGACCATCAACGAGATGTGCTGGCGAACAAATGTTGTTCTCAGTAAGTCCAATAGTTCCTGGAGCAACTTATGAGTGGTTCTTTAATGGTCCTGCAACTCCTTCATCATCAACTGATCCAAGTGTATTAGTTAGCTGGAGTGAGCCGGGAGTTTATTTAGCTTCTTTAGAAGTGACAAGAGGTGCTTGTAAAGAAAGTTATGATCACCCTATTAATATTACTCAAGAAGTATTTGCTTCAGCGGGTGAAGACAAAACAATATGTGAGGGAGCTTCTGTTACAATTGGTGGAAGTCCAACTGGTCCTCAAGGAGCTAATTATTTATGGACACCAAACTTGTTCATTAATAATAATACAGTTTCTAATCCAACAGTAACACCTCCGGTGACAACTACTTATACAGTTACAGTAACTCAAAATGGTTGTACAAATTCACAATCAGTAACTGTTTTTGTTGATGTTGATTTGAATCCTAAACCAGAAGCAGGTCCTGATAAAGGAATTTGTTTAGGAGAAACACTAACAATTGGTGGTCCTGCCGATCCTAATGCATTCTTCCAGCAATGGAGCACTGCAGCAGGGGCTATTCCAGGAGCATATTCTTCTTATTTAGAAGTAACACCAACGGTAACAACTACCTATTATATAACTGCTTATAATCAATTAGGTTGTATTGGTAAGGATTCTGTTACAATTACAGTTTATCCAACTCCTGCAGTTAATGCAGGTCTTGATCAAGAGATTTGTAAATTAGAAGAAGTTGTCTTAACGGCAGTAGGAAATGGTGGAACAGCTCCATATACTTATGAGTGGAATAATGGCTTAGGTTCAGGAGCGGTTAAAACGGTAAATCCAGATGTAACTACATCTTATATAGTGACGTTAACAGATGCTAATGGATGTAAGGATTCAGATACAGTTAAAATTACTGTTAATCCTTCACCAACTGTCAATATTACAGCAAACGGATCATCAGATCCAACGATATCAATATGTGCCACTCAAAGTGTTGTATTAACAGCAACAGCTAATGGTGGTTCACCAGCTTATAACTTCTTATGGAGCACAGGAGCAACAACAGCAAGTATTACAGTAAATCCAACAGTAACTACAGATTATTCAGTAAAAGTTACAGATGCTAAAGGATGTACCAGTAGTGATACAATTAAAGTAGTAGTAGATCCAAACTTATGTGCCAGCATTGGAGATTTTGTATGGGAAGACTTAAATGGTAATGGTATCCAAGATGCAGGTGAGCCAGGAATTGGTGGCGTAACAGTAAATCTATTAGATGGTAACGGCAATCCAACAGGACAGACGACTACTACTAATCCAGATGGTTCATATGAGTTCACAGGTTTAACACCAGGTGATTACATCGTAGAATTCGTAGCACCAAACGGAGTAGACTTCACCACACCAAATCAAGGCGGAGACGATGCACTAGATAGTGATGCAAATCCAACAAACGGACAATCACCGGTAGTAAGTTTAGAAAGTGGAGAGACGAACAATACAATTGATGCAGGATTAATTACTCCTGCAAGTATTGGCGACTTTGTATGGGAAGACTTAGATGCTGATGGTATCCAAGATGCAGGCGAGCCGGGAATTGAAAACGTAACAGTTAACTTACTAGATGAGAACGGTAACGTAATTGCAACGACTACTACTGATGGAACAGGCTTCTACGAGTTCACGAATTTAGATCCGGGAACATACTCAGTTCAGTTTGTATTGCCATCAGGTTTCGTGTTTAGCCCACTAAATCAAGGAGGTGATGATGCCAAAGACAGTGATGCAAATCCAGCAAATAATGGCACAACAACAACTGTAACGATAACAAGCGGTCAGAACTATGCAGATTTTGATGCTGGTATTTCAACCAACTGTTCAGTATCAATTGTAATAGAAGATGTTACTACAGAATTACCAATCTGTGTAGGAGAATCAATTACATTGATAGCTAATCCTTCTGGAGGTTTGGCACCATATAAATATTTATGGAATACTGGAGATACCACTCAATCCGTTGTTGTTAGTCCAACTGTAACCACTACTTATAGTGTTACATTGACAGATGCTAATGGTTGTGTATCAAATGCTGATTTTGAAGTTCCTGTTTATCCAGCACCAAATGTTGATGCTGGAGCAGATCAAGAAAGCTGTAGATTGGAGAACAGAACATTAACTGCTGTTGGTAGTGGTGGAACAGCTCCTTATACATATCTGTGGGATAATGGATTAGGTTTAGGAGCTGAAAAAGTTGTAAATCCTACAACTACAACATCTTACATTGTATTATTAACAGATGCTAATGGATGTGAGGCACGGGATACAGTAACAGTTACTGTTAATCCATCACCAAATGCTCCTGTTCCAACTGCTGCGATTACTTGTGTTGGTGACACCATTAAATTGTTTGCAAATGCAACTGCAAATAGTTACCAATGGTCAGGTCCTAATGGATTTAGTTCAACTCTAGAGAATCCAATTATAACTGATGCTACATTAAGCGATACAGGCCTTTATACATTGGTTATTGCTAATGAGTTTGGTTGTACAGCTGAAGGCACAGTTAAAGTGGAAGTAGATAAGTTACCTGTTATTACAGTAGTAACTAGTAGTAACTGTAATGATAATTTACAGAGCTATTACTCTGAATTTACAATCAACGAAGGAACAGTTAGCGTGTCAGCAGGAATATTAAGCTTTGCAAACGGTGTTTACAGAGTGGATAGTATTCCAGTGGGTATCAACTTAGTAATTACAGTAACTAACGTGAATGGCTGTAAAGCAACTAGAATGTTCAACTCACCTAACTGTCCATGTCCTGAAGTAGGAATGCCAAACGGAGTAGATGAAGTGGAAGCTTGCAACAATAAGCCACTTCCAACTTTAGTGGTATTTATTTCAGCGGGTGCAACAGCTGATTGGTATACTGTACCAGTAGGAGGAACACCAATTGCAGTTGGAACGACTAGCTTTACGCCAATAACTCCAGGCATCTATTATGTAGGTGAAAGAGCTTTAGTAAGCGGTTGTGAAAGTGCACAAAGATTGAAAATCACAGTAACACAAGTAGATTGTGGTGATTGTGATACACCTGATTGTCTTGAAATAGGAATTGATAGATAATCATTGATAAAAACAAATTTGAAAGAGTGGTAAGGCGAAAGTTTTACCACTCTTTTTTTTGTGATCACTTGTCACAATAGGAATCAATTGGGAGCACTCTAATAAATTGGTATAACTATTGCATATCAATTGATAAAGATTTTGATATGTACGGAAGACGTTTTACACTCACATTAATTCTATGCTTAGTAGGTATCACTGCAAATATTCAAGCATCAACAGAAAGGAAAATTAATAAGGCTAAGGAAGCTTTAGTTTTAAGACAGATAGGTGAACTTTGCGGAGATTCTGAAGAATATGAATGCCTTTGTTATACAGATGATGAGAAGGCCGTTGAAAGGATTAATCAATATATCATGCATCATAGAAAGGATATAAAATCAATTACCATTGAAAATCCATCTCAAGTGATTGATGAATTAAATTTTAAAAGACTAAAGCAATTAGAGGAGTTTATCATTTTTGGTAATGATTACGATACAGATGGACTTTATACTTTACCTAAGCAACTTTTAAAGTTGCCGAATTTAAAAATTATAGAATTTGATGGCGTTAGATTTCCTTCTAAGGAGTTGAACAAGATTAAAAGGAAATATCCTAACTTGATAATCAAAGGGAATGTATCTGAATTGTGATATAGTTTGATATGGACAGCCATTATAGTGGGATATGTTCCCTATTTTAACATATACATATCTAGTCTCTTTGTATCTTCTAACAAGATTTTTTAAAAACTAACACCTCAAGATTATCTCTTTAAACAATTTACTGAACGCAGAAATTTAAATGAGCTTCTTTAGCAATTTTATAACCGTTTTTGAAGGCAAATTGTAAATCATCACACCCTTGAAATCTTCTATAATTGATTACATAAGCTAATCCTCTATTATAATATGCTTGATAAAAGTCAGGGTTTATATTAATAGCAGTTGAGTAAGAGGAAATTGCCGGATTATAGTCTCCAAACAATAGATGTATGTTACCTTTTAAATTCCAAAATTCTGCACTTTCGGGGTCAAGTTCAATAATTTGATTAACATCCTTTAAAGCTTTATCATAGTCACCTATAAGCTTTAAAGTATAAGCCCTATTATAAAGTGCATTTTCATAATTATTATCAACCGTTATAGCATTATTATAGTCTTCTAATGCACCATCTATATCTCCGTTTTCCTTTTTAATGAGCGCCTTCATAAAATAAACATGCTCAATTTGCTGATTAATGGCGATAGATTTATTTAAATCACTTTTAGCTTGGTCTATATTTCCCAAATATCTATTCGCGATAGCTCTATTGTAGTAAGCTAAGGCAAATTCAGGGTTTAATTCAATAGCTTTTGAAAATGATGTTATAGCATCATTGTAGCTACGCTTTTTGAGATAAGCTATACCTTGAAGATCATAAGCAATAGATGATAATGGGTTAATCGCTAAAGCAGAGTCAATATGATCTTCAAAATTGGCATAATCATTCATTAGCAAATAAACCATAGCCATCTTCTCAAATCTCTTTTCTGGAGAATAGTAGTTAAGTTGAGTTAAGGTATCTAAGTCCTTTATAGCCTGCTCATATTGATTTAAAGCTAGTAAGTCCTCAACTCTAGCTTCAATAATATCTGATTGATTTGGATTAATAGAGATGGAAGTATTAAAATCATCTAAAGCACCTTTATAGTCAGCAGCAAGCATCTTAATCTTTGCTCTTTCGTTATAGATGTATTCCGAAAAGGGGTTTATTGATATCGCTTTGTCATAATCTGAAATAGCTTCTTCATAACGTTCAAGAATCATGTACAATTTAGCCCTTTTCATGTAAGCGTCGGCAAATGTATTATCGACGTCAATGGCATCAGAATATTTGAATTCAGCATGCTCAAAATCACCAATCTGCATCATATTGTCAGCTAACTGAACAAGTCTCATGGCTTCTTGCCTAAAAATATCTTGGGCGTCAAGCTTAACTTGGCAAAAAAGAATAACGAGAATTAAAGAAAATCTGTAAAATTTGGCCATATTATCTTGCTTTTTCGTGAGTTCAAAATCTATTAATACAACACAAAATCTAACAAAATGGTTGAGTTTTTTGCAATGTTTTATTACTGTAATTCTAGATTATTTATCCTTATTTGTAATATCATACACTTAACTAACGGATAAGAGTTTAAGCTAGGACTTTAGTTAAAAGCATAAAAATTAAATCTTCACCGCAGTTATAGTATGTAGTATTGGCTTACGCCAACTGCTGTGCTCATGAATTTGTACATCTTTAAATCCATTTTTCTCCAATAATTCAACAATCTTCTCAGGAGGAAGAAAATTCACTACACTTTTAATTAGATATCTAAAAATAGTGGAACTGCCGGTTAAAACAGTACAAAAAGGAACGATAAAACCATATCCCAAGACTTTCCAATAAGTTTTAGCCCAACCATTGCTCTTTAAAGAATAATCATGAATCCCAATCTTTCCACCGGATTTTAAAACGCCATGAACACCTTTTAAAAACAAATCGAAATCGGGCATATTTCTCAATCCATAAGCGGTAAAAACAGCATCGTAGCTCTCGTCAGGTAAGTCTAATGACATGGCATCTTGTAGAAACAAGTTCACTTTGCCTTCTTTAATTTCTGAATCAAATTTTTTGCTAGCCACTTCTAACATTCCTTCAGAATTATCAACGCCGGTGATCTTTCCATTAGGCAATAGCTTTAAACATGCACTGGTAGATTTTCCTGTCCCACAGCATAAATCTAGAACTGTTTCGTCACCTTTTAAATTTAACCAATGTGCACTTTTATCTAAATCAATTTGGTAACCTTGACTTAAATAAGTTGCTAAATCATATAGCTTTGCTACTCGATTAAAAGCCTTTGGTACGGCCTTTTTATTGTTAAATAGTTTTTTAGGCGTGTAGTTAGTAGCTGTCATAAATTCTTTTATACTTGAACAAACATGAAATCACTCCAAAAGTTTTACTTTCTAAATTAAAATGTCATTTGAGTATTACTGCATTGTCATATCAATTAGCTAGTACGAGCTTGCAACTCGTACTACAATAAAAAACACTGCTAGCGTAATACTATAGCTGTTCTAAAACGCAAATCAATTCATCAATTCCTCAATTTCATCAACTTCTATTGGAATCGAAGCCATCAAATCAATAGGATCGCCATCTGTAACTAAAATATCATTCTCAATTCTAACACCAATGCCTTCTTCTTGAATATAAATTCCTGGTTCACAAGTGTAAACACAATTTTTTGCTAATGGCTTATATCGGTTGGCTAAATCATGTACATCAATGCCCAAAGAATGCCCTAATCCATGCATAAAGTACTTCGTCCATACTGGATTGCTTTCAGAGGAATTTTGAATATCTGCTTTATCTAAAAGTCCTAATCCTAAACATTCTGATTGAACTAGTTTTCCTGTCTCCTGTTTTAACTCTTCCATAGAGACGCCTGGACGCATCATTGAGCTCATTTCCTTAAATATCCTTAGTACTGCATTGTATACATCCTTTTGTCTCTTAGAATATCGGCCATTCACTGGAATCGTTCTACTTAGATCTGCTGCATAATTAGCATAATCAGCACCAAAATCCATTAGCAATATTTCTCCGTCCTTACATACCTTATTATTGTCGATATAATGTAAAACGCAAGAACTACTACCAGAAGCAATTATAGGGGAGTAGGCGTGACCAGAACTCCTCTGTCTTAAAAATTCATGAGTAATCTCTGCTTCGATTTCATATTCCCCAACGCCAGGCTTAGTAAATTTTAAAATTCTGTTGAAGGCATCTTTAGTAATATCACAAGCTTTTTGAATTTGTTGAATTTCCAAAGGATGTTTAATTACTCTTAAATCCGCCATAATGGGAGATAGTCTACCAATTTGGTGAGCAGGATACCTTTCTTTCATTTCTGCAGCGAAACGTAAATCTTTATAAGGTACTTGAGAATGCGCTCTATCATTTTCATTTATATTAATATATAGCGTATCACATAATGCCATTGCTGTGGTTAACATGGATTCAAACTGATCATTCCACAGTACTTTTTTTATGCCGGAAGCGGCTATGGCTTCTTCTTTAGTATACTTATGTCCATCCCAAATCGCTATGTGCTCGTTAGTCTCTCTTATAAAAAGAATCTCCCTCATCCCTTTATTAGGGCAGTCCGGGAAAAGAACTAAAATGGTTTGTTCCTGATCTATACCACTTAAGTAATATAAATCTGCATTCTGTCTAAAAGGGAAATTAGCATCACCACTGTAAGGCATCTCATCGTTAGAATGAAATATAGCCATACTTTTAGGGGGAAGTTTTTCTGCAAATCGCTTTCTGTTATTAATAAATAATTCCGAATCTATAGGTAAATACTTCATTTAATATAGTTTGATGGTTAATATAGTTTTCTACAATCAAAACGTAAAATACCAAAGTTTTTTATCCTTTAAGTCAAATCTCTAATATTACTGTCTAAACCAATCATAATTAAATTCCTAAAGTTGTTTTACTAACTATCCAAAACGATACTCTCATTTTGGTAACACTAGAAATTGCTTCTTACGTTAAATAATTGGCAACATTACTACCAAATAGGGCTGATATTTGGCTATTTCTAGCCAGTTTAGCCATTTCTGCAACAACATCACAATTATTTAAAAGATGAAATGAATTTCTGCTTTTGATACTAATTCTTTTTTGCTACCTTTGCAGTCCGAAATTTTGAAAAGAAAAGTATGCCTACTATACAACAACTAGTTAGAAAAGGAAGAAAAGTAATTAAAGCGCCTTCTAAATCAAGGGCTTTAGAAGCTTGTCCACAACGAAGAGGAGTATGTACGAGAGTATATACAACTACACCAAAGAAGCCAAACTCTGCTTTGAGAAAAGTAGCTAAGGTTAGATTAACAAATGGTTACGAGGTAATCGCTTATATTGGTGGAGAGGGACATAACCTTCAAGAGCACTCTATAGTATTAATTAGAGGTGGAAGAGTAAAAGATTTACCGGGTGTGAGATATCACGTGGTAAGAGGTGCTTTGGATACTGCTGGAGTGAATGACAGAAAAAATGGTAGATCAAAATACGGTACTAAGAGACCTAAACAATAGGATAGAACAATGAGAAAAGCAGCAGCGAAGAAACGATATTTAGCGCCAGATCCAGTGTACAAAGATTCATTGGTAACGCGATTTGCAAATGACATGATGTTGTCGGGTAAAAAAAGTACTTCTTTTGCTATCCTTTACGGAGCAATGGATATCATTAAAGAAACTTCTGGTGAAGACGGATATGAAACTTGGAAGAAAGCATGTGCAAATGTAATGCCTAGTGTTCAGGTAAAAAGTAGAAGAATTGGTGGAGCGACTTTTCAAATACCATCACCAATCAGAGAGGATCAAAAAATCTCGATGACCAATAAGTGGTTAATCAGTTTTGCTAGAAAAAGAAATGGCAAATCAATGAAGGAAAAATTAGCGGCTGAATTATTAGCAGCATCAAAAGGAGAAGGGCCTTCAATTAAGAAAAAAGAAGATGTACATAAAATGGCAGAAGCAAATAAAGCTTTTGCTCATTTTAGAATATAATTTGATATGGCAAACGATTTAACATATACAAGAAATATTGGAATTGCTGCGCACATTGATGCCGGTAAAACCACTACTACGGAACGTGTATTATTTTATACAGGTAGAAGTCACAAAATTGGTGAAGTACATGATGGTGCTGCAACAATGGACTGGATGGAGCAAGAGCAAGAAAGAGGGATTACAATTACTTCTGCTGCTACAAAAGCTATGTGGACTTGGAAAGATAAAAAATACGATTTCAACATTATTGATACCCCGGGTCACGTAGATTTTACAGTTGAAGTAAACAGATCTTTACGTGTATTAGATGGTTTAGTATTCTTGTTTTGTGCAGTAAGTGGTGTTGAGCCACAATCAGAAACGAACTGGAGGTTAGCGGATAATTACAAAGTTCCAAGAATTTGTTTCGTAAACAAAATGGATAGATCGGGAGCAGATTTCTTTAATGTAGTAAATGATATTAAAGAAGTTTTTGGAGCGAATGCTGTTCCATTACAAATTCCAATTGGTGCAGAAGATGACTTTAGAGGTGTTGTTGACTTAATTACTGGTAATGCTATTACTTGGAATGAAGAAGACTTCGGTATGACTTTCGAAGTAATTGAAATGCCAGCGGAATTGGTTGATACAGTTGCAGAGGCTAGAGAAAAATTATTAGAGGCAGTTGCTGAATATGATGAGAAGCTTTTAGAAAAGTACTTCGAAGATCCTAATAGTATTTCTGTTGATGAAATTAGAGCAGCAGTTAGATTAGCAGTTTGTGATATGAGTATCATTCCTGTTATGTGTGGCTCCGCTTTTAAAAATAAAGGTGTTCAAGCTGTACTTGATGCAGTTTGTGCATTCTTGCCTTCTCCTTTAGATATTGAAGGTGTTAAAGGAAAATCCTAAAACAGAAAAAGAGGTAATCAGAAAGCCAGATATCAATGAACCTTTTACCGCTCTAGCATTTAAAATTGCTACAGATCCTTTCGTAGGAAGATTAGCATTTTTCAGAGTGTATTCAGGTAGACTTGATGCCGGTTCTTATATTTTAAATAATAGAACAGATAAGAAGGAAAGAATTTCTAGAATCTTCCAAATGCATGCAAAAGACAGAGAGTCTATTGATAGCGTTGAAGCGGGTGATATTGCAGCAGCAGTAGGATTCAAAGATATTAGAACTGGTGATACTTTGTCAGACGAGAAGCATCCAATTATTTTGGAGAGCATGGAGTTCCCTGATCCGGTAATCGGAATCGCTGTTGAACCCAAAACTCAAAAAGACGTAGATAAGTTAGGAATGGCTTTGTCTAAGTTAGCAGAAGAGGATCCTACTTTCAAAGTGAAATTTGATCAAGAAACTGGTCAGACGGTTATCAACGGTATGGGTGAGTTACACTTAGAGATTATCGTAGATAGATTGAGAAGAGAATTCAAAGTAGAAGTAAACGAAGGTGCTCCTCAAGTAAACTATAAAGAAGCGATTACTCAAACGGTTACTCATAGAGAAGTTTATAAGAAACAATCAGGTGGTCGTGGAAAGTTTGCCGATATTCAATTTGATTTAGGTCCAATTACTGAAGAGGATGCTAAGACAGAAGCGAATAAAGAAGGCTTAATGTTCGTAAACGATATCTTTGGAGGATCAATTCCAAGAGAATTTATTCCTTCTGTAGAGAAAGGTTTCAAAGAAGCCATGAAGAATGGTGTGTTAGCAGGCTACGAATTACCTAGCTTAAAAGTAAGATTGTTTGATGGTTCTTTCCACCAAGTGGATTCAGATGCTGTCGCATTCGAAATTTGTGCTAAAGTAGCCTTTAAAGAAGCTTCTAGAAAAGCTAATCCAATCATCATGGAGCCAATTATGAAATTGGAAGTAATTACTCCAGAAGAGAAAACAGGTGATGTGGTAGCGGATTTGAATAGAAGACGTGGATTAATGCAGGGAATGGAGATCAAGAATAATGCTCAGATCATTAAAGCATTTGTACCATTATCTGAAATGTTTGGTTATGTAACTGACTTAAGAACAATCACTTCTGGAAGAGCTACATCAACAATGGAATTTGCTCATTACGAGCCAGCTCCTGCGGGAATAACTAAAGAAATTATTGCAAAAGCACAAGGAAAAGTAAACGTGTAAGAATTATAACGATGACGCAACGAATCAGAATAAAATTAAAATCGTACGATCACAATTTAGTAGATAAAAGTGCTGAAAAGATCGTTAAGACGGTAAAAACAACTGGAGCTGTTATTACAGGACCAATTCCTTTACCAACTAACAAAAAAATCTTTACAGTATTAAAGTCTCCGCATGTTAATAAAACAGCGAGAGAACAATTTAAATTATGTACTTACAAGAGATTGTTAGATATCTATAGCTCTACTTCTAAAACGGTAGACGCATTGATGAAATTAGAGTTGCCAAGTGGCGTTGACGTAGAAATAAAAGTATAGTCATGTTAGGATTGATAGGAAAGAAAATAGGTATGACAAGCATCTTCAACGAAGAAGGTAAATTGATACCGTGTACAGTAGTTGAAGCTGGTCCTTGTGTTGTAACACATATTAAGACTGTGGATAGCGACGGATATGATGCTATTCAATTGGGTTACGGCGATAAAAAAGAGAAGAACACTGCTAAGCCTCAAAAAGGTCATTTTGCAAAAGCAAAAGTGGCTCCAAAGGCAAAGTTAGTGGAGTTTAGAAATCCTCAAGCTGAAGTAGCTTTAGGAGAAGTAATCACTTCTACTATATTGGAAGAAGGCGAATTTGTGGATGTAATCGCAACTTCAAAAGGAAAAGGATTTCAAGGGGTAGTAAAAAGACATGGCTTCGGTGGTGTTGGAGATGCTACTCACGGTCAGCATAACAGAGGAAGAGCACCAGGGTCAATTGGAGCTTGTTCAACTCCATCTAAAGTTATTAAAGGAATGAAGATGGGTGGAAGAACTGGTAATGATAGAGTGAAAGAGAAATCTAAGCGAATCATGAAGGTGTTAGCAGATCAAAACATTATTCTAATAAAAGGTAGCATTCCTGGTAGTAAAGGCTGTTACGTAGTAATAGAAAGATAAGATGAAGGTAGAAGTTTTAAATAAAAATGGTCAGCCTGCCGGAAGACAGGTAGAGTTACCGGAAGATATCTTTGGTATTGAGCCAAATGATCACGTAATCTATTTAGCTGTAAAACAACATATGGCTGCTTTAAGAAGCGGTACACATAAGGCTAAAGAAAGAGGAGAAATCACTGGTTCTACTAGAAAGATCAAGAAACAAAAGGGAACAGGAACTGCAAGAGCAGGATCAATTAAAAACCCTTTGTTTAGAAGCGGTGGTAGAATTTTTGGTCCAAGACCAAGAACTTACGACTTCAAATTAAACAAGAAGGTAAAAGCATTAGCTAAGAAATCAGTGTTGTCAAATAAATTGGCAAACCAAGGATTAAAAGTTGTTGAAGATTTTGATTTTGATGCACCAAAAACTAAAAACTATTTAGAAGTATTAAATGGTTTTGGATTAAATGGTAAAAAATCATTATTGATTTTACCTGAAATGTCTGAGAATGTTTATTTATCAAGCAGAAATTTACCGAAGGTAAAAGTTGCAGATGCATTAAGCGTAAATGTTTATGACATATTGAATGCAGATACAGTAATCGTTAGCGAGAAATCAGTAGATGCTATTAAGGAACAATTTGCTAAGAACTAGATAGAAGAAAATGAGCGTTTTAGTTAAGCCAATAATAACAGAAAAAATGACAGCTCTCGGTGAGAAGTTGAATCATTATGGATTTGTGGTAGAAGGGAATGCCAACAAGCTTGAAATAGCTAAGGCAGTAGAAGAAATGTACGGTGTAACCGTAGAGTCTGTAAACACTATGACAGTAGTTGCAAAAGCTAGAAGTAGAAATACTAAAGCAGGTTTAGTAACTGGTAGAAAAAGTGGATACAAAAAAGCAATAGTATCGTTAGCAGAAGGAGAAACAATCGACTTCTTCAGCGAGATATAAGAAGGGATAGAAATTTATTTGGCAACTAAGCTTACTCTTAGGCGATAATTAAGGAAGAAATGGCAGTAAAAAAATTCAAACCGGTAACTCCGGGTACGAGATTTAGAATTGGAAATACATACGCGGAACTAACTACAGATGTTCCTGAAAAATCATTGTTAGCTCCAATATCAAGAACAGGTGGTAGAAACCATACTGGTAAGATGACAATGCGCTACATGGGTGGTGGTCATAAGAAGAGATACCGAATTATCGATTTCAAAAGAAACAAATTTGGTATTCCTGCAGTAGTAAAAACTGTTGAATATGATCCAAACCGTACAGCATTTATTTCATTAGTATTTTACAAAGACGGTGAGAAGCGATATATCATTGCTCCAGCTGGAATTAAAGTAGGTCAAGAAATTATTTCTGGTCCTGCAGTAGAGCCGGAAGTTGGAAACGCAATGCCTTTAGCTAAAATTCCTTTAGGTACTGTTATTCACAATATCGAATTACACCCTGGTAAAGGAGCTGCAATTTGTAGAGGTGCTGGAACTTACGGTCAATTAGTAGCGAAAGAATCTCAATATGTGGTAGTAAAATTACCTTCAGGTGAAACTAGAAAAATCTTAGCTACTTGCTATGCAACAATTGGTTCAGTATCAAACGCTGATCATGGTCTTCAAAGTCTTGGTAAAGCAGGTAGAAAGAGATGGTTAGGTGTTAGACCAAGAACAAGAGGTGTTGCGATGAACCCAGTGGATCACCCTATGGGCGGTGGTGAAGGTAAATCTTCAGGAGGTCACCCAAGATCAAGAACAGGTATCTTCTCTAAAGGTCAAAAGACTAGAAGCGCACACAAGTACTCAGATAAATTAATCATTAGTAAAAGGAAGAAATAATGGCAAGATCACTTAAAAAAGGGCCATACGTATCATATAAGTTGATACAAAAGATTGATGTTTTAAATCAATCAGGTAAAAAACAAGTTGTTAAAACATGGTCAAGAGCATCATTAATTACGCCTGACTTTGTTGGACATACTGTGGCAGTACATAACGGAAACAAATTTATTCCTGTTTATGTAACAGAAAACATGGTAGGTCATAAATTGGGTGAATTTTCGCCGACTAGAAACTTTAGAGGTCACGGAGGTAAAAAACGTTAATCGTTAAAGAGATAAGAAAATGGAAGCTGTAGCTAAATTAAATAACTGTCCAACTTCTCCTCGTAAGATGAGATTAGTAGTTGATACTATCAGAGGAGTGGAAGTATATAAAGCTTTAAACACATTGAAGTTCATGAAAAAAGAAGCTTCAATCAGAGTTGAAAAGCTATTGTTAAATGCAATCAATAATTGGGAGCAAAAGCACGAATTAGATCCTGCAAGCAGTGATCTTTATGTAAAAGAAGCTTTTGTAAATCCAGGTAGAACTTTAAAAAGATTTCGACCTGCTCCACAAGGAAGAGCAACTAGAATTAGAAAAAGATCTAATCATGTAACGCTTGTGGTTGCAAGTAAAACATTGCAAGCGGAAGATCAAATTACTGTAACAGAAGAAAACGATAATTAATGGGACAAAAGACAAACCCAATTGGCAATAGGTTAGGAATCATCAGAGGATGGGATTCTAACTGGTACGGTGGTTCAGATTTCGCTGACAAATTGGTAGAAGATCAAAAAATACGTAAGTATTTAGAGGCTCGTATCAATAAAGGTGGAATTTCTAAAATTGTTATTGAAAGAACTTTAAATAGAATTACAATTTCAATGCACACTTCTAGACCGGGTATTATCATCGGGAAAGGTGGTGGAGAAGTTGACAGATTGAGAGAAGAGATTAAAAAGCTTTCTCAAAAAGATGTTCAAATCAATATCATCGAAATTAGAAGACCTGAAGTTGATGCAGCTATCGTTGCAGAATCTATTGCTAAGCAATTAGAAGGTAGAGTAAACTTTAGAAGAGCAGTTAAAATGGCTATTAGTTCTGCCATGAGAATGGGAGTAGAAGGTATCAAAGTTAAAGTTTCTGGTAGATTATCAGGTGCTGAGATGGCGAGATCAGAAGAATATAAGCAAGGAAGAACGCCGTTACATACATTTAGAGCAGATATTGATTACGCTTTAAAAGAAGCAAAAACAGTATATGGATTAATCGGTGTAAAAGTATGGATCTGTAAAGGTGAAGTATTTGGCAAGAGAGATCTTTCTCCAAACTTTGGAGCAGAAGAGAAACAAGGCAAGAAAGGTAGAAGAAGACCTTCTGGAGGAAGTAAGAGAAGATAAGTAAGTTGGACAATTAAGAAATAAGGTAAAATGTTACAACCAAAAAGAACAAAATTTAGAAAGCAGCAGAAAGGTAAAATTAAAGGTTTATCGCAAAGAGGAAACAGATTAGCGTTTGGATCTTTTGGATTAAAAACTTTAGAAGAAGCCTGGATTACCAATAGACAGATTGAGGCTGCAAGGATTGCAATGACTAGAAAAATGAAGAGAGAGGGTAAAGTCTGGATCAACATTTTTCCTGATAAACCAATCACTAGCAAACCTGCTGAAGTAAGGATGGGTAAAGGTAAAGGAGCACTATCTCATTGGGTAGCTGTTATTAAGCCTGGAAGAATAATGTTTGAAATGGAAGGAGTGCCATTAGAACTAGCTAAAGAAGCTTTAAGATTAGCAGCACAAAAATTGCCTGTTAAGACTAAAATAGTGGTAAGAAGAGATTACGACGGAGAATAAAAAAGAACGATAATGGCAAATACCAAATACGACGAAATAGTACAATTGACAAATGATGATATCAATGAGCAATTGGAAGAAGCGAAAGCTCAATTAGGTAAAATGAGATTTAATCATGCCGTTTCACCTGTTGAAGATGGTACGCAATTGAAAAAACTAAAAAAACAAATTGCTCGCTTAATGACCGAATTAAGAAAACGAGAATTAGAAGAGAGCAAATAAATATAACATGATGGAAAGGAATTTTAGAAAATCTAGAGTAGGTGTTGTCACAAGTAATAGCATGGACAAATCTATTGCCGTATCTGTTGTTAGAAAGGTAAAGCATCCAGTATATGGTAAGTTCATGAAAAAATCAAAGAAATTGATTGCTCATGATGAGAAAAATGAATGCAATGCTGGTGACACTGTACGAATCATGGAAACTCGACCTTTAAGTAAATTAAAGAGATGGAGATTAGTTGAAATTTTAGAAAGAGCTAAATAAGATGATACAGCAAGAATCAAGATTAAAAGTAGCTGATAACAGCGGAGCCAGAGAAGTACTTTGTATTAGAGTATTAGGAGGTTCAGGTAGAAGATATGCTTCTATCGGTGACAAGATTGTTGCTTCTGTTAAAGAAGCGTCTCCAGGTGGTGGCGTGAAGAAAAAGCAAGTAGTAAAAGCAGTTATCGTAAGAACTAAAAAGGAAATCAGAAGAACTGATGGATCTTATATCCGTTTCGACGACAATGCAGTGGTAATATTAAATGCTAACGATGAACCAAGAGGTACTAGGATCTTTGGACCTGTAGCGAGAGAATTGAGAGAGAGAGAGTACATGAAGATTGTTTCATTAGCACCTGAAGTAATATAGTTATGAGCAAGCAAAATCAACAAAAAAGGTTTAGACCTAAATTGAAGATCAAAAAAGGTGATATGGTTCGTGTAATTGCAGGAGCCGACAAACACACTAAAGAAGATCCTAAAGAAGGGAGAGTTTTAGCGGTATATGCTGAAAAAAACCAAGTGATAGTAGAAGGTGTAAACATCATCTCTAGACATACTAAGCCAAATGCTGAAAATCCTGATGGAGGAATCATCAAGAAAGAAGCGCCTATTCACATTTCTAATGTAATGCTATTAGTAGGTGGTACACCTACCAAAGTTGGCAAAAGAGTAGAAGATGGTAAGGTAGTGCGATATTCAAAAAAGACACAAGAAACAATTAAGTAATGAGTTACGTACCACGACTGAAGACAAAGTATAAAGAGGAAGTTGCTCCTGCGTTGATAGAGAAATTTAGTTTTTCTACTCCAATGAGAGCACCTAAATTGGTTAAAATAGTTATTAACCAAGGGGTTGGAGCTGCCGTAGGCGATAAAAAGTTAGTTGACAATGCTGTTCAAGAAATGACAGCTATTGCAGGTCAAAAAGCTGTGCCTACTATTGCAAAAACATCTATCTCAAACTTTAAATTAAGAGAAGGAATGCCAATTGGTGCCAAAGTAAATCTACGAGGCGCTCAAATGTATGAATTCTTAGATAGATTAATTTCTGTAGCGTTACCACAAGTGCGTGACTTTAGAGGAATTAGCGATAAAGCCTTTGACGGTAGAGGAAACTATACATTAGGTATAACAGAACAAATTATTTTTCCTGAGATTGATATTGATAAGATCAATAAGATCAACGGTATGGATATTACGTTTGTAACAACAGCAAGAACAGACGAAGAAGCTCATGCCTTATTATCTCTTTTAGGATTACCATTTAAGAAAAAAAATTAGATAAATGGCTAAGGAATCAATGAAAGCGAGAGATCGCAAAAGAGCTAAAATGGTAGCAAAATATGCCGAAAAAAGAGCTCAATTAAAGGCTGAAGGAAATTGGGAGGAATTAGATAAACTTCCAAAAAATGCTTCTCCTATTAGAGTAAGAAACAGATGTAGATTAACTGGAAGACCAAGAGGATACATGAGATACTTTGGAATTTCAAGAATTAAATTCAGAGAATTAGCCTTAAATGGTAAAATTCCAGGTGTAACAAAAGCAAGTTGGTAAAAATAAAGGTTGAGCAAGAGTATTAAAACAATACTAACTACTCGATTCTAAATACTAAAAAAATGGTAACGGATACAATAGCAGATTACTTAACAAGAATCAGAAATGGCATGAAAGCTGGCCATAAGATCGTAGATATTCCTTCTTCTAAATTAAAAAAGGAGTTAACCGAAATATTACACGATCAAGGTTATATTCTTCAATATAAATATGAAGATGATAATGGTCCTCAAGGAACTATTAGAATAGCTTTAAAATATACTAGCGGTAAGCCGGTAATAAGAGAGCTAATTAGAGCGAGTAAGCCAGGTTTGAGAAAATATGTTGGTGTAGATGATCTTCCAAGAGTAAAAAACGGATTGGGTATTGCAATCCTTTCTACTTCTAAAGGAGTGATGACCAATAAACAAGCCAAGGAAATGAATGTTGGCGGTGAAGTTTTGTGTTACGTATCCTAAAAATTAAGAAAGATGTCAAGAATTGGAAAATTACCCATAGCATTGCCGCAAGGCGTAGAACTAAAGGTAGCCGACAATAATGTCATTACTGTTAAAGGACCAAAAGGTTCTTTAGAGCAAAAATTCGATAGTGATTTAAAAATCAGTGTTGAAGATGGACAGATTGTAGTAGAAAGACCTACAGAGCAAAAACGTCATAAAGCTTTACATGGTCTTACAAGATCATTAATCAGCAATATGGTAGTTGGCGTTAGTGAAGGTTTCAAGCTAGAGCTAGAATTAGTTGGGGTTGGATATAGAGCCAGTAACGAAGGTCAATTATTAGAATTGGCAGTAGGTTACTCACATCCTATTTTTATTGCCTTACCTAATGAAGTAAAGTTAACTACTGATACTCAAAAAGGTAAGCCACCAAGAGTAATTTTGGAAAGTATGGATAAGCAATTAGTAGGTCAAGTAGCTGCTAAAATTAGATCAATGAGAAAACCTGAACCATACAAAGGAAAAGGTATCAAGTTTGTTGGCGAAGAATTAAGAAGAAAAGCAGGTAAGACTGCAGCTAAATAATAAATAAAGAAGTAATTCCGAAACTTCGGGATGGAATTTTAAAATAAAAGTCATGGCAAAAATTAGTCAGAAATTAGCAAGACGTCAGAGAATAAGAAAGAGCATCAGAAGTAAAGTTTCTGGTACTGCTGAAAGACCTAGATTGTCTGTATATAGAAGTAATAACGAAATCTATGTGCAATTAATCGATGATATTAGTGGAAATACTTTAGCAGCTGCTTCCTCTTTAAGTATAGCTAAAGAGGGTAAGAATAAGTCTGAAGTTTCAAAGGAAGTAGGGAAAGCTATTGCTGAGAAATCTAAAGCCATTAATATTGAAACAGTTGTATTTGATAGAGGTGGAAACTTATATCATGGAAGAGTAAAAGCATTAGCAGAGGGAGCAAGAGAAGCCGGATTGGTATTTTAAGCAAACAACTGAAAACTAACAATAGTAAATAAAAAGATATGTCAAAAGCACCTAGAATTAAGGCCAGCGAAATGGAATTGAAAGAAACCGTTGTCAACATCCAAAGAGTGGCTAAGGTTACAAAAGGGGGTAGAACTTTTAGTTTTTCTGCACTTGTAGTAGTAGGCGACGAAAATGGTACTGTAGGTTACGGAATGGGTAAAGCTAGAGAAGTAACTGAAGCAATTACCAAAGGTATTGATGATGCTAAGAAAAACTTAGTGAAGGTTCCTATCATTAATGATACTATTCCTCATGAGCAATTAGCAAAATTTGATGGAGGAAGAGTATTTATTAAGCCTGCTACAAATGGTACAGGAGTAATCGCTGGTGGTGCTATGCGTGCAGTATTAGAAAGTGCGGGCATTCATAACGTACTAGCTAAATCACTAGGATCTTCTAACCCTCACAACGTAGTGAAAGCTTCTGTAAGAGCGTTACAGTTATTAAGAGATCCATTTACAGTAGCCAAAGAAAGAAGAATTAGTTTAAGCAAAGTTTTTAACGGGTAAGAGATATGGCAAGAATTAAAATAACCCAAGTAAAAAGTACCATCGATCGTTCTAAAAGACAGAAGGATACGGTTAAGGCACTAGGATTAAGAAAGGTAAATGCATCTGTAGAACACGAAGCTAGCCCACAAATTCTAGGAATGGTAGAGAAAGTAATGCATTTGATTACAGTAGAAGAGATATAATCATGGACTTATCAAATTTAAAGCCTGCAAAAGGGGCAACGAAAAATAGAAAAAGGATCGCACGTGGTGAAGGATCTGGTAGAGGTGGAACTTCCACTAGAGGTCATAAAGGTGCACAATCAAGATCTGGTTACAGCAAGAAAAAGGGATTTGAAGGTGGTCAAATGCCACTTCAAAGAAGAATTCCTAAAAGAGGTTTTACAAATCCATTTAGAGTTGAGTACAGAGTTTTCAACTTAAGTCAATTACAAGAATTGGCCGATAAAAACAATGTTTCTACATTTGATTTTGAAACATTTAGAAAATTGAATCTTGTAAAAAAATCTGAATTAGTTAAAATTCTAGCTAACGGAAATCTTACAACTGCTTTAACTGTGCAAGCTCATGCTTTTAGTGATAAAGCTAAGGCAGCTATTGAAGGTGCAGGAGGAAGTACTAACCTTATCTAAAATTTGGAATGAATAAGCTAATAGAAACATTAGGAAATATTTGGAAGATAAAAGACCTTAGGGATAGAATTCTATTCACCTTAGGTCTTATCCTTATTTACAGGGTAGGTTCTTTCGTAGTATTACCAGGAATTGATCCTGCAGTATTGGATAACACATCCGGTAATCAAGGTATTTTAGGTATCATTAATATGTTTGCAGGAGGAGCTTTTAACAGAGCTTCTGTTTTTGCATTAGGTATTATGCCTTATATCTCTGCATCAATCGTTATGCAATTATTGGGATTGGCAGTGCCTTATTTCCAAAAAATGCAGCGTGAAGGAGAAAGTGGTAGAAGAAGAATGAACCAAATTACCAGAGGACTTACAGTTGTTATTACTGCCGTTCAAGCGTCAGCTTATGTAAAATTCCTTTCTTTTATTTCTGGAGGCGATATTCTAATCAATCCAACTTTATTCTGGGCATCTACAACTATTATTCTTACTGCAGGTACAGTATTCTGTATGTGGTTAGGAGAAAAGATTACAGATAGAGGAATTGGTAATGGTATTTCATTATTAATTATGGCAGGTATTATTGCCACTTTACCGGGTGCTTTAGTAGCAGAGTTTAACTCTAGATTAGCGGGTAATGCAGGTGGTATGATTTTCTTTATCATTGAAATGCTATTGTTAGGATTAATTGTAATGGCTACCATCTTACTAGTACAAGGAACACGTAAAATTCCGGTACAATATGCTAAGAGAATTGTAGGGAATAAACAATATGGTGGTGTAAGAAATTATATTCCTTTAAAGGTGAATATTTCTGGTGTAATGCCAATTATCTTTGCTCAAGCGTTTTTATTTATTCCTGGAACTATTGCTCAAGCCATGCCTAATAGACTTGAAGGTGGTGGATTATTAGCACAGTTTTCAGATTTTACATCTTGGCCGTATAACATCTTGATGTTCTTAATGGTAATGTTGTTTACATATTTCTATACAGCATTAATCGTTAATCCAGTGCAAATGGCGGATGATTTAAAAAGAAATAATGGATTTATTCCTGGGGTTAAGCCGGGTAAAAAGACAGCTGAATTTATTGATACTATCATGTCAAGAATTACATTGCCTGGATCAATATTCTTAGCGTTTGTTGCTATACTTCCAGCATTTGCAATTATGTTTGGTATCAACCAACAATTTGCGCATTTCTTTGGAGGAACATCGTTATTAATTATGGTAGCGGTTGTATTGGATACTTTACAACAAATTGAAAGCCATTTATTGATGAGACATTATGATGGTTTAACCAAATCAGGATCTAAGATCAAAGGAAGATCTTCAATTGGTGCAACAGTATAATTGTCATGCGTAGTAATGAGATCTACTATAAGACTGACGAGGAAATTGAGCTAATTAAAGAGAGTTCTCTAATGGTTTGTCGAGCACATGCAGAAGTTGCAGTGTTAATCAAGCCGGGAGTAAAAACAAAAATTCTAGATAAAGTAGCAGAAGAATATATTTTGGATAATGGAGGCATTCCTGGTTTCAAAGGATTGTATGATTTTCCAGCTACCTTATGTATATCGATCAATGAAGAAGTAGTACACGGTTTTCCTTCTGATAGAGAAGTTCAAGAAGGAGATGTGATTTCTGTTGATTGTGGCGTTCTTAAAAATGATTTTTATGGTGACTCTGCTTTTACCTATGCAGTTGGTGAGGTAAGTGAAGAAATACTTAAGTTATTACAAATTACAGATGAATCTTTATACAAAGGAATCGAGCAAGCTGTAGTTGGAAATAGATTAGGAGATATCGGACATGCTATCCAGTATCATACAGAAAAACTGAATGGATACGGTGTAGTAAGGGATTTAGTAGGTCATGGTATCGGTAGAACATTGCACGAAGAGCCTCAAGTACCTAATTATGGTAAAAGAGGCCGTGGATTGAAGTTGAAAGAAGGTTTAGTGATCGCAATTGAACCAATGATCAATATGGGAACGCAGCGTGTAATGAAGGGAAGTGATGGATTTACGATTGTGACAGCAGATAAAAAACCCTCAGCACACTTTGAACATACAATAGCAGTACGTAAAGGGAAAGCTGAGATATTATCAAATCATGAATACATAAGGGAAGCTATAAAAAAGAATCCTGAAATTCAAAATTTCAAATAAAAAAAGCGATATTTGCAGTCCAAAAAAATTGAATGGCCAAACAGGAACTATTAAAGCTTGACGGAACGATCACTGAAGCACTCTCAAACGCTATGTTTAGAGTGAAATTAGAGAACGAACATGAGATAGTGGCTACAATATCTGGTAAAATGAGAATGCATTATATCAAGATATTGCCTGGAGATAAAGTGTCAGTAGAAATGTCACCTTATGATCTGTCAAGAGGAAGAATAACATTTAGATACAAATCATAAATTCTTGAAGAGATGAAAGTTAGAGCATCAGTGAAGAAAAGAAGTGCAGATTGCAAAATAGTAAAACGTAAAGGAGTGATTTACGTAATTAATAAGAAGAATCCAAAATTCAAACAAAGACAAGGTTAAGATATGGCTAGAATAACAGGTGTTGATCTTCCAAAACATAAAAGAGGCTGCATTGCCCTTACTTATATTTATGGTATTGGAAATACAGTTGCTAAAAGAATTTTAGACAAAGCAGGTGTAGATCACGATAAAAAAGTGAATGATTGGGATGATGATGAAGTTACTGCTATCAGAAATATCATTAGTAATGAGATGAAGGTAGAAGGAGCTTTACGTTCTGAAGTTCAGCTAAACATCAAAAGACTTCAAGATATTGGAAGCTATAGAGGTATTAGACATAGAAAGGGTTTGCCGGTAAGAGGACAAAGAACTTCTACTAATGCAAGAACTAGAAAAGGTAGAAAGAAAACTGTTGCAGGTAAAAAGAAAGCAACTAAATAATAAATAGTACAACAAAAGTATAGTTGATGGCAACGAAGAAGAAAGTTAAAAAACGTGTAGTAAAAGTTGAAGCGGAAGGTAAAGCATTTATCCAAGCAAGTTTCAACAATATCATTATTACATTGGCTAATAAAGAAGGTCATGTGATCTCTTGGAGTAGCGCCGGTAAAAACGGATTTAGAGGCTCAAAGAAAAGTACTCCTTATGCAGCACAAGTAGCTGCACAAGATGCTTCTCAAAAAGCTTATGACGCTGGTCTAAGAAGAGTAGAAGTGTTTGTTAAAGGTCCTGGAGCAGGAAGAGAATCTGCTATTAGAACAATTAACAATGCTGGTATTGAAGTAAGTGTAATTAAAGATATTACACCAGTACCACACAACGGTTGCAGACCACCAAAAAGAAGAAGAGTTTAATAAACTAAGATAAAGCTATAATATAATGGCAAGATATAGAGGACCAAGAACTAAGAAAGCAAGATCATTCGGTGAACCAATTTTTGGTTACGATAAGGCTTATGAAAAAAGAAAATACGGACCGGGACAACACGGTAACAATAGAAGAAAAAAGAATAAGTCTGAATACGCTAATCAATTAAAGGAAAAGCAAGTAGCTAAGTATACTTACGGATTACTTGAAAAGCAATTCTTGAACTTATTTAAAGAAGCTTCTAGACAAAGTGGTGTAACTGGATCTATTCTTTTGCAATTGCTAGAGTTACGATTAGACAATACAGTATTTAGATTAGGAATCGCTCCTACTCGAAGAGCTGCTCGTCAATTGGTAACACACAAGCATATTACTGTAAATGGACAAATTTCTAATGTGCCATCAATGTCTCTTAAAGTGGGAGATGTTGTAGGAGTAAGAGAAAAGTCAAAGGCAATGGAAATGATTGTTGAGACTTCAGGTGCTTCAAGAAAAAGTCAATATCCTTGGTTAGAGTTTGATGCTCAAAAATTAGAAGGTAAATATTTAGAGATACCTGAAAGAGAGCAGATTCCTGAAAACATCAAGGAGCAGTTAATAGTAGAATTGTATTCTAAGTAATTTTTAAAATTCTTAAAAAAGATAAGTAATGGCATTATTGGCATTCCAGAAACCGGATAAAATTATATTACAAAAGGCTACTGACTTTGAAGGTACTTTTGAATTTGCACCTCTTGAGCCAGGTTTCGGCGCAACAGTTGGTAATGCACTTAGAAGAGTGTTATTATCATCTTTAGAGGGACATGCAATTACAGCAATTAAAATTTCGGGTGTTGAACACGAATTCTCAACAATTGAAGGAGTAATTGAAGACGTAACGGAAATTATTTTGAATTTGAAGCAAGTAAGATTCAAAAAAATTATTGAAGACGAAGAAGTAGGACCAGAGAAGATTTTTCTTTCTATTAAAGGAAAAGACAAATTCGTAGCTGGTGATATTGAAGCACATACCAACACTTTTGAAATCACGAATCCTGAATTAGTGATTTGTAACATGGAATCTAATGTTCATTTAGAAGTAGAATTGTCTATCGGTAAAGGAAGAGGTTATGTTCCTGCTGATGAGCAAGTGACTGAAGAAGGATTATTAGGTGTAATTGCTATCGATTCTATCTTTACGCCAATTAAAAACGTAAAGTATAAAGTTGAAAATACAAGGGTTGAGCAAAGAACTGACTTTGAGAAATTGATCATTGATATTGATACTGATGGTACTATCCATCCGGAAGAAGCAATTAAAGAAGCAGCTAAGATCATGATTCAACACTTGATGTTGATCTCTGATGAGAATATCACTTTCGATACAGAAGAAACAAGTCAAGAAGAAGTTGTAGACGAGCATGTTTTACACATGAGAAAGATTTTAAAAACTCCTTTAGAGGATTTAGAACTTTCAGTAAGAGCTTACAACTGTTTGAAAGCAGCCAAAATTGGTAGCTTAGCAGAATTGGTTCATTATGATACTAACGATTTATTGAAGTTCAGAAACTTCGGTAGAAAATCTTTAGTAGAGATTGAGCAGTTAATAACAGAGAAAGGATTACATTTCGGAATGGATCTTTCGAAGTTTAAATTAGAAGATTAATTAGAATAAAGTAGATCATCTATCATGAGACACGGTAATAAGGTAAATAACTTAAGTAGAAAGAAAGGACACAGAAGGGCGCTTTTGTCAAACATGGCTAGTTCATTAATTGAACACAAACGTATTCAAACTACGTTAGCAAAAGCAAAAGCACTTAGATTGTATTTAGAACCATTGATTACAAAGTCAAAGGATAATACAACACATTCTAGAAGAACAGTTTTCAAATATTTGCAAAACAAATCAGCAGTACAAGAATTGTTTGATAACGTAGCAGGTAAAATTGCTGACAGACCGGGTGGATACCTTAGAATCATCAGAATTGGTTCTAGATTAGGAGATGCTTCTGAAATGGCTTTAATTGAATTTGTAGATTATAACGAAACTTATACTACAGATACAAAATCTAAATCTACTGGTAAGAAGAAGAGAACTAGAAGAGGTAAGAGCAAATCTACTGATGAAACAACTGCAGCTCCTGCAGCTGAGAAAAAAGCTAAAGTAGAAGAAGCGGCACCTGTTGTAGAAGATACAATTGCGGAAGCAGAAGTAGCAGAAGAGAAATCTGAAGATGAAAATAAAGATGAGACTACTGCATAGTAAAATGATAACAGTATAATGAATTATAGAAAGGATAGTGCTTTACGGTACTGTCCTTTTTTTATTTAAATTTCGAAATAAACAATGGAACTAGCTCAAGAAAAGAATGCAATACTACTTTTAGAAGATGGAACTTCTTACGAAGGATTTGCCTGCGGAAAGGTAGGAACTACTTTTGGTGAAATTTGCTTTAACACAGGTATGACAGGTTATCAAGAGCTTTTTACCGATCCTTCTTATTCCGGTCAGTTAATGGTTACCACTAATGTACATGTTGGAAATTACGGGATTAAGAAACAAGAAGATGAATCAGAGAGGATTCAGATTGAAGGGTTAATTTGTAGAAATTATACTAATCCTTATTCTAGACATCAAGCTA
The DNA here is from genome assembly GCA_041393015.1 of Chitinophagales bacterium. Classification (GTDB taxonomy): domain Bacteria; phylum Bacteroidota; class Bacteroidia; order Chitinophagales; family JADIYW01; genus JAGQYH01. Next base: position 157,466 of record JAWKKV010000001.1, on the reverse strand, counting down.
CATCTTCTATACAAGATTATTTTACAGAAAATGGTCTAGTTGGAATCAGCGGTATAGATACACGAGCAGTGGTTCGTCACATAAGAAGTAAAGGTGCCATGAATGCGGTTATTTCTAGTGAAACGATGAATACACAGGATCTAAAGGCACAACTCAGCAAAGTGCCTTCAATGGAAGGTCTTGAGCTCTCTTCAAAAGTAACTACAAAAGAACCTTATTTTATTGGGGAGGAAGATGCCAACATTAGAATCGCAGTTTTAGATTTGGGGGTAAAAAGAAATATCTTAAGAAATTTAGCAGCTCGAGGTTGCTATTTAAAAGTTTATCCTGCTAAAACAAAATTTACTGAAATGGATTCATGGAATCCAGATGGATACTTTATCTCTAATGGTCCTGGTGATCCTGCAGCAATGGATTATGCAGTGGAAACCGTTAAAGAAATTTTAGCCAAAGACGAACCTTTATTTGGAATTTGTTTAGGACATCAGATTATTGCAAGAGCTATTGAAATCCCTACTTATAAAATGCACCATGGACACAGAGGTTGTAATCATCCGGTAAAGAATCTTAAAACCGGCTTATGTGAAGTAACCACTCAAAATCATGGATTTTCAGTTTCGGTAGAAGATTTAAAGAAATCCGGTAATGCAGATCTAACCCATATCAATTTAAATGATGAAACGGTAGAAGGACTTAAAGTAAAAAACAAGAATGCTTTTTCAGTTCAGTTTCATCCGGAGGCTGCTCCTGGACCGCATGATTCTAGATACCTTTTTGATCAATTCATTCAGTCTATAAAAGCAGTTAAATAATCTACAAATCAATACATTCGTAATAAAATACATCAAGCATGAGCATCATAACTAATATACACGCCCGTCAAATTTTAGATTCAAGAGGAAACCCAACAGTAGAAGCTGAAGTATTTACAGAAGCTGGATTTTTTGGTAGAGCAGCAGTTCCGTCTGGCGCAAGTACAGGTGAACATGAGGCAGTAGAGTTAAGAGATGGTGGCGACATATATATGGGGAAAGGCGTTATGCATGCTGTTCAAAATGTAAAAGAAACCATAGCTGAAGCATTAATTGGTGAAGAAGTAACCAATCAATTGAACTTGGATAGCATTATGCTGGAAATTGATGGAACGAAGAACAAGTCGAAATTGGGTGCCAATGCGATTTTATCTGTTTCACTTGCCGCAGCACATGCCGCAGCGATGGAATTAGGATTGCCATTATACAGATATGTTGGAGGAGTGAATGCTAGAACTTTGCCAATTCCTTTGATGAATATTTTAAATGGTGGATCTCATGCTGACAATAGCATTGATTTTCAAGAATTCATGATTGTTCCGGTAGGAGCAGATACTTTTTCTGAAGCACTGCGAATGGGTGTTGAGGTATTTCATCATTTGAAAAAAGTATTACACAGTAAAGGATATTCAACCAATGTTGGCGATGAAGGTGGTTTTGCTCCCAACATCAAATCAAATGAAGAAGCAATTGAAACGGTTTTAAAAGCTATTGAAACAGCAGGTTATAAACCGGGAGAACAAATTCATATTGCAATGGATGCTGCTTCTTCAGAATTTTACGATAAGAAAAAAGGAAAGTATGTTTTCCATAAATCTGATAATAGAGAATTGTCGGCAGAAGAAATGACAGCTTATTGGAATACATGGGTAGATAAATATCCTATCATTTCAATTGAGGATGGATTAGATGAAAATGATTGGGCTGGTTGGAAGACCTTAACCGATACGTTAGGTAAGAAATGTCAATTAGTAGGCGATGATTTATTTGTAACAAACGTTGATTTTCTTTCTAAAGGAATTTCCCAAGGCGTGGCTAATTCTATTTTGGTTAAAGTAAATCAAATTGGTTCATTATCAGAAACCGTGAAAGCCGTTTCGTTAGCAACTCGTAATTCTTACACTAGTGTAATGTCTCACCGTTCTGGAGAAACTGAAGACAATACCATTGCTGATTTAGCCGTAGCTTTAAATACGGGGCAAATAAAAACAGGTTCTGCATCTCGATCTGATAGAATGGCTAAATACAATCAATTATTGAGAATTGAAGAGGATCTAGCGGATCAAGCTTATTATCCGGGAAGAGATTTTAAGTTTTTCTAAGTACTTTAAAGCTATAATTTTTAACAATTAATTAGGCGGCTCATTTTTAGCAATTTGATACCTAAAATATTTTTGGCACGAAATTGTATAGTATACTTATAACAAAACTTAAGAATTATGAGATATGTATTATTGATGATAGCAGTTCTTACAGTATCAACTACTATCCATGCTCAAGGTACTTCAATGCCGGAGAAATTAGAAAATGTAAAAGATAAATTAGATCCCGCAACCATTGCCGGTCTAAAATTATACGATAAGGATGAGGTCTTTAAAAAACTAAAAATTAGAAAGGCATCACAAAAAAGCGAAATTGGAGGTTTGATTGATAGTTATAATTCCAACATCGAACAACTGAAAGGAGAGAACTTAGGAATTTTAATAAAACTAGGTTCTGATATGAAAAGCATATTCAGTAATAAAGATTTTAAACTTTTGTGGGATGCTAGATCAGATTTTAAAGACCAAGTGAAAATGGTTCGCGATCAATCAAAAGTATATCACGATAAATTTGAAACAGAGCTAACAGAAACTTTGAAGAATAGAAAGGAGAAAAAATGGTTTAAGTACCAAGAGAGTATTAGAAAAGAGCAAGAAGCAACATTTGAAATAGGAGATATTTTTTCCTATTTATAATTGGAATTTTTTAGAAATTAAAAGGATATGAAAGGGTCTTCCGAAAGGAAGATCTTTTTTTTATCTTTTGTCTTATATCTTGACTCCTTTGTCTAATTAAAAATTTACTAATTTGCAGTAATGGAAAAGCTATTTCAAAAGGAGTTTACAGTCGATAGAACCATACGTCTATTTATCTATGGATTAATAGGTTGGGGTCTTGTAGTATTATTGAACAGATTAAGTGATGTTCTACTACCATTTGTTTTAGCATTAGTTTTAGCTTACTTGTTAGATCCTATCGTTTCTTTCATTCAGAAGCGAGTAAAAAACAAACGAGGCATAGCATTAGGACTTACCTTTTTACTAATACTTGGACTTTATGCGGGTTTCCTTGCCATCATCATTCCCAATATTATCCATGAGGTTGAAAGATTTAGCACCATATTTCAAGAGCACAAAGACAGTTTGTTCTCTGGAAGTTTTATTCCGGAAAGATTGAGAATGAGGCTTTTAAATTTTATTAATAGTGAAGAAGTTCAATCTTATTTTACTTATGAAAATTTGGGCCCAATAATACAAAAAGCACTACCAGGATTGTGGGCTTCTGTAACCAATGTATTTGGTATTCTAGTTGGTTTTATAGGCTTAATCGCAGTGCTCTTATATCTCGTTTTTATATTACAAGATTATGCGCAGTTTAGAGATAAATGGCATCTATTTGTACCAGAGAAAGTAAGAGATCAAACAGTTGAATTTGTAGAAGAATTCAGTCATAATATGATGGGATATTTTCGTCAAAAGACCATTATTGTTATCATCAATATAGTACTGTTTGCCATTGCATTTAATATTTTAGGTTTGCCTTTAGCTACTGTTTTGGCTTTTTTAGTCGGGATTCTAAACTATATTCCTTACTTACAGAATCTAGGATTAATACCTTGTTTGCTTAGTGCTGGTTTAATGTCGGTAGAAAGTGGTCAACCATTTTGGATACCATTGGTCATTGTACTAGGCATTTTTCTTTTGGTTCAAATTTTAGAAGATGCGGTATTAGTGCCTATTTTTATGAAAGAAGTTACCGGCATGAATCCTGCTATAATGTTACTTTCCATTGCTATTTGGGGAAGCTTAATGGGGATTTTAGGAATGATCATCGCTTTACCCATCACAACACTCATTGTAACCTATTATAAAAAATATGTGCTCTCCAACGATAATGAGTTGACATAATGCAAAAAATGGTATAGCTTTAATATACCCTTTAATAATTTAATTACATAAAAACCCTAACATGAGAGCCCTAATTATGGCGGTAGTTCTACTATCGTGTACACTGCAAAACTATGCCCAACGGGCATCTATTTTATCCGAAGATATTCTTATTACAGTTGAAAATGAAGTTGCTTTGAATTCTAAGCACTCTGAATTTGGTGTCAATAAATGGTTTAATCAATTGAGTTTTACCACGAATAGAAATCAATTTTCAGATAGAAATGAGTTTATAGGAGACAATTCATATGATATTTATACCTACGATGAAACTAAAAAATATAGACAAGTTTCACCACTAGAAACGTTAAGAGCAAAAGAAAATATTGGTCACGCTACCCAAGTAGTAGGAGATAAGTTTTATTATACTGCGGAAAACAATAAAGCAGATTATAACTTAAAAGCAGCAACGGTTCAAAGAACTATGATCATTTATGAAGCTTCTAATAAAGGAGATAAATGGAAAGTCGCTCCAGTTAAAATTCTAAGAAATAAAAAATATTCATGTACTCATCCTTCATTAAGTAAAAATGGTAAGACTTTGTTTTTTGCCAGTGATATGCCTGGCGGATACGGAGGAATGGATTTATATGTGTCTCACTTGGTGGATAATAAGTGGTCAAAGCCGGTAAATTTAGGTCCGGAAATCAATACCGCTGAAAATGAGTTGTTTCCATTTATTCATGATTCAGGAATGCTATTCTTTTCAAGTAACGGTCATAAAGGTTTTGGAGGGATGGATATTTTTGTCACTCAATTTTCAGACAACCAATGGCAATCTCCTGAGAATATGGGAAGTCCGGTGAACACACCTTCCAATGACTTTAGTATTTACGTAGATAAAAATTTCACAGATGGCTATTTTTCATCAGATAGAGAAGGAGGAATGGGTGCCGATGATATCTATAAATTAGCATTCATTAATCAAGAGATTAAGAAAGAAATGACTTCACAAAATGTAATTGAAGAAGAAATAGAAGTTCAAAAAGAAACATTAGTAGCAACAGCCCCTGTTATAGAGGAATCTGCTACAACTAATGCATTACAGGTTCGCAAATAAAGTAATAGGATTTTTTAGTAGTAATTTGGAAGCGAATAATCGAAGAGGTTATTCGCTTTTTTAGTGAGACTGTATTTCAAAAGCGAATAGCGCATAGAATACTAAAGTCAAACAAATCCTGACGAAGGTGAGGTTCTCAAATTTATTTATTTTGATTTGTTTTTTTGTATTACTAATATCCCCACTTACTCATAGATATATTTTCTTTACCACCGACAATAGCCGCCATATAAGCGCCACCAATATCTTCTGGAATAATGATATTATTGGCTCCGGCTCGTTTCAATTTACTCACATTCGCTTCTTCTGAAGCACGACTGATAATCTTAGCCGTATTATTTAACTCCCTAGCGGCTAATACAATAAATACATTGGCAGCATCGGAGTGTAACGTCGTAATAATAGTATCGGCTCGTTCAATACCAATTTTTTTAATGGTTTCGTCTTGAGTGGCATCGCCTTGAAAATATAATATCCCTTTACTTTTTAACTCTTCTATCAATTCGTCGTCTTTTTCTACAATTAGAATAGATTTACCACTTTTGGCAATATCAGCGCAAACAACTTTTCCTAATCTACCATAACCACAAATAATTACATGATCTTTTAGATTTTCAATAACCTTTTCCATTTGAGTCTCTTTAAAAAGTGTTTTAAAATCTCCTTCTATAATAAATGAACTTACTACGCTAATAGCATAAGCTACTGCTCCAATATTGAAAATAATTAAAAAAGAAGTAAATGTTTTTCCTGCGGCAGACAAAGGTCTAATTTCTCCATATCCAACAGTTGATATGGTAATGATTGTCATGTAAAAAGCCTCTGTTAATGTATAGCCTTCTATAAATATATAACCAATAATACCGGAAGCAATAGCTATAATAAATATTAATGCAGCGATTAAAAATCGTTGTGTAAAACGATGCTTAACTATTCTAAAAAAATGATTATTTACCAAAGAAGCCATTTGTTATGCTGCAAAATAAAAAAGGTCGGAAACTATTTCCGACCTTTTACTAGTTATTTTTAGATTTTATTTTCTTCTAAAATATCCGCTTAGAGCTTTTATGCCCATATTCGTTAGGTCATCCTTAATATTCCCATCACCATCTTGATCTAAAAATTGATTCAAGAAACTAGCTGCTTGAGGAGCTTTCTTTTGCTGTTTAACCGTATTGTTCATTAATAAATTGGCTAACCCACCAACATCTAAACCGCTTTTTTGCTTCTGCTTTCCTAATTGTCCCATTACAATTGGAGCTAAAATTTGTAGCAATTGGGATGTCGCTTGTGAATTTAATCCACTAGATTGACTAACAATAGTTTCGGCAGTATTTTGCTTTGGTCCAAGAACATGTTTTAGAATACCTGCGCCTGGTCCATTTTGGAAATTACCAATTAAACCACTTAGATTGCTTAAAGCACTTCCATCATGATCTTTAGCGATAGCATTAAATAATGAAGCAGCACCCGCTTCGTTGCTCGCATTTTTACTTAATGCTTGAAGGATCATTGGCAATGCAGCCGATACAGCAGCACTCGTTTGTTGTTGATTGCCACCTATTTGACCTGCAATTTTGTCTATTGTTTTAGCGCTAAACTGCGATTGTAATTGCCTTAATAAATCTGCCATTTTAATTTTAAATTTGATTCGATGCAATTTACGAAATAACCTCATCAATGACGAAACATTATACAAACTGCTTATACATTCACGGACTGCATAGTAAAGTGAATTTAGCTAAAACAGCTATCTTGGAAAATTACTTTCATCGTGTTACGGCTTTAAACATCAATTACACCGAAGAATTAGATGCCTATCATATTTTAAGAGATCAATGTGTGAAAGAATCAGTCGACTTTATCATAGGCAGTTCTTTTGGAGGTTATCTAGGCTTTTACCTTTCTCGCGAACTACAATTGCCTTCCATATTATTCAATCCTGCTTTGTTTTTCGGATTAACTGACAATATCTTCCTACAACAAAAACCTAATCACCCCAGCCCTTATAGCTATTTTGTATTAGGAGAAAAAGACGAAACGATTCCCATTGCTACCACAAATGATTTTATTCAAAATAATGAAGCAGCCGATAACATACTAACAGTTACTTGTAATTGGTTGCCCCATATAATCGACTTAAAAACTTTTGAAGCTATGACAGAAAGTGGAATTCGACTGTCACTATCACAAAATAAAATTTAACTAAATTCCTTTTTTATCAGTACCGAAGTGCGTCATACGATAGACTTGGATTATACTCCAAATTTTACAACTCATTTGGTTTAAAACAATAGTTAACTATTCTATCTTTGATGAATATGCAAAATCAACTTCATAAATTCGTAGTAATACACTACCAATTAATTTTTCAAAGGTAGTTGATGATTAATAATCTAAAATAACTAACATTCCATCAATGTTTCCCATGGAGGACGTTGATGTTAGACCATTAAAAATTTATAGTATGACTTTCACAAAACCAACTATCAAATCATTTATTCCGGGTAAAAGAACATTATTAGGCCCAGGACCATCTGACGTTCCTCAAAGAATATTAGACGCTATGGCTCGACCTACATTGGGGCATCTTGATCCTGATTTTGTTAGTATGATGGATGAACTGAAGCAGTTGTTACAATACGCTTTTCAAACTAAAAATGAAATGACAATGGCCGTTTCTGCGCCGGGCTCTGCCGGAATGGAAATGTGTTTTGCCAACTTAGTAGAACCGGGCGACAAAGTAATTGTTTGCCAAAATGGTGTGTTTGGTGGAAGAATGAAAGAAAATGTAGAGAGATGTGGCGGCATTGCGGTTATGGTTCAAGATGAATGGGGAAAGCCGGTTGATCTCAATAAAGTAAAGGAAGCATTAGACAACAATAAAGATGCTAAAATAGTAGCATTCGTGCACGCAGAAACATCTACCGGAGTGCGATCTGATGCACAAGCTTTGGTAGCTTTAGCACACGAATACGGCTGCTTAACCATTGTAGATGCAGTAACTTCTTTAGGTGGTTCAGAATTGAAAGTGGACGAATGGGGCATTGATGCTATTTATTCCGGAAGTCAAAAATGTTTGTCTTGTACACCTGGATTATCTCCGGTAAGCTTTGGTAGCAGAGCCATCGAAGCCATCAAAAATAGAAAAGCCAAAGTACAAAGCTGGTTCTTGGATTTGAATTTAGTAATGGGCTATTGGGGCAGTAATCAAAAAAGATCTTATCACCACACCGCACCTATTAATTCTTTATATGGTTTGCATGAATCACTGGTAATTTTATCAGAAGAAGGACTTGAACATGCTTGGACAAGACACTATGAAAATCATTTAAAATTAAAAGATGGTTTAGAAGCACTAGGTTTAGAATTCTTTGTGGAAGAGCAATATAGATTGCCACAATTAAATGCTATTACCTTAAATGACAGCATTGATGACGCTGCCGTTAGAACCAAATTGTTACGCAACTACGGCATTGAAGTAGGCGGTGGATTAGGGGTAATGGCCGGTAAAATCTGGAGAATCGGTTTAATGGGACATTCTAGCCGACAAGAAAATATTGATAAGTTGCTAAATGCCTTAAAGGAGACTTTGTAACAGATCATCCAAAAGATGATTCGAATGAATGGCTGAAATAGTTATCTTGTAGGCAATATTTTTACATTTTTTTTGAGTTGATACACTAAAAATGATGGATAATCGGTCAAAAACGATTCAACCTTTATTTGATTTTATATCGGGATACATTAATGTACTTGAAGAGGAAAAGGAGTATCTCTCAAGTGTTGCCCAATTCGCTACATTTAAAAAAAACGAGATCATTCATGAGCAAGGAAAGCAAATTAAAGTGCTCGGATTTATTCTCAAAGGAGGCGGGCGAATTTTTTATGTAAATGATGAAGGAGAAGAACATACCATGGAGTTTTTCTACGAAAACGAAATTATCGGAGATTATAACTCATTAATCAATCAGCAACCAACAGAAGCCGCCGGTCAAGTATTGGAAGAAACAGAAATAGTGGCCATTTCAAAAGAGGATTTTCTTACTTTTTTAAGTAAATATCCACGATACTTGAATGTTTTAAGTCAGTTATTAAGTAATGGTATTTCTGATGTAACGGAACGTTCCAAATTATTACGGATCACCTCATCAAGAGAGCGATATGAGGCCTTTTGTGAAATGCGTCCAATCGTTGCGCAGCGCGCGCCTTTAACTTACATTGCTTCCTATTTGGGAATGGCACTGGGTACTTTAAGTAGAGTAAGAGCCGGAAAGTTGTAGATTTTCATTCATTTTTTAACCCACGTTAACCCATTTCCTGAATTAAGACACTAATTTACCGGTGTAAATTGGTAAATATGGATGGTCAACATTTTGATGTTATTATTATTGGAGCAGGGCTTTCGGGAATTTGTGCCGCGCATCATTTAAACGAAAAATGCCCAAATAAAAAGTTGGCCATTTTAGAAGGCAGAAATGATATTGGAGGCACTTGGGATTTGTTCAAATATCCGGGTATTCGCACCGATTCTGATATGGCTACCTATGGCTATGAATTCAAACCATGGGTTGGTACCAATCAATTTGTAGATGCGCCAATGATTAAAAAATATTTGACCGAAACCATCGAAGAAGATGGAACAAAAGAAAAGATCATTTTCAATACTTGGGTAGAGCAAGCAGAATGGTCGAGTGAAAACAAGCATTGGACGCTTACCACTCAAAATAAAAAGACCGGAGACAAAAGTAAGATGACGGCTAATTTTATCATTAGCTGCTGTGGCTACTACGATCATCAACAAGGATACATTCCTGACTATAAAAATGTAAAGGATTTTAAAGGAACGTTTATTCATCCACAATTTTGGCCGGAAGATTTAGATTACAAAGACAAAAACATAATTATTATTGGCAGCGGTGCTACGGCGGTAACGTTGGTGCCGTCTTTGGCCAATGGTGGCGCTCGTCATGTTAAACTGCTTCAACGCTCTCCGTCTTACTTCGTGATCCTTCCTCGAGAAGACAACACCGTTAATCGCCTCTCAAAAGTGATGCCGGTAGAAATGGCACACCAACTAACGAGATGGAAAAATATAAAAGTTGGAGAAATTGCCACTACTTTCGCGCTGAAATATCCCCAAATAGCCAAATTGGTGTTCATCAATGGCATCAAAAGCGCCTTGCCCAAAGACTATGATATAGACAAGCATTTTACGCCTAAATACTATCCAATGGAGCAAAGAATGTGTGTCGCTCCTGATGGAGATTTTTTCAAGGCGATTTCAAGTGGTAAAGCCTCCATGGTAACGGATCATATTGATTGTTTTACGGAAGAAGGCATCCAATTGAAATCAGGTAAAGTGATGAAGGCTGATATTATTGTTTCCGCTACCGGATTAAAAATGGTTTTGGCCGGTGGTATAAAATTGTATGTGGATGGAAATAAAATAGATCCCAAAGATCAAATTGCTTATAAAAGTGGCGTGATGATGAGCGATGTACCCAACTTTGCCGCCATTTTTGGCTACACCACTTTTCCTTGGACCATCAAAGCAGATTTTGCTTCTAAATATTTATGCCAGCTGATAAATTACATGGACCAAAATTATTTTACAGCAGCAATGGTGAGTAAGCCAAAGTTGGCTGAAAATCCTCAACCATTTATCACAACCATGAATTCAGGTTACATCAAAAGAGGCATCAATGAATTTCCTAAACAAGGAAGTAGTTTCCCTTGGAAAATTTCTCAAAACATGAATGAGGACAAAAAACTGTTTGAAAATGGGAAAGTGAATGATGGTCATCTAAAATTCTACAAATTCGATGAGGAAATGCCAACATTTGAGGATGTAACCACCAAAAAGCAGTCAGCATACATTAATTGATTTTAACTTCTAACTGTTTAAAGATAGTCACTAACAGAGATGATTTACCATCATCAATACAGTAAAATATAATCTAATATTTTTTAGTACTCAATTCAATCAGTTTAGTAGATAAGTTGACATATTTAACGGGAAACAGTCTTTGCGCAAATTCAATGGCCTTTGCTTCGGCGCCAATTAAAACACGTTCCTTTTTCTTTTTTATACCGTTAATGATTGTTTTGGCAGCCATCTCCGGTGTATGCATATAGATCCGCGTCATACTTTTTATTTCTTTATCTCTTTCTTGAGCATCCATATTTTCATCTAAACCGCGAGCATTTTTGATGATATTGGTTTTTATGCCGCCGGGATGAACGCAACATACTGTAACGTTCGAATTCAATAGCTCCATTCTTAATGACTCGGTAAATCCTCGAACCGCAAATTTTGTGGCAGTATAGGCAGTTTGTTGTGGTGCTCCTACAAAACCTTGCACGCTAGAGAGGTTAACTAAACTTGCTTCCTGTCTCTTTTGCAAAGCGGGTAAAAACAATTTACATCCATATATAACGCCCCAAAAATTGATATTCATGATCCAATGAAACTGTTCCATTGTCGTTTCTTCAAAATTCAATCGAACAAGATTAACGCCGGCATTATTCACCACAATATCTACTTGATGATCATAAACCTCTAACGTCTTTTTGGCGAAGGCTTCAAAACTTTCATAATTTGAGACATCAAAGCAATCGGCGATTACACTTTCTTGTCTATCTAAAAGCTGAACGGTTTCTTTCAGTGCGTTTTCATCATAATCATTTAAGGCAAGGCGACATCCTTCTTTGGAAAATTGCAATGCCAAAGATCTTCCCACTCCGGAACCGGCACCGGTTACAACGGCAACTTTATCTTTTAAGTTTTTAATTGTATTTTATTTTTCTGATTATCAAACATTGCGAATGCAGCTCCATTCTTCTTTTATCTCCTGATTTCTCATCGCCAAAATATTTCCAAACTGTAAGAAAACAAATTCGCTTTGGTGAGGTCGTAAAAACACAAAATCGCCTACTGCTAGCTTAGATTCATCTGAGGCATTGATCATCACTTGATTGGTACTTTTACCAAAAATCTTATTGGGTTTTACACCGGGTGGTTCATAATAGTCTGCCATCCAAGAACCGCCATAAATAAAATACGAGTTCTCCATGTTTTTATCCCAAAGGTTTAAAATACCTGTCATCTTTTCTCCTCCCGGCAATTGCGTATTCTCATATTGCTTTAAAATTGGCGTGGCGATATAACAGGCGGCCTCAAATTGTGCTAAGCTTTCAATATCAAAATCCGTAGGTTTTACCAAACACGATCCTGCGGCCAAATCGTTACAAGGAGAATCTCCTTTAGCATGATAGGCTAACGTTGGGCTTCCGGCACCATTAAAGGTTAGTCCTTCATGGTACATGGATGGGAATTCCGTTTTTAGAAGTTCGATACATGCATAATAATAGTCTTTAACTTTTTCAAAAGCTTCATCAGCCGACATAATCATCTTGGGTATTTTAACCACATGCGGATCGTAGCCCATAAAACCCGAAAAAGTGACGTACTCTTGGTTGGCTTCAATCAATTGCAAAGCTTTTTTCAAGGCTGCTAAATCAGCGTAGCCTCCTCTATGAAGTCCGACATCTATTTCAATATTGAGTTGTAAAGTCAGGTTTTTATCCTTTGCCAACTGTATGTATTCATTTATCCTTTTGTCTGTATCTACTAACCATTGTAATTGTTTGGAAGGATCAAATCCATTGTTTACGATGAGCGTATCGTAATAATATTCAACTGTTTTTACCGGCATCGGTTTGCCCATCAATATATCCACTTGCTCATTGGCCATTTCACTTATGTGCGACAGAAACGGCTGATGAAACAGCATCAAATTATGGGTGGATGCCTGAGCCATTACATAGTCAACAAGTTCAACACTCGGCAATGATTTTACTACAATTCTATATTGGCTGTTTGGAGGAATTAATTTTTGAAGCGCTTCAATATTTTTATCTACTGCATCTAAATCAATTATCAATTCCGGAATGGCACGACGATAATTTTTTAAGTTTTCATTGAGCGTTTGAAAAGTAGGCGTGTAGGCGCTACTCTTCCCTTTAGGTTTGGCTGCAAAAAAGGCACCTGCTCCAACAAGTGTGAGACCTCCTAAAGATATTCCCGTTGCTTTTAAAAACTTTCTTCTCTTCATATGTATCCGTTTAGATGGATGCTAACTATCAAATAATTTTACAAGATAGTCATTGGAAAATCGAGAAGCGGGATCGAATTTTTGTTTTAAAGCCACAAAATCGTCATACTTCGAATACATTTGAGACACATATTCTTTGTTTTGATAGGTTAGCTTTCCCCAATGCGGTCGACCTTCATACTTGCAAAATACTTTGTCAAATGCTTTAAAATATGGAAGGAATTCTCGATCAACAATTTGGTGGATGGATATGGAAATGGATTTTCTTTTATAAAACGGACTCATCCAGAAATCATCTCCTTCAACCGTTCTCACTTCAATAGGATAGGTGATAGGGAATTCACCTTTTTGACCAACATAACGCAATTCATCTAAACATGCTAAGCCTTTCTCTATTGGTAATTGATATTCAATTTCGTTAAATCTAATGTTTCTCGGACTTGAATAAATTTGATGACTATAACCTACTCTTTCCTCTTCTGTATATACTTTTCTTCCTAGGTCTTGAACCCTTTTAATGTTTTTTACTTTCTGGCCACTCAAAACATGAGCACTGCTTACCCAAAAATCATCGTTGAAAAACCCATGCTTTAAATTCTTTTCCGCTTCGTTGGTCACATTCATTAATTTATGAACACACGAGTCGGAATAGAGAAAAGGAAAAAACTCAAAATTTCTATTCTCTTCCGTCAGTTTAGAAAAGTTCAGCATAGTTTCTTTTAAACTAGCACCATAAACCACTTCTTTCAATTTGTAGGTGGGCTCTAGTTGAAGGGTATATTCGGTCACGATGCCGAGTGCTCCCAACGCTACCGTTCCACCATAAAATAATTCAGCATTGTTGTCGGCACTACATTCTACTATTGCTCCTTCGGCAGTTACCATTTTAAAGCCAATTACCGCGCTAGAGATACTTCTCAAGGTTGATCCGGTTCCATGGGTTGAAGTGGATACGGCTCCACCCACCGTTTGTCTATCAATATCACCAAGATTAGAAAATGCTAATCCAAGTTCGTGCAATTGTGGGGTTAACTGGTAGAGGTGCGTGCCGGCCTTCACCACCACTTGACTTTTTTCAATATCGTACGATACAATGCCATTTAATTCCTTTAGGCTAGATAAAATTTCATTGGAGGGAACCACCGGACTAAAAGAATGTCCTGCGCCAACAATTCTCATTTTCTCAGTACTCGATCTTAACTTTTCTGCCAGTTCTAATTCAGATTTAGGTATAAAAAATTCTTTTGGTGTACAAGATTGATTGCCCGACCAATTGCTCCAAACCTTACTGCCATTAGGTATCATTGATGCATCTATGGGTTCATCAATTTTTGATGCTAATCTTTGGATACCTGCATAACCTGCAATGGTGGTGCCGGCCAATACTATTCCGGTATTTCTTAAAAATTTACGTCGTTTCAATCTTATGCCTGTTTAATTAGGGTATGTAATTTATTTATTTGAATGCTTATAGAATTTAACGTGGGTTAAATAACAAGCTTTTGAGCAATCGCCCAATGCATTGAAGGAAATTGAAAGTTGTATCGCAAATGATTGGTGCTACTATTTTCTCTGCTTTAGATATTTGGCTACTTCACTTTCACTATAATCCCAAAGTTCTACGGCTAATTTTTTGTTTCTTGCTAGAAAGCTTGGCGTTGTTTTTTCATTTCCTGAAAAATAATTCCCTGCGACCAACGAGTCGGGTTGGCTGGCACAATACATCGAAGTGCTGGCCCCTTGCGCCGGTGTTTTGGTAAACGGACTGATGAGTTTAAACAATACTTTGGTTAAAGCAGTACCTTCCCCAAAATTGGTGGTTACCATATTACCGGGATGGCAGGACGCCACTGTTAATCCTTGGGCGCCATACCTTCGTTGAAGCTCAGTGGCAAAAAGCACATTGGCTAATTTTGATTTTGCATAGGAACTGTTGAATCCAAAATCTTTTTCGCTTTGCGGCCATTTTTTAAGATTTAAACCTAAAGTTTGTCGGTGTGATTCACTTGATAAAACCACCACTCTCGCTTTTCCTTTTAAGAGCAAAGGCATCAATAACTTCGTTAAATAGAAATGTCCAAAATGATTCACGCCGGCCGTCATTTCATGTCCTTGTGGGGTAGTGTTATATGCATCGGTAATTATCCCTGCATTTTGGATAAACAGATCCACCTGGTCAATTTTTAAGGCTTTCGTAAATTTTTCAATACTTGGAAAAGAGGCTAGATCTAACGCCATAAATTCCAATGATGCGTTGGGAACTTCTGCTCGTATTTTATCAATGGCTTCGTTGGCTTTAGAGGCAGACCGACAAGCCAAAATAACATGTGCGCCTACTTTGGCTAAAGCTTTCGCAGATTCAAATCCGATACCGGAATTGGCGCCGGTTATAATTGCATTTTTTCCGGTAAAATCAAAGTCTTTCAGTACTTCGTCTGCAGTAGCTCTTGAACCAAATTGCTTTCCCATTGCTCATCTATTTGCTATCAAATTTAACTTATTGCGTACACACCCTTTTTAACGCAGGTTAAAATCTATTTTTCTTAGTTTATTTAACCTAGGTGAATTATTATTTAATTATTCCGCCCTATCTTTCTAACCTAATCATATTCATCACTTTAGAAATGTAAATAAAAATTATAGATGGCAGAAATTAAAAATAGAGCACATGCCTTTACAGATGATGTACTTTCCGATTTAGATGGTGTGGGAATTGCAGAGATGATTAAGAAAAAGGCGATTAGTCCGAAAGAAGTGGTTGAAGCCTCTATCAAAAGAGCAAAGGAAATAGACCCTCATCTAAATGCAGTAGTCACCGAGTGTTATGATGTGGCACTTAAAACTGCTGATAATCCTGTTGAAGGATTTTTTAAGGGTGTGCCCACCTTTATAAAAGATAATACATTGGTGAAAGGCATCCCTACGTATTTTGGTTCTGAGGCATTTGTGAATGCTAAGCCATCTAAAAAATCCGACCCAATTGTAGATCAAATATTTGATCAAGGTTTTATTCATTTAGGAAACAGCACATTGCCTGAATTTGGATTTACTTGTTCTACAGAATTTCCCAATCAAAAGGATACCTGCAACCCATGGAATATTGAACATACAGCCGGTGGTTCATCTGGTGGCTCGGCAGCGTTGGTAGCCGCCGGAGTAGTGCCTATAGCGCATTCAGCTGATGGTGGAGGCTCCACTAGAATTCCGGCAGCTTGTTGTGGTTTAGTAGGTTTGAAACCCAGTAGAGGAAGATTGTTAAAATCAAGTCTTTTTAATGTACAAGCGGTAGAAATTGCCATTGATGGAGTCGTGACTCGCTCCGTAAGAGATACAGCCTACTTTTATGCAGAGGCTGAAAAATATTACAAGAATTCAAAACTACCGGCCATTGGTTTAGTGGAAGGAGCTTCTAAGAAAAAATATAAAATAGGTTTTACCGGTAAGGGCGGACATGGCCATAAGGCAGATGATGTTACGATGAAGGTGTTGAATAAAACGGCCCAGCTTTTAGAATCACTCGGACATAGTGTTAGATTGATTGAGGTGAATGTAGCGGAGCATTTTGAAAGGGATTTTGCTAATTTATGGGCGATGAATGGCTTTTTCTGTCATCGATTTGGAAAGCAAATGTTTGGCGGACACTATGACGCTAAAAATTTAACCAAGTTAACGAAAGGCTTATCAAAATACTATTTGGAAAATATTATTCAAACACCCGGTTTTATTTATCGTCTCAATAGATCGAAAGTGCATTATCGCAATACACTAAAAGAATTAGATTTAGATGTTGTATTGATGCCAACCTTGTCTCATACGGCACCGGAATTAGGTCATTTTGGAATGAATCTTGATTTTGAAAAATTATTTGAACGAATGCAAAAATGGGCATTCACCACCCCATATTTTAATGCCAATGGAGCGCCTTCAATATCTTTGCCAATAGGGCATGATGAGAAAAAGGATCTGCCGATTGGGATGATGTTTTCCGCCAGATACGGTCAAGAAGCGCTTTTATTTGATTTAGCTTATCAATTGGAGGAAGCACAACCTTGGAAAAAAATAAATACCAAATAGTAGTAATCAATGAAATCTCAAAGTCAAAAAAGTGCATTTTCTTTGAAAGATCTTTGGAGCAATCAATTTCTAAAATTTAAAAAAGGAGACTTTAACATCCTTACTGTTTTAGTATTTCTGATTGGAATTTCCTATGTATTGTTAGAGGTGTTGATTATTGGCATTCCCGATGGCGGTGAGTTTGTTTCAATCAATATCTTTAACTATAAAAGTGAAGCTACTTTGATTAACCCGGCGCGCCCTTGGTTAAGTCGGCATTTTACTAAGTTATGGATTGGAGTGGCTGTTCTTTGTATGGTGATTAGGTTTACCGTTATTGTGTCGAGTTATTTTTTATCGCGAAAAAAATACGATAAAGATCTAATGGTCAGCAATACTTTTACCTATGCTTCCGCTTTTGTAATTTCTATGTTGACGGGATTGGCATTTGTAGCACTATTATCTTTAATCCTTAAAGCTTTAGGATTTAGTCTTGGCGACGGTTTAAACGTATTTGATTTAGGAGCGCATCAAATTAGTATTTTGATAGATAAATATGTGCCTACAATTTTTCAGGTAAATAATTATTGGGTCGCCATTGCATTAGCTATCGTTTTTGCCGGTTTACCCACTTATTTTGTCCATTGGCTGTCGCATGTTTCAAGGTTTTGTTGGTTGGTTTTTCATCGTTGTCATCATTGCCCTGAATATTTGCACCCGATAGCCGCACCACCGGCATTTTCTTTCGATTTCTTTTTAATTATCCCGAAAGCAATTGTAGTGGCTAGTGTGGCGAAGTTGTTTTATGCAGAACCGTTAATTATGGAAATGTCGCTCTATTTTTTAGCCGGCTATAGTTTAGAGATTTTCAACCATTCCATCGTTCATTATAACTTTGCGGAGAAAAATATTATTGTCCGAAATCTATGTAGACTCTACGGAGATAAAGGCGTTTATCATTTGGTACACCATTCGGCATTTGAGCAAGATCAGAATGTAAATTTTTCGGGAAGTCCATTTAATCTTTGGGATAGACTATTGGGCACCTATAGAAAACCGTATAAAGAAGCGCCACCCATTGGCTTAACCAATAACCCAACCATTTACATGAATCCTTTTCGAATTATTTTTAGTGGAATTACACAATTGGTTTATGAGTTAAAAATGAATAAGTCGTGGAAGGTAAAATGGAAAATAATTTTTGGTGGCGTGTATTATTTGCCGCCTGAAACAAAGGATTTTTTGAAAGTAACCGTTTAGAAATTAAAATCAATGTTTAAATTTTACAGTATTATAGCGTTTATCTTTTTTCTTTTTTTAGGAGTTTATTTTGTGTTGAATGAAAAAGACATTTCGTTAGAAGAAGCCAAAGAAGTGTTAGCCAATAATGAGTCTGAGTTTGTTTCCATTGATGGAATGGACGTTCATTATAGACGAGAAGGCAATGGTTTTCCAATTGTATTAGTACACGGAACATCAGCGATTTTACAAACTTGGAATGGCTGGACGGAAGAATTGGTCAAGAATGGCTATGAAGTGATAAGAGTAGATTTACCCGCTTTTGGGTTAACAGGCGCTCATCCTGAACACAACTATACCATTCCATATTATGTCTCGTTTTTGGAGTCCTTTACCAATGCTTTAGGCGTGGATAGCTTCCATCTAGCGGGCAACTCATTAGGCGGATTAATTGCTTGGGAATATGCAGTTGATCATCAGCAAAAATTAGGGAAATTGATTTTAGTTGATCCGGCCGGCATAAAAGGAGAGAAGGATAAAAAAAATATATTTGATAAGATACAGCAGTACAATTTCATCACAAAACCTTTAAAGAATTTAGCGACCGGTTATTTAGTAAATAAAGGAATGGAGCAGTCTTACTACAACGACGAAAAAATCACCAACGAAAAATTTCAATACTATAAAACAGCCACTTTAAGAGAAGGCAACCGTACGGCATTCTTAGAGCGCATGAAAGTGGAAGATGAGCCTCGCGTTGATTTACTAGGAACTATTGAAACACCAACACTCATTCTTTGGGGCGATCATGATGAATTAATTCCGGTATTATATGCCAATGTTTTCGACATCGCTATTCCAAATTCAGCACTTGTTGTATACCCATATGTTGGGCATATTCCAATGGAGGAAATACCTGAAATATCGGTAAAGGATATGTTGACTTTTTTAAAAGAGTAAGGGCTGATTCTGTTACCGTACCATCACTTTTTCGGTTTTAACCAATTGACCGGCTGCTGTATTGATTTGTATAAAATAGATGCCGGTATTCAGAAAGTCTACATCAAGTTTAATACTATTGGCAGCTTCGTAACTGTCGTGAATCAATAAATCTCCCATGGCGTTAAAAATGCTCACAGCAAATGGTTGGTTCAATTGATTATTCAAATGAATGTTGATGAAATCGGAAGTTGGATTCGGACCGATGTTAATCTTGTAGCTGTCAAAAATTTCATTGGTTGACTCGGTGGTTCTTTCACCTGATACAGATTCCATTCTTTCGCCTTGTTGTTCACAGAAATAGCCAAAAATCTCTTCCATCAGACTCGGCAAATAACCGGTAGAATGAGATAAGAAATCATTTCTTTCAATCACTAAGTGGTCGTAGTTTTGGTTAGATAATAATTTGCTTAAACCATTAGGTCCGTAGGAGTAAGGAAATGTATTGGGAAGCGGTAAACCAAATAAGTGAAAAATTCTCTCCGGTTCTGTGGAGGCCGGAATGGCCGGATCCCATTTTTGTCCAAACAACACCAACGGAATATCTTGGTTATCAAAAATACCATAGTTGATTATGTCAACATCTAAAGCAGTATTGCACACAAACACACCACTGATGGAAGGCTTAATTTTGGGCATTGGACCTAGGTCTACCATTTCAATATCATAATCGCATTCAACAGCATGACCTTGGTGAAACGTGCCGGCAGGTCTTTCACTTTCAAGATCAGCAAACACGGAATATAGCGAAGCCGATCCGCCGCCTGAACTTCCACCTAAATAATTAGGCTTAGTGTTGTCTATGCCGTATTGAGCAGCATTGTCGTAAACAAAGTTGATCAACTTGGTGATGTCTTGAGCACCCATCCAAAGGCTTCTTTGCAATCCAAATTCATCTCTAGGTAATGGCGCAATAAATGGGATAGATTCATCAAAACAAATGAAACTGTATTTTTTAATGGGAAAACCAATTCTAATATTCAAAGGACTTACAAAAGCCATATTCTTTTGTAAGAATTGTTTTTTCATGGCATTATTGATTTTGTTGAGCCCAAAATGCCACTCGCCATCTTCAAAATTAAATTCTGATCCTTGAATAAAGAAAGCAGTGCCTTCAATTGGTCCATTAGCAGGATTGGGAATGGTTATTTGACAATATAAAACTTCTGTATGCCCATGTAAATCGATACCTGTTCCATAAGGAATACTGTCGTAGACAATGGCACTTGAATCATCGAAAATGGTTTCATTACAAAAGTTTTGTGCGGCAATAAAATGAAAAGAAGTAACTAAAAATAGAAGCGATAATTTTAATCGTAAAAGGGGTAAAAAGAAATTCATTTCGGGGTTTTTGTTTTGGGTTTTACATTTAAAAAGGGTAATCAAAGCATTGACTAATTCAATCCTGAATGGCTAAAAATATATAAGCTAAACCACAATTGCTTTGACGTAGGTTTAAAAAAGGATGAACAAAAATCCATATGCTACGCCACTTTTTTGATTTTTCCTTCAAAAATCAGCTATTTGAAATTGTGTGTTAAGTTTTTAAAAAAACATCTTGAAGTTTACTTTTATTCTTCCAATCGCTTCTTCATTCTGGAAAATGAAATGGGTGTAATACCTAAATGTGAAGCAATATGTTTATCTGCAATTCTATTAATAATTTGATTAGAATTCTTTTGAAACAACTCGTATCGTTTTTCAGGTTTAGCATTGATGTATTCCTGTTGATGGATCAAAGTATTGGCAAAAATAATTTCCACCATATCAATATACGCTTGTTGAAGCTTGCTGTTTTGTGCAGCCAATTTTTTAAACGCAATAAAATCAATAACCGCTAATGTGGTGTCTTCAATGGCTTCGTAATCTAAAGCGGAGGGTTGTTTTAAGTAAATGGTTTCCCAAGAAGCGACGGCCTGATGTTCCGGCCAAAAAAAAGGAGTCATTTCCTGACCGTTGTCGGTATAATAAACACCTCTAATGATACCCGAAATCACCAATGCAATAATGGGTTTGTATTCACCCGTTCTGATAAAATAGTCTTCTTTCTTAAGCGAAATTATTTTTGTGATGGAAAGCACTTCTTCGATATCTTCATCAGATAAATTAGGAAACTGTTCTTTAAAATATTTTATGGTGTTTTCTATGTCCATCAGTCGTATCTAATGTAAGTTTTTTTGTTTGAATTTGATAAGGCAGTTAAGACTTGAATTTTTCAACTTATCTTTAGATAATTAGAATTAAGAAGGTATCCACTAATTTTGAGTTTCTATTAAAGACAAACTATGGAATCATTTGCTCAAGCCCTCAATTACGGCATCCCATTTTTTATGGTTTTAATTCTTATTGAAGTCGTTTATGCTCACTTTTTTGCCAAGGATAAAATTAGAAGCATGGATGCGATTTCTAGTATAAGCTCTGGTTTAACCAACATATTGCAAAGTGTATTAGGATTAACCATTTTTATTATCACTTACGATTTTATCCAAAAGCATATTGGCATTTTTGATCTAAAACCGAGTATTGCCGTTTTCGCATTGACATTTGTTTACAAGGATTTTGCCGGCTATTGGAAACATCGTTTTGAGCATTCCGTCAACTATTTTTGGAATCATCATATTGTGCATCATAGTAGTGAAGAGTTTAACTTGCCGTGTGCATTACGTCAATCCATTTCAGAAATTATTGATACCGGTATATTTTTCATTTTTCCATTGGCGTTAATTGGAGTGCCAACAGAAGTTTTAGCATTGGTGGCACCGATACATTTATTTGCTCAGTTTTGGTATCATACACGTTACATCAATAGAATGGGTGTTTTAGAAAAAGTTATTGTAACACCTTCTCATCATCGAGTGCATCATGCCATCAATCCCATTTATATCGATAAAAATTACGGTCAAATATTTATTATTTGGGATAGAATGTTTGGCACTTTTCAACCTGAGTTAGACGAAGAGCCTGCCGTTTATGGTGTCAAAAAACCATCCAATACTTGGAATCCGTTTTTGATCAACTTTCAGCATTTATGGTTACTAATTAAAGATGCTTGGCATGCAAAAAGTTACAAAGACAAATTTAGAATTTGGTTTATGCCTACCGGCTGGCGTCCTAAAGATGTGGCTGAAAAATATCCTATTGAAATCATTGAAGATGTGCATAGCCAAGTAAAATACGATACCAATGCTTCTGTTGGATTAACCATTTGGTCGTATTTTCAATTGACATTTCACTTAGGTTTGATGCTATATTTATTCAATAATTTGAGCGTGATAGGCAAACCGGATATATTTATTTTTGGAGCGTTTATATTCTTTTCTATCTTCTCCTATACTACTATGATGGATAAGAAATCTTACGCTTTGCCATTGGAAATAGCCAAATCTATTTACGGTCTGGTAATCATCGCAATTTATTCCGACTTCTTTTTTATCAATCAATTTATTTCATTCGGAAGCATTATAATGGCTGGCTATTTTGTCTTTTCAATCGCAACAGCAGCTTATTTTGTATTGTATGAATTTAAAAAGGAAAAGGATTTGACATTGGCGGTTTAGGATTAACTCTCCTTAATTACCAACGTAAACTCGGTTCTCATTTCATCACCAACATAAAGGCGAACAAAATATTTCTGTCCTAATAAACCCAAAAGCGACACTTTGTATTGCATGTCATATCGTCCTTTAGGTTGATCATCTTTTACAATTAAGTCCCTATAAAAATCGCCTCTGTGATCAAATAATTGCAACTTGATATCATCGGTTTCTTGCAAGAAAAACTTCAAGTACAAAGCATATGCTTTTACAGTTTTATCGACATAATGCTCATTTTTATTAATCAAAGAAGCATCAAATGGAACGCCTACTAAATCTGCAATGTATGTTCTCAATGGATTGGCGATATCAGCTTCTCCACTTATGTTATAGATAGATTTATTATCAGAAATGGCCCATAGAGCGTCTTGTCCCATATGATTTTGATAATTGTTTTTATAGATGTATTGGCAGGCTTGCACTAGTTTTTCATTATAGGTAGTACTTGGTAAAAAAGCATGCTCAACATGAGGAGAACCATTGTCTGCTTGAATACACATCGCTCTAACTTCAACCGTAGCTTCATCTTTTGCATTCACTATCACAAACAAAGGTTCTGTTAATATCAAATCTTGAATCAATTCATCTTCTGAGTTAAAAATATAACCAGGATCTGCCGTTATCGTAACCGCTTCATTCTTGTTATTCACCACATTTACTTTTATTCCTGTTTGACTAAAATCTTCACTATCACTTCCGGTGATGGTTAATTGAATCGCTTGGTCATTATACGCTTGACTAAGATTTAAAGCATGCGAAAACAGAGGCAGCGACAGTAGAATAAATGCAACAATTTTCATAAATGATTTTTTTTGATGAGTAATAAAAAAGGAGATGAAATTTCTATGCCAATTAACGTTGAAAATTTATATATAGTATTTTTTAACAATACTATTCAAATCTGTTTAAGGCTGTATTGTACTTCGATTCGCCCTCTACCACTACGATATACTCTTTTAACAATTCGTCATTTTGATATGATCGAACAAATATTTTTTCACCTTCTAATCCATCTAATGGTAAGTTGTAATAAATGGCATGATTAAAACGATGCTCATATTGTCGATCCACTAACTCATTTTTAACGACTTCATTAGCATCTAAAATTTCAATCTTAATCTCATCTTTTTTATCGATTTCAAATTCAAACAATAACCTTAATGCTTGTTGGCCATCTTCAACATAAAATAAATTTTTATGGGCGGGTTGATCGTAATTGTCAATATTTAAAAGGCTGGCTATATAATGTTTGATTGGCAAGGTAATTTCATCCGGTCCATCTATGGCATGAATAGGTTGATCCATGTTAATTGCCCAAAGTGCATCTTGCCCAATGCTATTATTAAAATTGTTTTCTTCAATAAATTGACAAATAGCTTTGATAGGTTCGGCGACTTCCCCTTTGCAAGAAAAAAAACTATTCTTGCTGGGCTGAATTAAGTGTTTTTGCAAACTCATTCCTTTCACACCAATTTCAGTAAAAATATCAGGACTAATGTTCCTTTTTATATGATCTACTGTCGTCCAATCACTGGCAGACAGTTCTTCGGCATCTAACAAATAGCCGGGCTCAATCTCCAATGAAATCGTTTTTCCAGAGGTATTTAGTACAGTAACTACAAGGTTCTTGTCTGGAAACATAAAATTATCAGACTCAATCTTTTTTATTTTAACATGAATAGCATCATCCGCAATAGCATCTAAAAGCGACATCGCACGACTAGGCACAAACGATACTAAAATGAAAGCGATTACTACTAAACGGTTCATAGAGTTATTTTTATTCTAATTGAAATGGTTACTTAGTGCTATTTGAACTATCTTTGCCATCCTATAAAATGACATTTTCCAATTTTGAATCTGTCATTGCTTTGGATGTATCACTACAAACGCAAACACTTTAAAAAATAGTATGTCATATAGATACTTGTAGCGCGTTGGCATAGATATTGACTAAGTGAGGAAGAGATTTTATTAGTTTAATTACTGTCAAAATGACAACGAATGATATTTGAGCAACACTGGACGGACGATGCAAATGAAGAAGATGTAGAAATGATACCACTTCTAACGGTTAATGAAGAAGATGAAGAGGGCGTTGATGCAGAGTATAATGCCACATTGCCAATTTTACCGATAAGAAATAACGTACTTTTTCCCGGAGTAGTGATTCCTATTTCTGTAGGACGATCGAAATCTACGAAAGCAGTGAATGCTGCTTATAAAAAGGATAAGATTATTGGAGTTATATCTCAAAAGGATACTGAAACAGAAGAGCCGGAATTTGCTGATCTTCAGAGAGTTGGAACCATCGCTAAGATAGTAAAGATGCTTAAAATGCCCGATGGAGGGACCACTTTAATCATCCAAGGGAAAAAGCGTTTTACATTAAATAAAATCGTTAAAGAAGAACCTTATTTAGTAGGCGAAGTGGAGGCTTTAGAAGAAAAAAATTCTTCCAATGCTAAAGAAGTAAAAGCCTTTATTGCTTCCATGAAGGAGCAAGCCATGCAAATTGTTGAGCTGTCACCAAACTTACCTGCGGAGGCCAAAATTGTAATCAAGAATATAAACGGTGTAGCCTTTTTGACACATTTTATTGCGTCTAACTTAAATATTGACATCAAGCAAAAACAAGCTTTGTTAGAGATTGATGATATCAAAGAAAGAGGTCAAAAAGTAACAGATTACCTAAATCAAGAGCTACAAATTTTGGAGTTGAAAGATCAAATTCAATCTAAAGTTAGAGTGGATATTGATAAGCAACAAAGAGATTATTTCTTGCATCAACAAATGAAGCAAATCCAAGAAGAATTAGGAGGAGATGCGTATCAGCAAGAAATTGAAAGATTAAAAGAAAAAGCGAAAGATAAAAAGTGGAGCAAGGAAGTTAAGAGCGCTTTTGATAAAGAGATTAGTAAACTACAAAGAATCAATCCAGCAGCGGCAGAGTATTCCGTAATATTGAATTATGTAGATGTGTTGTTGGATCTTCCTTGGGAAGAATTCACCGACGATAAATTTGATTTGAAAAGAGCCATCAAGGTGTTGGATAAAGATCATTATGGCTTAGATAAAATCAAAGATCGAATTTTAGAATACTTAGCGGTATTGAAATTGAAAGGCGATTTAAAGTCTCCTATTTTATGTTTTGTTGGCCCTCCGGGGGTTGGTAAAACATCCTTAGGACGCTCCATTGCTAGATCGTTGAATAGAAAGTATGTGAGAATGTCGTTGGGTGGATTGCACGATGAATCTGAAATTCGAGGACATAGAAAAACTTACATCGGCGCAATGCCGGGAAGAATTATTCAATCCTTGAAAAAGGTACAATCTTCCAATCCTGTTTTTATTTTAGATGAGATTGATAAAGTAGGTAAAGACTTTAGAGGAGATCCATCTTCTGCCTTATTAGAAGTGTTGGATCCAGAACAAAACGATAGCTTTTACGATAATTATTTAGAATTAGAATACGATCTATCAAAAGTGTTATTTGTCGCTACAGCTAATGACTTAGGAAGCATTCAACCTGCTTTAAGAGACAGGATGGAAATTATTCGTTTAAGTGGTTATTCTGTTGAAGAAAAGAAAGAAATTGCCCGAAGACACTTGGTGAAAAAGCAGCGAGAAGCTCATGGTTTAAAAGCTGCTGAAGTGAAATTGAATGCCAATACTTTAGAATACATCATTCAAAATTACACCCGAGAATCAGGTGTAAGAGAGTTAGATAGGATGATTGCTTCTGTGATGCGTTCTTTAGCAAAATCAGTGGCATTAGAAGAAAAGTACAACGTTAATGTTAGCAAAGAGGACGTCAATAAGATTCTAGGAAAACCTAAATTTCAAAGTGAAGTTTACCAAGAAAAAAATCCACCGGGTGTGGCCATAGGTTTAGCATGGACGTCTGTAGGTGGAGAGATTTTATTTTTGGAAAGTAGTTTAAGTAGAGGAAAGGGAAATCTTACACTCACTGGTAATTTGGGCGATGTAATGAAAGAGTCAGCAACAACAGCTTTGACTTATTTAAAGTCACATGCTGAAGAGTTAGGAATTGATCCAATGGTTTTTGGTGAGTGGAATATCCATATTCATGTGCCTGAAGGAGCTATTCCAAAAGATGGTCCATCGGCAGGAATTGCTATGTTAAGTGCCCTCACATCTTTATTTACGCAGCGTAAGGTGAAGCCATATTTAGCGATGACAGGAGAGATTACACTACGCGGAAGAGTATTACCGGTAGGAGGCATCAAAGAAAAGATCTTAGCTGCAAAAAGAGCCGGTATAAAGGAAATTATCTTGTGTAAGCATAATGAAAAAGATGTAGATGAGATCAATAAAGAGTACATTAAAGATGTCAAATTTCATTTTTCTGATGACATGATGGAGGTACTCAAATTGGCGCTAGAAAAAGATAAAGTAAAAAATGCGATTAACTTAAAAGTGACCACTTAATTACAATTTAACTGCTTGTCATAAAAGTATCGACTTTTTTCATTTCATATTTTGTTTCTTTACAGCTTAATTCAATTCAAATTTGAAGAAAGCCATTATAATAGGAGCCGGACCTGCCGGATTAACTGCTGCGTTAGAGTTATTGGAACGCACAGATATTAAACCTATTATCATCGAGATGGATAGTTGTGTTGGAGGCATTTCTAGAACGGTTAATTATAAAGGTAATCGACTAGATATTGGAGGTCATCGTTTTTTTTCTAAATCAGAAAAAGTAATGAATTGGTGGCTGAATATAATGCCACTAGAACCATTAGATCAAGAAAACATTGAGCTTACTTATCAAAACAAGACGACAACTATAGGGCAACCTGTTTTTGAAACAGAAAATACTCATCCCAATGATGTAATGTTACTTCGTAGCAGAAAATCAAGGATTTATTACAATAGACAGTTCTTCGATTATCCTATTTCCTTATCGTTGGATACTTTGAGAAAATTGGGATTTTGGAATGCCGTTAAAATTGGATTGAGCTATATAAAGAGTAGTTTGTTTCCAATTAAGAAGGTTGAAAATTTAGAGCAATTCTTCATCAACAGATTCGGGAAGCAACTCTACCTGACCTTTTTTAAAGATTATACAGAAAAGGTTTGGGGAAAATCATGTACAGAAATTGATGCTTCTTGGGGAGAACAAAGAATTAAAGGCTTAAGTATACGAAAGGCTATTGCTCATAATTTGAAGAAATTGTTTGGTTCTTTAAATAAGGGTATTCAGCAAAAAGGCACAGAAACTTCATTGATTGAACAGTTTCTTTATCCCAAATACGGTCCCGGCCATATGTGGCAAACGGTTTTGAGAAAAATAGAAGAAAAAGGAGGCGAGATCCATTTCAATAAAAAAGTGATGGAAGTCGATCGTGAAGGAGATAAGATTGTTGCTGTGGTAGCTTACGATACTAAAATTGGAATGGGAACTTTATTTAAAGGCGATTATTTCTTTTCTACAATGCCGGTAAAGGAGTTGTTTAATGGTTTTCAATTTAAAGTACCTGAAACGGTAAAGGCCGTTGCAGATGGATTAGAATATCGTGATTTTTTTACGGTTGGATTGCTCGTTAAAAAATTAAGCATCAAAGATTCCAAAGGGACTAAGCATTCTGTTGACGATAATTGGATTTATATTCAAGAGCCGGATGTACAATTAGGTCGATTACAGATATTCAATAACTGGAGTCCATTTATGGTGAAAAATGCCGAATACGTTTGGATGGGTTTAGAATACTTCTGTTATGAAAAGGATGACATTTGGAAATGGCCCAACGAAAAATTAGTGAAATTTGGTGCAGAAGAGTTAGAGAAGATTGGTATAATTAAGAAGGAAGATGTGTTAGATGGAGTAGTCGTTAGAATGCCTAAAACCTATCCGGCTTATTTTGGTAGTTATAATCAATTTGAGAAGATCATCGACTACACTAATCAGTTTGAGAATTTATTTTTGGTAGGTAGAAATGGAATGCATAAATACAATAATCAAGATCATTCTATGCTTACTGCGATGACAGCCGTTGATAATATTATAGCCAACCGGACCGACAAATCAAATATTTGGGCAGTCAATACCGAACAAGAATATCACGAAGAGAAGTAGTTTTAGACACAAGACACAAGACACAAGACACAAGATGCAAAATTTTAACTTGAAACTTGAAACTTGATTATTTTTTGTCTATTGTCTGTTGCCAACTAATTTTACCTCAACAACAATACTGCACCACTTAAATCTTGTTCTTTACCGGTAATATCTATCAATCTTAGATGATAAATATAGGTATCCATTTCTTGTTCATTTCCTTTATAGAGAGCATCCCAACCTTGTGTAATATCTGATGTCTCAAAAAGTAATTCTCCCCATCTGTTAAACACCTGAAAGCTAATCAACTCTTTAACATGCGTATCTATCACATATAAAATGTCATTGTTATTGTCTCCATTTGGTGAAAATGCCGATGGAAGGAAAGCATCTGGTAACCTTACTTCAATATAAACTGTGTCGAATGCTATACAATCATTTTCTTCTCTAGAAACCAAATAGTAAATACTATATTCTGGAGTGATGGTTGGATTCGGACAGTCATCACAAGATAAAAAGTCAATAGGAAACCATTCAAATATACCATTTGATGGAGACGCATCTACATTAATTGATTCGCCATAAAAAATGGATGTATCACTTGGAATAACAGATAAGCCTGCAATACTGTCTTGCCCAATGATAAAGGAAGAAGTCGTAACACATCCTGAAGAATCAATTACTGTTAAACTATAATCTCCTTGATCTAAAGTGATAATAGATTGACTGTAGCTTGATGTTACACCAATTGAATTAGTTACTTCATATTCATAAGGACCATATCCACTATTGACGTAAATATCAACTTTACCTTCCGTTCCATTACAATTTGCATTAGAAGTGATGATCGTATCAATTGTAGGGTTGCTTACTTGTAGGTTTATGGAAACGATTTGATTGCAGCTTCCTACTAAATTGATGGTGTCAATATAGGTACCGGCCGAATATACATAAGTGCCATTCGGTAGTTGAAGGCTATCACCTTCACAAATAAATTCATCATATAAAGCAGATGTGAAATTTCCAACCGATACAGTAACGATATTGATGCTATCACATCTGAAACCAGGAATAGTATCATTATAAATACCTGGAGAGCTAACAATATTTCCACTTGGTAGAATATGATTTTCCCCCACACAAATTTGAACACTATAAGCTCCTGGTGTTGTCGTTACCAAAGAGATCGTATTGGTTACAGTTGAATCGCATCCCTCTACAGAAGTTAGCGTTTGAACAAAAACACCGGTATCACTTGGATTGCAACTTTGGTTTGTTAATTGAATATCGTAGCTTGAAATAAGACTCACTGTATTGGTTACAGTTGAATCGCATCCCTCGATAGAAGTTAGTGTTTGAACAAAAACACCGGTATCACTTGGATTACAACTTTGGTTTGTTAACTGAATATCGTAGCTTGAAATAAGACTCACTGTATTGGTCACCATTGAATCGCATCCCTCAACAGAAGTTAGTGTTTGAACAAAAATACCGGTATCACTTGGGTTGCAACTTTGATTCGTTAACTGAATATCGTAGCTTGAAATAAGACTTACAGTATTGGTTACAATTGAATCGCATCCCTCAACAGAAGTTAGTGTTTGAACAAAAACACCGGTATCACTTGGATTACAACTTTGGTTTGTTAATTGAATATCGTAGCTTGAAATAAGACTCACTGTATTGGTCACAATTGAATCGCATCCCTCAACAGAAGTTAGTGTTTGAACAAAAATGCCAGTATCACTTGGGTTGCAACTTTGATTCGTTAATTGAATATCGTGGCTTGCTATTAGGGTGGTCACTACGGATACAATCGAATCACAACCATTAAAGGCTGCTAAAGTATCTACTTCTGTTCCAACATCAGCTGGGTTGCAACTTGTAGCATTTATAGTATTACTGATGCTTGGGATTAAAGTGGTTACCGTAGTAACAATAGAATCACAGCCTTGGTAAGTCGTTAAATTTTGAGTGTTAGACCCAACGTTTGCCGGATCACAATCTGTAGCATTAATAGCATAGTTATAGCTTACCAATAATGAGGTTACGGTGGTAACAATTGAATCACAACCTAAAGCACTATTGAAGGTATCAATCTCTGAGCCAACATCCAAAGGATTGCAACTTGAAGCCGCAACAGTGACGGTATAAACGGTATTAAGAGTAGTGATTGTCGACACAATAGAATCACATCCGTTAAAGCCTACTAAAGTGTCTATCACTGTTCCAACATCAGCGGGGTTGCAGCTTGAAGCATTTATAGTATTAGTGATACTTGGTAATAAAGTAGTTATAGTTGTGACGATGGAATCACATCCTTGATAAGTGGTTAGGTTTTGAGTGTTAGATCCAACGTTTGCCGGATCACAATCTGTATCGTTGATGGTATAATTGTAACTAGTTAATAAAGTTGTTACAGTAGTGATAATGGAATCACAACCTTGATATGTGGTTAAGTTTTGAGTGTTAGTCCCAACATTGGCAGGATCACAATCTGTATCGTTGATGGTGTAATTGTAGCTGGTTAATAAAGAAGTTACAGTAACAACTGTTGAATCACATCCCTGATACGTAGAAAGATTTTGAGTAGTAGTACCAACATTTGCTGGATCACAATCGGTTGCCGTTAAATTAGTAGTAACATCTGAACCAATATCACCAACAGTAATAGAAGTATTTACTGTACAGCCAGTATTGTCTCTAATAAAAACGTTGTAAGTTCCGCTAGCTAAAGACGAAATGGTTTGGGTTCCGGAAACGTTATTCAGTATATAACTACTGCCACCATTAATTGAATAATCATAAGGAGCCACTCCAGTAGTACCAACGCTAATAGTAATAGAACCATTGGATTGATCGCAAATCTCAGGACTATTTGAGCTTGATTGAATAATAGGGCAACAACTTGCACTGGTATTCACTGCTACAGAAACTGTTTCTTGACATAAATTCACATCTAATACAACAATGTTATAGGTGTTAGCGGTTAGGTTGCTGAAAGTATAACTAGTGGCTGCAGTAGCAGTAGTAAAGGTTGTTCCTCCATCATTGGAGTATTGATAAGGTCCTGTTCCGCCTGTTACATTCACTACAATTGAACCATCATTAGTAGCACTGCAACTCACATTGTTTATAGTTGTTGATATAGATGGAACCGCGATAGGAACATCAAAAGTAACATAATGTAAGTCTTGGCATCCACTGGCTTCAGTTACTGTTAAAACAGCAGTATGGGAGCCGGGTGGATAGGTGATAGTATGCGGTCCGGCAAGTGTTGAAGTAGTAATATTAGCATTAACCCCAAAATTCCAATCATAACTTGCTGCATTGGTGGAGGTATTAGTAAAGGTTACCGTATTGCTTCCGCAGTCTCTTGTTACTTCAAAATCGGCTTCAAAATCTTTAAAACCTCCTGATCCGCCAAAAACAATTTGAAATCCATTAGAATTTGATGCACTACTAAAATTATTGATCAATAAACCATAAGCTTCACCAGCCACCATATCAATATCATCAACAAAATTGTTATCCGGCCAATTACAACCCGGATCTTCAATGTTATCTGTTTCAGTAGCCAAAAGGCCAGTATAACCGGTTCCTCCAGCTTGAGTACAACTGGAAGCCATACATCTTAATAATTGTTTCCCATTACAATTGCTTACCCCATTTGGCAATCTGAATAAAGCAAAATCGATGTCATCTGTTCTTTTAGTGGGAACGATAATAAAGTCTAATGTACCAGAAACACCACATTCCCAAACTAACCATGTGCTATTAGATTCAGACGGTGCTCCAAAAGGGAAATTATAATCATCTAAACAGGTATTGTTAGCTTCATCATTATTGGTGCCGGCTCCACCATTAAATTGGAACGAAATGGTTTCCATGGAACATAAATATGTAGCGGTATTGCAATCTTGTCCGGCAATTGTTGGTGCGAGGTTATTGTTAACACATAAGGCGAAGGTTCCATTAAAGCCGCCACCGTTTAAGGCATCTACTCTAATGTAATAGGTTTGTCCGACAGCTAAACCATTTTTATAAAGTTCTACAAAATGCTGTCCGTTGTTTGACTGCTCACATGCAATTTCATTGATAGTGCCGCCGCATACGCCAGAATAAACTGCTACACGAGGTCTTCTCAGCGTTCCAGAATTATATTCTTGACCATATACCTTAACACTTAAATTAGGAGCAACCGCAACAAATTTGAACCAAACATCACTTTGTAAGTTGCCTGTCCAACAAGCAGGTTTGCCATAGGCGCTTGTAGTCGCGGTGGCATTTGAATAAAATGCTGGTCCCGAACACCACGCATCTAAATCCGTTAGAAGAATTGCATTATCACATTCATCTTGTGAATGAACGTTTGTAACAAATAGGCATGCCAATAATAGCATACACAGGTGAGTTCTCATCATATGGGCCCCTCTTTGATGGAATTAGTAAGTAAGTATTTCTAAAGTTAAAAATACTTAAAAATTAGCGATTAAAATAAGGTACTTTATTGTAAAGCATAAATATATGATAATGTGTTATTTGTTTAATATCTACTACTGTTTTGGGTAGTTTATATGCCTCTTTTTCCTAATTCTATTGCCTCTAAATTTTGAATCTTTCCTGACTCAATGGTAAATCGAATTAAGGTTTTAAACTTATGAAATCCATGAAAACCTGCAGCACCGGGATTGATATGTAATAACTGGTGTTTTTTATCCGGAATTACCTTTAAAATATGAGAATGGCCGCAAATAAAGAGGTCTAATTTGTTGTTAGCTAGAATAGTGCGAGTTCTTTGATTGTATCGCCCAGGATAACCACCAATATGCGTAATCCAAACTTTTATGCCTTCACAATCAAAAAAAAGATCTTCTGGAAATTCAGCTCTTATCAAAGCGTCATCAATGTTTCCATACACTGCTCTTACAGGGGCTAATTTTTCTAATGAAGTAATTACATCTCTCGATCCAATATCGCCGGCATGCCAAATCTCATCTCTATCGGAGAAGAATTCACGTATCTGAGGATCAAAATAACTGTGCGTATCTGATATAAGGCCGATTTTCATGGGGACTTGTGGATTTATGGACTTGTAAATCTAACGTGCTAACTTTTTGAAAATTGAAAAATAATACTTTCAACTCATTGATATTTAATAATCTATTTTTTAAGATATATTTTGATCAAGTTCAGTAGAACAACTAATTCGTCACTCAGAGCAAAGCGAAGAGTCTGATTAAGGAAGCATTGATTGAATTTTATCAATTCCCCAAACCCAAAACCGATTCTTTCACATACTCTACCATCTCATCGATTTCCTCCGGCTCAAACCATTTTACACCTTCATCTTTCCTTAGCCATGTTAATTGTCGCTTAGCGTATCTGCGAGAATTTCTTTTTATTAATTCAATGGCCTCTTCAAGTGAAATTTCATTGTTTATATATCGATAAAGTTCGCTGTATCCAACGGTTTGTAGAGCATTGAGTTGTTGGAAATTACTTAATGATTGTACTTCATTTAGAAGTCCGTTTCGCATCATTAAATCTACTCTGTTATTTATTCTTTGATATAACTTTTCTCTTTCCGTATTCAGTCCAATTTTTAAGACGGTAAAGTCTCTACTCTTCTTTTGATTCGTTTTTAAATTTGAAACTTTTTTACCGGTACCTCTTATCACTTCCAGTACGCGCATCAGCCGTTGTGGATTCTCCGTGTCCATATTATTGAAAGCTTCTAAGTCTGCTTTTTTAACCTCATTTTGTAAATAAACTAATCCCTTTTGCTCAAATTCTTCAATTATTTGTGCTCTTATTGAAGGATCAACCGGTGGAATATCATCAAAGCCTTCTGTTATAGCTTTGATGTATAAGCCTGTTCCACCAACCGCTACGACAACATCATTTTGTTTAAATAATTGATCTAATAACTCAATGGCTTCAACTTCATATTTACCGGCACTGTAATCATCATGAATAGAAATATGATTTATAAAATGATGAGTAACAGTCGCTAATTCTTCTTTAATAGGTTTTGCAGTTCCAATAGATAATTCTTTATAAACTTGTCTTGAGTCAGCAGAAATTATTTCTGTTTTGAATTGTTGAGCTAATTGAATGCCAACTTTTGTTTTACCAACTGCGGTTGGACCACATACGATAATGAGTGTTTTGTTTGACTTCGTCATAATTGAGAGCGATAAAGATAATTATGATTTATAAAGGAAGCACTTTAAGTGGAAGCTTGTGCTAGTTTTGTTTGACGGTTAGCCCTAATTCAATCCCTTTTGATTTCATAAACTCGAAGGCTTCTTCAAAATCATTGCTAATATCTCCATCCAGAATAGCGTCTTTTATGGCATTTTTAATGAGTCCAACTTCTTTAGAAGGCTTAATATTAAAGGTCTTCATAATTAACTCACCTGAAACAGGCGGCTGCCAATTTCTTATTCTATCTCTTTCTTCAACCTCTTCAACTTTTTTCTTAACCAGTTTAAGGTTTTTGGTGTAACGCTTAACCTTCTCTGAATTTTTTGAAGTAATATCTGCCTCACAAAGCTTTAATAATTGGTCGAGATCATCATCCGCATCAAAAATTAATCTTCTAATAGCGGAATCTGTAATATTTTCTTTGGTTAATGAAATCGGTCTTAAATGAAGCATCACCATTTTCTGAACAAACTTCATGTGCTCGTTCAACGGCAATTTTAACTGTCTAAAAATTCGAGGAACCATTTTAGCACCTAATGCTTCATGTCCGTGGAAAGTCCAACCATGACCTTCTTCAAATCTTTTAGTGGCTGGTTTAGCGATATCATGTAAAATGGCTGCCCAACGTAACCAAAGATCATCTGACCTATCTGCTGTATTGTCAAGTACTTGTAAGGTGTGATAAAAATTATCCTTGTGGGCAAATCGACCGACTTTATCTACACCATATAAATTAACCATCTCAGGAAAAATAATATGGAGCAACTGTGTGTTAAAAAGCAATTTAAATCCAATAGAAGGTTTTGATGCGAGTATGATTTTATTCAATTCATCAATAATTCTTTCTTGCGAAACAATCTTTATTCTTTCTCTGAGAGGTTCTATTGCATTATAGGTGTTTTCTTCAATTGTAAAATTCAATTGAGTGGCAAAACGGATGGCGCGCATCATTCTCAAAGGATCATCAGAGAAAGTTGTTGCCGGTTCCAAAGGTGTTTTTATCAAATTATTGGCTAAATCAACTAAGCCATCAAAAGGATCAATTACTTCACCAAAATCAGTTTCAGAAAGTTTAACAGCCATGGCGTTAATGGTAAAATCTCTTCTGTTTTGATCATCTTGTAAACTTCCGGTTTCCACTATTGGTTTTCGGCTATCTCTTCTATAAGATTCCTTTCTCGCCCCAACAAATTCAATTTCAATATCGTCGAGTTTGATCATGGCAGTTCCAAAATTTTTGAAATAACTAAATGGCGCTTTCGGAAAAAATTGATCTTTGAATTTCTTTGCTAAATCTATACCGCTGCCCACACAAACAATATCTATATCTTTGCATGGTCGACCTAAGATTTTGTCTCTAACAAAACCGCCAACAGCATAAGCAGGATAGCCTAAATCGTCAGCGCTTTTACCAACTTTTTTTAGAATATCTTGTTCATATGTGGAAAGTGATAATTTCATTCTGCCCCAAAAATAGAAATACCTAAAGAATTTATCATTTTCTTATCCAAAACAGACTTCCATCTTTGTTGATCTTAAGAATTTTTGAGGCATGAGTGTGCGATGAAGTATCAAATTCAGGAGGTACAATGAATTTTACATGGCTTATTATCTGCGGATTAATTTTTTCTAGGCTTGTTGGATTTACCTCGCCGGAAATGTTTGCAGAAGTACTTACTATCGGTTGTCCATATGCTTTGATTAAAGGATTAATCAGTGAATGATTAATTATTCTAATAGCTATGGTGCCATCAGGAGCTAACAAATAGTTAGGTAATTTTTTAGAAGCTTTATAAATGATAGTTAATGGTTGAGTCGTTTCTTCAATGATTGTATGAATTTGTTCAGGGATATTTTCAACATATTTCTTTAGCATCATTAAACTATCTACAATTAGAATAAATGATTTTTTTGTATCTCTATTTTTAAGTTCAAAGATTTTTTCGAGTGCAACTTGGTTAAAAGGATCGCATCCAAGTCCCCAAATGGTATCGGTAGGATATAAAATGACATGCCCTTTTCTAAGATGCTCAATACAAGTATTAATTATATCTGAACTGGATGTCAAAGTTTAGAGCAAACTTTTATATAAATCATTTAGCTGATTGGCTGTTTTTTCTGGTGAAAACCGCTCTAGTTGGGCTGGAATATTTGATTTTAACTGATTAAAATAAGTGGTATCTGTCCAAAATTTCGAAATAGCTTCACTCATTTCTTCTTTGTTTGTTGGGTCTTCTAAAAGATAGCAGGCTTCCCTTCCAAATTCTTTTAAGGATGAATTATCAGAAGTAATTACTGGTTTCCCGCATTTCCAAGCCTCCAAAACCGGCAAACCAAATCCTTCATAAAGCGATGGATAAATAACAGCTTTTGCTCTTATATATAACTGCTTTAATAAAGCATCATAAACATTTTCTAGAATTAATACTTGACGTTCCAATTTTAATTCTTGAATTAATTCAAGAATCATTTTTTTATACCTGTGTTTGCCATTTCCAACTACCACCAAAGGAATGTCAGAACAACTTTTATCCGACATGGCCCAAATGAGGTTTTTAAGATTTTTTCGTTCGTAAAAACTGCCTACAAAAAGTAAATAATCTTTAGGCAACAAAGGCACATGTATTTCTTCTTCTTTAATACTATCATAAGTACTACTCCAAGATTGATAGATAACATGTAGTTTGTTCTCATCAATACTGTACATCTCCTTAATATCGGAAGCAGTTTGCTCACTAATGGCTACAACTGCATCTGCTTTTAGCAAGGCTTGCCTTAATTTTTCAGAATAAAACCATCTATCAATACCCGTGTACCATTGAGGATGTAGTTTAAAAATTAAATCGTGAACAGTAACTACATACTTAACTTTATTATCAGGCTTAATAGGTAACTCTCCACTTAATCCATGAAAAATTTGAATATCTGACGCTTCAATATCTTGCCTTATACCTCTAGACCTCCATAAAGAGGCAACGAAACCTTTTCCTTTAATAAGTCTATACTTATTATATCCTTCTGGATGAAATTTTCTATGGACAAATAAGGAGTATTGATTTTCAGTGGCATGTAAATCTAAATTATGAATTAATGTTCTGCTATAATTCCCTAATCCAGTCGGATTATTGAAAAATCTTTTTGCATCATATCCTATTTTTATACCCATTGATTGAAATTACTTTAAAAAATTATAGCAATGTCTAATACATGGTATTAAAATAGCGAAAAAAAATTAAGGCGATAAAATTATTTTATCTAGAAAGCTAATAGCTGTTCTTATGCCGATACGGAATACTCTCTTAAAGCATCGTTTAAAGATGTTTTCTTATCGGTGGATTCTTTTCGTTTACCAATTATTAAAGCACAAGGAACTTGATAGGTTCCAGCAGGAAATTGTTTAGGTATAGAACCCGGAATAACAACTGATCTTGACGGAACAAAGCCTCTGTATTCTTTTGCTTCACTGCCACTTACATCAATAATTTTTGTTGATTTGGTGAGTACAACATTGGCACCTAACACCGCTTCACTTTGCACATGAACGCCTTCTACAACAATACATCTTGACCCAATAAAACAATTGTCTTCAATAATAACGGGAGCTGCTTGTACCGGCTCTAAAACTCCACCAATGCCTACACCACCGCTTAAGTGTACGTTTTTACCAATTTGTGCACACGATCCAACTGTCGCCCAAGTATCCACCATTGTGCCTGAACCAACATAAGCCCCTATGTTAACATACGAAGGCATCATGATAACACCACTTTCTAAGAATGAACCATATCTCGCAATGGCATGCGGCACTACTCTTACACCTTTGGCAGCATAATCTCTTTTTAAAGGTATTTTATCGTGGAACTCAAATGGGCCAACTTCAATAGTTTCCATTTTTCTTGTAGGAAAATATAATATAACTGCTTTTTTAACCCAATCTAATACTTCCCATTTGTCGTTCGTAAAATTGGCAACTCTTAGTTCTCCTAGATCAAGCTTTTCAATGACTTCATTAATCGCGGCTAATGTTTGCGGATCATTTAAAAGGCTCCTGTCATCCCAGGCAGCTTCAATTACTTGTTTTAATTTTTCCATAGCTGAGTATAATATCTAATACAAATATGACGTAATTTGTAAAGTAAAAAGGAAAGTCGGATGAAAATTTACTTATTATTAATTGTAGTAATCGTTTTTAGTGCTTGTACAAAAACCACTAAGCAAGAAACAACTTATGAGAATGGTGATATCAAGGAAGAATATTTTGTTTTAAAGTCTGATGAAGAAATAAAAAGTGGGACTTATAAAAGATATTATGAGAATAGACAGTTAGCAGAAGAAGCTAACTATGTAAATAATAAATTAGAAGGATCTAGAAAGTTCTACAATACTTCAGGACAACTTGAAATTGAACAAACACATCATAATGACGATTTCCATGGCCCGTACACAACCTATTACGAGTCTGGTAATAAAAGTTCGTCAGGAGAATACGATAAAAACTTTATGGTAGGCGTTTGGAAATATTACTACGATTTGCCGAATACACCCATAAAAGAGGAAATCATCTATGAGAATAACATGGAGAATGGTCCATTCAAAGAATACTATGAAGAAGGACAACTAAAAACAGAAGGTTTTTATAAAGATGAAATAGAGGATGGTTTATTAAAGGAATACGATAAAAACGGTAATGTCATTAAAGAAATATTTTACGAAAACGGTAGAATGAAACATTACAAAGAGTTTGATGCTGAGGGTAAATTGATAAAGGAAGAAAATTATTCTGAAGTGTGGGATGGTATTGAAGAAGAATAGCTTGAGAAGAATTTGTATTCTAATTTTTTACGATTTATAGTAGTTCTGCCAAGTGAATGTCAGGTAACTTAATCATTAAGTTATGCATTGTTTGATTTCATATATCGAATTTAAATAAGGTATACAGCCTTATTAATGTATTGTTTTGGCTACTATGTTAGGGTTTTTGTGCATAATATAGTGGTATATTAAATAAAATTTGTGACCATTCCTTATTAATGCCGTCTCTAATTTGTATTTTTGCGAAAGCGTATTTATTTATAAAACAAACAAAATCATTAGAAAGATGAACAAATTGAAAGGGTTAGTTACCATGTTAGCAGTAATTTTAGTTGCTAATACAGGTATGTCACAAGACCTTCCGCCAAATGCGGAAACCGGAAAATGTTATGCAAAATGTTATATTGCTGACGAGTATCAAACAGTAACAGAGCAAGTATTAGCGAAAGAAGCTTCAACAAGATTAGAAGTAATTCCTGCTGTTTACGAAACTGTAACTGAGCAAATTTTATCGAGAGAAGCTTCTGTAAGAACAGAGGCAATTGCTGCTACCTACAAAACTGTATCAGAGCAAATGTTAGTGAAAGAAGCTTCTACTAGATTAGAAACTATTCCTGCTGTTTACGAAACTGTTACAGAGCAAGTATTAGCTAAAGAAGCTAGCTCAAGAATTGAGACAGTTCCAGCTATTTACGAAACAGTTTCTGAGCAAATGTTAGTGAAAGAAGCAAGTTCTAGATTAGAGACTATTCCTGCAGTTTATGGAACTGAGTCAGAAACTATTCAAACTGCTGCTGCAACTACTAAATGGGTTAAGAAGAAATCACAAACTTGTGTGTCTTCAAATCCTGATGATTGTTTAGTATGGTGTTTAGTTGACGTTCCTGCTCAAAACAGAACAGTTACAAGACAAGTATTAAAGTCACCTGCAACAACAAGAGAAATCACAATTCCTGCTGAGTACAAAACAGTTACTAAGTCAGTAAGAAAAGGATGTCCTGCTGGATTCACAGATAACGGTACTGCTTGTACTAGAACTACTGAAATTCCTGCAGTTTACAAAACGATCACAAAAACAGTTTTGAAAACTCCTGCAACAACAAGAGAAATTACAATCCCTGCTGAGTACAAAACAGTAACTAAGAGTGTTTTAGATACTCCTGCTTCAACAAGAGAAACTGCTATTCCAGCTGAGTACAAAACTATCACAAAAACAGTTTTGAAAACTCCTGCTTCTACAAGAACAATTGAAATTCCTGCTGAATACAAAACTATTACTAAAACTGTATTAGTTAAGAAAGGTGGATTTACTGAATGGAGAGAAGTATTGTGTGGTAATGCATCTGATGCAAGCTACATAGGTAATGTTAGACAAGTACAAATTGCACTTAAAGAAAAAGGATACAATCCTGGTCCTATTGATGGTGTAATGGGTTCTTTAACTAGATCTGCATTATTGAAATACCAAAAAGACAATGGTTTACCTGAAGGTCAATTAGATGTTCAAACACTTAAGTCTTTAGGTGTTAACTAATTCAACCTTAGTTAAAAAGTTATAATAAAAGAACCTCGGTATCGTTTAGATATCGAGGTTTTTTTATTTATAATTATTCTTGAGTATCTTTCTATTTATTTCAAGATTTAAACATTCATTTTGAAACATCTGTTAAATATTTTTATATTATTCTGCTGCATACAAATGGTGCATGCAGGCGATGGGATAGCTTTCACGAATACCTCATTTGATAATGTTGTATCCAAAGCAAAGTCTCAAGGGAAACTGGTGTTTTTAGATTTTACAGCTTCTTGGTGCTCTCCTTGTAAGCAAATGGATAGGGAAACATTTTCCAATAAAACAGTAGGTGATTTCATGAACAAACACTTTGTTTCCTTCAAAGTAGATAATGATTTTTTCTGGGGGATGGATATTGCTGAAAAGTACAACGTTAAAGCACTTCCTACTTTATTAATAATGGATGCTAATGGAAATGTAGT
Organism: Chitinophagales bacterium; assembly: GCA_041393015.1. Taxonomy (GTDB): domain Bacteria; phylum Bacteroidota; class Bacteroidia; order Chitinophagales; family JADIYW01; genus JAGQYH01. The sequence goes on along the minus strand of JAWKKV010000001.1, from coordinate 115,282 downwards.
GAAAAGAATTGTCGGTTTTCAAACGGTAGAAACACTACTTTCAGAATTAAAACCATTGTTGTAATTATTTTTCTTCACAAGTTATTTATAGATAATATTTAGTGATTTTACCGCTTATTTCAGACGTTTGTATTATTGGTGCCGGACCTGGCGGGAGTAGTGCTAGTATTCAATTATCTAATCAAGGGATAGACCACATAATAGTTGATAAGGCAGTTTTTCCAAGGGATAAAATCTGTGGGGATGCATGCAGCGGAAAAGTAGTAGATACCTTAAACAAGCTTGGCATCAGTGATTACAACGATGTCCCATTGATGGATTCGTGGGGCGTTACTTTTGTCGCTCCTAATGGCAACGCATTAAGAGTACCTTTTAATCCTAAAATGGATAAAACTGGAGAGGCACCCGGATTTATTGCAAAGAGACTAGATTTCGATCATATGCTACTTCAAAAGGCAATAGAAAAGGAACAATGCACCTTTAAAGATAGTATTGATTTAAGGCAGTTTGAGTTTGTAGATGGGAGGTGGAAATGCTTTGATAAACAGAAAAACTTATTGGTAGATGCTCGCTTTCTCATTGTAGCTGATGGAGCACAATCTATATTTTCAAGACACATAGCCGGAATTAAGCAAGAACCTAAGCATTTTGCCGCAGGAATTAGAGCGTATTACAAAAATGTTACAGGGCTGGAGAAGGATAACTTTATTGAGTTACATTTTTTAAAGGAGTTTGTGCCAGGTTATTTTTGGATATTTCCATTGCCTAATGGACAAGCTAACGTTGGTATTGGTTTGCGAAGCGATTTAGTAAAAAGTCGAAAAATAGACCTTAAAAAGAAGCTTTTTGAGCTAATTGAAGAGCATCCTGCTTTAAAAGAAAGATTTAAGAATGCTGAATTAGTAGATAATGTAAAAGGTTTTGGATTGCCTTTCGGTTCAAAGAAAAGAAAACTATCAGGAGAGCATTATCTTTTAGTAGGTGATGCAGGATCATTAATTGATCCATTTACCGGTGAAGGCATTGGCAATGCAATGATTAGTGGAATGGAAGCAGCAAAAGCATTGGCTTTTAAATTAAGTGATTCAACTTATTCTTTGGAGGAATATGACAAAAATGTATATCAAAAACTTTGGAAGGAATTACAGCTAAGTACTAAATTGCAACAATTGGCCAATCAAAAGTGGTTGTTTAATTGGTTAATTAATAAGGCAACTACCAATGAAACATTAAGTACTACTATTTCAAATATGTTTATGGACTTAGATATAAGAGATCAATTGAAACAGCCTTCTTTTTATTTTAAAATTTTATTTAATTAAATATCTAATTATGAGATTACTATTATTAATGTGTTTAGCAACTATTGCCGTTTCAACTTCTTGTCAACAGAACAATTCAAAAAAAGCTGATGAAAAATCTTTTTATGGCGAAACTTTTGAAATGGGCGAAAGTATCTCTGTTGATCAAATGAAATCGAAATTAGACGAAACTCAACCTATAGAGAACTTAATAGTAAATGGTGTAATTAAGGACGTCTGTCAAGTGAAAGGATGCTGGTTAACCTTAGAATCAGCGGATGGTGACGCTGTTCGTGTAACATTTAAGGATTATGGTTTCTTTGTTCCAAAAGATATTTCAGGTAAAGAAGTTGTTATAAAAGGAGTTGGAAAAATTGAAACTACTTCAGTGGATGATCAGCGACATTATGCAGAAGATGAAGGTCAATCTGAAGAAGAAATAGCGAAAATTACAGCGCCATTAATGGAATATACTTTTGTTGCGGAAGGGGTTAAAATTAAGTAAAGGTAAAAAACTAATTTTTCCGTTGCATAAAAGAATTAGGATTGTATCTTTGCACCACCTTAAAAAATAAGGTTGGTTATTGATTCAGTAGCTCAGCTGGTAGAGCATCTCCCTTTTAAGGAGAGGGTCCTGGGTTCGAGCCCCAGCTGAATCACCAAAAATAAGAAAAGCTCCATCGTTTGGAGCTTTTTTTATATAACCTTCTCTGCTTTAAAAAAGAGAAGCCCGGGTGCTGAAACTGGTAGACAGGCATGGTTGAGGGCCATGTGTTCTTAAGAATGTGCGGGTTCGAGTCCCGCCCCGGGCACTAATTGAGTGACATACTGTATATTGAAGGTAGATTTGCCTGCTGTAAGCAAGTTCGAGTTTAATCTGTTTATTATAGAATTGCTTAAAATTGAATATAGATAGTGTATTTAGTATATGCCATATCAAGTATTTCGAGAAATTACATTTACGTTGGGATGACACAAAACTTGGAAGATAGATTTAGGCGGCACAATAGAGGATATGAAAGAACAACCAAACCATATGCTCCTTTTGTTTTGTTGTATTCAGAAGTTTGCTCAACAATAGTAGAAGCAAGAATACGAGAGAAATATTGGAAATCCGGTACAGGTAAGGAGCGACTAAGGAAATTGAGACTTGATCAATTAGGTAGCTGAAACTGTTAGACAGACATGATTGAGGGCCATGTGTTCTTAAGAATGTGCGGGCCTGTCTACCGACAGGTAGACTTGCCTACTGCAAGCAGGTTCGAGTCCCGCCCCGGGCACTAAATAGAATCGTTAGGTTTTACTTTGCCAAGCGGGCGAGAAGTTTATCCAACACAGCGAAATGAAATGGAGCGACGGCGGAAGTCCCGCCCCGGGCACTTGATTAAGGTTTCTAGCTACATTTATCTAAGTAAACAAATAGATGCTTTGCCGAATAATAATCGTATTGAAAGAAGATAGAAGCGGTACTCAGTATATTTTATAATCTATACTTTGTAATTTTTATAGTGCTTGACATTGCACTAGATTCAGGTTAATTTAAATACACTATTTAAGAAAACTAATTAATATGAAAGCCCAATCACAAAAGGATTATCCACCGGCAGGTTATGATCAAGTAATCGAATTTTACTGCTAGTTTATTGAATTGAAATAACAGAGGTAAAAACTAAATTTTTAAGTATTCTCTATTGGTTTAGAGATGGAATAATTGTTAAAAATTCTACAACACTTTATTCTTAACACTTAATCCTTTTCGCTTTATTTTTTAAAGCTTCCCACTTAAATCTTTGGTAATTCTCTTTTTGCCTTGTAAAAGCCAACGAACATCTTCTAATTCTAAACTTTGATTAGGATATCTGTCTTTATCGGGATTGTCTGAAACAAGAATCAAAGCGCGTTTGGTAGACCGTTTGTATACTCTTTTAACCAATAAGTTATGATGAGTGGCGATGGCATAGCAATAACCATCTTTAATATCTTCATAGCGTTCAATAGGATTTTTGTGTGTAATAAACGTATCGCCATCTTGAAAGTCTCCATACATCGACCAGCCATCTACCGTAAAAGAAAAACCGCCTCCATAATGTCCGGGAATTTTATAGGCGAACAAACCTTCAGAAAATAATTCTTGCTGATTAAAATCAAACTCTGCGGCAAAGCCTGCTTCTAAAGACATATCTACGTGAATGATTGCATTCGGATCATCAAACTGTACAGGCATAACATCCGGTAAGCGTTTATGCTCAATACTCTCTAAAAAACCGATGTAATTTAAACCAGCATACGAACAGATCTTTTTTAGCTGCTCAATTCGTATATCATCAGAAGCAAATAGGTTGTAAATATTAGAACGAGACTCACCTAAGGCTTCCGTCATCCTAGAGATATTGATATTGTGCCGAATCAGCATTGCTCTTAATGCTGTTCCAATTGGTAACGTCTCTACTTTTTGTTCTTTCTGTTTCCCTTTTTGCATCTCTTCATTTTTTATAAAAATTAAAGCCTGTTTGTTATCAAAGGAACTTGTATTGATTTGTCCTTTATTGTGTACAAATTTAGCAATATTTTATAGAATGAATGATAAATTAAGTCCTTCGCTCTAATTTTGTAGGACAATTGTCCAATATCATGTACAAAACTGTTGTCCATCTTGACCTTGATACCTTCTTTGTTTCGTGCGAGCGATTAAAGAATAGTGCTTTAGAGGGTGTTCCTTTATTAATTGGAGGGAAATCAGATAGAGGAGTGGTGGCGAGTTGCTCCTACGAGGCTCGGTATTATGGTATTCATTCCGCTATGCCTATGCGAATGGCGATGGAACTTTGTCCCCATGCTACCGTCATTCGTGGCGATATGGATTTGTATTCTTATTACTCCAAAATGGTGACAGAAATCTTACAAGAAGATGCTCCGGTATTGGAAAAATCTAGCATTGATGAGTTTTACATAGACATTACTGGTTTGGATAAGTTTTTTGGTTGCTATCAATGGACGCAAGAGTTGATTCAAAAGGTGAGGAGAGAGGCCGGTTTGCCTTTGAGTTTTGGCTTGTCGGTGAACAAAACAGTTTCTAAAGTAGCCACCGGAGAGGGAAAGCCACAAGGACACAGAAAGGTAGATGCCGGAACAGAAAAACTGTTTTTAGCACCGCTTGATATTCGAAAAATTCCCATGGTAGGACCGAAGACTGGAAAGTTACTGCAACAAATGGGCGTTCGAACGGTAAAAACCATGCAGGAGATGCCTTGTGAATTAATGGAAAATGTATTGGGAAAGTCAGGCAGTGTAATATGGCATAAAGCACAAGGCATTGATCCAAGTCCGGTAGTGCCTTATTCCGAGCGTAAATCTATATCGATGGAACGCACTTTCGACAAAGACACGATTGATATGGAGAAGTTGCGAACGCTATTGACATCTTTTACCGCTCAGCTAGCGTTTCAATTGCGCCAAGAAACAAAGTTAACTGCTTGTGTAACGGCCAAGATTCGATATTCTAATTTCGATACACATACTTTACAATCTAGGATTGCCTATACCTCAGCCGATCATATTTTAATACCCAAAGTATTAGAGCTGTTTGAAAAACTCTACAGTCGGAGAATGTTGATTCGCTTGATTGGTATAAAGTTTAGCCATTTGGTACATGGTAATTACCAGATTGATTTGTTTAACGACACGCAAAAGATGATCAGTTTACACCAAGCGATGGACAAAGTAAATATGAAGTACGATGATTTTCTAATAGAAAGAGCATCCGGGTTTACAACTGAACAAGCTGCCAAAAGAAGAGAACATCGAAAAGTATTGTTGAATAGAATATTTGCCGAAAGGGAATTGAAAGGCAAACATAAACGAATAACGTCTGCCTTTTTTGGATAGAACTAAAGCTCTCGCCGGCTTTGGTGTTATCACCTAAGGTATTCGAAATTAGTCAGCTTGTTGGTGATAACACCAACAAGGGCATTGGTTATCGGTAGGTTAGTGATAACGTCAACAAGAATACAAGATAAACCTAAGCTCGGCTCCGGCCGAGCGGAAATATTTTCTAGCTTTTAGCTAGTCAGATAAATAACTTAAATAGCTTCTTATTGCTCGTAAAGAATATCAAAACGACCTTGGCTAAACTCAAATACGTTGCCGTCATTTATAATTGTAAAATCGAAAGTGCCGGCAAGCACAGAATCAGTTGTAGAGAGTTGAGGTATTTTTGTCAGTTCTAAATAACCAAAAACAGTATCTATAAAACCTAATTCATAATGAGCTTCTAGATGGGTTGAATTGATAAAGTCTTCGTAGCGAAAGTATAAAATGGAATCTGAAAAATGATATACTCCGGGAGTTATTTCTTCTTCGCTAATGAGTGAAAAATTGAGCACTTCATCTTTAATCTCATTGTTCCTTTTTTCGTAGTAATTCACAGCTCTAAAATTAATTTCGTTGCGATTAAGGTCAATAATTTTAAGATTGCTTTGATAACCAAATGGCACACCGGGCTTACAACCATTATTCCTAAATACGTCTCCATTTATCAGACAGCCAAATGTATTTTTTCCTTCCGCCGTAACCTCCGGTAACACTAAATCGGAAGGATGAATAGCATCTTTGCAACAGCTTACCAAAAGCCAATTGAATGCAATGGTTAAAAGTAAAAATTGCAGACTTATAAGAAGTGATTTTTTCATTGTTATAAAGATACTCTGTACACTATAATAAACAAAATTTAAGCCGCTCATCTTTTTTGAATTTTTGGCGAATAATTGATGCCATACAGCGCTAATTTAGTTACTGCCACTTTTGGTGAGGTCACTAAGGGCGTTTAAAATTAGTCAGCTTGTTGGTGATAACACCAACAAAGGCATGGGGCATGGTAAACAAACTAAAAACGATAAACATGATCACAAAAAGAAAAAAATCACAGCAGAAACAAGTCGTAAATAATCACCCAACGAATAGGTTTGATCAACCAACCAATTGGAAAGCGATTAAAACGCAACTATTACAAAGAGCCATTCAAAAACGATTGAGAATCAATAGCAATGTACCTGAACTGTCATAGTTACTATAGTTTTAAGTACGGAACATTCAGTCCGGAAGCCTTACTGTCATTGGCAAAGGAACAGTCTTTATCTAGCATTGCCTTAACCGATATTAATAACACTTCAGGTTGTATTGATTTTAGTAGACTCGCCACCAAATATGGCGTTCAGCCTGTTATTGGTATTGACTTTCGAGAGGGTATTGACTGTCGATTTATTGGTTTGGCCAAAAATATGGAAGGCTTTGCCGAGTTGAATAGTTATCTAACCGATATTATTAATAAAAGAAAGCAATTGACTTATCAGGCGCCAGATTTCTATAGCGCTTTCATCATATATCCGTTCTCAAAATTGTCACATTTGGGAGATAGCAAGTTGTTGTTGAAGAACAATGAGTTTATTGGGATTCATGCCTCTGAATTAAAACGCTTCCAATTTTCAAAATGGTCGAAGTATAGACATAAGTTAGTAGTGCTTCATCCCATTACTTATGGAGGGAAAAAGGGATTTAATATGCATCGCTTATTGCGGGCAATGGACCAAAACGTGTTGCTAAGCAAATTGCCTGTGGAGGAACAAGCTACTGATCTAGAAGCTTTTACCTCCGTTCAACAAATAAAAGAAGCTTTTAAAGAATTTCCGGAAGCTATTAAGCGAACTCAAGAAATTTTGGAAGAGTGTTTCGTCGATTTTGATTTTAGTGCTAATAATTTTAAGAATCGAACATCTTATACAGGAAGTCCTACACAAGATTTTAAAATTTTAAAACGAGCGGCAGAAAAGGGATTGATTGATCGATATGGAAAGCCTAATAAAATACAAAGGGAACGGCTAGCCAAGGAATTGGAAATGATCAATCAATTGGGGTTCAATGCCTATTTTTTATTGAATTGGGAGATCATCAAATACGCCCAACACAAAAATTACTTTTACATCGGTAGAGGAAGTGGCGCTAATAGTGTAGTAGCTTATTGTTTAAGAATTACAGATGTAGATCCTATTGAACTCGATCTGTATTTTGAACGGTTTATTAATCCTTCCCGAACCTCTCCTCCCGATTTCGATTTGGATTTTTCATGGAAAGATAGAGATGATATTACCGATTTTATCTTTCAGCGATTTTCAAAAGGTCATCCTGATACAGTAGCTTTATTGGCCACTTACAGTACTTTGCAAGCGAAGGCTGTGACAAGAGAATTGGGAAAGGTATTTGGCTTGCCAAAAGTGGAGATTGATCAATTGCTAGTTGGAAGTACGCTGAGCAATCAACCGAACCAATATTATCAGTGGATCAATCAGTATAGTCAGTATTTAAATGGTTTTCCAAGTCATTTAAGTATCCATGCCGGCGGTATTCTCATTTCCGAAAAGTCGCTTTTTAATTACACGGCATTAAGTAATCCGCCGAAAGGTTTTCCATTAACGCAATTCAGCATGTTGGAAGCAGAAGATATTGGTTTGTATAAGTTTGATATTTTAAGTCAAAGAGGCTTAGGCAAAATTAAAGATACCTTAGATATTATTGCCTATAATCAACCGGAAGCACAGGCTTTTGATATTCATGATATTCCTCGTTTTAAAAAGGATGAACGTATTGCCGATATGTTGGAGAATGCTGAAACAATGGGTTGTTTTTATGTAGAATCACCTGCCATGCGAATGCTTTTAAAAAAGTTAAAGGCGAGAACTTATTTGGCTTTAGTAGCGGCCAGTTCCATCATTCGTCCGGGTGTGGCTAAGTCTGGTATGATGCGCGAGTACATTCTTCGTTTCCATAATCCTGAAAAACGGTTTGAAAGTCCACCGGAGCTATTAAAAATCTTACACGACACTTATGGCGTAATGGTCTATCAAGAAGATGTGATAAAAGTAGCCCATTATTTTGCCGGCTTAACGTTAGCAGAAGCCGATGTGATGCGGCGAGGAATGTCGGGAAAATATAGAGCGCGAGCAGAATTTCATAAGGCCAAGGATAAGTTTTTCTCTAATTGTGCAGAGAGAAATTATGCCAAATCATTAACAGAGGAAATTTGGCGGCAGATAGAAAGCTTTGCCGGTTATGCTTTTTCTAAAGGACATTCAGCATCTTATGCGGTAGAGAGCTATCAATGTTTGTTTCTAAAGGCCTATTATCCGCTGGAATATATGGTGGCCACCATCAATAATTTTGGGGGCTTTTATCGAACAGAATATTACATTCATGAGGCTAGGATGGAAGGCGCTACAATTGAAGCACCGTGTGTCAATAACAGTTTTGGCGATACTTTTATCAATGGCAAAACAATTTATTTAGGCTTTGCTTTGATTAAAGAAATAGGGCAAATAACCATTGATAATTTGGTTGCTGAACGGAAAAAAAATGGATTGTTCAAAGACCTTTCTGATTTTATCGATCGAGTAGATGTGAGTGTAGATCAACTTAGAATATTGATTAGGATGAACGCTTTTAGATTTACAGGAAAGATCAAACAAGCTTTGCTTTGGGAAATTCATACTTATTTAGGATCGAAAAAGAAGACCAATCCACGGCAGGAATTATTTAGTAGTTATAGAAGTTTTACGCTGCCGGTTTTGGAAAGTGATACAATGGAAAATGCATTTGATGAGTTCGAATTACTGGGCTTTCCACTCTGTTCTCCATTTGATCTTGTTCAGGATAATTTTCCAAGCTTAAAAGCTCAGGACATTCCAAAATACAATGGACAAACTATTAAAATTGCCGGTTATTTAGTCGCTATAAAAAATACAGGAACCACACAAGGGCAAAGAATGTGCTTTGGTACTTTTTTAGATATTGATGGTTATTGGATTGATACGGTACATTTTCCGCCATCCGTAGCAGCATATCCATTTCGAGGAAAAGGATGTTATTTGTTGGAAGGCAAAGTGATGGAGGAATTTGGTTTTTATACGCTTGAAGTAGGAAAAATGGTGAAGTTGAGGTGGAAGTTTTGAAATAGTGATGAGTAAAGAGTGACGAGTTTGCGAGGAACTTTGCCGCAGGCATTGAGACGAAGTAATCTGTTGAATAGACTGCGAATTTCAAGAGATTGCTTTTAAAATTTACTTCGCAGATTTTTCTCGCAAAATCGCTTACACCGACGCTCGGCTCTAGCCGAGTGTCTTAATATTTATTGGCTTTTAGCCAATGCTTAGTTGATCCAAAAAATGTCTGACTTCAATGACGTTTATCTATATAGCACGAGCTACAAGCGCGCGCCAGCGGGGAAGTTGAGGTGGAAGTTTTAACATAACTACAAACAAAAAAGGAGACCAGTTAATTGATCTCCTTTTCTACTAAAAGTTTAACACTTAAAATATATTCTCAGGAATATTGGTTAAACCATGATAAGTGTTGCCACCTGTTAACTCCTTGATTAATCTAATTGTTTTGGCTGCAATATCGATTTCAACAAAGTGACCTTCGCTAGTTAAACCAAAAAGATTTCCATCATCATCTCTTTCAAGACTTGTAATGCTATAGGCATACATGCCCATTGGAGGGAAATCAACTTTAGTTAATTCAACAGTGTCACTAACATTTCCTACTAAATCTGAAACAAAGATGTAATCTTCATCGGCAATTAGTAAAGTATTAGGTGCTGTACCGAAGGCTAATCCCATACCACCATCTGTATCTACCGAAATTGAACCAGCAACTAAATCATATGTATTTGATACTGTACCATTCAATTCGAAATAAATCAATCCATGGTCAATTTCTGGCTCATTAATATAGGCTGTACCCAACAATTTGCCATTTGAGATTAATAATTCAGCCACTGCGTCCCAATCTTCATTGGCATTATCATTAATCAATGTAGCTACTAAAGTAGTTGGGTCAGCAACATAAAGCTTCCCACCATTACTACCATTGGTAGTAATATAAATTTTAGCATCACTAGGATTGTAAACGATATCCCTAATTCCAAGTAGAGCACTACCATTAAAGGTAATACTGTCTAATGGAGTAAAACTACCATTCGTAGTATTTATCGCATAAAACATACCATCCGTTTTATCAACTATCACCATTTGATTGTCAATTATTACAGGGGTTTCATCATCTGAACAAGAAGTTGTCAAACCAACAGTCATCCATAAAAGCATCGCAAAAAAAATAAATTTGTTCATCATCTTAATATTGTTTAGTTCACTACTAATTTTGTTTTATTATCTAGTATAAACAATGATAACAGTTTTTGTAATAGATGATTCTAGATACATAAAGGAATGATTGAAATCAATGGAAAGGAAAGCAATTGAGTAAACGAGGAAATCAAAATCAACAGACTGTTTTGTCAAAAACCTTCATTGCGTTTCGGTTTTCTTCTCACAGGATCGGTATATCCTAAATATCCCAGACAGGATTACGGCTACTTTTTACCATGTATCTCAAATTTAGTACAAAAGTGAGCGTGAGGTAAATTAAAATAGGAGAGCCTAACGTTAGAAAAGACACATAAATAAAATACATCCGAACCTTTTTAGATGGCATCAAAAGTTTTCTGCCCAACCAGGCACAAACACCAAAAATGCTCGATTCAATGATATTTCTAAATAAGTTGTGTTTCATTTTAGTGTCAAGTAGTGAGTATTTTGTATCTAGTAGAAATTTTCCAAAGGAAAATTTTCTCAATACTGATAACTAGATACTACTTACTAATTGTAAATATACGTAGGTTCTTCTAATTTTTTAGGCGGAGGAAAATGATCATCACCTTTTAGAATATGACATCCAATGGGGCAATCCAAACATTTTTTCTTGATACAATACTCATTAATAGCTTGAATCAACGCTTGTGAATCGCTAGCATCATCACAATTTATACCTAAAGATTGCCATAATTTTGTTTTCCGATTAACTTCCGGTTTAATGTCCGTTAGCAATTCTAAAGCATATAAACTCAAATCGGGTATTGACATGGCTTTCCCGTAACTAAACAACATCGGTATATAAACATTGATGATAATTAAATTGGCGAAAGTACTGCCAATCATTTTTTTTATTTCTCTTGAGGAGGCATCAAAAGTATAGTGTGATTTCCAATAATCGGACACGGCTATTTTACGTAAAAGGTTTTCAGGAGCTCTACTATCTTGAAAGGTAGAAAATAGTGGAGCATGCTTATGAATTAATTGTGCTAATTGTGCTATTCTTATGGTAGGAAAGGAAACAGGTCTCAATCCTTTGAACTTCCAATAGCCCATTGGAATGGATTTTAACTTATATTTTTTACTTAAATACAGATATTCTTTTTTAAGTTGATTGGGGTAATCATCTTTAAAACTTCGATCTAACATACCGGCTTGCCCAAACAATAATGCTTCTACCTGAAAAGTGTCTTCATGATGCTTCAATAAAATTTTGTAATCCAAACTTTCAGAAAGCGCTTCAAAACCTTCCATGTTTGAATGTAAGCCAAAATTTTTGGCTAGAATATGAAAAAACGAGGCTTCCCAATTGCCTTTGTTTTTACATATTATGGATTCGAAATCAGTCACTTTTTCTTCAAATCTTTCTACCACTAATCTTTCCTTCCAAGCGCGAATGATAAATTCGTCAATATCTTGAATGTGATTAGAACAAGCAATGACAGAATTATTGGCTAAAAGTTGTTCGTATTTTTGAATAACCGTTAAAGGAATTAATCCACTTAACTCAACCGTAGGAATGTCATATCCACCGATATTGCTGGTAACCTGACTATTTCTATAAACTACATGTAGTATTACATTCGAATAATTGGGATCAGAGTGATGTTTATGACGATACCAATCTTGGCCGTCTACATGAATTTCTACATGTCCATTCCAAATCGTTGAACCGATTTTAATTTTTGCGTTTGAAAAGTCTGGCCCATCGTGATGATTAATCAGTCCTGGATGAATAATAGTTATCTTTTCACCGCAGTTGGTGAAAAGTTCATACTGGTCAAATCTTCTATGTTGCCATACGAAATGTAAAAAATGTTCCTTCATGTCTCTGCCTTTAATGAAGGTATTTACAAAAGGTCACCTTGAAGTTAAAAATCAAAGTGTATAAATACGTTCAGTATAAAGAGTCATTGTGGAAGGAAATTCCATAAAAAGGGAAAAATAAATTTGCAAATTTTTTGATTCTCCTTCTAAAGGCATATCTATTAAAAAGAAAAAAGTAGACCTGTTGGCCGAGTAGGCAAGCACTGATTTCACAGATTTACACAGATAATATTATTGATTTGTCTTGCTAATTTTCTCTGTAGCTGCTATTTCACGGATTAACTTGCCACTTATGCGGCAAGAATCCATTTAATTTTTAAAACGACTTAAATAAAACAGTTTACAAGTAAAGCAATTCTCATTTACAATTAAAATTCCAAGTAAATAGTTTATATAATCATATAAATCTGTGGCATCTGTGTCAAAAAAAGTATTTGACACCTATATGTGAAGCGCCATTTCTTGCTGTAACTCAATAGCAGCAGCTCTAGCTTTTTCGGCAAAATCTTTCCCTTTGCTTTGGTAAATAATGCCACGAGTACTATTGATCAGTAAACCTATATCGCTGTTTTTACCATATTGACAAACATCATTTAAATTGCCACCTTGTGCACCAACGCCAGGTACTAAGTAGAAATGTTCAGGACTAATTTTCCTAATCCTTTCAATATAACCCGTTTTGGTAGCGCCAACCACAAACATGGTGTTGGATGGATTGCCCCAACTTGCAGCGATTCTGATTACACGTTCATACAATGCTTCACCATTACTGTCTTCCATCATTTGAAAGTCCTCACTTCCTTTATTGGAGGTTAAGCCTAAAACGATGGCCCATTTGTCTTCATATTCTAAAAACGGAGCGACGCAATCTTTACCCATATATGGATTTAAGGTAATGGAATCGAAGTTCATTTTTTTGAAAAAGGCTTCTGCATAGCGTTCGGCTGTGTTGCCAATATCGCCTCGCTTAGCATCAGCAATAGTAAATATTTCCTCAGGAATTAATTCCATGGTAGCTTCCAAAGCTTCCCATCCCATTTGCCCATACGCTTCGTAAAAAGCAATATTGGGTTTATAAGCCACACACAAATCTTTAGTGGCAGCAATAATTTCTTTGTTAAAAGCTAAAAGTGGATTTTTCTCTTGTAAAAGATGAGGTGGAATTTTATCTAGATCAACATCTAAACCAACACATAAAAAGGATTTTTTCTTTTTAATTTGGTCGACTAAGGAAGATCGCTTCATTTATTATTTGTTATGCAACTGAAACAACTGATTGAATTTCAGGAATAGCTTTTTTAATGGATTCTTCTACACCAGCTTTCATGGTGGATACACTCATGGGGCAGGTAGTGCAATTGCCTAAAAGTCTAACTTGCACATCCAAATCATCGCTTACATCTACTACTTCAATATTCCCACCATCTTTTTGTAAAAATGGACGGATGGTATCTAATGCTTCTTCAATTTTAATCAAATAAGCTTCTTTATCTATTGTTTCTGTGCTCATGTTACTTATCCAAGTGCTAAATTAATAAAAAATTAGGGTGTTACTGTACTGGTTGATTCTTCTTTAACATTTGCATTAACTATTGCAATATGGCGCGCGACATTTTCTACCAAATCGCTAACTTCTTTAGAATCGATTGTGCCCATTACGCCAAGATCGGCTTTTCTACCAATAGCTGGAATAAGCGGTAATTCTCCTAAAAATGGAACATTAAACTGTTCTGCCAATCGCTTTCCTCCGTCTTGTCCAAATAAATAATACTTTTTGTCCGGCAATTCATCCGGAGTAAAATATGCCATATTTTCGATTACACCTAAAACCGGCACATTTACATTGTCTAACTGAAACATGGAAATTGCTTTTCTAGCATCTGCAGAAGCCACTTCTTGAGGTGTCGTAACAATAATAGCGCCTGTAATTTGAGCCATTTGAGCTAAGGTCAAGTGTACATCGCCTGTTCCCGGAGGAAGATCTAACACTAAATAATCTAATTCTCCCCAAATTACATCAGAAATAAATTGACGCAAGGCAGAAGAAACCATTGGTCCTCTCCAAACTACGGCTTGTAACTCATTCACTAAAAAACCGATAGACACTACTTTTAAACCATCTACTTCAACGGGAAGAATTTTATGTTTTTCTCCCACTTGTTGAACCCCTGGCTTTCTATCTTTTACGCCTAGCATTGTTGGGATAGAAGGACCGTAAATGTCAGCATCTAACAAACCAACTTTAGCTCCTTTTTTAGCCAAGCCTAGTGCTAAACTAACGGCTACTGTTGATTTTCCAACGCCTCCTTTACCGGAAGCTACTGCAATTACGTTTTTTACACCTGTTAATACATCTGATTTAATATCTCTAGGCGTAGTTACTCTAGAAGTAAATTCAACCGACACTTTTAAGTCTTTTGAGATTTTAGCAATAGCCGCTCTTGAATCTCCTTCTAATTGATCTTTTAGCGGACAAGCAGGTGTTGTTAATTCAATGGTAAAGTTAACGTTGCTGCCATCTATCAACACATTTTTGATCATGCCTAAGCTCACTAGATCTTTCTTAAAATCAGGATCAATAACGGTGCTTAGTGCTTTTAATATTTGTTCTTCTGAAACCATATTACTAATTCTTTTGCAAAGGTATAGATATTAGGATTAGCGGAAGTTTAATAAAAGAGTTTTTAAAGATTCAATCGCAAGACTCAAATTCAAGATTCAAAAAATGTACGTACGATTTATGGAATTTGAGTAAAGTATGACTCTTATTTGTATGATAAATGAATTAAACAATAATTTACTTGTCAAGAAATATGACTTGGAAGATAGATTGGTGAGATTTAGTGGCGAATTAATCTTTTTTATAAGAACAGTTAAGAAGGATTATGAAGGAAAATATTTAAGTGAACAAATCATTCGTTCGGCAACTAGTGCAGCATTAAATTATGGTGAATCACAAGCTGCAGAATCTAAACGTGATTTCAGACATAAATGCAAAATTTCTGTCAAAGAATTAAAGGAAAGTCGCGTTAATTTGAAAATTTTGAATCATATTAATTATGGTGATAAAATTTTGCGAGATAAACTTCTAGATGAATGCGAACAATTAATTGCAATTCTTTCAACAATAATTAGGAATTCAGCAAACAAGGATTGATTGAGAGAAAATGGGTGCTTTTATTAAAATTGTGTCTTGAATTTGAATCTTGCATTTGCGTCTTTTTAATGATTATTTTTATCCCATGCAATCTGTTTTAAATTATTTGGATAATCACCAAATCGAATATAAGATTTTCGAACATCCAGCTGCATTTACTTGTGAAGAAGTGGAAGAGCATTGTAGCCATATTCCCGGAATGGCTTGTAAGAATTTGTTTATCAAGAATAGAAAAGGGAAACGTTTTTTCTTGTTGGTGTTATCGGCTACTAAAATGGCGGATATCAAGCAGTTTGGAAGAGAAGTTGGACAAAGTGGATTGACCTTTGCTAATGCGGACAACTTAAAGAAAATTTTAAATTTAGAACCGGGTTCTGTTTCTCCTTTTGGCTTGTTAAATGATCAAAATGAAATAGTAGAAGTATATATTGATGAAGAAGTTTACCACGCTGAAGTGGTAAATTTTCATCCCAATAGAAATACTGCTACTTTAGCTTTAACAGGAGAAATGTTTAGACAATTTTTAAATATTTTACCACATCAAGTCAATGTTATTTCAATTCCTTGAGTTAATGTTTAGCTTTGTTTAACTACTTTAATTTCGAGAATGCTTAACAATATCATTCAGTATTTAGAATCTATAGATCCCATCTTAGCAGCTTTATATGCTTCGCTATTTACTTGGTTTCTTACGGCTGCTGGTGCTTCGTTGGTCTTCCTTTTTAAAGGAATGAATAGAACGCTTTTAGATGGTATGCTTGGATTTACCGGAGGGGTAATGGTGGCGGCTAGTTTTTGGAGTTTATTAGCGCCGGGTATAGAAATGAGTGCTGGCGAAGGTTTTGTGCGTGTAATTCCTTCTGCAGTTGGATTTGCAATGGGCGCACTATTTATTTTTAGTTTGGATAAAATATTACCTCACTTACATATCAACTTTAAAGAAAGTGAGAAAGAAGGATTGAAATCACCTTGGCATAGAACTACGTTATTAGTGTTGGCTATCACTTTGCATAATATTCCTGAAGGATTGGCAGTTGGCGTTTTGTTTGGGGGCGTAGCTGCCGGAATGCCGGAAGCATCTATTGCCGGTGCAGTAGCATTAGCCATTGGTATTGGTATCCAAAATTTTCCGGAAGGTTTAGCGGTATCCATGCCACTGAGAAGACAAGGAGTAAGTAAATTTAAAAGCTTTTGGTACGGACAAATGTCTGCCGCAGTAGAACCTATAGCTGCAGTAATTGGTGCAGTAGCCGTAAGTTTTTTTACCCCTATATTGCCATATGCTTTAGCTTTTGCAGCCGGCGCAATGATATTTGTTGTGGTAGAAGAGGTTGTTCCCGAAACACAAAGAGACAATAATACTGATATTGCAACATTAGGATTTATTGGAGGTTTTATCATTATGATGACTTTAGATGTAGGCTTAGGGTAATCTTTTAATTAGTTACTTTATTTATTGGCTAATTACTGGAAGCTGTTTGAAATGCTAATGCATTTATTCAATTTATAATAATCCTTATAAATATTACTTACTAAAAAATTATGTTGACTTTTACATTCTTGTAGAACAGAAAGCAATTTTAGTAATTGCAAGTTTGATTATTAGAATGGAATAAGGTTTAATTTTCTTTTTATCAAACTATTGAAATGCCTTTTGTTATTTTGTAAACGTATCGGGATAAAATATCAAGTCTAAATGATGAATACAGTTAATATTTCAGATCTTAAATTAGGTGTCATTGCAGGTGGACAGTTGGGCAAAATGCTTTCTTTGGCTGCTGCTAACTGGGATATTGAAACATACGTTTTAGATACCGATAAAACTTGTCCTGCCGCTAAATCGTGCTCTTGTTTTATAGAGGGAGATTACCTTAGTTATGACGATGTATATCGCTTTGGCAAACAAGTAGACTTATTGACTTTTGAAATTGAGAATGTCAATATTGAAGCGCTTAAACAATTACAAAAAGAGGGTTTAAGTATCTTCCCCAAACCAGAATCATTAGAACTTATTAAGGATAAGGGTTTACAAAAACTGTTTTATCAAGAAAATGGACAACCTACAGCTGCTTTTCAATTGTACGATTCAAAAGCAGCCATACTGAAAGCGATTCAACAAAAAGAAATACTTTTTCCATTTGTACAAAAGCTAAGAACGGGCGGTTATGACGGGAGAGGTGTAGCCATTATAAGATCTGAAGATAAATTAGAGAATCTATTAGATGGTCCATCACTGATTGAAACTTGTGTTGATATTGAGAAGGAAATTGCCGTTATAGTGGCTAGAAATGAAAGTGGTAACGTTAAATGTTTCCCAGTAGTGGAAATGGAATTTAACGCTAGTGCGAACTTAGTAGAGAAGCTAATTTTTCCTGCCTCATTAAGTAAATCAATAACAGATGAAGCAGAAGAGATTGCCACAAGTATAGTGGATCAACTAAATTTTGTAGGGTTATTGGCCGTAGAATTGTTTGTTGATAAGAGCAATAGAGTTTGGGTCAATGAAGTAGCGCCCCGGCCGCACAATAGTGGTCATCATACCATTGAAGGTGTTATTACTTCTCAATACGAGCAGCTGTTACGAGCGATTTTAAATTTTCCATTGGGAAGTACCGCCATTAAAATGCCTTGTGTGATGATTAATTTACTAGGTGAGCCTGGTTTTCACGGTAAAGTGAAATATGAAGGGTTGAACGAAACCTTGGCGATTGAAGGTGTTAAAGTTCATTTATATGGAAAAAAAGAAACTAGACCTTTTAGAAAAATGGGTCATGTAACTATTTTAGCCAATTCAATTGAAGAAGCTTCAAAAAAGGCAGATTTAGTGAAAGATAGATTAAAAGTAAAAAGTTAGTTATGAGCAAACCAATTGTTTCCATTATCATGGGATCGGATTCTGATCTACCTGTTATGAAAGAAGCCGCATTGATTTTAAAACACTTCAATGTGCCTTATGAAATAACCGTTGTTTCTGCACATCGAACGCCTAAAAGATTATTTGATTTTGCCTCTGAAGCGGCTAACAGATCTATAAAAGTTGTTATTGCCGGAGCAGGTGGAGCAGCGCATCTTCCGGGCATGGTAGCTTCTATTTCTCCATTGCCGGTAATTGGTGTTCCCATAAAATCTTCCAATTCAATTGATGGTTGGGATTCAGTTTTGTCAATTTTACAAATGCCTGGAGGTGTTCCGGTAGCTACTGTGGCACTCAATGGAGCAAAAAATGCAGGTTTATTGGCCGTGCAAATATTATCTGTTGCCGATGATAGTCTAATGAAAAAAATGTTAGCGTATAAAACCAATATGGCGGAGCAAGTAATGGAAAAAGTAAAGAAAGTAGAAAATAGCTAAACGCCTTCTACTTTATTCTTCTCCAAATCTAAGCCATAAATGATAGCTTTTAAGGCTGTTTTAGACATCACTTTTTCTAAGTTTCCGTAGTGTTTATGATAATCGGCCATGCTGGCTTCAATAACTTTTATCGCTTCATCTTTGCCATAAATCTCATCAATCTCGCAAGTTTTTGTGGCTTCATCACCTGGAATTTGTTTGTAGGTCATGAAATAATGCTTCAATCGTTGAATAATAGATTTCGGAACATCATTGATATCTTTCCATTCAGCATAAGCCTCATCACCTCTTAGCACAGCAATAATCTTATCATCCGCTTCGCCACCATCTATCATTCTAAAACCACCAATAGGAATAGCAGGAACAATAATGTTGCCTTGACTGATACTTCTTTCCGTCAACACACAAATGTCTAACGGATCGTGATCCCCAACAATGCCTTTTCTCCCTGTACCAGCCATGCATCTATCAGCTACCTCTTTATCACAATAAGTTTTTGGAATAAAACCATATAATGCCGGTACTATATTTGAAAATTTCTGAGGTCTATCTACTTTTAAGAAACCACTGATTTTATCAATTTCATATTTTACGGTATCGGTAGGAGTAACTTCAATAAAAGTAGTTACTACATTAGGAGCATCATCTCCAATATGAATTCCATGCCAAGGATGACTAACAAATCGATGGCTAATCAACTCCCAAATCTTATCTAAATTCTTTTTGCCCATTGCTCAAGTTTCAGGCTGCAATGTATATAAATCCAATAAGAATGGATGGCGCTTAGCAATGAAATAATGATTTCTTTTTCCTAATTAATTATCGGCTAATTCATCGGCATCTTTTGCCGGAGGATTGGGATAAGTGATTTTGTCTAAGAATACTTTAACGCTATCAAAATGAGCTAAATACTGTGGTAATTCTTTTGCCGGAACCGGATCACTTGGCGGTAATTCTTGTCTACTTGGATCTACCTGTTCACCAAATTTCCAAAACCGATAACAAACATGAGGACCGGTAGCTAAGCCGGTGCTGCCCACATAACCAATAATATCTCCTTGGTTGACATGCTTTCCCGGTTTAATGCCGGAACCAATTTTACTCATGTGTAGATATTGAGTAGTATAAGTGCTGTTATGTTTTATTTTAACATAATTACCATTGTATTTTTTGTAGGCGGCTTCAATTACTACTCCATTTGCAGTGGCCATAATAGGCGTGCCGGTTGGTGCAGCATAGTCTGTTCCAAAATGCCCTTTCCTTTGGCCGGTTACCGGATGTACTCTGCTATACGAAAATTTGGAGGTCAATCGACCAAATTTAAGTGGAGATTTTAGAAAAGTTTTTTGAAGACTTTCTCCTTTTGAATCATAATAACTGTAAACAGAATCTCCTTCCAGCATATATTTATTGGCATAGATTTCTTTACCATAATGATCAAAAACAGCAGCTTTTATATCTGTGATGCCTAAAGAAATACTGTCAACAAATTTTTCCTCGTAAATCACTTTGAATTTATCGCCTTTTTGTAAGTGATAGAAATCTATCGTCCAAGCATAAATGCTAGATAATGACAAAGCTAGTGTTGGATGAAGGTTGTTTTCATCAAGCGTCATATACAATGAAGAATTGATAATGCCTGATGCTGTTTTTTCTTCTACACGAATAGGTTTTTGTCCCATATACACGCAAACAGAATCTCTTAGATCGCAAACCACATATTCTGCAACATTCTTTTCGTAAATAAAAAATTCTGATGTTTTGGTAGAATCTTGTCGTTGTAAAATGTAATAGTTTTGTCCGGTTCTAATTTTTCTAAAATCGAATATTCCTTCTGAGCGTTCTGTTAATTCATGAATTTTAGCATAATCTACATTGTGGTTCATTAAGATATCTGCCAGAAATGAATTTCTTTGAATCTTATCTCCACTAATATCTAATGAGTCCACCTTTATTCCATAAAAATATTTACTTTCTTCTACAGGAGCTTCTTCAGTTTCGTTGTTAGCGTTAGAATTCTGTTTGCAGCCCCAAACTGTGACAAGCAATAAAATGAATACGGTGAAAATTTTTAGTTGGCTATTTCCCATGTCTTGTATAAGGCGGCAAATATCTAATATATTTTTTAATGACCGTTAATTCTTCACTAATATTTAAGAATTTTAGCAATTGAAGTTGTGTATAAACAAAAAAGAGAGAAAGTTGATTTGAAAATAATTTTTAAAAAAAGGAGTAAACTTTTATGGAATTTGAGATAAAAATGACTCTTAGTATAAGTATTTCCCTTCTATCCCTCTGACGCAGGTATTTCGGTCCTCGGAATACCTGCCTTTTATTTTACTTCAATAACAAAAAGATCTTCTTCAGGCTTTTTCATCATGTACTCTTCTCTGGCAAATGTTTCCATTTGTTCAGGAGTGGAAAAGGTGGAGGCATATTCTGATTTACTTTCCTCAATCATTTCATGAAAGTATTCAGTTTGCTTATTTAGCTTGTTGAGATGTCTTTTAAACTTTATCTGACTTGGGATGTCGTTGCTATCAAAAAACAGTAAGTAAGTGAAAAATACAGCAACAGCAATGGCATATTTATTTTTAAAAATATCCGGCAAATCGTTCCAAAGTTTTGGGAATGGATTTTTCATGGGGTAAAAGTATTAACTGCTGCAAAGATAGAACGAATCACTTATCTACAAAGTGTGTATTGGTGGGTTGAGCATTTAAAGTAAATAAGTTTGTTGGAAATTACTGCTGTGTTGGAAAAGATTGCATTCTTTGCAAAAGTTTCGAGTGCATAAAATTACAAGTTTGAAAAATTAAGTCTATATATAAACAAACTTTAGTCACTTGTAATTTGAAACTTGTAACTTATAAAAATGTTCAATAATTCAGTGCTGAATGCCAAGCTATGTCGCATTATCTTGTCCACAAATGGCCTTCGCTGCCACATAAGCGGTGGTCCATGCGGCTTGGAAGTTATAGCCTCCAGTGATGGCGTCAATATCTAATACTTCACCGGCAAAAAATAAGTTTTTAAGGTTTTTATGTTCCAATGTTTTTGAGTTAACTTCTTGTAATGCCACGCCGCCACAAGTAACAAATTCTTCTTTAAAAGTGCTTTTGCCATTCACTTTAAACTGACAATTGCTCACTTGCTCGTTTAAACTATTGATGTGTTTTTTCGATAAGGCATTCCAAGTCATTTGTTCCTCAATATTGGCACTTTGAACCAACTTTTTCCATAGTCTTTTAGGAATATCAAAAGCATTGTTGCCATGCACTAACTTATTTGGATGGCTTTCTCTTATTCGATTCAAATGATTTCTACATTCTTCCGTGTGTAAACCCGACCAATTCACAATCACGGTAAACTGATAATTACTTTCATGTAGTTTTTGAGCCGCCCAAGATGACAATTTTAGAATGGCAGGTCCACTTAATCCCCAATGCGTAATTAAAGTAGGTCCTTCGCTAGTCATTTTATCACCTACAATTTTAACAATGGTATTTTGAACAGCAATTCCGGCTATATCTTGTAAGCGAATATCATTTTGAATATTGAAAGTAAATAATGAAGGAAGAGGCGCTACAATTTGCACTCCTTTTTTTGCTAAGAGTTCATAAATGAAATTACTGCTGCCGGTCGCTATTAAAACGGCGTCTGCCTTGATAGATGGATGCTTGAGTAAGTCAACTTGCCATTGATTATTCGTGAAGTTGAGATGGGTTACTTTGCAAGAAGTAATCACTTCAACATTATTTTGTCTTACTACATTTCTAAGTCCATCAATAATGGTTTGTGAGTTATCTGTTGTGGGAAACATTCGATTGTCGGCCTCCGTTTTAAGGGCAATTCCTTTATTTTCGAACCAATTGATCAAATCTTCATTACTGAATTGAGAAAATAATTTACGCAGTAATTTCCAACCTCTAGGATAGTATTCAGGCAGTTTTTCTCTTTCAATAACAGCATTGGTAACGTTGCACCTTCCACCACCGGAAACTTTTACTTTTTGCATTACTTTATTGCCCTGTTCTAAAATAGTGATTGAAATTTGGGGTGCGTTTTCATGTATAATGTTGGCCGCAAAAAAACCTGCTGCTCCACCTCCAACAATAACTATTTTCTTTATCTCTTGACTCACAAAACGAAGGTAATAAGTACAATCAAGTAATTATCATTTGTTAAGGCAAATAGTGGCAAGAGTTTTTATCTTAACGCCATAATTTTGAAAAATGGATGTTAGTCAGATAAAAGTACCATCAGTTAAACGATTATTGCTCGAGCCACTTGGCGTTAGTGAATTAGTAAACGTTATTCCTGCATGGAGTTTAATGGAATCGTTACCGCGAGGAAATGGAGAGCCAGTGATGGTTGTGCCGGGTTTAACAACCAATGATTTGTCGACAAAAATTGTAAGAAGCTTTTTGAATTATAAAGGCTTTACTGCTTATGGTTGGGAATTGGGTTTTAATTTAACTTATAACGAAAAATTAGAGAAAAAACTAATCGCCAGAGTGGATGAATTGTATGAAAAGCATCAGCAAAAAATTACACTAATTGGTTGGAGTTTAGGCGGTATAACGATTAGAATTTTAGCCAAACATGCACCAGAAAAAATTAAGCAGGTCATTTCACTAGGCGCACCCTTTACTAATATTAAAGGGAAAACTTATGTTAGTTGGTGGGGTTCATTAGTGGCTAGACAGCGCGTTAAGAATTTTAATGAAGTTTGGACAAGAGAAGCAGCTGAGCAACCTTTGATGCCTTCCACTTCCATTTATTCTAAGAATGATGGCATGGTGTCTTGGCAGTATTGCATTGATTGGGAAACGGGTCCTAAAACACAAAATATTGAGGTGTATTGCAATCATTTAGGATTTGGAATGACACCAACCGTTTGGGCAATTTTAGTAGATCGTTTATTACAATCAGAAGAAAACTGGCAGTTGTTTGATGAAAGCAAGTTGATAGATATTGAGAAGACTACTGTTTTTCATGTTTAGTTGAATTATCTTCAACGTCCCCTGCGGGAGACATTGATGGTATGTGCTCATGTTGCTGATAGCACCAAAGATGGCATACGGATTAAATTAATCACTAATCATTAAGCATTATCACTCCAAATACTTCCCTACAATCGGCATTCTTCTGCCCATACCAAAAGCTTTTGGCGATACTCTAATCATTGGCGGTGTTTGATATCGTTTGTATTCGTTTCTATTCACCAGTTTTAAAATTCTCTTGACTAATGCCGCATCAAAACCATTGGCAATAATCTGTTCAGGTCCTAAGCGTTTTTCAATGTATTCAAACAATACTTCATCTAGAATGTCGTAATCCGGTAAAGAATCTGAATCAAATTGATTAGGTCGCAATTCTGCGGATGGCGGCTTTGTAATGATATTTTCAGGAATGATTTCTTTGTCTCGATTGATGTATCGGCACAATTCAAACACCTGAGTTTTGTATAAATCCCCAATTACAGATAAACCGCCGCACATATCTCCATACAAGGTGCCATAACCAACTGCCGCTTCACTTTTGTTGGAAGTATTCAAAAGAATGTAGCCATGTTTATTGGAGAGCGCCATTAAATAAACGCCTCTTATTCTAGCTTGTAAATTCTCTTCCGTTACATCGAAAGCTTTGCCATGGAAATGTGGTTTTAATACTTCTAAATTGGCTTCAAAAACCGGCTGAATAGGAATGGCTTCGCTAGGGCATCCTAAGTTGGCTACCAATTTAACAGAATCGGAAATAGAATGATCACTTGAATATTGTGATGGCATCATCACCGCTAAAACATTTTCAGGACCAAGCGCCTCTGCCGCTAAGGCTAAGGTTAAGGCCGAATCAATTCCGCCGGATAAACCTAAAATGGCTTGTTTAAAACCTAATTTGCCAAAATAATCCTTGATGCCTGTCACTAATCCTTGATGGATCAATTCCATTGTATTTTTTACTTGCTCATTGTCTTTTGTGAGAGAATGTTCTGCGGCAATTACTTCATCAAAATTATAATAGCCAATATGCTCTTTAAAATATGGCTGTTCGTCATAAACTTTAGCATCAGCAGTAACGACCAATGAGCCACCATCAAACAAAATTTCTGTTTGTCCACCTACATGATTGCAGTAAAACACCGGAATTTTATATCGTTCAGCATTGGCTTTTACAATATTTATTCTCGTTTTGGCTTGTTTGTATGAAAACGGCGAAGCGGATAAATTAATGATCATATCCGGTTGTTGATCGATCATTTCATCCATTGGACAAATAGTGTACAAAGGGTTTTCATTGCCGATGTTCCATATGTCTTCACAAACAGTAAGGGCTAATTTCTTGCCTTTAAATTCTACAACTTTAAAAGATTTGCCGGGCTCAAAATATCTGTATTCATCAAAGATATCGTAAGTTGGTAAAAGCGCTTTATGTGAAACATGTTTTACTGTTCCATTCTCTAATAAATAGGCTGAATTATATAAATCTTTACCTTCTTTCTCTGGATTGACAGTAGGAGCACCCACCACTACGCCAATTTTTGAACCGGCATGTTTGGCTAATTGCTCAACTACTTTTTGAGATCTATTGATAAAATCATGAAATTCTAGAAAATCTCTTGGCGGATAACCACAAACGGCTAATTCACCAAATACAATTAAATCAGCTTTATTGGCAATTGCTTTATCAATAGCAGCGGCCATTTTTTCATAATTGTGAACGAAGTCACCAATAGTATAATTTAGTTGGGCGAGTGCAATATTCATTAAAACTGTTTGCTTAAAATAAAACGCTTACTCTTAAACCAATCGACCTAGACACTACTCTTTCGCTATCGCTGTCTTTAAACATATCTAAAAATCCGGCGTTGAAAAAGAGTCCACCAACTAAAACAGTATTGTCGCTAATGGCATATTCTAAACCGGCTTCCACTACTAATCCAATATTAAAAGGACGAACTTTAGCGATCGTTAGCGGCTGTACCGGAATATCTCTAAACTTTATATTTTTTACTTCTTCTATGGTTGTTCCTAAACTATCAATTGTATAATCTGCTCTGCTTCTAACAGCAAATTGTGGGGTGAAACCTAATTGACCGTAATAGGTTAAATAGCCTACTTCGTTAGATCTAAGTTTGATGGTTAGCGGTATTTCTAAATAATTGATTCTAGCTGTTAAATCAGATGTTAAGCCCGAAGAGTCTATTGCTGTTCCTTTTAACCTAGCGCCTGATATCAGTAAATTTACACCAGAATTAAAGGAATATCTATCTTGCTGACCAAAGATATAATCAACCACCAATCCAAAATCAAAGCCAAATCTTACGCCATTGCTAGAGATATTTTGATTGTCAGGTTTTACCCAAACCACTCCCGGATTGGCGGTAATGCCAAATCGAAACTCCTCCTGTGCTTGACTTTTTAGTCCAATACACATTAAACCAACTAATAATAAAATTTTAAACTTCATATTTTCTATTTTCACGCTATTATTCCAATTTGATCGTTACTTCAATTAACTAAACTAAAGATCTATGCTAAAATTGCACTCAAAGATAATTGTTTTATTAGTCATCTGTTGTCTTTGTATTCAATGTAAACAATCTAATACAAAATCTTTTAAAAGCTCAAAAATAGAAATTAAAAGATTTGAAGTTGATTTTTATTCGATGGATACCATAGATTTTATGAATTCCTTAATGAAGTTATCAGAAAAATACACCAATTTTTACCCTATTTATGTAGAAGATGTGTTGGCTTTGGCTGCAGATTATAGAAATATTTCTTCTTATGCTGATCAATTATACAGTTATAGAACACATCCTTCTATGTTAGGACTGTATGACTCTATCCAATATTATTATTATTCCACAAAATCATTGGAAGCAGACTTTGGTAAAGCTTTGGGAAGATACTATCATTTTTTTCCTGAAGCCGAAACCCTCGAAGTGGTCACTTTTATCTCTGAATTTGGAAACAAAGCTATATTGTATCCAGGAGGTATTGGAATTAGCTTAGATATGTTTTTAGGGCCGCAGTATCCATATTATAAAGGCATGCAGATACCTAATTTCATTATTAGGAATTTAACCAAAGAGCAAATACTGCCTAATGCCATGAGAGTATTGGCCGAAGACTATGTGCCTGAGTTACCTCCCAATGCCACATTATTGGATGTAATGATAATGGAAGGAAAGCGATTGTACTTTGCAGAGCAAATGCTGCCTAATACACCTAAGCATCAAATTATAGAATACAGCGAAGATCAATATGATTGGTGCGAAGACAATGAGTTTAACATTTGGGGCTCATTTATAGAAGGTAATCTGCTTTACAATACAAAGTTTGTTGAATACAGAAGATATGTGGAGGAAGGACCAACTACTATGGGGTTGCCACCGGAATCGCCAAGTAAAATTGGCATTTGGCTGGGTTGGCAGATCGTTAATGAATATATGGGGAGAAACAAAGGAACTTCCTTAGATGAACTGTTGCTGATGAATGATTCGCAAGAGTTGCTTCGTAAATCTAAGTATAAACCCAAAGTAGCCAATTAGTCCGTTTGGTTTAAATTTATTGTTGTTTACATGTGAATAGTTTCCTTTATAATAAACCTTATTCATGGGCTTATTGTTCTACCTTTGTATCATTCAATATTTGGATAAAATAAAGTAGAAAAAGTATTATGAATAACATTGTTAAAATAGTCATTATTGCTGTTGTATCGTTAGTTTTTGTTGGGGTATTTACCAGCACCATTTTTATCACTATTGATCCGGGAGAAGAAGCACTTTTGTTTAGACGTTTTGCAGGAGGTATTAATCCTGAAGCTAAAACAATGAAACAAGGTTTTCATGTGATTGCTCCATGGAATAAAGCAATTTTGTACGACGTAAAAATTCAAACAGTAGAAGAGAAGATGACTGTTTTATCATCCAATGGTTTGAATGTAATTGTTGATGTGACAGTAAGGTATCGTCCGAATTCAACTAAGTTAGGTAATATTCATAATGAAATTGGCAGAGATTATAGCGGAAAGGTAGTTATTCCAGAAGCGAGATCAGCCGCTAGAAAAATCATAGGAAGGTATACACCGGAAGAATTTTACAGTACCAAAAGAGAAGCGGTACAAACAGAGTTGGAGGAAACGGTAGCCGCAGAATTAGAGAAAAAGAATATCATCTTAGATGCGCTTTTATTGAGAGATATTAAATTACCCGAAACGATTCAAGTTGCTATTGAAAGAAAGTTGAAACAAGAGCAGGAATCATTGGAATATGAATTTAGATTAGAAAAGGAGCGGAAAGAAGCTCAAAGAAGAGAAATTGAGGCAGAAGGGATTAAGAAGTTTCAGGATATTGTGAGTGAAGGGATTAGCGAGAATTATTTAAGATGGAAAGGTATTGAAGCCACAGAATCTTTAGCAAAATCTGAGAATACGACTACCATTGTTATTGGTTCAGGAAAAGACGGTTTACCTTTGATTTTAGGGAAGTAATAAAAAATGAATGGTAAATATTTTGATGATTGGGTTATGCAATTACTGCA
Organism: Chitinophagales bacterium; assembly: GCA_041393015.1. Taxonomy (GTDB): domain Bacteria; phylum Bacteroidota; class Bacteroidia; order Chitinophagales; family JADIYW01; genus JAGQYH01. The sequence goes on along the minus strand of JAWKKV010000001.1, from coordinate 86,898 downwards.
CAACAAATGATTAAGACAATTCAGTAATATATGGAAATGAGAGATTAAAAACTTGAGGCACTTGTGATTTTAGTGCACTTTAATTACTTGTTTTCTAATTATTCTTCTCCGGAGCAATCATTTTAAATTCCGGAATATTGATGTAGAAGTGTTTTTTGTCATCTAATCTTTCCATAAGATAAGTGCCATGCATTTTGCCAATATTGGTTTTAAGGTTACATCCCGAAATGTATTGATGGCTTTCGCCAGGATGAATGATGGGTTGTTCACCAATAATGCCTTCGCCTTCTACTTCTCTGTGAACAGCATTAGAATCAAAGATAAACCAATGACGTCGTAACAATTTAACGGACGATTCTCCTCCATTGAAAATGGTAATTCGATAAGCAAAGAAATAGTTGCTCTCAACAGGTTTGGAATATTGCTGTTGGTAGAAAGTTTCTACACTTACTTTAATCTTATATGTTACTTCTGATATCAAAGCTTTTCAATAGACAAAAAATGTATTCTAAAAATAGTAAACGTTTTTTACTATTTGAAAGTTTACTGTGAAGTTGTTTAAAGTTTTATTTTTAATACAACTAAATAAAATAACGCTAAGAATTTAAAATTTAGACGCAACGGATAAGAAAAGCAAGGTTGATTTTAGCTTTCAAAGGACGATTATAAACTTCTTTTATCAATCTTGATAAAGAAAATTTCTAATTTCATCTTCGGCTTGAATTTTAGCCATAGCTAAATCTTCATTCATAATCACCAAGTCAAACTCGTCTTTTTCTCTAATTTCATCTTTGGCGCGTTCTAGTCGCTTAGCTAAGCTTTGCTCTGATTCTGAACCTCTACTTTGCAAACGCTCTTTAAGAACTTCTAAAGATGGTGGTTCTATAAAAACACTTAAAGCTTTATTGCCAAAGTATCCTTTTAAATCTTGTGCACCTACTACATCTACTACGTAAAGCACAGATTTATCTTTCGCCCAAATTCGCTCTACTTCACTTTTTAATGTGCCATAATAAACATCGTTATACACTTCTTCCCATTCAACGAATTCTTCATTTTTTATCTTTTCAAGAAAATCTTCCTTGCTGATAAAGTAGTAGTCAACACCCTCTTCTTCATCTTGTCTAATTTTTCTAGTGGTGGCAGATACTGAAAATTCCAACTCGTCAATTTCATTTAAAACATGACTTGCAATAGTAGATTTTCCGGCACCGGAAGGGGCAGTAATGATAATAGCCTTTTTCATGGATTAAACGATATTTAAAACTTGTTCTTTTATTTTTTCTAATTCATCTTTCATTAAAATAACGATACGTTGAATGTCTGCATCATTAGCTTTGGAACCTAAAGTATTGATTTCTCTACCCATTTCTTGTCCAACAAAATTTAAACGTTTACCATTGTCGGAATTTTTATCATTCATTAATTCCAAGAAATAGTTGCAATGTGTGGTTAACCTAATCTGTTCTTCACTAACATCTAACCTTTCCATGTAGTAAATCATTTCTTGTTCAAATCGATCTTTATCTTTTGAATCTAATTGATTGAATTGATCATTCAGTCGACTTCTTAATTTAGTAATTCTGCCTCCTTCAAATGGTGTAATGTCCTTTTGCAAAGCCATAATATTATGAACTCTTTGCGTTAGATCTTCTGCTACAGACTTTCCTTCATCTGATCTAAATTTCAATGTTTTGTCAATTACCTCATGCACACTTTCCATTAAACTATCCCAGTGTTCTATCCAAAAATCGTTATCGGCACTAAACACTTCAGGCAATCTTATCAAATGAGGAATAAGATCTGATTCGTTTAAATCGATTGACTTACTCTTTGAAAAATCTTTTAATTGATCTACATACAATCCTAGAATTCTTGTGTTTAATTGTGCTGTTGAATTTTTGCCTGCATTCCCAAGGTATATTCCAAAATCAGCTTTACCACGAATCAATTTAGCCGCTAAAAGTTGACGCAATTCAATCTCTTTAGACTTTAATTCATTGGGTAACTTAAATGACACATCAAAATATTTGGTATTTAAGGTTTTTAGCTCAATGGCAATGGTTAAATTGTCAATGGTTACTTCTTTCCTTCCAAATCCTGTCATGGAATAGATCATAGATTATTTTATTTAGGTGGCGAAGATAGGGGAAATGCAAAGAAGTAATGGTATGAGTAGACTAGTATTTAATACAAACTTAGGTTTTTTCTTTTTTACGGTAACTAAATATACGCCTAAAAATATAAAGCTGCCGGCTAAAACTTTTTTCCAACTTAACTCGTCTTTTCCAGCTATAACGGCAATAAGGGTGGCTAATAAGGGCTGTAAGTAAATGTAGGTGCTTACTAAAGTAGCGGAAGAAATTTTTAAGGACAGGGCATTTAACAAGTAAGTTAAAATGGTAGTTCCTAATAAAACATAAATGATAGACACCCAAACAATTCGGGGTAAAGCCATCCATTGCACATCATTTAACTGGTGAATACCAATTGGCAACACCATAAAAAATCCAAAGAAAAACACCCATTTTACGATAGTTAATGCTTCGTATTTTTTCATTAATGATTTGACCAATACCAAGTAAAATGCATAAGAGCTGGCATTAATAAAGATGAATAGATCACCTTTTGAAATGGATAACTCTGAAAGGTTATTGCCGGATATAATAATAAAAGAAGCACCGGCCAGTCCACTGATTACCCCTAAAAATTTTGAAAAGGAAATCAATTCTTTTAAGTAAATAGATGAGATTAGCATCACCATTATGGGGGCTAAAATCATTATCAATGAAGCATTTATTGGCGACGTAATCGCTAAGCCTTTAAAAAACATTACTTGATTGATAGCCACTCCAAAAAGCGCACAAAGTACCAATCTTTGCCAGTCTTGTTTTTGTACTTTTTCTTTAATAAATAAAGAATGTATAATAAAAAAGAAAAGTGCTCCAACGGCCGCTCTTATTACGATAAAGGCATTGGCTGATATATATTGAGGCATGGCAATTTTGGCAATAGTGAAATTGCCTGCATAGATCAAGTTAACGGTGAAAAGAAAAAGGTGAGGTTTGTATTTTTCTTGCATGCGCTATAATAAAAGCGCAAATATCGATAATCCATAATCAATAATCTCAATTTTTTTATGGACTAAAAAAAAATGATTTAACTAGAAATCTTTACTAAATGAAACATGCCAAACAGCATCAGGTTTTACATTAGAACCATCTTTACCCCAACCAACATCTACACGTAAAAAATAACCTAAAATAGAAGTTCTAAAACCAGTTCCCATGCCAAAAACGGTAGGTCTTCTGTAGAAGTTAACTTCTACTTCTAAAGGTGGTTGACCGATTGTAGTTACATCAAAAGCATTCTTATCATCCCAAGGAGCAATGCCTTTGTAGGCTAAACCAGCATCAAAAAATCCAACAATTTGGAAATCACGAATAAATGCTAACTTAATTGGTCGTTTGATAAATGCTGAAAAAATAGGCACTCTTAATTCACTATTCCATAAAGCAAAACTATTGCCATTTCTAACGTTTTGAGCAAACCCTCTCATATTTACGGCACCAGCTTGGAAGCCATAATTTTGAGTGTAATCAATTGGCGTTCTGCTATCAAATTTTGGATTTAACTGTCCATCAATTCCACCTAAGAAATAGAATACCTTTTGTGGTCCATAAGAACTTGCATAAGCTACTCTATTGGCCCAAATGATGTTTTTGTATACTTTCTGGTAATGCCTTACATCAAAACCGGTAACAAAAATATTTTCTTTGGTTGACCAGTTTCTGTGAAATTCTGTAAATACTTTGAATCTTAATCCGGTTCTGATATTTATAGCCAATGATTTGGTATTATCATGTACAAACTCTCCTTTTATTAAAGACCAATTTTCAGAGTAAGTAGGGAATGCCAAGCCAACTGTATCTAATGATTGCAGAATAACTTTCTCGTTTCTATAGCCGGCATGAACTTTAACACTTCTAATAATATCAATAGGGAAGCTAACACTAGCTTCTGCATAATGAGTCTTTAGTCTTCCCGATAAACCCAATAAAGGATTAACGAAAATAAAGCCACCCGGATTGGCCGTTAGGTTTGGCAAATCGATTCCTTGTGGGAGAGGAGATTGTCCGGGAATATTAGGTACGCCGCTAAAAAGTCCGTCGGGATAGGCAAATATTTGTTTGTTGGTTCTTCTGTAAAAAAGTAAACGCCAATCGAATCGTCTTTTTAAATTATTGTATGAGGTAAACAATTCAGTACCATCAAAATCAGTTGGAATTCTAAATCCAGCCACCAATCTATGATCTTCCATAATATCAGTGATACCGTAATTGATAAAACCAGTTAAATTATTTAAACCTGCAGCATTTGGAACGGCACCAACACCACCTCCATTACCAGTATTGGCTGATCCGAAATCAAAAAAAGTATTGTTTCCGAATCTTTCATATCCTGTAATGTTAACAGAGTTATCTAATTGGGTTACAACGAAATCGGAAGTAAATTTTGCTCGATAAGGGATTACTTGAGAAGAAATAAATTTTACATCGTCAGAAATTGTCTTAACTAAGCTGTTGCCTTTTACAAAGGTAGTGGTGGTAGGCGCTTCTTTCTTTTTAGGTTTTAAAACAATATCGAACTCACTTTGAAAAGTATAATCAAAATCGCCTTCATAAATGGTATCAATGCCATTCTTTTCATATGGAATCGCTTCTCCATCTACCAATTCTAAAGCATTCATCAAATCTCTATTCTTAACTTCCCAATTCTTCTTATAATTGGTTATTGAATTGTCCTCAGTACTTAGTCTATTAATCGGAATAATTTGGGCATATGTTTTTGCTCTTTTTTGTTTTGGTTGATCAGAAACCACCAAAACCTGTTTCTTTTTTAGCGCAACATCCCATTCCTTGATGTTGTAAGTATAATCGGTTTTTCTATTATTTACGCCAACAAATTTGAAATCATCATAGGTCGTAATTGAATCCACTTCAACTGAATCAGCTACATTTTCCGGCCAATAGGCTTCTCCATCAATATATTTCAACTCTTTTTTACCTAAGTAAACACTGTCAATATATCCTTCCATAATATTGATGATGCCATTTTCTGCACTCAAGTAACCATAGGTTTCAGGAGTTAATTGGCGCCCAAATTTTTCATCTGAAAAAGGAGTGTTTGTTAATCTTACTAAGGCAGGATCTTTAGTATCCAAATTGTAGAAAAATAAATCTAAGTTGCCGATAGGCAATATATCGCCTTGTCTTTCTCTTTTTAGAGTATCTGTATGTCGGTTGGAAGAGAAAATGATTCCATCTTTGCCATCAAGAATTGCATGTCCAGCGTATAAATCATCATAAAAATCGTTTGTGATTTGTGCCGTTCTCGAACTTGGCAAATAATGGGTAAAAATATCCGTTTGCCCAGCTCTTTGTGCAGACATTACGATGGTTTTGGCACCAACATATTCTACACTATATACTCGCTGGAAATTCAATAATTTATTTTTCTCTTTAAGTTGTTCTTCCGGTTCATAGGTTAAATACCTCAGCACATCTTTTTTTTCATAAAAAGCAAACAATTGATTGCCGCTTGGCGACCAAGCTAATAAGGGGTAAGAATCATCGTGTGGGTAAGAATCGGATTTAAAGCCACCTTTTACAATTTTTTTAGCTTTTCCGGTTTCAACATCTAAAACAAAAACTTTGAAACGACCATCGTCTTGAACGGCATAGGCAATTTTTGAACCATCGGGAGAAATTTTTACCGTGCTTGGATTGGTATTATTTCTCATCTTCAATTTAATGGCTTCGCCTAAAGAGTCTACTTTTTCTCTTCTAAGATCAGCTTCATAACTTGAACGGTAATATTCATCCCAACTTTCAATTACTTGTTCTAAGGTTTGGTCAACGGTAAAAAACAATCCACTTGATACGCTTCTGTTTACTCTTGTGAGGTAAAGAATTTCTGAGATAGCTTCCTTGCCATAATTTTCATCAATATAATACCAAAAACTTTGACCTGCCAATTTGGGATTCGATAATGCCAAATCATCAAAGCTTGGTTTTTTTGCACTGTGAAAATATTTTCTTAACTCGTTGTCTAACTCAATATTCCATTCTTCAGCAGTATAAGCCGCTAAACCCGGTTTGTACCATTCAGGTAAATTAAGTAAAACGGCATTTTGTAAAATCTCAACGAAATTACCACCAAACATCATCGCATCCACCACCACATTGGCAATACCTTCTTTAATAGAATTGTATAAATGCTGATGGTCGCCATCAAAATAAACAAACATTTTGTTTTCTATAATCTGGGTGGTTCCGCCAGAATTATAGACTTCGCGTTCCATACCAATATTGGTTTGACCTAAATCGGTAATGTCGGTATATACTAGAATGTTGATCTTTTTATTGATACGGTAATCGTAAAACTCTTCTATATCTTTTAACAGGTCTTCTGCTACTTTTAATGTGAAGCGGCCAATTTGCTGTCCACCAGGATAATAATAGGTGATAAAGTTCTCTGATTCGTAAAGCGACCAATAGAAATCGTGAAATTGCACTCGATTTTGACCAAATTCCATATCGGTGCTTTGTGCTTCCATATTGGAAACAACAAAGAGAGATAAAATTATGATGAGAAATAAATATGCTTTTTTCAATATCATTGTAACTAGTAAACAAAGTTTTCACAAAATAATTTTACGATACATCATTTTTTTATAGAATTATGTAAAGTAAACCGTATAGTTTGTTCAATTATGCTAAATTAAGGTTGAAAACTACAAAAAAATCCGCTTAATTAGACTAAAAACTAAGACTATAACGCAATATAATGACAAGAATTATTAAGTTGACATTTAATCCTTTTCAGGAAAATACTTACATCATTTATAACGATAAAAAGGAATGTTGGATCATTGATCCAGGCAATAGCGATCCTAATGAGGATAAAGTGTTATTGGATACGATAAACAAACATGGTTTAAAACCAATTGAATTGATTTTAACGCATGCTCATATTGATCATGTAATGGGAAATAAATTTGTTTATGATCAGTTTGGATTACAAGCTTTACTGCACGAAAAGGAGATGCCTGTTTTGCAATTTGCTGATGCCGCTGCTGCACGTTGGGGTATTCCCTATACCAAGAGTCCTGAGCCGAAAGGTTTTATTAAAGAAGGTACAACTATAAAGTTAGGAGAAGATTCATTTGATATATTATTTACACCGGGACACAGTCCGGGAAGTATTTGTTTTTACAACAAAGCGGATAAATATTGTATTTCCGGAGATGTTTTGTTTCAAGGCAGTATTGGCAGAACGGATTTGCCTGGTGGCGATTATGATACTTTAATTAATAGTATAAAAACTCAGTTGTTGACTTTAGACGATGATGTGGTGATTTACAACGGACATGGAAATGAAACCACCATTGGAAGGGAGAGAAGGAGCAATCCGTTTTTGGTTGGGTAATAGAGTATTGAGTAGCTAGTAATTGGTCTAATGTATTTATTAAAACCAGCCTAAATAAATAAACGGAAACACATTAAAAATAATCACAAGCTACCCATGCATTTTGCCATGCACAAAACTTGCGACAGCATTTTATTGAAAATTGAATCTTGGGTTTGAATCTTGCGTCTTTATTACTCCAACAACAATTCATCTTCGTTACTTCTATTACCACCTAAATCGTCAAAATCAAATTTAAGGGTAAAACGCAAGGTATTGTCTAATGGATTTCTTTCACTTGAAGTTGGTACCAAATAAGAGAAATCTAAACCAAACACATTATACTTAACACCCAAACCAGCGGTGAAATATTTTCTATTTCCTTTGGTGGGTGCTTCGTAGAAATAGCCCATTCTTAAAAAGAATAAATCGTTGTAACCGTATTCAGCTCCTACAGAGATAGTAAATTCTTTAAGTTCTTCTTTGAAGCCACCTTCTGCATCGCCAAATGAGGTAAATAAAGCACCAATAGGTGATTGTTCTTTGTAATCGGCTACACCATTATTATTTTCATCGAATTCAGCATCAATGGTTCCGTCATTATCTTTATCTGTATCAATTGGAGAAGGCACTAAAAGTTTATTGATGTCAAAATAGATGCCCACTTTATGTAATTCGTTTGGATTCATATCAAAGCCAACACCAATGCCTAAATTGGCCGGTATAAAATCTTGGTTGATCGCATCGTTTGAATAACTAATCTTAGATCCAATATTAGAAAGCGTTGTTCCAAATCGAATAGTTCCATCTAAATCTTTTTTACCAATAGATAAAGGTTTTTGATAGAAGAAAGATATATCTGCTCCTACTGCATTACCGGCTGTAATTTCGTTGCCATTAACACTTTGGCCTGCTGCCAAATTGGAGTAAATGTATCTTAAACCTAATCCTAAGCTAAAATTTTCACTTAATCTACGAGCATACGCCACATCAATAGCAAATTCTCTTGGTTTGAACTCCGTGATGAAATCACCTTGAATATTGGTAAATGTTATATTTCCTAAGTTGAAATATTTCAAACTCATGGAAATAGATTGTAACTCTCCAATTTTATAATAAGCGGCTAAATGCGCTAAGAATATATCTGAAATCCCTAAGCTTCTTAACCAAGGAGAATAAGAAAAGGATAGTCCTAAATCTTTTTCAGAGAAAGGAATTTTAGCCGCATTATAAAAGGTTGCGTTGGCATCTGCGCTTAATCCAATACCTACGTCTCCCATAGCACCGGAACGAGCGTCAGGTGTAATTCTTAAAAATGGAACAGCAGTACTAACTGTGCTTAATCTTCCTATTTCTTCGTTATTATTTTGGGCATTTAATTGGCTTATTGATATGGATAAAATGCATAAAATGCCAATGATAATCTTTCTGACTGGTGTTATCATAAAAGTTCTTGAGTTATTTTATTTGCCACAAAAGTATTAAAATGTTTTATGTGTAACTGATTGATTTTAACATTTTGTGTATTGAATTGTGATTCAACCTAAGCTTAACTGCCTTAAAGGTGCTTTTATTATGTAATTTTTTTTTATTTGTTTGGTTTAACATTAAGTTAACATTATCTCAAAAGTACCAACTTTTGATACTGTTCCACTTTGTCTCCACTAGAATCTTTTAGAGAAACTTTATAAATATAAACGCCTTTTCCAATTTTATCTCCATAATCATCTAATCCATCCCAAGGAATTTGAACATTTCTTGTTTCGCTGGTAGCGGTTTCTTGCAAGGTTTTTACCAACCTTCCTGAAACGGTAAAAACTTGAATTCGTACATCTAAAACATCACCTTTGCGATTATGTTCAAATATAAAGTTAGTAGAGGTAGTAAATGGGTTTGGATAGTTGAGCACGTGTTCTAGTGCCAATTCTGCATTATCCGCAACTACAAACTCTGTGAATCCTTCGCCGCTGTTATTGTAAACGTCCCATGCTTTTACTTTTACATCATGTGTGCCGGGTGGAATTAACGCTAAAGGATATAATATTTTTCCACTTTGATAACTATTGAGATCACTTTCGTAAAAGTCGTTAAGGTTGATACTATTTTGATTGTCATTATCTATAACCGCTTCAATATCATGTCCAATGCCCGAACCAACGGTATTAATGCCATTCTCGTCAAATAGATTAATTAATAAATCAGGATTTTCATCTGTAAAATCACCACTGATCCAAGTTTCATCGTCAATAAAAACTTCAACTCTTGGTGGATCGTTATCAATAGAGTTAGAGTCTAATTGGCCGCCGCCGCCTACCATTGCAGTATCATTACCACAACCGTCTATGAATTCATTGTGTGCATAGTAGGAGATTTTCCCTTCTCCAATGGTATAGTTGATGTCTTTGGGAACCACAAAAGTATAGGTAAACCTACCATTTATAGCTTGAACTTTGCCGGAGTAAATAATATTATCTTGAATATCAAAGTTGGCTACGCTGCTGTTCTCATCATTGGCGAGCGTAGAAATGGTTTTAATTTTGTCGTAAACTGTTGGATAAACAAAACCATTGAAATCAGTCATCACCTGACCGTTTACATCTCTTGTTTCTCCTTCAATAGTAACTTTGGTTAAGGCTTTTAAAGTGTCGGTTTGTAATACATTCCCAACATAAACATAGTCATCTTCATTAATCTTGGTCGTTTGAACTTTAAAATCAGGGAAAGCCAATCGAAGAGCAGGGTCGCCAATTAAAGTAAACTTTCTATTCCCATCATCTTGTGTGGCAGAGTTATTTTTAGCTTGTTTGATGATGTCTCCTAACGTCATGGTTTTATCTCTAGCAGCTTCGGTCATAGCATTCATAAAGCTTTCATTCATTCTTTTATTCTTGCTGGCAAAAACTACTCGAACCGTAGTTACTAAGGCTATTGCTCCTCCATCTTCTTTAAAAAAGGCTCGCTCACCTGCAGAATAGATACCCATGTTGTCGTATCTGGTAAACTCACAAGTAGCAGAAATAATTAAAGTAAGCTTGTTAGGATTATTCCAACTAGCAATATCGTTTAAAGTAATGACACCTTCTTCTGCCAAACCATTAGTGCCACCATGTCCAATATAATTTAAAAATAAGGTGCCTTTAAAAATTTGTTTGTTGATAGCATTATTAACGTCAGGATAGGTTCCCCCGCCGGATCCTGCCACTTGATTGTAGGCATCTAAATAGATTTTTACAATGTTCATACTAGGATTGTCTGCAATAAACTGATTGCTGTTATCTTCTGCATCTCTTAAATGCAGATTGAAATCTTCGTCGTCGGCAATATAAGTTCCTACTTTTCTCCAGTTACCAAAAGAAGATTGATCATAATATCGTTTTATTTTTTGAACAGCAATGTTTGCTTTTGATAGATTATCAGCCGGAATACGACCAATAGCCATGTCTAGTCTATTAGTAGTGCCATCAATATCATCACCTTCTGTATCATCTAGAAAAACAAAAAAGTCGTCTGCTACATAAGTGTATAAAGTGGCCAATGTTTCATTGCTTTGGAAAGTTGGTACAAAATAGTCTCCTAATTCTTTATTATTGAAAGTTCCATCACCAAATAGAAGCACATATTTTGGGTAATCATCAGAACGATCATAGAACATTTTTAAGAAATCTCTAATCGCAGTAATATCATTGGTACCTGATGAAAACTCATTGTATACCTGATCAATAGTGACCACATGACTTATTAAACCATCTTTTTCTTGATGAAAGGCTGCTAGTTCGTTGGCAGGTTGTAAAAGTGCTTGTCTAGTAACGATAATCATATCCGCTTTTGGTAAGCCATGCAAATTCTGATTGTTTATTTTACCTATAGCGATAGGTTCTAATCTTACATCATTAAAGGCAACATATTCATTAATTCGATTGCCTACAGCTTTGAAAGAAGCCGTGCTGCCGGAAACATCAAAATTGACATTCTTGATATTAAAAAGGTCGTTGACTTCCCAAATTTTAGTAGCACTATTCACATTCTTAATTTGGTAATTGACTAATGCTCTATCTTTTGAATCAATCACCCTAAAAGCCATATTGCTTTCGGTCAAGTTAAGTTCTCTGGTAACATTTAATGCTAAATAATCTAGCCAGCCTAATGCTTGGCCATTGGGTTGATTATAGGTAACATCTAACTTTATCTGGCTACCGGATGTGTTAAATGATCTAGATCTCGTGCTTGCTGAAGCCACAGTCCCTAAATAATTGTCTAAATCAACACCATTAATAGGTAAGGTTGTAATGGTATTTCCGTTATAACCTATTTCAAAACTGCTGGAACTGCTGGCTCTAGCCACTAATCTTGCATCTAAAATGGAAGGTTGAGAACCAATTAGATTAGGAAGCTCAAAAGTGTATGATTTAATATTATTAAAGTTGTTGAACTCGTCTCCTAACCAATCTGATCCACTTTGATTGAGGTTGACTAAATCTTCTTCTACAAATACATAATCATTAAAGTTGGTGTATGTTGCTTCTGCTGTGCCTGCCACGCTGTTTATATTTCCAACTCTTTTTCCACTCCCTTGGTTTGGAGTAATAAAATAGGTTTTATAATCAGCGTAGAGATGTTTTTCATGGATGAATTTATCCTGACTATCGTTAAATCTCCATTTGTGAGGCCCTTCTCCATAAAAGATTAAATAATCTCCGGGTTTTAAAACAGTAGAAGAACTTAAAACACTAATTGGAATTTCCTGTAAATCATCCACTCTTTCTGTTCCTGCCAATTTTGGCAACATTCCTCCATTCTGACCAAATACACTATAACTATTGGTTGGAATATTATCTACATCTAAGCCCAATGATTTTAAAAACTCATACGACAACTTGTAAACTCCTGTCTTTTCAATTCCAAACTTATACCAATCGCCTGATCTCAATACCGAATTATCTACGCTACTGCTTCTGTTATTAGCGACTGAAGCAGTTTTAAATAATGTAATGCCCAAATTGAAAGAAGATAATCGATAGGTATTAAAGTTGTCTTTTTGTTCTAATGGAATTTCGATTACTCCATATTTAACTTTTGAAGCAATGGCTATATTGCCATTATTTTCAATATATAGGTCTGGATTGCCTGCTAAGTTTGACTCCCAAGCCAAATTGGTTAAGTTGTATTTCAATCCATTGAAAGCACCAATTGGGAACTGAAAGACCAATTTTGATCCTTCTTCCGTGCTTAATATTGTTAATTGTTCGTTATCATTGTTTCGAACCTCATTTAAGTAAGGCAAATCCTCTTTCCACTCAATAGTTATCTTTTTTGATATTCTATTCGATTGAGCCCGAGTGGCTAAACAGGTTGTTAAAAGGAGGAAGCTTAGTAAAAAGCTAACTTTTATTTTTTGCCTTATCATTGATTTTTCTAATCTTTTTAATGAATATTACCTTCACTAACGCAAATTTACAATTAGTTGAACGTCAGACCAAAACAGCTATTGTATAAAATGACAGTTAGTTTATTTAGTTCATTATAAAATTTATTTTTTTGACGCAACACACAATAAATATTACTTAATTGCATTATTATGGAGCAATAAGGTATTATTTTTAATTGATTGGTAATCTTTGTCTTTGATAATCATTGTCGATTAATTATTTTTGTCAATTCCTCTAACAAAATTAGGATTCAAATGAAATTATTAAAAAGAATTGGTTCTTTAACAATTATCTGCTTAATGCTGGTAACCCTTACCAACTGTGGTAACAAAGGTGATTCGTCTGCTACTGGATGGAAGTACAACGATGAAAAGTGGGGTGGTTTTGAAAAGAAAGACTTTACGGAGCAAGCTACCGGACCTAACCTTGTATTAATTGAAGGTGGTACATTTAGTATGGGACAAACGGAAGAAGATGTGATGTTCGAGCACAACAATTTTCCTAGAAGAGTAACTGTATCTTCATTTTATATGGATGAAACAGAAGTAACTAACTTACATTATAAAGAATATGTTTATTGGATGTCTAAGACTTTTGGAGCTGACAATCCTCAAATTGTTAGAGCTATTCGTCCTGATACATTAGTATGGAGAGAGGAATTAGGATATAATGAGCCATTTGTAGAATACTATTTCACGTATCCAGCATACGATGAATATCCTGTAGTAGGAGTTACTTGGGAACAAGCCATGCAATACTCTGAGTGGAGAACGGATAGAGTAAACGAAATGATGTTAATCAAAAATGGTTACCTAGATAATAATAATGAGCAAGCTAATGAAGACAACTTCAATACAGAAGCTTATACCACTGGTAAATATATTGGTGCAACAAAAAACACTAAGCAAAGCAAAAATGCAACCTCTGAAGATGGTACAGGTGAATCTAATCCAAACTTATCTATGTCAGACGGTATTTTATTACCAGATTATAGACTTCCAACGGAAGCAGAGTGGGAATATGCTGCTTTAGCATTAGCTGGTCAAACAGAAGAAGGTGGTGAAGAAGTAGTTGCCAATAGAAAAATTTATCCTTGGGATGGACCAAGTACTAGATACCAAAAAAGAAATGGTTTCCAAGGCGACTTCTTAGCTAACTTTAAGAGAGGTAGAGGAGATAACATGGGTATCGCTAACGCTCTAAATGATAATGCTGAAATTACTGCTCCAGTATATGCTAATATGCCAAACGATTTTGGATTGTATAACATGGCAGGTAACGTTTCAGAATGGGTGATGGATGTTTACAGACCTATAACATTTGCTGATGCTGAAGATTTCAATCCTTTTAGAGGTAACGTATTCATGGAAAAAGTAACTGATGAGGATGGAAACATTGTAGATTTAGATAGCATGGGTAGAGTTCAATATCAAATTCAAAAGAATGAAGATTTAGTTGAAAGAAGAAACTACAAAGTAGCAGATGCAAGAAACTATGCGGATGGTGACACTACTTCAAATGTAGTGTATGGTTACGGTTCTTCAACTTTAATTAGCGATAAAGCAAGAGTTTATAAAGGTGGTTCTTGGAATGATAGAGCTTACTGGTTATCTCCTGGAACAAGAAGATTTTTGAACCAAGATCAAGCATCTTCGGAAATTGGATTTAGATGTGCTATGTCTAGAATGGGAAGTGTAGGTGGACAGCACTTTAAAGAAGGTAAAAAAGCGAAGAAAGAAAACGCAAAAAATAGAAAGTACTAATAGATTTATTAGTGAAATTATAAAGGGTTGTGGATTTTTCCTCAACCCTTTTTTTATTTTTAGGACATGGAATTGAATCAGCTTTATCAATTATATCTTAAATGCAATGGTATTTGCACTGATACTAGAAAAATAGGTGGAGGTGAAATGTTTTTTGCCTTAAAAGGACCCAATTTTAATGCTAATAAACTAGCACTTACAGCACTTGCCAATGGATGTGCTTATGCTGTGGTAGATGAATTATTAGAAGAAGAAAATGGAAGGCTTATTAAAGTAGATGACGCATTAGCTACTTTGCAACAGTTGGCCAATTTTCATCGGCGGCAATTTGATATTCCGGTTATTGGTATTACCGGTTCGAACGGTAAAACAACCAATAAGGAGTTAATTAATTCCGTGCTTTCTAAAAAGTATCGAGTTCATTGTACAAAAGGTAATTTGAATAATCATATTGGCGTACCGCTAACTTTGCTTGAGTTAAATAGTTCACATGAAATAACCATTATAGAAATGGGGGCGAACCATGTTGGCGAGATAAAGGAACTTAGTGAAATAGCAGAACCAACGCATGGATTAATTACCAGTATTGGCATTGCTCATTTAGAAGGCTTTGGATCTGTGGAAGGCATTAAAAAAGGGAAGAAGGAGTTATATGATTATGTCTTAAAGCATAATGGAATTTGTTTTGTGAATCAGCATACCAGTGTTGTTCCGGATTTATATGAAGGTGGCGAGAGCAATGTTTTTTATTATGGAAATTCTAGCCATCTTCCTTATGTGGTTATAGGACAATCTAAACCCACCTTAAGTTTAGAAGCGATTACAAGTCATGGCTCTTTTAAAATAGCCTCCAATTTGATAGGAGAGTTTCAAAGCAATAATATATTGAATGCTTTTGCTATTGGCGATTATTTTAAAGTAGAAGAAGCAAGTATTGTTGAAGCTATTGAGGCATATCATCCGAAGAACAATAGATCTCAGCAAATGGAATGGAATAGCAACCTTGTGATATTAGATGCTTATAATGCGAATCCAACAAGTATGGAAGCGGCTATTCACTCTTTTGTTAGTAGCGATGCTCACAATAAAGTGGTAATCATTGGAGATATGCTTGAATTAGGAGAGGCTAGTTTAGATTATCATCAAAAAATTGTAGAACAACTTAAGGATCATTCGTTTGATCAAGTAATTTTAGTTGGGTCAGAATTTATGAAAACTGAAATTCCAGATCATTTTGTTCCATTCGAAGGTACTCAATCTGCTAAAGCATTTGTAAAGGATCAGAACTATCAGCAAAAAACTATTTTGGTGAAGGGTTCTAGAGGTATTGGCTTGGAAAAGATATTTGATTAGGCTTTTTTAAAAGTATTGGTAAGAACTCCTTTCAGAGTCTGAAAGACCTGAAAGCGTGTTCTATCTACGCTAAGATGACGCTTTCAGGAGCTAATCGCACACTGAAAGGTCAAACCAACTTATTGTAAGCCTTCCACCATCGCGTCGGAATCTCATCTTGCAATGCCATTTGATAGTCTTTATAAGAACAAGGAAACAGCTGATGACTCTTGTATTTTACATGATCATCTGGTAATTTGATCCACCATCTGTCGCTCTTTTTGCTTTTCAGAAATGTAATATCATAGCCTATTTCTTTTGAGCTTACAATGTAAATATTGAAATCGCTTTCATTGACCACCGGGTAATCTTTTTTCCTCTCTGAAACACCTTTGATAAAGTACCAAATGGCTTGCGCCACTATTTGTGCAGTTTGATTTTGTTGGTCGTATTTTGGATTGAAATCGTAAAACCCAATAGACGATAATCGATCACTTAAACCTGCGTATCTCACAATTTGACAAACTTCATCTGCACTAAATCCATTGGGAGTAGGCTGATGATAAGCAGAAGCGTCTGCTTGTCTAAGAGCAGAAACATTAAAGGCTAACAAGTCGCAATCTCTAACAATTGGTTCTGTTTCTTTAATATCCTCTTTTACTTCACCTAAACGTATGTTTTCAAATCCTAATTTCTGATTGATATCTAACGTTAGCGCATCAACAAAATAACTTTGATAGCCTAATTGAGTGAAATTGAATATTAGATTAGGTTCTTGATTAACTAAATGATCTAGATAATTTTCGGCAGTAATTTCTTCATCCACGTCATTTCCCATTTTAAATTTTTCATCTATTTGGAGAATATTGATAAATGGAAAGTGGAGGTTATAATAAGCTTCTTGTTGTGCGTAAAGTAAGGTTTTGTCACCACCTAAAACAATAGGAATTATATCTGCTTTTAACATTTCATGCAAGGTGCTTTTTAAAGCAAAATGTGAATCTTTATAACTGACGCCCATTTTTATGTTGCCTGCATCAATAATCTTAATTTTGGGAAAATTCTTTAATTGAAAAAGTTGTCTCCTTATGGCATCTGGTCCCGATTCGCAGCCTAAATTAGCTTCATTTCCCCTAAATTCTTCCATTCCAATTATTCCTAATGTAAAATCTTCTACATTGATTTTATCATTGTATCGTACAAAAGATTCCGATAAATAATCAGGAATAGCTACTTCACTTGCTGTTACATATTCTAACTGCATTCAATTTCTTTTAGCTACAAATTAAATAGAGAGAAGCTTTATAGAACGGTCTACTTTTAAACATGTATGGATAATGATTTTGTCGGACGGTCTGATTTCTAAACCAATACTAGCCATAAAAGTTTGCTAGAGTTTTTGGCTTTATAATTCCAAATGATAAAAATCATTAAAAAATAGACCTTAATCATCCAATATAACTTTTGATTTTACGATATTGTGTCTCAATTCCAACTCAAAAAATTAAAAGATGACGTCTTTCAAAAGAATATTAGTAGCATTAGATTTCTCAGCATCTGATGAATCATTATTAAAGTATACGGCAGGATGGTGCGAAAAATTCAATCCTGAACATGTTTATTTTTTAAATGTTCAGAAGAATTTAGCGGTGCCGGAAAAGTTAGCCAAATATCTTACTCCTGGAGATAAGCCGTTGGATGAAGAGTTGCGCAGTGAAATGGCGAAAAGAATCAATCAGTTCTTTCCTAATTTCAAGCAATATCATTATGAATTTGATGTCATTGAAGGAAATCCTAGAGATTCAATTTCTCATTGGACAAAAGTAAAAAATGTTGATCTTTTATTGGTTGGTGTTAAAGAGGAATCTAAAGGACGTGGAATTTTGCCACAACAGTTATTACGAAATGTAAAGTGTTCCGTTTTGTTTGTTCCAGAGCATTCAACTTTTTCTTTGAAGAGTATTTGCGTACCAGTTAAATTAGGCAGTCAAAAAGATGTGCAGTTGGATTTGGCCATTGATTTAGTTGAAGAAGGAGGGAAGGTCGTTGCTAGCCATTTTTACTCTGTTCCTTCTTCTTATCATATGATGGGAGGCACCGGAATGTTGTTAGACAGCATTAGGGAGGAATCTGAAATGGAATTAGATGAATTGATTGGTAGTATCAAAAAAGAAAACAAAAAATACGAAGTAGTTAAAGCGTTAGATTCGGTGATAGATTTTAGTTTAACAGGTGCCATTGAGAAAAATAGCAAGGCAAATAATTGTGATTTGATCATCATGTTAGCAGGGCGAAAATCTATGATTGAAACCTTCTTGATTGGAAGTGAAACTGAAGCAATGGTAAAGAAAAATAAGGAGTTTAACTTACTAATCTACAAGCACTAAATACTTTATTGATAAAGTGAATTAGCTTTTTCAATCTTTATCTGAATTCTATCGGCCAATGATTTTGGCGACAATACTTTAATACATTCACCAAAGCCAAGAATCTCCCGTTCTAATTCAAAATTTTGTTGAACTGTTATAGAAATGATGATGCCGTCTGGCGTCTTTTTCAATAATTTTTGACTGGTGTGCATTGGTTTTGTTAAAACATAAGGTGCATTGCTGCTATGAATCCAAAGTTGAACTTCCACAACTGGGGAGTTTTCGCTTACCGTAACGCCTATCACATCTTTAAAATAGTTACTTATATCAGTTTTATGAGGGACGTAAGGCAATGTAGACGTTTCTAACGAAATCATTCTATCTAAAGCTAAAATGTTTGCTTTGAGATTTTTCTCTCGTTTGCCTAATACAAACCATCTATTCCTAAATTCTTTCAATAAAAATGCGTGAAAGTTAAACTGATCTGGTTTTCTGGCTTTAAACGATTGGTAAGTAATCAATAATGCTTTCTTCTGTTGTATATGCTGGTAAATAACATCAAGGTGCTCTAAACCTTTAAGATTGTCATTTCTTTCAAAATCAATGATAGCAGGTTGGTGTTTTTTAGCACTATTAATTTTGTCTTCCAATTTACTCACCATATCAGAAATATCTTGGAAGTAAGTAAATCCGCTAAATTGTTTCAGAATATCAGCTACTTCAGTGAGCTTGTTTAAATCTTGATCCGTTAATGGAATATTAGTGATGGAATAATCAGGATCTTCATAAGTGTAATGCTTTTTGTCGGTAACAATAATTGGCGCATTATAACCCAGTTTATTACTACGCATCAATTGAATATCGCCTTGTACAGTTCTTTTGCTCACACCTTTATCAATGCCTTCATACTCGTAAAGTGCTTCAGAACAAGCATCAATTAAGTCATCTAAACTCCATTTTCTAAATCTGTTTTGCAAACATTTGTCAATGGTTCTAAACCTTATGAGGGCATTTCTATTGATTGGCATTCCATAAAAATAACAGTATTATTTATCTACGCAAAAAGACTGCGCATTATCATTTCACCTTTGCCTTATGATGTGCAGTTTGCCAATACATATGATAATTAAATTTTGGGATTTTATCGATGCTATCTTTTCTGCAATGGAATGCAGAAACTGGTTATTTGATATAGATAAATGTCTTTTAAAGTTGCTGTTGAATATTTATTCAAATGTATTCTGCTATTACTTAAAGTGGAGAAGTTTTACTATACAATTCAACTACATTGATAACAGAGATAATAACATCTTGAAATGGAACATGGAAAGAGTATATTCTTTCTTTAATGGAGTTATATTAAGACTATGGGTGAAAACAAAAGACCACTTAAATTGGTTGTTTTGGAGACCCAATACAGAGAAACCTAGCGCGTTAATTCAACCGTTAGGTTTTTTTTATACTAGAATTTTATCTGCGCAAAAAGGCTGCGCAATTGTATTTCACCTTTACAATCGTTAATAAAATTAGTAGATTTAAAAATAGCGTTATGGCATCAAAAAAAATTACAGGAAAAGAACTTAGAAAGATAGGTTTCCCGGAAGGAAGAGCGATAGGAGCGGCTATTGATGCTTTGGAGATGCATTATAAAGGTAAATCGAAGAAGCAAAAATTGGAGTTGATGGAGCGTTTAATCACTTCACCTGCTTTGTATAAAAATCACGATCACTTAGCGAAGGTTGTTCAAAATCTTTTAGCTCAAACTGAATTCAATAAAACTTTGGAACTCAATGAGAAAAGGATCGGATATAATGTTTACGGATTAGAAGGTATTGAGCAAGGCGCAATTAACCAAATGGAAGTTGCTATGAAGTTACCGGTTACAAAAGGCGGTGCTTTAATGGCAGATGCTCACCATGGTTATGGATTGCCAATTGGTGGTGTTTTGGCTACCGATAACGCTGTAATTCCGTATGGAGTAGGCGTAGATATTGGCTGTAGAATGTGTTTATCGGTATATGATGTGTCGCCTACTTATTTAGAAAAAAATACCTCCAACTTTAAAAAACTGTTGATCGATAATACCATGTTTGGTAGGGCAACTTTTAAAAGACCTAAAGATCATGCTGTTTTAAATAGAGATGAATTTAAGGAGATAAAAATGGTAAAAAGCTTGCAAGATAAAGCTTATGCTCAGATCGGTTCATCTGGTGGAGGCAATCATTTTGTGGAATTTGGTATGGTAGAGATCATTGAAAAGGATGAAGCCATTGGTTTAGATCAAGGGCAGTATTTAGCGGTTTTATCACATTCCGGATCGAGAGGTTTAGGCGCAGAAATAGCTCGTTATTATACTAAATTAGCGATGGACAAATGTAAATTGCCTTCTGAAGCTAAACATTTAGCATGGTTAGACTTAGATACTGAAGAAGGTCAAGAATATTGGATGGCCATGACTTTAGCCGGAGATTATGCTTCTGCTTGTCATCACCAAATCCATGATCGTTTATCAAATGCCTTAGGAGAGCAAAACCTAGTGATGGTAGAAAATCACCATAACTTTGCTTGGAAGGAAAAGGACGATGACGGCAATGAAATTATTGTGCATAGAAAAGGTGCAACACCTGCTGGAAAAGGTGTTTTAGGTATCATTCCAGGTTCCATGACTGATCCCGGATTTATTGTAAAAGGTAAAGGAGTGGCTGAGTCTATTAACTCTGCATCACATGGTGCAGGAAGATTGATGTCTAGATCGAGAGCAAAAGCCTCTTTATCAAAAAAAGAAGTTACTCAGTTTTTAAAGAAAGCTGGAGTGACAGTCATCGGTTCAGGTTTGGATGAAGCACCTCAAGTGTATAAGGATATTCATTCAGTGATGGATGCTCAAAAAGATTTAGTAGATGTATTAGGTTCGTTTACTCCAAAAATCATTAGAATGTGTGGCGATGATAACCTTAGAAAAATTGATTCTTAATTAAAAAAACCTTCTAGATCTTTTAGATCTAGAAGGTTTGCATTTTGATTGAATATTGTCAATTAGTCTGTCAACATAGAATTGCCTTTTATCTCATTGTTTTCAAGCAGTTTAAACACTGATGTTTCTTCTGCTAATCCATCTTCTTCTTTAAATGATCTAATGGTTCCTGTGGTGGCTACACCCGAAGCACCTGGGTTGTCAATCATAACAAAAGCAAATTGTGCGTTTTTAATTCCTCCACTAACTAATTCTCCCGTAAAGGCATAATCGTATTTATAGGTAACGCTTCCAACTGATCCTCTAGCTTGAGCGACAATTGTAAATTTACTTCCTTCTCCTTTAATAATAGTTGCATCTGAGCTATCTACTTCTCCAAAACCGGTCCAATTTTTAATTAATACGTCTAAGCTATTCCCTACTTGATTTTCAAGTTTCAATTTGGTCAATAAGGCAGAACTTCCGGGAGTGAAAACACCTGAGTTGTCATATTCGTTAATAGGTTCAAAGTCGTAGATGTTTTCTACAGTGGGTGGATTTTCACCAAAATTGAAGATAAATCCATTGTCGACCAATTCTTGATAGAACTCTTCAGGAAGAAGGTCTAATACATCCGAAGATACTTTTGGGTCATCATTACAACTTTGAAAGGTGAATGAGAAGGCTGCTATTACTAATAGCATTAATACATTTTTTCTGATAATTGCTAATCGTTTCATTTTAATTCTTTTAGTTAAGGTAATAATTAATGTACATATGTTGTATATGTGCCATATTTAAATGTTATAAATAAATTACCTAATACGAAAATTTGTTACCCATGAAAGTCAACTATAGCGAACTTTTATTTAATAACATTTTTTGAAGCAAGATTACTTGATTTGAATTTGCACTTGAATTTGAATTTGTGTTTGCGCCTTTCTTAATCTTCTCTACTATATTGAAATAAGAAAGCTTTCTCTTCTTCTGTTAGACTTGGATAACCGCTTTTGCCAATCTTATCCAAGATATCATCTATTTTTTCTTGCTTGGCTTTAGAAGTAAACTGACCACCTTCTTTTCTTTTTGAAGTATGATTTTGCTTGATTTTATCTTCATTCTTATAAGCCATTTTTACTTTTGACTTCCTTTTATTATTTGGTTTAGAAGTAAAATCAAAGAAATTTCTAATTCCATCCCAAACACTATAAAAAGGCTTAGACCAATCGCTACCATTTTTATATTGCATGATGTATAAAAATCCAAATCCTGCTCCACCTAAATGTGCAATTTGTCCGCCTGGATTACCATTTGGAATAGATACGAAATCTAGAATAACAACAAATGCTGCAATCCATACTAGTTTTACATCGCCAATAAATATAAACCGCATGGTGTGATTAGGCACCATAGTGGCGGTAGCTACAATAATGGCAGAAACAGCAGCACTGGCTCCCAAGGCATATCCTGAAACGTTTTCAAATGCAGGGAAAATATTGTATGCTAAAACAAATAGAAAACCTCCGGCTAAACCTCCTAAAATATAAAGGGGCAACAATTTACTTTCTCCAACATATTGATTGAAAATGACGCCAAACCAATACAGCCAAAGCATGTTAAAAAGCATATGAAAGAAACCTTCATGTGTAAACATATGGGTGATAATCGTCCAAAAACGTTTCACTAACAAAAGTGGTTCTGAAGGAATCATTAAGTAGTGAATCAAAATTTGATAAGTAGAATCAGAACTTACTACGTCACCGTTTTTAGTCATTAACATCAATATCACTCGTACAATATTAACCACTAAAAAAGCAGCCACATTAATCATGATTAATCGTGTTAAAATGCCACCCGTTTGGTAGCGAAACTTTAAATCATTTAATATGCTGTTTTGCGACATTGACATTAGTAAAATCTATTTCTATCCTTATTCCAAATTTTAACCATAATAAAGCCTAATAGTGCACCACCTAAGTGAGCAAAATGAGCGATATTGTCCCATTTAAAACTATTAACACCTAAAAATAATTCAATCACTATTAAGATAGGTATAAAATATTTGGCTTTTATGGGAACCGGGAAAAAGATCAACATTAACTCGGTATTTGGAAAGAGCATACCAAAAGCTACTAAAACACCATAAATAGCTCCCGAAGCACCAACTACTTGCCCAAAATATAATCGTATAGCATTTTCTACTTGACTTCTATCATAGCCTTCAATTAAATTATATCGATAGCCGCCATCAACAGTGAGTACTGCATCTTTAACCGCTTGTAATTGCTCAAAAGAAAACCCATTAGTTATTTGTAACCATTGTAAATAGTTGACCAATGTAAATAAACCAATTGATCCCAACCCCGCAATTAGATAGAAGGTCAAAAACCTCTTAGGGCCCCACATTTGTTCCAAAACACTGCCAAACATCCAAAGGGAAAACATATTAAAGAAAATGTGAGCAAAGCCTCTATTGCTATGCATAAACATATGCGTCACAATTTGAAAAGGTTCAAACTGCTTATTCAATATAAAATGCATCGATAGCATATCATAATACTGTGGAAATAGAAACGCCGTACTGATGTATACAATCACATTTAAAATGATCAAATTTTTGACTACATCTGGTATGCCACTAAAACCTCTACCTATTTGATTCATGTTATTTTATACTTTATACTTTTTTACTTCAAACTTTATACTTTCCACTTCCTTCAATCTTCTAACCCAAATTGTTCTTTTAAACTGCTTAAGCTATGTTGAATAAAAGTAGGTTGGCCGTATGCCGTTACATTAGGTTGCTCACAGCCAAACAATTGATCTATCAGAGCTTTCATTAAAGAAGGCAATAGACTTTTTCCAGCCGGTATCGCAGCATGTCTAGCTAATGATCTGGCTATATTTTCACGTTGTGGAATTTTATCATGAGCAGCATTCCACTTATATTGCTCCAACATATTTTCTATGATCGTTTCTGGATTTTCATTGGTTAAATCCGTTGGCACACCGCCAACAATAAAGCTGTTCTTTCCAAAGCTTTCAATATCAAATCCTAACAATCTTACATCATCAATAATTTCCTCAAACAATGCTGTGTCGCTGCTGTTAAACTCAATTGTTTTTGGGAAAAGCAATTTCTGACAGCCTGTTTTTCTTTCAAAGGCAGTTAAATAGCGCTCATATAAAATTCGTTGGTGCGCTAAGTTTTGATGTATAAAAATTATGCCCGACTTAATTTGACTTAAGATATAGGTTTTGTGTATTTGAATAGGCGTAAATACCGAAGCGACTTCTTCCACCAATGGAAGTTCTACTTCAAAATTGCCCTTGCTAGGAACGGTTACTGTATCCATTTCATCATGCTCAAATGTAAATGGAATCTTCTCTTTAGCATAAGCATTTTCCCATCCTTTTGTGCTTGATTTAGAAAAGCTATTGGTTTGGCTTACTTGTACATAAGTGTCTGTTTCTATTGGATTAGAATTAGAAGAAAACCCTGATCGAAAGGCTTCAAAATCTTTAAAGCTGGCTTCTTGCGTAAAATCAATAGAGGGCGTAATACTATACTGCGCTAATCCATGCTTTACCGCTGCTTGCACAATCATGTAAACAATCCGTTCATCTTCAAATTTTACTTCTTGTTTAGTAGGGTGAACATTAATATCTACCGCTGCTGGATTGATATCGATATTTAATATGTAAAATGGAAAAGTATTAGACTGTAAAATATTGTCATAAGCGCTGGTCACTGCATGATTCAAATAAGCATTCTTTATAAATCGTCCATTTAAAAAGAAGTATTGCTCGCCTCTAGTTTTTTTAGCCGATTCTGGCTTGCCAATAAATCCATTCACTTTTACATAATCAGTGTCTTCTGAAACCGGTACTAATTTTTCATTGTAATTGTTGCCAAAAACAGCCACAATCCTTTGCCTTAAATTGGCCTCTTTCAAATGATATATCTCGCTATTGTTATGATGTAAGGTAAAGGCAACATTTGGATGAGCCAAAGCAATTCTTAAAAATTCATCAATGATGTGCTTGGTTTCTACCGGATTGGATTTCAAGAAATTTCGCCTTGCGGGAACATTAAAAAACAAGTTTTTAACAGCAATAGAAGTGCCTGTCGGCTGCTGACAAGGTTCTTGATTCAGCACTTTTGAGCCTTCAATATTAATTTGAGTGCCGACTTTATCGTCTGCTCTTTTGGTTTTTAACTCTACTTGAGCAATCGCACCAATAGAGGCCATTGCTTCCCCTCTAAATCCTTTAGTTCTTAAAGCAAAAAGATCTTCAATGGCTGAAATTTTGGATGTAGCATGTCTTTCAAAACACATTCTTGCATCGGTAATCGACATTCCTGAACCATTATCAACTACTTGAATCAATGCTTTTCCGGCATCTTTGGCAATCAATTGAATCTTTGTGCTGCCGGCATCCAATGAATTTTCCAATAGCTCTTTCACCACAGAAGCAGGGCGTTGTATCACCTCGCCTGCAGCAATCTGATTAGCAATTTTGTCTGATAAAAGTTGAATTATATCCTGCATGCTTTAAGCACCAATTTCTATCTTAATAAAAAATATACAATTGCTGTTAAGATGACAACAATGGCAACGATACGTAAATTAGCATATTGGTTGCTTTTGGCCACACCATGCTTTCTATCAAACTTTAATTGATATCGAGTTGGTATTTTACCTTCGTTTTCAGCTTTTACACGTTCTTCCAATTCTTTTAACTTCTCTTTTCGCTCATCGAAGTAAAGCGGCTTATAATTAAAACCTCTTGGTTGACGTGTCTTTAAAAAAAATCTAAAACCCATACACCTATATACGTTATAGCCGTAAAGATAGTTTAATTGAATTGTCTAAAAAATGTAAAAAAGTGGACTTGATAGTATAGTAATGCTTTAATACGATAATACGTGAATGCGATAATGGGCGAATAATTTATTGTGATTATACTTTAACGTTAGGATGGGTTAATTTAAGATGAGAGAAATCAACGTCAAAGATTTTTTTAGAATTAAACCACTTAAGATAGAAATAAATTGGAAGCATCGTAAAAGTGAACAACAATTAAATCATTATCGCATTATATCATTCACACATTCATTCATTAAAAAATGTGGAAAAGTTTTTGATAGGAATAGTAAAGCAATCGCTAAACTTTGAGATTGGAGAAAGGGCTAATTTATATTCAAAATAATTGAAATTTGTGAAGACGATACTAATATTTATACTAACGGCATTAAACATTTATCCGGGAGCTGAAAAAGCTGCGCCATCAATAAACCACTATACCCATCAGGAAAAACATTATTATCCGCCTTTTATGCATGCCGATGATCAATGGGCCGATTCAATACTTCAACAGATGAGCGTTGAAGAAAAGATTGGTCAGTTATTTATGGTAGCTGCTTATTCCAATCAATCGGAAGAAAATTATAAATCTTTAGAATACGAAATCAAACAATATCACTTAGGAGGTTTGATTTTTTTTCAAGGGAATCCTGCCAAACAAATTGAACTAACCAATAGATATCAAAATGTGGCAAAATATCCATTAATGATTGGTATTGATGCTGAATGGGGTTTAGGTATGCGTTTGGATAGCACAATTTCATACCCGAGACAATTATTGTTAGGTGCCATTCAAGATGATGAACTGATTTATGAAATGGGAAGGGAAATTGGTCGCCAGCACAAAAGAATGGGAATTCATGTGAATTTTGCTCCGGTAGTAGACGTCAACAATAACCCTAATAATCCTGTCATTAACGATCGATCTTTCGGAGAAAACAGAGAGAATGTATCGAAGAAGGGAATTGCTTACATGAATGGTTTGCAGAAAGAAAACATCATGGCTTGTGCGAAACATTTTCCTGGTCATGGAGATACCGATGTCGATTCTCATAAAGATTTACCCGTTATTCTGCACGATCGCCAAAGATTAGATAGTATTGAGTTGTATCCATTTAGAGAATTAACCAATAATGGTGTCAGCAGTATGATGGTGGCGCACCTTAATATTCCGGCTTTAGATTCCACTTTAAATTCACCTTCAACCGTTTCCCGAAAAATAGTAACCGGATTGTTAAAAGAGGAATTAGGTTTTAATGGTTTGATTTTTACTGACGCCTTACAAATGAAAGGGATTACTAAAAATTTGGCAGTAGGAGAGTCGTCTGTAAAAGCGTTTTTGGCAGGAAATGATGTTTTACTTTTTCCGGATAATGTAAAAGCTGCTGTTAATCAAATGAAGACCGCGTACAGCAAAGGTTTGTATTCGGAGGCTGACCTAAATAAGAGTGTCAAGAAAATTTTAATGGCGAAGCAATGGGTGGGCATCCAGCAATTCGATTCATTGCAAGTTGATCGTGTAGTGGCAGATTTAAACACAGAAGAAGCAAAACGTATTCAAACCAAATTGATTGAAGCGGCTATTACGGTGGTGAGAGATTCAGGAAATACCATTCCAATCATGGCATTGGAAAATAAAAGAATCGCATCCATCACTATAGGAGCAAAAAGTGCTACTCCATTCACTAAAATGTTAGACAATTATGAGAATGTAGACCATTTTTATCTTGGAAAAAATGAAGAATGGAGTCAATTTGAAAAAACTTTAAAAGTTTTGGAGCGCTACGATTATGTTTTGGCTAACACTTTGGATATGAGCCGTTATGCCAGTAAACAATATGGGATTTCAACAAATACGGAAAAATTCTTAGGTCAGCTTTCAAAAAAAGACAATGCGATTTTAACCGTTTTTGGCTCTCCATACAGTTTAATTAAATTTCCGGGTTGGAAAGAATTGATTGTGGCTTATGAAGCATCAGATGAAGCACAAGATTTAGCGGCACAAGTAATCTTTGGTGGTAGAAAAGCTACAGGTAAATTGCCCATTTCTGCTGGTGAATATAAATTTGGAGAAGGTAAATATACCGTTGAGCCTATTCGATTGAAATATGGAAATATTAGAGAGTTGGGTTATTCCTCATCTGATTTTGCGAAGCTTGATTCCATTATAGAAGCTACATTAAGTATTAAAGCTACACCTGGCTGTCAGGTATTGGTAGCGAAAAATGGACAAGTTATTTATGAGCGATCTTTTGGTCGTCATACCTATGATAAAAATGGAGTTTCTGTCAAGAATAGCGATTTGTACGACATAGCCTCCATTACTAAAATTGTGGCTTCAACAGCTTTGGTGATGAAATTGGTTGAAGACGGAAAGTTAGACATCGATAAAACACTTGGAGAGTATATTGATTTACCGGAAGGCTGCAATAAAAAGGACTTAATCATCAAAGAAATGTTGGCGCATCAATCCGGACTTTGGCCATGGATTCCTTTTTATTTAGAAACACTAGATGACAAAAAATCAGTAGATCCGGAAGTATATCAAAAAAGCAAAAGTGAAGATTTTCCAATCATCGTTTGCAATGATCTTTACTGCTCATTTGTTTATCAAGATAGTATTTGGTCGCAGATTCACAATTCAGAATTGCGTCCACAGAAAGGATATAAATACAGTGATCTTGGATTTTATTATATGATGTTGGTGATTGAAAAATTGTACCAGCGACCTATTGAAGATTTGGTGCAAGAGTTATTGTATGATCCAATGGGTATGAATAAAACGACTTATTTGCCTTTAGAAGCCGGATTCAAATTACGTGAAATTGTTCCGACAGAAACAGAAAAAATATTTAGAGGAAGAACCATTCATGGTTATGTTCACGATCCGGGAGCAGCCATGATGGGCGGTATTGGAGGTCATGCCGGGATTTTTAGCAATGCCAACGATTTGGCAAAATTTATGCAAATGCTTTTAAATGGTGGCGTTTATGGTGGTAGAAAATATTTAGATAGTACCACCATAAAAACTTTTACATCAGCACCTTATGAAGATAGTAGAAGAGGTATTGGATTTGATAAACCTGATCCGGATGGAAGATGGGGAAGTGCTTGTGCCAGTGCTTCATTGGCTTCTTTTGGCCACACCGGTTTTACGGGTACAATGGCGTTCGCCGATCCTGAAAACGATCTCATCTTTGTATTTCTGTCTAATAGAATACATCCAACAGCCGACAATAAAAAACTAATTACAGAAAGCAGTAGAACACAGATGCATCAAGCGATTTATGATATTTTTGAGAAATAAATTAGTACATTTAAGAATAACCATAAATAATATAAATTATGTTGACTAAGACAAAATTAAAAGCTCAGATTGAGAATTTTCCCGAAGAATTTTCTATTGATGAGTTAGTTGAAAGACTAATTTTAGTTGAAAAAATTGAAGAAGGAATAAAGCAATCTGAAAAGGGGAATGTTATATCTGAAGCACAATTGGATAAGGAGATTGATTTATGGTTCAAATAAACTGGACGATACAGGCAATAAATGATCTAAAAAGTATTGCTGAATTTATTTCAAAGGATTCTAAAGCATATGCCAAGTTACAAGTAGGGAGAATTAGATCTAGGACGGAAATTCTAAAAACTCATAACAATAGTGGAAGAATTGTTCCTGAGATTAACCTTCCTAAGATCAGAGAATTAATTGAAGGGAATTATAGAATTATCTATACAATTGTTTCTGAAAATCAAGTTGATATTTTAACTATACATCATAATGCTAGAGATTTATCTAAAAGAAAATTAAAGCTGGATTAAACCATTAATGTTTCTCTTTCCTAAGTAAATGGGATTATTTTTTCTTCATTTTTATGGAATATTATACTTCATCTACTCTATATATAAATAGATTAATCACTAATTTTAAAAAATGCAAGAATATCGTTGGGAAGTTAAAGAAGTAGATGAAGCAGCAGTTGAAGCATTGCATCAATCCCTTAAAATAAATCCGCTGTTATGTAGATTGTTGGTTTCGAGAGGCATTACCACTTATGACGAGGCCTTTAAATTCTTCCGACCAAAGTTGAGTGATCTGCATGACCCATTCTTAATGAAAGATATGGACGCTGCCATTGCTAGAATAGAATTGGCCATTCAAAAGAAAGAAAGGGTTTTAGTGTACGGAGATTACGATGTAGATGGCACTACTTCGGTAGCATTGGTATTTACCTTTTTTAAGGATCTTCTAGAAGACTTGGGACATTATCAGCCAGATAGATACAAAGAAGGTTATGGCATTTCAACCGCCAGTATAGATTTTGCTAAAGACAATGGTTATAGTTTGATTATTGCTTTAGATTGTGGTATTAAAGCAGTAGAAAAAGTAAACTATGCTAAGGAAAAGGGCATTGATTATATTATTTGCGATCACCATTTACCCAATGATGAGATTCCGGCAGCAATAGCCGTTTTAGATCCCAAAAGGAAAGATTGTAATTATCCATACAAAGAATTAAGTGGTTGTGGCATCGGGTTTAAATTAATTCAAGCATTCGCCACCAAGAATAATATTGATGAAGGGAAAGTGTATGATCTTTTAGATTTATTGGCCATCAGTATTTCTGCAGATATAGTTCCCATTACCGGAGAGAATAGAGTGTTGACTTATTTTGGTTTAGAGTTGATCAATAAGCATCCTCGTGCAGGGATAAAAGCTTTGTTGAGAACAGCCCAATGTGATAAAATATTAAATATTACGGATTTGGTTTTTGTGATTGCTCCGAGAATAAATGCAGCCGGTAGAATTAAACATGCAAACTATGCTGTAGAATTACTGTTGGAAGAGAATGCCGATAAGGCATTAGAGAAGGCGATAGAAATTAACGATCATAATTTAACTAGGCGAGATCTTGATAAAGATATTACCGAGAGCGCATTAGATATGCTGAAAGATGATTTATCTTTCTTAAGCAAGAAAAGTACTGTAGTCTATCAAGAAGATTGGCACAAAGGCGTTATTGGAATAGTCGCTTCAAGACTAATTGAAAACTACTACAAACCAACGGTAGTGTTAACGAGTTCTAATGGTAAAATAGTGGGTAGTGCAAGGTCAGTAAAGGGATTCAACTTATACGATGCATTAGAAGCCTGCGAAGATCATTTGATACAATTTGGAGGTCATAAATATGCTGCTGGAATGACACTAACCGAAGAACAAATTCCCGGATTTATCCAAAAGTTTGAAGAAGTAGTATCATCTACCATTAAAGAAGCAAGTTTAACGCCGGTAATTGAAATTGATGCAGAACTTGAATTTAGTGTTATTGATGATAAATTTTTCAATATTGTAGAGCAATTCGCACCATTTGGGCCAGGCAATATGCGACCTGTTTTTGTAACCAGAGATGTTAGAGATAGCGGTAATTCAAGAATTGTAAAAGAAGCTCATTTAAAGGTGGAGGTTTTTAAATCTGGGCAGCGTAACATGAAGGGTATTGCTTTTGGAATGGCACCTAAATTAGAATACATACAGCGAAAAACTCAATTTGACATTTGCTATCAGTTACAGATGAATGAGTGGAAAGACTACAAGAATATTGAAATGATGGTGAAGGATATTAGGTAGTGATTAGTGATTAGTTATCAATGATTAATTTTCTTTGTGACCTTAGCGACTTCTTTGAGTGCTTTGTGGTTAAAGAGCAGGTACTGTTAATTCAACATAGATTTTGAGAATTGAACGTTGATAATTTAAAACATCCGTTATATTTGACACAGCTATGCAATTAAAGTCAAACAATTTAATAAAATCATACGGTGGCCGAAAAGTGGTTAACGAAGTTTCTATTGAAGTTAATCAAGGAGAAATTGTGGGTTTGTTAGGGCCCAATGGAGCTGGTAAAACCACTTCATTTTATATGATTGTTGGTTTGATTCAACCGGATAAAGGCAAGGTTTACGTTGATGAAGAAGAGATTACCAAAAAGGCGATGTACAAAAGAGCTAAAATGGGTATCGGCTATTTACCGCAAGAAAATTCAGTTTTTAGAGATTTAAGTGTAGAAGATAATATCAAAGCTATTTTAGAATTTAGCGGCTATTCTAAGAAGGTTCAGAAATTAAAATTGGAAGAATTGATCGATGAATTTGGTTTAGAAAGAGTACGAAAAAGTAAAGGAAAGGTTTTATCGGGAGGCGAAAGGCGGAGAACAGAAATTGCCAGAGCATTAGCCGCTGAACCTAAATTTATTTTATTAGACGAACCCTTTGCCGGAATTGACCCTATCGCCGTGGAAGATATTCAAGAGATTGTAGCGAAATTAAAATTTAAGAATATTGGCATTTTAATTACCGACCATAATGTTCAGGAAACGCTTTCCATTACGGATAGAGCTTATCTATTGTTTGAAGGCAAGATATTAAAAGATGGCACTGCTGAAGAGTTAGCCGCAGATGAAACGGTAAGAAGGGTATATTTAGGCAAAAACTTTGAATTGAAAAAGAAACAGTTAAAGGCGGATTGATGAATATTTTTAAGTCCATAATGTTGTTTTTTATATGCTTTTTTTTCATCAACGTAAATGCGCAACATAATTTTAAGATTCCACAAGATGGAGCATACAGGACATTTTCTGATTTGAGATTAGGATTGGTTGATACAAGTATATCATATGAGATTGATACCATAACGGATTTTTTATTTAAAGACTCCTTTAAGCGTTACATGTATTTGAGAAATATAGAAGCTAATGATAAAGAATATCTAAGATCAACGACAGAGCGCATTACAAAGCCGAAGGCAGTTTATTATGCCATTATTGTTGAAGGAAAAATTTACATCAATACCGAGGCAACGGTTATTGGAAATGAAAATCGCCCAAACAATAATTTTGGGACTTCATGGAGGAATGATGTTTATATCGAAGTTTCTAACCAAGGTAAATTTTTATATTTTGAAATGGATGTTGCAAAAGATTGGAACACAGAAAGACCTTTTAAAAGAATTACAGGTTCTAGTGAAATAAAAGGATATATAGTTAATTTAAATGCTGTAAATGGTCAAATATTTAAAGTAACCAATCAATTACTAGAAAAACTATTAATCACAGATGATTTACTTTACAACGAATATAAGGCTGATGAAAGGAAAGATAATTTAGACAAACGAAGGGATTATATTATAAAATTCTCAGAAAAGAATATAGATCAAATTATAAATGAGGAAGCTTTCATAAAAAAGCTTTCACTTCAGAATCAAACAGATTAAACGTAACTTATAACGCAAAATCATAAGTTTTGAAACTACTAGGAAGCATCGCCACCGAATATTTTAAGTTTCGAATCAATAAGATTGAAAAATATCTTCAAGACCCTATTGGCGTGCAAGAGGAGTTATTCTTAAATCTCATAAAAGTGGCGGAAAACACAGTCATAGGGCAACAATATGATTTCAAATCCATTACTTCCATCCAACAATTTCAAGAAAGAGTACCGGTAGTAACATATGAAGCCTTCCAACCTTTTTTACAAAGAGTAATTGACGGGGAGCAAAATGTAACCTGGCATTCTGATATTAAATGGTTTGCCAAATCTAGCGGTACTACTGACGATAAGAGCAAATATATTCCTGTAAGCAAAGAAGCACTAGAAGAGTGTCACTATAGAGGTCCACGAGATTTGATGTGTGTATATGCGCACAATAATCCAAACACCAAGCTTTTTACCGGTAAAAGTTTGGTGCTGGTCGGTAGTCAAAAAACACATGAGTCTAACAAATCCATTCAATATGGAGATGTTTCAGCGGTGATGGCCATCAATCAACCATTCGTGGCATCCATATTTAAAGCACCTAATTTATCAGTGGCATTGATGGATGATTGGGAAGCAAAAATTGAGAGAATTGCAGAAGAAACCATTCCTAAGAACATCACCAATATTGGTGGTGTTCCCACTTGGATGATTGTATTGATTAAGCGAATTCTGGAAAAAACAGGAAAAGATACGCTTAAAGAAGTATGGCCGAATTTGGAATTGTACATTCATGGAGGAGTAAATTTTGAACCCTATAGAGAGACGTTTAAAGAATTGATTGGTGATCCTAACTTAAATTACTATCAAACCTATAACGCCTCAGAAGGTTTTTTTGCTTATCAACATGACAATAATGCCTATGATATGGTGTTAGCGTTGAATAACGGAATTTTCTATGAGTTCATACCAACGGGTCATTACGATGATGAAAATCCTAAAACTTGTTTGCTAAATGAAGTAGAAGTGGGGAAGAATTATGCGATGGTAATCACTACAAATTCTGGTCTTTGGCGATATAAAGTAGGAGATACCGTTCAATTTACGTCTGTTTATCCGTTTAGAGTTAAAGTTTCGGGGAGAACGAAACACTTCATTAATGCATTTGGCGAGGAAGTGATTATTGATAATGCCAACTATGCTATTAAGAAAGCTTGTGAATCTACGGGAGCGTATGTCAAAGAATTTACGGTAGCGCCGGTTTATTTTGAAGGCGATGGAAAAGCGTCTCATCAATGGTTGATTGAGTTTGAAATTCGACCAGCCAGTTGCGATGAATTTATGATTATTCTTGATAATGCTTTAAAAGAGGTGAATTCAGATTATGATGCTAAGCGAAAAAAGGATATGGCTTTGACACTTCCTAAACTAGCCATTGCCAGAGAAGGCTTATTCTATGAATGGCTCAAACTAAAAGGAAAGTTAGGTGGACAGCATAAAGTACCTCGATTATCCAATGATCGAAAATACATGGAAGAATTATTAGAAATAAATTCTACACCAATAGGGTAACAAATTTTAATTTGGTGTAATTACCTTTTAAACACAAAAAAAATTAGTTATGAGAAATCTAAAAAAATTATTAGCATTAGTTATTACTATTTCATTTATGGCCACTTCTTGCTCAGATTGCGAAGAAGTAGTAGTAGAAGAAGGTCAAACTGTTTATGAAGTAACAAGCAATTGGGCATGCAGTACAGGAGAGGACTGCCAAGATGTTTATGAAATGGAGTTTAAATTGGGTACACAGTTGTCTATTGTTGTGGATGGTGTAACCAATGCTTCAGTAGTGAAGTTGGCGGTATATGGACCAAACAGCGCATTGGGTGGCACTAATCTCATTACAGGAAACACTAAAGAGTTAAATTGTAATGATCAGAATGAAGGCGAATCAAAATTTAATTTGAAAGTACTGGATGCCGGTATTCATAAAATAGCTATTACAAGAGATTGGGGAAGTAGTGCTGGATCTTCAGGCAATTACAAATTAACAATTATTGCCAGCGAAAAATTTAAAAATATCTCTCAAACGGTTGATGATGTTCAATCATTAGCGTCGGGCGATGAATGTATTTAAATTGACCCACAAGAAATGAGAACTGGGTTGTTAGCCCTGCAGTTTAAATATTGCAGGGCTATTTTTATACTCCAATTAAATAGTCATCTATAATAGCAAAGGCACAAATTCAATATTGCTTTTTGCCATGTTTTTTATTGAGCATAACATTTTCAAGCGTCCATTTTACAGTGTGATGATAAGGCTCTCTTCGTTCCTTACAATCACTTAAATGACAGACACTACAAGATGTTTTAATACAAGGATCAATATGAATAAACGACTCTAAATTGTTTGGTAATTTTTCATCTATTAACTTTTCAATCGTTTCAATTTC
Organism: Chitinophagales bacterium; assembly: GCA_041393015.1. GTDB lineage: Bacteria > Bacteroidota > Bacteroidia > Chitinophagales > JADIYW01 > JAGQYH01. The sequence continues at coordinate 51,014 of JAWKKV010000001.1, read as the reverse complement.
ATCATGTCCTTCTTCTACGGTATAATACCAAGGCAACGTTACATGGCAATCAATGTGTACGGAATCACCATACTTAATAATTCTAAGATTGTGTACATCAATCCAATTATCTTGCCTCTTTTCTTCTAAATGTTCTACTACTTCTTCCAATAAACTAAAATCAGCTTCATCCATAATGCCGCCAACAGAAGCCCGCACAATTTTTATTCCGGAGTAAATAATAATAACACCAATTAAAATAGCGATGATGTTATCTAACCAATTCCAATTAGTTAGCATGATCAATCCTAAACCTATTAGCATACCAACAGTAGAATAGGCATCCGTTTTAAGGTGTTTCCCGCTAGCGATTAAGGTCATAGAGTTGTTCGCTTTGCCAATTTTTTCAGCATAAAATCCAATTAGCCAATTAAGTAAACCGGCAATGACTACAATACCTAATCCTATATCTAAATTGTTTAATTCATCAGGATAAAACAAATTGTAGATTGATTTTAAAAGGATGCCAAAGCCAGCGAGTGTGATTAATCCACCTTCTAAACCAGCCGATATAAATTCTATTTTCCCATGACCGTAAGGATGATCTTCATCTTTTGGTTTGGCAGCTAAATACAAACTATATAAACCAAAACTCCCGGTGGCAATATTTACAATACTTTCTAAAGCATCAGACAAAATTATGTTAGAACTCGTGATGTAAAATGCAATAAACTTTCCTCCCATTAAGGCGATGCCTATGATAACGGTAAACCACTGAAACTTTATCTTTTGGTTGGACGACATATTTAAAGAGTACTTGCAGTGCCTAAAGTACTTAAATTGCCTAAAGTTTTAAGAAAGAATGATTTTAAAAGTAATTAGTTAGTTAAACTCTCCTCCTTGGAGGAGAAGATTTTTCCAAATCTTAGATTTGGTTTAAAAATCAGAGGTGGGTTTTTAGGTAATATTTAAACAGTTAACTACTGACATTTCTAGTTCAAATCTCTAAGGTTAGTTCAAGTGTTCGCTTGGACTTAAGATATAATAAGCGTCCGCTTAGAAATAATACTTTTAGTTGATTAATCAAAGAAGTCTCAATTTTATCAGCCATCCATCCGTGGTTAGAATGAAGCAAACAATTTAGTGTATGAAGTTAAAATCTTGCTAAAAAAATAAACAAATTATCTATTGGCATGATTTTGATTCTATCATCTATGTATTGATTCACCTTTAAAAATTATAATATGAAAAGTATTTTGACACTAGTAATGTTTTTTTCATTGCTTACCGGGATCAATGCCAACCACAATAAAGCTACAATTATCATTAAATCACAAAATCATATTCCAATTATTGTGGAGTTAGATAACCATCACAATGATTATGCTCAGAACGTTCATCAATTTGACAATGTGCGACCGGGAAATCATTTTGTGGAAATTTTTCAAGTTAGAAATCCTCATCATCCTCATGCAAGCAACACTCTGTATCGAGGCAATGTAAAGGCATTTGTCGGTTATCAAGCTATCTATCAATTAGACCGTGGAAGGTTGATTCTTATCTCTAAAATACCGTCTCAGCAGCAGTATTCAAACGCTTGTAGTTGTCCCAATCACGGACATTGTAATCATTCAGGTTGTGGCTGTAACAGTTGTTCCGGCTCCTCAAATTATAACAATTGGAATCACCCTAATTGGAACAATGGATATAGCAATAATGGCCAATGTGGAACTAATTATGGCTATCAAAACAATAATTGGTCAAACAATAATTATCAAGGATACTATAATGGTTGGCCAAATAATCCCCAACAAAATCAGTATAATTATTCTGGGGCAAACAATAGTTACAAAGGAGTTATGTCGCCTCAACAATTTGATGGTTTTATGCAAGGTTTAAAAGCTAACTATATGGATGGCGACAAGGTAAAGTATATTAAAGCTAATTTGAATGATGAAAATTTAGATATAGATCAAGTGCAAATAGTTTTAAATGAAGTCTTTTTTGAAAGCAATAAAGTGGAGGCGGCCAAGTTTTTATATACTAAAACCGATAAGAAAGCACAATTTGGAACGGTATTGGATGACTTTAAATTTAGCAGTTCAAAGCGAGAATTAAATACCTATATCAACAATATAGATTAGTGGAGTTTTGAGAAGAGTCCTTGGTCCATTCGCTTGGCGTTAGCCGAGTGGATGGATTTTTTGATTTAAACAAAACAATATTGATTCAAAGAATCAATATCCGTGGAAATTTTTTTAAATCCAAGGATGTCTAGTTTGGGGCGCAAAAATAAAGGCAATCATAAAACATGAATAGATAGAATGCAAATCTGAGATTAAATAACTTTAGGCACTTTAAGTACTCGTAACTCTAGGCACTTGAATATTAAACATACCGCTTGTCTAATGCAAAGTTTTCAGGATATTTTCCGACACCATGCTCTTTATAGAATGCCATGATTTCTCTCATATCTTTCTCCATATCATCTGAAGCATGAATGATTTTACCGACCACACCTTTCTTTTGTTCGTAATCTAAATAACTCAAAACAATAGGCACATTGGCTAACCTTGCTACATGATAAAAACCTGTTTTCCATTGATCGGTTTTTGATCTTGTGCCTTCCGGAGTAATCACTAAGATCAATTCTTTATGCTCATTAAAGAGCTCTGCCATTGCTTCCACAGAACTTTTCTTCATGCCATCTTTATGAGATCTATCAATGGCTAAAGCACCCAAAGGTTCAATAAACTGCTTAATGGGAAAAACAAATAATTCCTTCTTCATGGCAATTTTAGCTGGAATACCCATTTGCTCAAAAAATACTAAACCATGATTGTAATCCCAATTGCTAGTGTGAGGTGCAGCAACCAAAATGCATTTAGGTCCAAATGGGCCTATATGATTTTCATAGGTCCAACCATTTACTTTAAATATTAATTTGGAAACTTCTTTTAGCATTTTTTATTCGGCTAATTACCTACAATGTATTAATTTTTTAGTTAATGCAATTATAGCATTAACGTATTTTATGTTGGTCAATGTATAAAATGACGGTAGAGTAGCAATGAAAAACTAAATATATCGAATGTCAACGCTAAAGTTTTCAGGATTTTTTCCATGGCAATGTTCGGAGTAAAATGCCATAATTTCCCTCATATCTTTCTCCATGTCGTCAGAAGGCCAAATCATTTTACCTACACCTGCAATTTTGTTTTTATAATCTAGATAGCTTAAAAGAATCGGGACGCCAGCACTTTTTGCAATATGATAGAAACCTGTTTTCCATTGCTCTCGTCTAGCTCTTGTGCCTTCAGGAGTCACTGTTAGAATAAATTCTTCATGCTCGTCAAATAGATCCGTCATGGCTTCAACCATGCTTTTTCTTTCTTCACCGGCAACTTTAGGACTTCTATCGATACTAACAGCACCAAAACGTTTCATCGTTCCTTTAAAAGGAAATTTCATCCATTCTTTTTTGATGGTGAATCGAACTGGAATTTTAAGCAAATCAAAGCAAGCAATCACATAAGGAAAATCCCAATTGCTAGTGTGAGGTGCAGCAATAAGCACTGCCTGTTTACCATAATCAGGCATATTCCTGTCTAACTTCCAACCGTAGAAGCGAAATAAAAATTTGAAAAACCACTTAAGCATATATAAAGTTGGTTAATTAAATAGATATATAAAAACCAAATTGTAAACAAGTTAATTAGCTATTAGCTAGCCACAACGTTGCCGGCTCTTTTACGCTCGTGCTCCAATAAGTGAATCTTTCTTAAACGGATTGACTTTGGAGTTACTTCAACGTATTCGTCACCTTGAATATATTCTAAAGCTTCTTCTAAAGTAAATCTTACAGGAGGCGCTAACTTAACTTTGTCATCATTACCTGATGAACGAACGTTAGATTGCTTTTTCATCTTAGTGATGTTTACTTCCATATCGCTATCTCGGTTATTTTCACCGATTACCATTCCTGTATAAATTTCCTCTCCTGGGCCGATAAAGAATTTACCTCTATCTTGTAATTTATCCATTGAGTAAGGAATAGAAACGCCATTTTCTTTGGAGATTAACGAACCGTTGTTTCTACCTGGAATTGGTCCTTTATATGGTTCGTATTGTAAGAATCTATGAGACATAATCGCTTCACCGGCAGTAGCCGTTAACATATCGTTTCTTAAGCCCATAATGCCTCTTGAAGGGATGTGAAATTCTAAATTAACTCTTTCACCTTTCAACTCCATTGTCTTCATTTCCCCTTTTCGCTTAGTGATCATGTCAATCACAGTACCGCTATATTTGTCAGTTACGTCAACGGTCATCGTTTCAATAGGTTCACATTTTTGACCATCAATTTCTTTGATCAAAACTTGTGGCTGTCCTACTTGTAGTTCATAACCTTCTCTTCTCATGGTTTCAATCAAAACAGAAATATGTAAAACACCTCTACCATATACTTTGAAACTATCAGCTGTAGCACCCGGCTCTACTCTTAAAGCCAAGTTTTTTTCTAACTCCTTAGTTAATCTGTCTTTAATATGTCTTGAAGTAACAAACTTTCCTTCTTTACCAAAAAACGGCGAGTTGTTAATAGTAAACAACATACTCATAGTTGGCTCATCGATAGAAATTGCAGCTAAACCTTCTGGTTTGTCTGGATCAGAAATGGTATCTCCAATCTCAAAATTTTCTAAACCCATCACTGCGCAAATCTCTCCTGCAGGTACTTCTTCAACTTTAACTTTACCCAATCCGGTAAAAACCATTAATTCCTTAATTCTACTCTTAAGAACAGTACCATCTCGTTTTACTAAACTTACTGGCATATTGGTTTTTAAAGTACCTCTATATACTCTTCCAATCGCCATTCTACCGGTATAAGAGCTAAAATCTAAAGAAGTAATTTGCATTTGAATATTACCTTCTTCTACTTTCGGTGCTGGAATATTTTTAACAATTGAATCTAATAAAGGAACAATATCAGTTGTTGGTACTTTCCAATCTTCAGACATCCAACCATTTTTAGCTGAACCATATAATGCAGGGAAATCCAATTGATCTTCTGTAGCATCTAAATTGTACATTAAATCAAATACTTTTTCATGTACTTCTTCCGGCGTGCAGTTCTCTTTATCAACTTTATTAATGACAACAATTGGCTTCAATCCAAGTGCTAATGCTTTTTGTAAAACGAATCTTGTTTGAGGCATTGGTCCTTCAAATGCATCAACTAACAAGATAACACCATCAGACATTTTTAAAACCCTTTCTACTTCTCCTCCGAAATCCGCGTGACCTGGAGTATCTATAATATTGATTTTAACGCCATTGTAGACAATGGATACGTTTTTACTTGTAATGGTAATGCCACGTTCTTTTTCAAGATCGTTGTTGTCCATAATCAATTCACCAACTTCTTGGTGCTCAGCAAAAAGCTGTCCTTGCATAATTAGTTTGTCAACCAAAGTAGTTTTACCGTGGTCAACGTGTGCTATAATAGCGATATTTCTAATATCCATTTTTCTGAATTAAGGCGCAAAGATACGTGAAAAAATGGTGGTTCTAGATGGTATAAAGGTTATGAATTTAATTCTTTTGTAAACACAAAGTAATCTAAACATGATGGACAAGGAGTATTTGTTTTGCGATTTAATAGATTGGTTTTATTTTAAGTTTACTTTAGACTTTCAAACATAACCTCCTAAACATATTAGTCATTGTATTGGTATTACTGCGTTAATAATTAATAAGTTACCTTTGTGCTTCATTAATTTTACACACATTGCAAGCATTTGAAGCATTAGGGATATCTGAAAAGACCCTTGCAGCACTAGAAAAAAAAGGTTTTAAAACACCTTCTCCCATACAAGAAAAAGCAATTCCTTTACTACTGAATACAGATAAGGATGTTATTGGTCAGGCACAAACCGGTACCGGAAAAACAGCAGCTTTTGGTATACCAATTATTGAAAGAATAGACCTTTCAAACAATGAAGTACAAGCATTGGTATTAACTCCTACGAGAGAGTTAGCCATGCAGGTATGTGAAGAGATTGGCAGTTTAGCAGACGATAGAAACTTGAAAATGCTAGCCTGCTATGGCGGCGATTCCATCGGAAAACAAATGTCGGCTTTAGAAAGAGGCGTCCATATTGTAGTCGGTACGCCGGGTAGAGTAATGGATCTTTTAAATCGTAGAAAATTGGTCATCGATCAATTGAAATATGCGGTTTTAGATGAGGCAGATGAAATGCTAAACATGGGTTTCTTAGAAGATGTAGAAACCATCTTAGATGCCACTAATGACGATAAGCAAATTTTGCTTTTCTCAGCAACGATGCCAAAGAGAATCATGGATTTGGCCAAACGAACCATGGGGGCTTTTGAGGTAATTAAAGTACAAAAGGAGGAATTAACCACTACTTTGATCGATCAAATGTATTATCAAGTAGCGGGTAGAGATTTCTTTGAAACACTTTGTAGAGTCTTGGAAATGGAAAACGATGTATATGGCATTGTTTTTTGCAATACAAGAAGAGAAGTGTCAGAGTTGAATAACGCATTGAATGCTAAAGGTTATAAAACAGACGCTATTCATGGTGATATTGAACAGAAAAACAGAGAGAGAGTAATATCTAAATTTAAAGATGGCGATGTTAAAATATTAGTAGCAACAGATGTAGCAGCGAGAGGAATTGATGTTTCAAATTTAACTCACGTTTTCAACTATGGCCTACCGCAGGACATTGAAAGTTACGTACATAGAATTGGTAGAACTGGTAGAGCTGGAATGGAAGGGAAAGCTATCAGTATATTAAAATCTTCTGATCTTAGAAAATTAGCCAATATTGAAAAGATTATTGGTACCACTATCGATAAAGAAAAGGCACCAGATGCTGATTTGATGGTGAAGATCAAAAAGGAGCGATTAAGACATAGTTTATTAAGTATTTTAGAGAAAGAAGAACATAAAAGATATCTTCCTTTTACTCAGGAGTTGATCAAAGAAAACGATGCTGAAAATGTTATTGCAGCTTTATTGAATCACTTTTATCACGAAGAGTTAGATCCTGTAGCATACAATGAAGTGTCTGAAGGCAGAGGCAAAAAATCTGATTCCTTAACCAGCGATGGAGAAGTAAGATTGTTTGTTGCGAAAGGGAAAGACGATGGAATGAACTCGCCAAGAGATTTGTTACAATGGGTCACCAAAGAAGCAGGCGTTTCCGGTAGAGATATTCAACAAATTAAAATTTTCGATAGTTTTTCATTCTTCAACACACCGGAAGCTATTGGAGAACAGATAGTAGATAAGTATAGAAAGTTAGCTAGAAAAGGTGGCAAACCATTGGTTGTAGTAGCTAAAGAACGTGGAGATAGCGGAGATTCTGGAGGATTTAGAGGAAGAAAGAAAAGAAGCGGCGAAAGTGGAGGCGGAAAATTCAAGAATAAAGATTCTAGAGGTAAAGGCAAAAAAGGCGCTTTTCCTAAGAAAGACAGAGGAGAAAGCAAAGGCAGAAATAGATCTAAGAAAAAGAGATATTAACTTTTTGAGTGCCTAAAGTACTTGGAGCCTGTCTACCGATAGGTAGATTACGAGTGTCTAGAGTTTTCTAGCGGATGCTAAATTCATAATGGTTCGTAGGCAAAGCCATACGAACAAAAGGATGTATTAGTAATTAACTTATAAACTTGAAATTTTAGCTCACTTTAGTCACTTCCCTTCAAACAGGATACTCCACAAAATTTCTAGGTGTTTCGTATAATCTAATAGAAAGATCAAATTTAGGATCCAGTTTAGCACGAATCAATTTGTGAATGACGACCACAATATTTTCTGCCGTTGGATTCAAATTTTTAAACTCTTCTGTATCAACATTCAAGTTTTTATGATCGAATCTATCCGTTACTTCTGCTTTAATGATATCTCTTAGAATTTTGAGATCAATGACATAGCCGGTTTCAGGATCAATGTCGCCAATCACTTTTACTTCTAACTCGTAATTATGACCGTGAAAACTCGGATTGTTGCACAACCCGAAAATCTCATCGTTTTTCTCGTTGGTCCAATCCGGTCGATATAATCTATGAGCGGCATTAAAATGTGCTTTTCTGATAACAGCTACTTTCATCCTTTCTATTATGGGTTCAATATACGAGAAACAAGGCAAATCACTAAAAAGTTTTGAAAAAGACTTGTAGCTTGCGCAAAAATTAGTTTTCTACCATAAAATGCAATTCAAAGAGGTAATAGGACAGCAAGAGATTAAACAACAATTGATTAAGGAGGTACAATCTAAAAGAATTCCTCATGCTCAATTATTTTTATCTAGAACAGGAACAGGAGGCTTGCCAATGGCCATAGCTTTCGCTCAATATTTAGTGTGTGACAATCCTAGTGATATAGATAGTTGTGGCGAATGTCCATCTTGTAGAAAGGCGAGCCAATTAATTCATCCTGATATTCATTTTAGCTTTCCAGCATTTACCAAAAAGTCGGGGAAACCACATTTTAGCAGCGATTATATTGAAGAATGGCGTAAAGCGATAAAAAAACAACCCTATCAAAATGAATATGATTGGTTGCAATTTTTAAGTGCAGGAAATAAGCAAGGGAATATTACAGCCTTAGAATGCAGAGAAATCATTCGGCGATTACAATTTAAATCATTCGAAGGAAAGTATAAGGTCCAGATTATTTGGATGGCAGAAAGCTTAGGCAAAGAAGGCAATATTTTATTGAAGTTGTTAGAAGAACCGCCGGAAGACACCATTCTAATTTTAATAGCAGAAGAACAAGAATTAATTCTCAATACAATTTTATCTAGAACGCAAGTAAAATCTTTTCCTGATTTAACAACAGAAGACATAAAAGCGGAATTACTCAAACAAGAAATACAAGAGGAGAAAGCAGAAAATATTGCTTTTTTGGCGGATGGGAATTATCATAAAGCATTAGAGTTATTGAAAACCAATTCCACAAATATCTTTGAGTGGATGGAAATTTGGTTAACAGCTTCTATGAATAGACAAGCCAATGATCTTGTTCAATTTATTACAAAATTAAGTGGTGAAGGGCGAGAAGTAAACAAGCAATTTTTCGAGTATGCATTGCATTTTTTCAGAGAATGCTTGGCGTTAAAGTATAAATCGGAAGACAATGTAAAGTTGACCTTAAAAGAGAAATCATTAGCAAAAAAGGTATGGCAAATTGGCAATTTTGAAAGAATTGCAAGAGTGATTCCTTTAATCGAAGAAAGACATTACCATGTAGAGCGAAATGTAAACACCAAATACATTTTAATGGATTTGTCTATTCAAACGGAGAAAATCTTAAGAGGGAAGATGTAAGTAATTTAGCTCATTCATTCGAATATATAGCTAAGCATGATTATATTAAACTTTAGATGTTCGAAAGAAAATTTACTACGAAATGCACAATGAATTCACGAAGTTCACGATGAAACAATTCCATTTAACCTCTGTGCCCTTGGTGAAACAACCTTAGTGTTCCTAGTGGTTAAAACAAGAATAGTGAAATGACAAATCACATACTATTTTAGTAAAACGTATAAATAGTTTGAATTTTGATATTCAAAACACATTGACTATAAATTTCGACCAAATTCTTCCTCACACTTTAAATCTATTTTTAGTAGTTTTAGGTTTTTAAAATTCTCAATTGTTCTTATTTTTCAAGAGCAATTTTTAATATATAATTTGATAGTATGGGTTGTGCAGGATGTGGATTAAAGGTTAAAGGCGCCGTCCCAACGGGATGTGGAGATAAAGGACATTGCTCTACCGGAGGATGTTCAAAATTAGAAGTGTATGATTGGTTGTCGGATGTGGCAGCTACTAACTTTGATCAACACAATATTCATGAAGTAAGTTTTAAAGGTGGTGCTCGAAAAGAGTTTTTTATCAATGAAAAGCACCATGATATAGTGACAGGAGATTTTGTTTTAGTAGAAACTGGGTCGATAGGCTATGATATAGGAAGAGTTTCTTTAAGTGGCGAGTTGGTTAATCTTCAAATGAAGAAAAAACTAACCGGCAAAAACAAAAATGCTGAAACCAGAAACATTATTCGTAGAGCCAATGAAAGCGAAATGGATAAGTTGGAAGAAGCTCGTTCCCGAGAAAAAGAAACCATGTTACGAGCCAGAGTAATGGCTAGAGATCTTGGTTTAGATATGAAGTTGGGGGATGTTGAATTTCAAGCAGACCTTAGAAAAGCTACCTTTTATTATACGGCAGAAGGACGAGTGGACTTTAGAGAGCTAATTAAAGTTTTAGCGAAAGAATTTAAAGTGAAAATTGAAATGCGTCAAATTGGGGCGCGTCAAGAAGCTGGTAGAGTAGGTGGAATTGGATCATGCGGAAGAGAGTTGTGTTGCTCAAGTTGGTTAACAAGTTTTAAATCAGTAAATACCACAGCCGCTCGATATCAAAATTTATCCATCAATCAAACAAAGTTGTCCGGGCAATGCGGTCGATTAAAATGTTGTTTGAATTATGAGCTAGATACTTATTTAGATGCATTAAGAAATTTTCCGAATGAAAACAAAGCCAAAAAATTAGCAACAGTAAAAGGGAATGCTTATTTGGTTAAAACAGATGTTTTAAAAGGTGTAATGACTTATTCTTTCCCTGAAACCAGTGATTATTATTCTTTAAATATTGAAGATGTAAAAATGGTTTTAGAAATGAATGCGAAAGGAGAAAAGCCGGAAGACTTAACCGACTTAATGATTGTTGAGGAAGTAAAAGAAACGCACGAATACGAAGATTTAGTTGGTCAAATTAGTATTGAAACGCTAGAAAAAGCAGATAGAAAAAATAAAAAGAAAGGTCGAAATCAAAAGCGTAAAAAACGTACATCTGCAAATTCAACGGAAGATAATAATAGACCAGTTAAAGCTGCTCGGCCACCAAAAGGTCAGCAACAAAGCAAGGAAGGTGCTAAACCATCAGATGGGCCAAGACCTAAGAAAAAGAGACCTAATAAAAGAAGGAAAGGACCGAACAATAGGAATAAACCGGGTGGAGAGGATAAGCCTAAAGAATAAAGTTTTAAGTAAAAAGTAAATCACCATACTTTACACTTAATACTTCAACCTTTATACTTTACTTCCTTTCAAAAACAAAATTGACTTTTCAAGTACAAGTTTAGCATCGTCAGGCAATTCATCTTCCGTCCAAGGATGCATTCCACCAAAGGTATGATCGCCATTTTCAATGACCAATAGCTCGCTGTTTGGATTTAATTCATTTAAATTCTTAGCATCTTGAATCGGTACAACATTGTCATTGTCACCATGAACAATTAACCAAGGAACTTTAATATTAGCAGCTGCCTGTTGAATATCTAAGCGCTCCTTATTTAGCACAAAATCTTCATAATATTGATAATACATAGGCATTTGTTGTAAAGTCCTTCCATTAGGAATATAAATAACACCTTCTTTTTTCCACTTTTCTAGAAAAGCAGGATTTTCAAATAATTTTCCAATCTGACTTATAGAAGCCAATGTAATCAATTGTTTTACCCTTGAATCTTCCGCGGTTTTTAAAATACTGCTGCCGCCACCTCTACTATGACCAATAACCGTTAAGTGTTCTCGATTCACTTCAGTATCAGGGATAAATTGATGAGGTTTTTGCCAAGCATCAATTAAAACACCAAGATCATTCAATTCGGTGCTGATGTTATTTTGTCCAAATGCTTCCAAATCAGGAAAATCAATCACTTGCTCTTCCGTTCCTCCATTAAAAGAGAAATTGAATTTACAGAAAACAAAACCAGCATCAGCAAAAGTTTTGGCAATCAAGTTAAAATGTCCCCAATCTTTAAAACCTTTAAAGCCATGACAAAAAATAACCAGTGGTTTTGGACGCCCCGTGGCTTTGTAAAAAACATCGAGCATTATTGGGCGCTCTCTAGAACCGTCAATCTTTAAATTGTTAAGAATTGTCATTTATACTTCGCTTAATGATGCATTAAAGAATTAGCTTTACTTTCGGTAAAAATAAGATTAATGAGCAAAAAGGTGGCTGAAATTAAAGCGCCAATCAAGGATGAGCTTAAAATTTTTGAAAAGCGTTTTAAGGATGTTGTTAAAAGTAATGTTGCATTACTCGACAAGGTGACTTATTACATCGTTCAAAGAAAGGGCAAGCAAGTCCGTCCAATGTTTATTTTTCTTTCTGCTAAAATGTGTGGCGAAGTTACAGAAAGTACTTATGTGGCAGCTTCTTTGGTAGAGCTTTTGCATACCGCTACCTTGGTGCACGATGATGTAGTAGACGATGCCTATGAGCGCAGAGGCTTTTTCTCCATCAATGCTTTATGGAAGAATAAGATCGCTGTATTAGTGGGTGATTTTTTATTGTCAAAAGGATTGTTGCACGCATTATCTACTCACAATTATAACCTTTTACATATTACCACGGATGCCGTTCGTAAAATGAGCGAAGGGGAATTACTGCAAATGGAAAAGGCACGTCGTTTAGATATTGATGAGGAAATCTATTACGAAATCATTAGAAATAAAACGGCGTCTTTAATTGCAGCCGCATGTAAAGCCGGAGCAGCTTCTGTTTCGGAAGATCAAGCGCTAATTGATCAGTTTCACCAAATGGGCGAATACATTGGAATGGCTTTTCAAATTAAGGATGATTTGTTTGATTATGGTGAAGAAGACATTGGTAAGCCAAGAGGTATTGATATAAAGGAGAAAAAAATGACGTTACCACTGATCTATACACTGAATAATGCTTCTAAAAAAGATAAAAAGTGGATCATCAATACCGTAAAGAATCACAGTGAGGACAAAAACAGAGTGAATGAGCTGATTGAATTTGTAAAAAAAGGTGGAGGAATTGAATATACTACTAAGAAAATGCAAGAATACAAGCAAAAAGCAATGGATATCCTTACCAGTATTAAAGATTCTGAAGCGAAAACAAGTATGATTGAATTGGTAGACTACATTACCGAACGAAATTATTAACTGAGTGCTGTTATTAATTTTTAATTCACTAATTTTTCAATTAATCGAAGTAAATTTGCAGCTAATTAAAAAGTTGACCTATGGCAATGTTTCATGAATTGAACGTGAAAGAATTTAAAAAGAAAATGGAAGTTTATGATGATTCTGTTTTAATTGATGTTAGAACACCTGAAGAGATTAAAGAATACGCTTTAGAAGGTCATATGGCTTTAAATATCATGGACCCTTCATTTACTACCAAAATTGATGCTTTGGATAGAGAGAAAAGTTATTTCGTGTATTGCAGAAGTGGCAATAGAAGCGGTCAAGCTTGTAGATATATGCTTTCTCAAGGCTTTAAAAAATTATATAATTTATCCGGCGGTGTTATCGCTTGGCAAGAAGAATACGAATAAAATTAATACAATGAGATATTTATTTTTAGTGACATTGATTGCATTATTTAGTTGCAAACCAGCACCTAAGCAAGCAGAAACACAAGAAATTAAGCAAGAAGTAAAAGCAGAAGGTAAGGTAGAAGTATTATCTAATGATGCTTTTCAGAAAAAAATGGATGAGCTAAAGGAAAATAATGTTGAATTTACCTTATTAGATGTTAGAACTCCGGCGGAGCTTAAGAATGATGGTTATTTAGAAAATGCTATCAATATTAATTACAACGATGAAGATTTCGCCTCGCAAATATCATTGCTGGATAAAGAACAACCATTGCTCGTATACTGTAGATCAGGCGGGAGAAGCGGTAAAAGTTGTGCCATGTTAAACGATCTTGGTTTTAAAGAAGTTTACGATCTACAAGGTGGTATTTTAGGATGGAAAGATGCCGGAAATGCTGTTATAACTGAATAATTCAGAAACAATGAGGGTTGCCCTATTCTGCATCATACTTATTATATCAGGCTGCAATAATAGCAATCAGAAACATGCGAGTAGCGATGAAACTGCCATTATTTGGGTGAATAGTTTCAAAGCGGATTGTCACCATCAAGGACAAATTTTAAGTTGTTTGCAAATTCAAGAAGGAGAGTTGTTGCAAGAAGATAAATGGGAAACCTATTTTTCTGTTATTAATGATTTTGACTACGTTCCTGGTAATCTTTACAAATTGAAAGTGAGTGTTCAGGAACCAACTCCTTCTAAATCAGTGGGTGCACCTAACGTGGTTCATTATACCTTGATTGAAGAAATTGAAAGGAAAGTGGATTATAAATTAAGACTTAATGATTTATGGTCGTTAGAAGTTTTGAATGGTGAAGCCGTTCCCAACGATATAACAAAAGTGCCTTTTTTAGAGATTCATTTTGTGGATATGACCATCATGGGTAATGGAAGCTGCAATAACTTTTCCGGAACAATTGAATCATTGAGCAATGAATCAATAAAGTTTGGCAACATTGCCAGCACTAAAATGGCTTGTAGAGATTTAGCCATTGAAGGCGAATTTTTTCAAGCATTAGAACAAGTTGAATTCTATCAAATAGAATCCCTAAACTTAGTATTGTTGGATGCCAATAAAGAAGTGTTACTTTCCTTTAAGAAGGTAGATTAATTTGAACTTCTCCCCTTAGTTTTTCGTTTCAACTCATATGATTAAGTGATCTTTATCACATATATAAAAAGTAAAGTGAATTAACTTTGCTGAATAGAAACAATTAAAATTATGGAATGAGGATAAGGAGATAAGTAATAATACACTAACTAATAATGATTATTTCTTCTCTGCGAAATCAGACCTGCTTGCAGCAGGCAAGTGTTCCAATAAAAACTTAAAATATAAAGATGAAAGGAAGTTTCGATAAAATAATAAATGGGAAAACACCTGTTTTGGTTGATTTTCATGCTGTTTGGTGCGGCCCTTGCCGTTCGATGCCGCCAATTCTTAAAAAGACAAAGGAGGAGCTAGGGGATAAAGTGAAGATTATCAAAATTGATATTGATAAAAATCAAATGATTGCTTCTAGGTTTAAGGTGCAATCTGTTCCTACTTTAATACTGTTTAAAAATGGTTCTGTGGCGTGGAGACAATCGGGTGTTGTACCTGCCAATGCCATTGTAAGTCAGATAAAAGGTTTAGTATAAGCAAGTTGGTATGACAGCATTAATGAACTATTGGGAAACATTTAAAAATTCGTTTGGTGGCTACTGGAACTACCTTGTACAGGAAGTTACTTTGTCGAACGGACTGTTAGGGAATTACTTTTATTACCTTGTTGGCATATCGTTAATCGCTATGATTATTGAAGCGATTATTCCTTGGAGAAAGCAGCAATCTGTTTTTAGAAAGCAGTTTTGGTTAGATTTTTTCTATATGTTTTTTAATTTTTTCATCTTCAATTTGATCATTTTTATTGCACTATCCAATACAGCTTCGTTGATGATGAAGGACTTTTGGGGTCTTTTCGGCATTACCATAGGCGACATTCAATTGGTGCACTTAGAGCAATATCCTAAATGGGTAGCATTGCTTATTTTCTTTATTGTTTCAGATTTCTTTCAATGGTTAACGCATCGATTACTTCATCGATCAGATTTTTTATGGAAGTTTCATAAGGTTCATCATTCTGTTGAGGAAATGAGTTTCCCGGCGCATTTGAGATATCATTGGATGGAAACGATTGTCTATAAGAGTATTCAATATATCCCTTTAGCTTTAATTGGTGGATTTAGTGTAGCAGATGTCTTTATCGTTCACTATATATCGATTGCGATTGGTCATTTAAATCATATTAACGCCAATATTGATTATGGTCCATTAAAATACATTTTCAATAACCCAAGAATGCATATTTGGCATCATGCTAAAGATTTGCCTGCTGACAGACGTTATGGTGTCAATTTCGGTTTAACATTTAGTTTTTGGGATTATATGTTCGGAACGGCATACATCCCTTCATCAGGAAAAGATATCCCTTTAGGTTTTGAGAACGTAGAAAAATATCCTAGCCGGTTTTTTGCTCAAATGGCTTATCCATTTAAGAGAGAAAAGAAATAAGAGATAAGGATTTGGATATGCTACAATAGATTTGGGATTTTGAAGTCTATAAGTAAAATGGATAAAAAATAACTCAACAGTTCAAAATCTCAGCAACCTCACAAATAAAAACAGTAGATTAAATTTGATGGTTTATTGCCATTTTTTTATGACTTGTCTTACCTTTGCCAAAAACTACAAAAAGTGGAAAGTTTAGAAGCGAAAAAATTAATTAATAAGATTCAGAAAGGTTTAATTAAGAATGGTATTGATGCTGAAGCAATAGTGGCAGACTTAAAAACTTTAAGACCGTATGCCTTAGAGGAGAAAGATCCTTTGGTAACAAAAGTTATTAGAATGGCTTACGAACACATTGAAGCTACCGGAACTTTTGATATTGAACAACCTGAAGAAGAGTTGGATGAAGAAGACGAAGAAATTGAAAAAGAACCAGTTGATGAGTCAGTTGATACCAAAGTTGAAAGCTTAGATTTTTTCTTATCTCTTCTAGCTAATTCTGAGCATAAAATTAATAGACCGGATATTACCGCTTATAAATTTGCTTTCATAGCTTACTCGGAAGATAATTAGTCAATCTCTTTCAATAATTATTCAGGTTCAGTAAGCTCTTTTTCTTTCTTTAAGATGGAAAGTGTTTTCTGAACAACTATTGAATTTGGAATAGTGTAGGTTTTATTATCGGATGCTCTTATAAATAGAAAGAACAGGCTAATATCTTCAATTTGACCTTCCATCGGGAAATCCTTGTCAATAATCTGAATAAAGTCACCAATTTTTAATGGGTGGCTGAAAAACAATATTAGTCCTGCAGTGATGTTGGAAAGCAATGACCACTGCGCCATAAAGGCTACACCGATAACGGCTAAAACCGACGTTAAAAAAGTTAATACCTGACTTCCTTTTAATCCCCAAACAGCAATAATTGATACGGTAGATAAAATGAAAATGAAGAAATTAGTAGCTTTTAGCGCTATTCTTTTTCGTTGTAAGCCGAAATCAAAATTCAACAATGTCTTATTAACGATTCGGTTTATAATAGCTTTAGAAATAGAGAAAAAAACGATGATTGATGCCGTTTGTAATAATCTAATTTCTAGAGGACTTAATGATTCAAACATACATTTTAGTTTGCTTTTTCTAGGATACCGGTTAACTCAATATGATTTAATCTTCTCCAACGACCAACCGGCAATTCGCCTAACTTGATATGCATAATTCTAACTCTTTGGAGCGATTTTACTTTGTAGCCCAATTCCGTACACATTCTTCTAATTTGTCTATTCCAGCCTTGCGTCAAAACAATTGAAAATACTTTTTTGCCTAATTTATTTACCTCGCATTTATTGGTTACCTTGCCAAGAATAGTTACGCCATCACCCATTTGCTTAATGAATTCTCGTGTAATGTTTCTATCCACTTCAACGATATATTCTTTCTCGTGTTTGTTTTCCGCCCTTAGAATAGTATTGACAATATCGCCATCATTCGTTAAAAGGATTAATCCTTCAGAATCTTTATCCAATCTTCCTATGGGGAAAATACGTTGTTCGTGTTTGATGAAATCTATGATGTTGCCGTTGACATTTCTATTGGTAGTACATTCAATGCCAACAGGTTTATTAAAAGCAATATAGATGGGCTTGCTTTTCTTTTTACCAATGATATCGCCATCGACAGAAACCTCATCTTGAGGAAGAACTCTATTGCCTTTTCTGGCAGTTTTCCCGTTTAAGGTTACTCTTCCTTCATCAATTAAAGCATCTGCTTGTCTTCTGGAACATAATCCGGAATCGCTAATGAATTTGTTCAAACTTTTGGATGCATCATTTTGGCTCATAGTAAGAGCAAAGATAATGTTTTAATGTGTTAATGCTTTAATGTGATAATGTTACAATTGTATTTTCCAGATATATTCATCTTGTATAAATTATCTTATCAGCACATCAGCACATCAGCACATCAGCACATCAGCACATCAATACGTTATCAGCGAAGGATCAATCTCTTTAGCATAAGCTGTAATCCCACCTTTTAAGTTCAATAGGTTATCAAAGCCTTTTTCTTGAAGCTGTTGAATAGCGATAGCACTTCTGCCACCCATTTTACAATAGACAACCACAGGCTTATTTTTATTGAATTTATTGGCATTATTGACAACTGTTTTTAAGGGAATCAATTCTGCGCCTAAATTTACGATGTCGTATTCATGTGATTCTCTAACATCAATCAGTTGAAAATCTTTTTCTTGAACCATCCAATTCTTCAATTCTTGAACAGTTATTTCTTTAACTTTTGAAGCTTCATATGCTTGAGGAATTCCACAAAATTGCTCGTAATCTATTAGAGTAGTTTGTGTTGGGTTTTCACCAGTTAATGGATTGGTTTTATCTTTTC
Source organism: Chitinophagales bacterium (assembly GCA_041393015.1). Taxonomy (GTDB): domain Bacteria; phylum Bacteroidota; class Bacteroidia; order Chitinophagales; family JADIYW01; genus JAGQYH01. The sequence continues at coordinate 32,624 of JAWKKV010000001.1, read as the reverse complement.
CGATATTGAATGTGCGGCTCTTGAAACTAAGCGCATCAAATGTATAAAGCTTGCCGGAAAGTGGTTCACCAATGCCTGTTATAACTTTAATGACTTCATTGGCTTGTAAACTTCCAATAATGCCAGGCAAAACGCCTAATACGCCACCTTCAGCACAGCTAGGCACTAATCCCGGAGGTGGAGGCTCTGCGTAAAGATCTCTGTAATTCGGTCCTGTATTGCCATCTTTATCGGTATAGTTGAATACAGAAACTTGTCCATCAAACCTATAAATAGATGCATAAACATTAGGAATACCAGAGAATACAGAAGCGTCATTCACCAAATAACGAGTTGGAAAGTTATCTGTTCCGTCAGCTACTAGATCATAGTCTTTAAACAGTTCTAAAGCATTTTTTGATGTCAATTGAAGATTATAAGCATTCACTTTAATGTGTGGATTGATGCCTTCAATTCGCTCTTTTGCCGCTTCTACTTTTGGTCGGCCAACATCTTGAACGGAAAAAAGAACTTGACGCTGCAAGTTACTTTCATCTACCACATCAAAATCTACGATACCCAATGTTCCCACACCGGCAGCAGCCAAATAAAGTAACATTGGGCTGCCTAATCCTCCAGTTCCAATGACCAATACCTTAGCATTTTTCAATTTTAATTGACCTTCCATTCCCAATTCAGGAATGATAATGTGCCGATTGTATCTTGCTAATTCTTCAGAACTAAAGTTGTCTATACTCATAGTTTTAACCGTTTTTGCGAGTCATCTGTCAAATTACGGATTTACAAGGCAATCTAATGAAACTTTCGTAAGATTTTATGGAGATGTTCTGCAATCTGTTTTTCCTAAAGTTGGTGGGATATGTTTTGTCGTTTACACAAAATAATACTTGAAATTAAAGCTTGTAAGATAGGATAGGCGACAATTGAAACCATGCCTAAAGAATTTAACTACTTCAAAAAATGAATTAGAATTTTGGATCAGATAGTCTGGAAAATATGATAGAGGTTTTAATTATCCTCTACATTTCCATTCACTCTTTGGTTTAACTCATAATCGAATTGAGCAGCCCATGCTCTATATTGCATAATTGGACCATCACCTTTTGATAAAGCCGGTGGCGTTAAATAGATTTTATTCTGCCAAACTTTAAAGTCTTGATATACATCGTGGATATATCCTTTAAATGCTTCACGGTGCATTATTTTAGTGATTAAACTCTTAGGCACAATCTTGAGTATTGGCATTATTTTACCCGGCTCTTTAATCTTACTTACCGCACATCCAATTCTTAAATACATTTCTTTGCCTGCAATTGTAGTAGGCATTACTAAATGTCTGGTTTTTAATCCTAATTCAACCAAATTAGCTTCTACTAAAGCAAAACCTAAACCTTGCTGAAAAATTTCAAATTCAATTAAGAAATGTTTTTTTGGTTTTCCTAGAAAATCACCCTTTCTATACATGCCGTATTTAACATTTAAGAAAGCACCATCTAACTTTAATGGATTGATAGAATGCGGATCTTTGTATCCGTGAATGTGAGAGAAATGTCCAACATCTACGCTGTTTTCAGCTGTTTCTGTAGGATTACTAATCATTTCCCAAGTATGGATTTTATAATCGGTGTACTCATCACTCTCCATAGTATCAATATGGTAGGTAGGTTCTATTTGCTCTGGATGATACCAACAGAATATAATACCCATTTTTTCCTCCACCGGCCAAGAATAACTTTTCGCTCTTGGTGATGGTTTAGTACCATAACCTGTTTTAGTACATTCTCCGTCAGTGCTAAAACAAAAACCATGAAATGGACATTTTATGTCTTCGCCTTCTACTGTTCCTCCATGACCAAAATGCGCACCCATGTGTGGACAATAAGCATCTAGCACAGCTGCCTTTCCAGATTTTGTTCTAAAAATTACAACATCTTTCCCTGAAAATGTTCTCGATAAAATTTCTCCTTTCTTAACTTCTTTTGATTCTGCAATAACGAACCAACCCGTTGGGAATGTAGGAACAGTGTAATCTTGTTTTAGAATTGCTTTAGCTAACGTCATGTCATGTTTTTTAACTAACTATTTATGGTGAGATAAAGATATATAATTTTACTAAAAATAATAAAATTACTTTTTACCTCAGACGGAATAAACATATTATTAAAATACCAAGAAAGCTAAATCAGCCTATTTGATTAGCATTCCGGCTCCAACAGTTACGTTAGTTGCTTCGTCAATCAAAACAAAACTACCCGTTTGACGGTTTTTGCTGTAAGGATCGAAAAGCAACGGTGAAGTTGTTCTTAGTCTAATTCTTCCAATATCGTTTAGTCCAATATTATTATCATCTTCTAATTTATGAAGAGTACTAATATCCATTTTGTATACGATTTCTTGAATGATACATCTAGCTTCTTTCGTGGTGTGCCTAATCGTATATTTTCCTTTTAGTTGTAGCGGCTTTTTTTCATCCATCCAACAAATCATAGCGTCAAGATCTTGATCTTGTTTTGGTAAGTTATTCACCTTCGCCAACATATCGCCTCTTCCGATATCAATGTCGTCTTCTAATCTAATAGTAACTGACATAGGAGAAAATGCTTCTTCTAATTCTTCTCCATCTAATTCAACAGATTTTATGGTAGAGGCAAATCCTGAAGGCAATGCGATTACTTTATCACCTTTTTTGAAAACACCACCAGCTACTCGTCCTGCATATCCTCTATAATCATGGTAATCGTCAGAATGAGGTCTGATGACATGTTGTACAGGGAATCTTCCGTCGATATGGTTGTTATCATTACTGATATGAATTGTTTCTAAAAGATACATCAAGGTTGGTCCTTGATACCAAGGTGTTTTATCAGAACGATCTACAACATTATCACCGAAAAGCGCAGAAATAGGAATATATCTAACATCTTTAATATTGATACGAGTAGAAAATTCTTCAAATTCCTTCACTACTTTTTGAAATGCTTCTTTTTTGTAATCAACTAAATCCATTTTATTGATACAGATTACCACATGCGGAATACCTAACAGAGAAGCAATTAAAGCATGTCGTTTAGTTTGTTCAATAATTCCTTTTCTAGCATCTACTAAAAGAATAGCTAAGTTGGCAGTTGAAGCACCGGTTACCATGTTTCTAGTGTACTGAATATGGCCTGGGGTGTCTGCAATGATGAATTTTCTTTTAGGCGTAGAGAAATATCTATAGGCAACATCAATAGTAATTCCTTGTTCTCTTTCAGATTTCAAACCATCTGTCAATAATGCCAAATTCAAATTCTCATCACCTCTTCTTTTACTAGATTCTTGGATGGCATCCATTTGATCTTGAAAGATGGATTTACTATCGTAAAGTAATCTACCAATCAAAGTTGATTTACCATCATCAACACTACCAGCTGTAGTGAATCGAAGTAATTCCATTTCTAAGTATGATTTGGAATCAAATATTTCTTTATCATTTGATGATTGTCCGTTATTATCGCTCATAACTATATCTTCTATCTATTTTTTAAATTTTTTACTTCTAAATCTATATCGTTTAGAAATAACCTTCTTTTTTTCTGTCTTCCATTGCTGTTTCAGATCGCTTATCATCTGCTCTCATGCCTCTTTCTGTTTCTCTAGCCGCTGCTACTTCTTGAATAACTTTATCAATTGTGTCAGCTTCTGATAAATAAGCTCCGGTAATAGTAGCATCACCCATAGTTCTGTAACGAACTAATCTTTCTTCTAATACTTCACCCGGTTTTAATGGAATAAATTTTGAATCGCTAAGAATAACTCCATCTCTAATGAACGTCATTCTTTTATGAGCAAAATATAAACTCGGTAATTCTACATTTTCCATAGCTATATATTGCCAAACATCTAATTCTGTCCAGTTACTAATTGGAAATACTCTAAAGTTTTCTCCAATGTTCTTTCTTCCATTAAAAATATTCCATAATTCTGGTCTTTGATTTTTAGGATCCCATTGACCAAACTCGTCTCTGTGCGAGAAAAATCTTTCTTTAGCTCTTGCCTTCTCTTCATCTCTTCTTGCACCACCTAAACAAGCATCAAATTTATTCTTTTCAATGGTGTCTAAAAGGGTTGGGATTTGAGCTCTGTTTCTGCTGGCATTAGCACCGGTTTCTTCATTGGCTCCTCCTGAATTAATCATATCCTCTACAGATCCAACAATTAATCTTGCTCCCATTTTTTCTACTAATTCATCTCTAAAAGAGATACATTCGTCAAAGTTATGACCCGTATCAATATGTACTAAAGGAAAAGGAATTTTAGCAGGGAAAAATGCTTTTTTTGCAAGATGTACTAATAAAATTGAGTCTTTTCCTCCAGAGAATAAGATAGCTGGATTTTCAAATTGAGCAGCAACTTCACGTATAATATAAATCGCCTCTGACTCTAATTCTTTTAAATGATTAATTCTATATGACATAGTTGTTATTTTCTATTTTTACTGATAATGGGTAGCATAAACTCTACCACTTTTTTTACACTATCTTCAATTGGTTCTTCGAAAGTTTTTACTTCTAAGGCCGGATTTTCAGGCGCTTCAAAAGGAGCATCTAAACCGGTAAAATTCTTTATTTCGCCTTTTCTCGCTTTAGCATATAATCCTTTCACATCTCGTTCTTCACAAACGCTAAAAGGTGCATTTATATATATCTCGAAAAAATTATCCTCTCCAATAATATCTTTTGCTTGTTGGCGGATGGCTTTGGTTGGACTTACAAAACTATTTATGGTGATGATACCGCAATCGACAAAAAGTTTTGAAACTTCTGAAATTCTTCTAATATTTTCTAATCTGTCTGATTCTGAAAAGCCTAAATTATTATTGATACCACTTCTGATATTATCACCATCTAAAACTTGAGTTAAGAAGCCTTTTTCGTGAAGTAATTTTTCTACACCTTTTGCTACGGTGCTTTTTCCGGAGCCTGATAGACCAGTCATCCAAAAAACAGCGCTGTGTTGTTTCAATAGGTTTTCCTTGTCTTCTCTTTGCAATAGATCGCCAAATATGGGATGGATGTTAGTGCTTTCCTTTTTCATAGAATTTCAAACAGTCGGCAAAGATAATGAATTGCCTATTGTTTATCAATTAAAGGCGTTAAGTCATGTTTATTACTTCATAAAGCATCAACTATTGTTTGAATATATAAGCGTTAAACTGTCAATTCTTTTATAGCCAACCATGCCATTAGGCCAGAACCTACTTTTAAAGCATCTTCATCAATATTAAAAGTAGAGGTATGAACAGGTGATACAATACCTTTGGAAGCATTGCCTGTACCTAATCTATAAAAACAAGCATCAGCGTGATGTGTATAAAATGAAAAATCTTCGCCAGTCATCCTTAAAGGCATTTCTTCAACATTTTCTTCCCCTAGAAATTCTTTTGCCCAATCAATAGTTCGGTTGGTTAGTTCAACATTGTTTTTTAAGTGAGGATAGCCTCTTGGAATATCAACTTCGCAACTTCCGCCCATGCTTTCCGCAATTCCACTAGCCATCTTTTTAATTTTTTGATGAACTTCTTTTCTCCAATCTTCGTCAAACGTTCTAAAAGTACCTTCAATTTTTACTTCATATGGGATAACGTTGGTAGCACCATTAGCAATTACTTTTCCAAAAGAAATAACTGTTGGAACGCCTGGATTAGCATTTCTACTGGTAATTTGTTGCAAGCCAATAATGATGTGAGCAGCAATAACCACAGGGTCAACAACATTTTGAGGTAAGGCAGCATGTCCGCCTTGACCTTTTACAGTTAAGTATAATTCATCAGCTGAAGCCATCATCATGCCTGGTCGAAAAGCCACTTTACCAACTTCTAATGGTGGATGCACATGTTGACCGTAAATACTATCAACGGTTGGATTTTTTAAAACACCTGCGTCAATCATGATGGAAGCGCCTCCCGGTAGTTTCTCTTCTGCCGGTTGAAAAATGAGTTTTATTGTGCCCTCAAAATGATCTTTAACTTGATTTAAAACATTGCTAGCGCCTAATAAACAGGTAGTGTGAACATCGTGCCCACAGGCATGCATTTTGCCATCTATTTTACTTTTGTAATCTATTGTATTGGTTTCTTGAATAGGCAATGCGTCAATATCAGCCCTCAATGCTACTGTTTTCTTATCGGGATTCTTTCCTTTGATTAAGCCCACAATACCATGTCCGCCAATGTTAGTTTGATGTTCGATACCAAATTCAGTTAATTTTTGACTGATAAATTTAGCGGTCTCAATTTCTTCAAATGATAATTCGGGATGTTCGTGAATATGTCTTCTAATATTGACTAACTCATCAAAATTCTCTTCCGTGATTTTCTTTATACTTGCTTTAATCTGCTCCATTATTTACAAAACTATGAAATCAAAGTGTTATTATTTATCATAATCGAAATAACTAAAGTAAATTTGTAATTGAATTAAACGAAGAAATATGTCTTACGATCTTATTGTTTTAGGTTCTGGTCCCGGTGGCTATGTAGCAGCTATTAGAGCAGCTCAATTAGGGATGAAAGTAGCGATTGTTGAAAAGGAATCACTTGGCGGTATTTGTTTAAATTGGGGATGTATTCCGACAAAAGCATTATTGAAATCGGCGCAGGTTTTCAATTATATCAATCATGCAGAAGATTATGGCATCACTGTAGATAAGGCAAAAGTTGAGTTTGATAAAGTGATAGAAAGAAGTAGAGGAGTAGCAGATGGTATGAGTAAAGGTGTTCAATTCTTATTGAAAAAAAATAAGATAGATGTGATTATGGGATACGGCAAATTAAAGCCTGGAAAAAAAATTGAAGTTACAGAGGAGAGTGGGGATATTAAAGAAGTAAAAGCCAAAAATATAATTATTGCTACCGGAGCGCGAGCGAGATCGTTACCAAATTTACCTATTGACGATAAATATATTATAGAGTATAGAAAAGCCATGAGTTTGAATAAATTACCAAAGGAAATGGTAGTGGTGGGTGCCGGAGCTATAGGAATTGAGTTTGCATTTTTCTACAATAGTATGGGCTGTAAAGTTACGGTGGTAGAATTTATGGATAGAATAGTGCCGAATGAAGATGCTGATGTTTCCAAAGAATTGGCGAAAGTTTTAAAGAAGCAGGGCATTGAAATTATGACCTCCGCTTCAGTGCAAAAAGCAAAAGGTGGCGCTGATGGTGTTCGTTTAGTCATAGACAAAAAAGGAGAAACTATAAAATTAGAAACAGAAATAGTTTTGTCTGCTGTTGGCATTACGCCGAATACAGAAAATATAGGTTTAGAGCAGTTGGGTGTTGAAATGGACAAGGAAAGAATTAAAGTTGGCGATTATTACCAAACCAATGTAGAAGGAATTTATGCTATTGGTGATGTTGTTCATGGTCCGGCTTTGGCACACGTAGCTTCCGCTGAAGGAATTATTTGCGTGGAGAAAATTGCGGGTCAACATGCAGAACCTTTAGATTATAACAATATTCCGGGATGTACCTATTGCCAGCCGGAAATTGCCTCGGTAGGTTATACAGAAGCGAAAGCAAAAGAAGCAGGTTATGATTTAAAAATCGGGAAGTTTCCATTTACTGCTTCAGGTAAGGCTGCTGGTGTAGGCGCAAAAGAAGGTTTTGTAAAAGTGATTTTCGATGCTAAATATGGTGAATTTTTAGGCGCTCACATGATTGGATACAACGTAACAGAAATGATTGCAGAAGTGGTAGTGGCTAGAAAGTTAGAGACCACAGGACATGAAATTATCAAATCAGTTCATCCGCATCCAACGATGTCAGAAGCCATTATGGAAGCAGCAGCGGCGGCGTATGGTGAGGTGATACATTTGTAGAGGAAAGGCAAGTAGCTAACTAACCTTTCTCAATACCCCAATATAAAAACCATCGCAACGATCAATGTGCGGTAAAAACCGTTTCTCTTGAACCAATTCGAAGTTTTTATTATTGGCTAAAAACCATTGTACTTGATCTTCGCTTTCTGCTTTAAAAATGCTGCAAGTAGCATAAATCAATAAGCCGCCGGTTTTCACTAAAGGCGATTGTTTAGTTAAAATTTGTTGTTGTGTAGTGATGTAGGCTTTAAGGTTTTCTTCGCTTACATTCCATTTAATTTCCGGCTTTCTTCTAATCGTTCCGGTTGCCGTACAAGGAACATCTAAAATCAATCGATCTACATTGCCTTCAAATATGTGTAATTGATCGTAATCTATAATTTCAATCTCATTGGCTTTGGCGCGTTCCATTCGGTAGGTTAACTGTTTTAAGCGGTGATCATTAAAATCACTGGCTATAATTCTACCGGTTTGATTGAGTAAGGCGGCTAGATGTAAAGTTTTGCCGCCCGCTCCAGCACAAGCATCCACCACCAATTGATCTTCTTGAATATCTGCCAAAACAGCAACTTGCTGCGAAGCCCAATCTTGAATTTCAAAATGACCTTTTAGGTAAAGTTTGTGATTTTTTAAATTATCCTTTTTAACCAACAAAAGACTTTCATCTTTTTTGACAGTATCAATTCTGTCTCTACTCAGCTTGTTTTGGAGCGTTTGTGCAGAAGTTAAAAGTGTATTGGGTCTTATATAAATTTTAGCACTCTCATTCAAGCTTTGTGCTATTTTATCCCATTCTTCTCCATAATCCTTTCGTCCTTCTTTTTCCATCCAGTCAGGGAATGAATTTTGATTTGAATCGGTCAATTCGATATTATTTAAATCCTCCGAAGTGTATTTAAAATTAGGAGAAATGATTTCCGGGTTTAGAATTTGAACATCATTGTTTAATAGATTGACTAAAATCTGATGAGGAACATCTGTTGGCAGCTTCCAGTGATTTAAAACACTGTCAAAAAATGATCTGTTTCTTATGATGTCATAGGTTTGTTCAATAATAAACCTTCTGTCTCTACTCCCCAATTGCTTGTTTTTTAAGATGGGCGCTAAAGTTTTATCAATTGGTAATTGATCAGTGTTAATAGTATGGATAACGTCAGTGACTATTTTAATCAATGGCGGAAATAACTTGATGCTGTTCGTTTTCAATAAGATAAGATTAGTTAAAGAAGGGTGTAAAGATAATTTCCTTTTGCATCATTTATTCGTGCAATTAGTTTATGAAAAAATATATATGAATAATATTTCTTCAAAAGTGAATATAATATTAATCTAAGTTCAATTAACATTAAAATAAAAGCACAATATCTTGGAACACGAATATTTATTTCTATAATTGTTAAAAATATTTAATCACTAAAATTATTTTCATGAGAAAAGTAGTCGCGATAATCAGAGCTTCCAAGTTCGAGCAGGTGAAAGAGGCGCTAGCTGCCGCTGGCATTAATTTTTTCACTTACTATGAAGTAAGAGGATTTGGCATGCAAAAAGGAGAAAAAAAAGTATATCGAGGGGCTGTATATGATGCAGGCTATATCGCTCGATACAAACTAGAGATTTTATTGTCAGAAGAACAAGTTGAAGCCGCTGTTCAAGCCATTCAAACCACTGGTAAAACAGGCACCATAGGTGATGGTAAGGTTTACATTGAAGCACTTGAAGAAGTGATTAGAATAAGAACAGGTGAGCGAGGCAAGGACGCAGTTTAATTAGTTAATATAAAATAGAAGATAATTATGGAACAAGATATATTAAATGTGCAAGCAGAAGCGGCTAATGCTTTATTTACCACCAATAATTTGTGGATGATGATAGCAACTGCTTTAGTTTTTATTATGCACTTAGGATTTTCTGCGTTAGAAATTGGTTTTGTTAGATCAAAAAACGTAGTAAACGTATTATTTAAGAATGCAATGATTTTGCCAATTGGCATATTAACCTATTACATCTGTGGATTTAATTTGATGTATCCGGGTTTTGCTGAAGGTGCTGCCGGATTCTTTGGATTTGCAGGTTTTGGACTAGAAATGCCTGCCGGTGCTGATGGTTTAATTGCCTACGCAGATGGAGGGTATACCTATTGGACGGATTTTATTTTCCAAGCGATGTTTGCTGCTACTTGTGCTACTATTGTATCGGGTGCAGTAGCGGAAAGAATTAAATTAGGACCATTCATATTTTTCTCAGTGATATTCGTAGCCTTGGTATATCCAATTTTAGGAAGTTGGAAATGGGGTGCAGGATGGTTAGATGCTAAAGGATTTTATGATTTTGCAGGATCAACATTGGTTCACTCTGTAGGTGGCTGGGCTGCTCTAGCAGGGATAATGGTGTTAGGCCCGAGAATTGGAAAATTTGTAAATGGACAGTTAAAACCAATTCCAGGTCATAGTATGCCAATGGCGGCTATCGGAGTATTCTTATTATTCTTCGGATGGTTTGGCTTTAATGGTGGATCAGTATTAAGTGCAGATCCTGAATTAGTGTCTTTAGTTTTTGTAACAACTTCATTGGCAGCTGCAGCGGGTGCTGTTACAGCAATGATTACTGCAAAAATTATGTTTAAATCTTACGACCTTTCAATGGCATTTAACGGAATATTAGGTGGATTAGTTGGAATTACAGCTGGTGCTGATTTATTTACACCAACAACCGCAATTATTGCAGGAGGTGTAGCAGGGATATTAATTCCATTAGCGGTATCTATGTTCGATAAATTAAAATTGGATGATCCTGTGGGAGCAACCTCTGTACACTTAGTTTGTGGTATTTGGGGAACTTTAGCTGTTGGTTTATTAGTTCCTGGAGTTAGTGTTGGTGTTCAATTGTTAGGAATTGTTGCTTACGGTTTAGGTGCGTTTATTCCTGCATTAGTTATATTCCTAGCACTTAAATATACAGTTGGAATTAGAGTTTCTGCTGAGCATGAAGCAGAAGGATTGGATTTAGCAGAACACAACATGGATGCTTATCCTAACTTTTTTGTAACGCCTGCGGATGGAACGAATCAATAGAAAAATTTAGTCAAAAGACATAAGATTCCTATTAAATAAAAGCTGAAAGGTCATGTTGATCTTTCAGCTTTTTTTATTGTTAGACAAATTGTAAAAAAAAATTACTAGAAAGTCTTAGGTATATTTCTCAATAATATCACTTAAGCTAGGATAGCTAGCAATTAGTTGGTCCCTTTTTCCCAATTCAAAATCATCATATTCAAAACCAGGGGCTAATGTGCAGCCCGTTAAGGAATAGTTTTTATCAATACTTTCGCAGGAAGCAGCCATCCAAGTATTTTTCTTCACCAAATACATAAATCTTTCTTTCCCAACTTCTGCCGATAATTCAATTTTAGTATAATGTCCGCTTTCTGAAATGAGATGAAGTGAAACTGGATCTCCGTGATAAAAATGCCACATTTCATCTGTTTTCAATTTGTGAAAACGAGAAGAGCTGGTATTGGTTACCATAAAATAAATGGAAGAATATAAATTTCTTGGCGCATTGTATCGATGGGGTAAACCTTCAGATCTTAAAAATTCAGGAGATCGATATCCTGCACTGTAAAACCCACCTTCAGGATGCGGTTGAAGCTTAAATTGCTTCTTAATTCTTTCTAGATCTCCCATTATATCAGTATTAAGTATAAATTGATGATGACACTATAAAAAAAATAATTTTTAGCTTGGTTTCCATTAAAACTTATGAACAAACCACTACTTATATTAAAATTAGGTTCTTCTAGCATTATAAAGCCAGATGGTACTATAAATGAATGGTTGATGAATGAAGTCGCCAGTCAGTTTGCCCAACTCAATAATGATTATCGATTGTTATTGGTTTCGTCTGGAGCAGTTGGATTTGGTCGTTCTCAACTTAAAAAGTTCAGTGGTAAATTAAGCGAACGTAAAGCCGCTGCCGCCATAGGAAACCCAATATTGATTGCGAATTATGCTGCATCATTTAAAAAGTATGATTTAAAAATAGCCCAAACGCTTTGTGAAAGAGGTCATTTTTCGGATAGAGAGAAATTTTTGCAACTGAGAGAAACCATAGAAACCTTGTGGCAAAATGAGGTGATTCCTATTGCCAATGAAAATGATGTGGTAAGTTCTTTAGAATTGAAATTTTCTGATAACGACGAATTAGCCACATTAATGGCCATTGGTTTTGGTGCTAGTGAATTGCTTATTGGCACTTCTGTAGATGGTTTGCTCAATAACGATGGAGAAGTTGTAAAACAAATCGATCAATTTTCAGAGGAGATTATGAATTACGCAACCGGAGAAAAGTCAGTTTTCGGATTAGGGGGTATGATCTCCAAAATCACATTTGCAAGATTGGCGACAAGCATGGGGATTAAAGTATCTATTTTTAGTAGTCAAAAACCTAATGGTATTATTGATGCTTTAAATGGTAAAATCGGAACGCAATGCACTGCCAAGAAATCATCCACAAAAGCTCGTCAAAAGTGGTTGGCTAGCGGTAGTATGGTAGCGGGTAAAATTGAAATTGATGAAGGAGCTGGCAAAGCATTGCAATTGCGAAAGAGCTTGTTATCTGTTGGGATAAAAAATATTATTTCTTCTTTTGAGAAAGGCGAGGTAATTGAGATTTTAGTAAGTGGAAATCAACATTCCATTGGTGTGGCAAGAGCAAAATTATCTTCAAGGGAGTTAAAAGAGAAACTCGGACAGGCGAATGTTGAAGTGGCAAATGCCAGTGATATAGTTTTGTTATGAATGGTATATTTTTGGTAAAAACATCAATGGTTCGGACTTTTTTTGTTAAAATGATGGGATATGAATAACATACAATCGCTATTAAAATCAGTAAAGAAAAATTCAAAAGCTTTAATGTTGCTATCAGACAACAGCAAAAAGGAGTTGTTAAATGACTTAGCCAATCTAATTGAAGCCAACGTTGATCAAATAAAAACGGCCAATCAAAAGGATTTAATTCGAATGGATGATGCCGATCCTAAAAAGGACAGGTTACTCTTAACTAATGATAGAATTCAAGCTTTAGCCGATAGTGTTAGAGATGTGGCTCAACTTGAAGATCCTACTGGTAAAGAATTATACCGAAAGAAAATGGGAAACGGTTTAGAGGTAACAAAAATCACAGTGCCGGTGGGCGTGGTTGGAATTATTTATGAGTCGCGCCCAAATGTAACAGTAGATGTAGCAGCTTTGTGTATTAGATCTGGAAATGCCGTTGTTTTAAGAGGAGGAACAGATGCGGAGTTTAGCAATCAAGTATTGGTGGATATTATCCATCAAGCCATGGCTAAAAACAATGTTGATGTAAATGCCATTCAACTTTTACCAACCGATAGAAAGTTTGTGAAAGAAATGTTAGAAGCAACGGCTTATGTAGATATCATCATACCGCGTGGCTCTCAAAGCTTGATAGATTTTGTTAGAGCAAATTCTAAAGTACCTACTATTGAAACAGGTGCGGGTGTTTGTCATACTTATGTGGAATCTAGTGCCGATCTTGATGCCGCAGCTAAAATTGTTGTCAATGCAAAAGTACAGAGACCTTCTGTTTGTAATGCATTAGATACAGTGTTGATAGATAAAGTTGTGGCAGCAGATTTTTTACCTAAGATTAAAGCTGGAATGGAAGAGTTTGATGTGGACATTTATGCAGATGATACTTCTTATGATATATTGAAGAATGCCAATTATAGTCGCTTACATAAAGCTAAACCGGAAGATTTTGGAAAAGAATATCTTGGTTATGGATGTTCTGTAAAAGTTGTATCTGATTTAGAAGAAGCTTTAGATCATATCAGTCAATATTCTTCTAAACATTCAGAAGCTATCATTTCGAAAGATGCGGAAAAATGCGAACGCTTTTTAAATGAAGTAGACGCAGCGGCCGTATATACTAATGCTTCTACTCGATTTACAGATGGTGGCGTTTTTGGATTAGGTGCAGAAATTGGTATTTCCACTCAAAAATTACATGCAAGAGGACCTTTCGCTTTGGAAAAATTAACGACCGAAAAATGGGTGGTTAGAGGTAGCGGGCAAGTAAGAAACTAGTTATTGCAATCCTCAACAAATACAAAAGCAGTTACCGTATTGTCAATTTTAACCTCTTTATCAAATTTCATTTCTTTGGTAATTTGCATAGGGCAACCTGACTTTGAACAAGAAGTAGAAACGAACGTAAAAGAAATGATGGTAGCTGCAATAACGAATAATTTTTTCATGGCGGTAATGTTTTACTCTCTGAAAACGGAGTGGGATTAATGTATGTTGTAATAGAATTTAGTTACAATATTATTCAAACTATTGACCAATAGCCAATTTTATTCATTTCATTTAATATTCAATTAAAATAAATTTACCAAACGTTCGGTCAAATAGGATTAATTTTACTAGCAATTAATTACAATCAAACTGTCATATTCAAACACAAAATATTAAATAAGTTATTATGAGCGAAGTATTGGAAGATGTGAAAGCACATTTAAAAGGTGGAGAGTTTTTAGTTAAAGAATCTACTCAGCAAGATATTTTCATTAAAGAAGAATTGGATGAGGAACAAGGCATGATCTATGAGATGGTGCAAGATTTTTTGAAAGCTGAGGTATTACCGGTTTATGGAAAATTGGAAAAACAAGAAGAAGGTCTAACACCTGCATTATTGGAAAAAGCTGGTGAGTTAGGTTTATTAGGAATGGCTATTCCGGAAGAATACGGTGGGTTTGGTAAAGATTTTAATACCAACTCTGTTGTATTAGATGCTATGTCTTTAGGTAAAACATTTTCTTTAAGTTGGGGAGCACACATCGGAATTGGTACTATGCCAATCTTATATTTTGGAAATGAAGAGCAGAAGCAAAAATATCTTCCAAAATTAGCTTCAGGGGAGTTAAAAGCAAGTTATTGCTTAACTGAGCCGGGAAGTGGATCAGATGCTTTAGCAGCAAAAACAAGAGCTGATCTTTCAGAAGATGGAAAACACTACATCTTAAATGGTCAGAAAATGTGGATCACCAATGCAGGTTTTGCCGATGTATTTATTGTGTTTGCAAAAGTTGATGGAGAGAAATTCACAGGTTTTATTGTTGAGAAGGGATACGAAGGATTATCATTAGGTGCTGAAGAAGACAAAATGGGAATCAAAGCTTCTTCTACTCGTCAAGTATTTTTAGAAAATGTAAAAGTGCCAGTTGAAAATCTTTTAGGAGAAATTGGAAAAGGACATTTAATTGCTTTCAACATTTTAAATATTGGTAGATATAAATTAGGATTAGGTGTAATTGCAAGCAGCAGACATGCATCTACAAATGCTATCAAATATGCTAACGAAAGACATCAATTCAAAAAGCCAATCGCAAGTTTCGGTGCTATTCAATATAAATTAGCGGAGCAAGCAATTAGAATTTATGCCGGAGAATCTGCTGTTTATCGAGTAAGCGATATGATTGATAAAAAGGAAAAAGAATTAATTAGCCAAGGCAAAGCATTTCAAGAAGCTATTTTAGGAGCTGCTGATGAATATGCTATTGAGTGTGCTATTTTAAAATTCTACTGTTCTGAAGTTTTAGATTATGTAGTAGATGAAACGGTACAAGTTTATGGTGGAATGGGGTATTCTGAAGAAGCACCAGCTGCACCAGCTTATAGAGATGCAAGAATCAATAGAATTTTTGAAGGAACCAACGAGATCAATAGAATGCTTACCATTGATATGTTGATGAAAAGAGCTATGAACGGTAGCATTGATATTATGGGTGCTGGAATGGCAGTTCAAAAAGAATTAATGGGTATTCCTGAATTTGGAGACACCAATTCTGATTTATTCTCTGAAGAAATCAAAGCGGTGAAAAATGCCAAGAAAGCTGTTTTAGTTGCAATTGGTGGAGCTGCCCAAAAATTAATGGGTAAATTGAAATATGAGCAAGAAATTATGATGAATGGAGCAGATATGATTGCTGAAGCATTTGTGATGGAATCTGTTCTTTTAAGAACACAGAAGTTGGTGGCTCTTAAAGGAGAAGAAGGTGCTGCCGCTTATGTAGATATGATGAAAGCTTATTTTTCAGATGCAGCAGAAAGATTGTATGTTCATGGAAAACATGCTGTTCAGTCATTTGCAGAAGGTGATGAAGCAAGAATTATGTTAATGGGTATTAAGAGATTTACCAAATATCCAATGACTAACACTAAACAATTAAGAAGAAATATTGCTGCTAAATTAATTGAAGCAGATGAATATTGCTTCTAGAAAATAAATTTAAAAGGCGGCCTCGGTCGCCTTTTTTATTTTTAATAAACAAAATGTAGTAGTAATTAAAAAGCTGACATCAATCAGTGGTAGGTTATTGCTAAAAAAATATATCTTTAGAAAAATATTATCTATCATCCAATAAAACCCCTATGTTTAGATTTAAATTTCATTCCAAATTGGTATTACTAATGGTGATACTAATTACTAGTGTTTTTACAGTTAATGCACAACATTCTGTTGCTCGTCAATGGAATGATGTATTGTTAGAAAGTATAAGAGAAGATTATGCTAGACCTACTATACATGCTAGAAATTTGTTTCATGTTTCAGCCGTTATGTATGATGCTTGGGCAGCTTTAAGTCCGGGCGGTGAAGAAACTTATTTACTAGGGAAAACAGTTCATGGTTACGAATGTGAGTTTAATGGTATTCAAGCGCCTGCCAATGTACAAGAAGCGCAAGAAGAAGCCATCAGTTATGCAGTATATAGAATGTTGCAACATCGCTTTCAGTTTTCACCTAATGCTTCAGCTACTTTAACACGTTGTGCTGCATTGATGAATGAATTAGGTTACGATGTATCATTTACTTCTAAAGATTATAGCACTGGATCTTATGCCGCGCTAGGTAATTATATTGCTTCTGAAATGATAGATTATGGCTTACAGGATGGATCCAATGAAGCAGGAGAATATGGTAACTTATACTACAGTCCAGTTAATCCAACTTTGGTGCCAATAGAACCTGGAAATCCTGATATAGTTGATCCCAACCATTGGCAGCCATTAACATTACAAACTTTTATCGATCAAAGCGGCAACGTTATTCCAATTAATACACCAAAATTTTTAAGCCCTGAATGGGGCGGTGTTTATCCTTTTTCTTTAAAGGAATCTGACCAAAATATTTATCAAAGTAATGGAGATTTTTACAGTGTATATCACGACCCTGGACATCCTCCTTACATTGATGATCCGGCCACTAAAGATTATTACATTTGGAATTTTACATTAGTAGCTGTATGGGCTTCTCATTTAGATCCTGCTGATAGCGTAATGTGGGATGTTTCACCTGCCTCTATTGGTAATAATCCTGAATTTCCAACTAGTTATGCTGATTTTCCTAACTTTTACAACCTTGAGGATGGTGGCGATCAAAGCAGAGGATGGGAGGTAAATCCTGCTACAGGGCAACCTTATGAGCCACAAATTGTACCAAGAGGAGATTATGCTAGAATATTAGCGGAATTTTGGGCAGATGGACCGGATTCGGAAACACCTCCAGGACATTGGTTTACACTTCTAAATTATGTAAACGATCATCCATTATTTGAGAAGAGATTCAAAGGCGAAGGACCAATATTAGATGATTTAGAATGGGATGTTAAAGCCTATTTTATTATGGGTGGAACAATGCATGATGTAGCGGTTACTTCATGGGGAATAAAGGGATATTACGATTATATTCGACCTATCTCAGCCATTAGATATATGGCAGATCAAGGACAAAGCTCAGATAATACAAAACCAAATTACTCTGAAAATGGATTACCATTAATGGAAGGTTTGATTGAATTAGTGGAGGCTGGAGATGACTTAGCAGGTGACAATAACGAGAATGTAGATAAAATTAAGTTATATACTTGGAGAGGTCCGGATTATATTGATAGCGCTGCTATCGATGAAGCTGGAGTAGGATGGATCTTAGCTGAAAATTGGTGGCCATATCAACGACCAACATTTATTACACCTCCATTTGCAGGTTTTGTATCAGGTCACTCTACTTATTCTAGAGCGGCAGCAGAAGTAATGACAATGCTAACTGGTGATGCCTTTTTCCCAGGTGGAATGGGAGAGTTTGAAGCGCCAAAGAACGAATTTTTAGTATTTGAAGAAGGACCAAGTCAAGATATTACCTTGCAATGGGCAACTTATAGAGATGCATCGGATCAATGTAGTTTAAGCAGAATTTGGGGAGGTATTCATCCTCCGGCAGATGATATGCCAGGGAGAATTATTGGCGAAAAAGTAGGAATAGAAGCGTTTGATTATGCAGCTGCTTATTTTGATCAAAGTACAGCTTTGTTTGAAACCAAGATCAATCCTTTAAAAGTTTATCCTAACCCTATTCAATCAGGCAATACTTTAACGATTAGCTCACCATTTAAAGGGCAAGCACTTACTCTAGAAATTATCAATTCTATTGGAGAATTGGTTTATAAAAATCAAGTGAGTGGCAATGACCAAATAAGAGTTTCATCTAACAATATTACGCCTGGCATGTATGTCGTTAAATTAATGAGTAACGGAGGAGCAACTTACCAATCATCAGTGGTGGTGCAATAGTAGTTATACCTTAAAGACTTTAAATTCCAATATGTAACCATCCGGATCGCGAAAGATCATTTTAACTCTTTCGTTTTCTGTTCCTTTGTTTTGTACTTCTGGTACCTTTATAAATGGTGCTTCAACTGAAATAAGGCGGTTACAAACGATTTCAAAGTCTGTCCAATTCATATTCAAACCCCAATGAAAATTACTAAGATCTCTCGGTACTAAATTAGGGTTGTGATGCAATGTTATTTGATGACCATACAAATCAATATTACACCACTTTCCATTATCTACTAATATTTTTCCGCCTAAAACTTTAGTGTAGAATATTTGAGAGATCTTATAGTCAGAGACTTCAAAGGAAAGATGAAAGGAAGCAGTAATACTCATTGTGAATGGTTTCTGATAAAACAAATATTGAAACCATAACCCCAAATTATAGCCCCATATGAAATGCTAACGGAAATTAAGACATAATTATTTGAAATTTCAATTTTTAGAATGAGAAAATAGCGTTTCAAATCCTATCTTTGCTACATGTCTCAATATGTTGTTTCAGCGAGGAAGTACAGACCACAGAAGTTTGAAGAGGTTGTAGGGCAAGAACAAGTCACTAAAACGCTAAAGAATGCTTTAAAAAGCAATCAGTTGGCGCAAAGTTTTTTGTTTTGCGGTCCAAGAGGTGTCGGTAAAACTACTTGCGCGCGTATTTTAGCAAAGGCTATAAATTGTGAGAATGCTTCTGAAGATATGGAGCCTTGCAATACTTGTAGTTCTTGTGAGTCATTTAATGGCAATGCATCTTTTAATATTCACGAATTAGATGCTGCCTCGAACAACTCGGTAGATGACATGCGAAGCTTAACCGATCAGGTTCGTTTTGCACCACAAGCCGGAAAATATAAAGTGTATATCATAGATGAGGTTCACATGTTGTCACAAGCAGCTTTTAATGCTTTCTTGAAGACCTTAGAAGAACCTCCTCCATATGCGGTATTTATCTTAGCAACAACAGAGAAGCATAAGATTATTCCTACTATTTTATCGCGTTGTCAAATATTTGATTTCAAGCGAATTTTTGTCAATGATATAGTAAAGCATTTACAGCATATCTGTGAGCAAGAAGGCATTACTTCTGAGGAAGCAGGATTGCATATTATTGCTCAAAAGGCGGATGGAGCTTTGCGAGATGCTTTGTCAATTTTTGATAAGATAGCGAGTTCATCTACAGGAGCCATCACTTATGCTAGTGTAATTGAGAATCTTAATATTCTGGATTATGAATATTTCTTTAAAGTAACAGATCAATTATTAATAGAAGATAGTGCTTCTGTTTTATTAGCTTTTAATGATGTAGTGTCAAAAGGGTTTGAAGGAGACACCTTTATTTTAGGCTTAGCAGAGCATTTTAGAAACTTATTGATGTGTAAGGAAGTAGCTACTTTGCCGCTTCTAGAGGTGAGTGATGATATTGCTGAAAAATATAAAGTACAAGCACAAATCACTAAAACATCTTTTCTTTTAAATGCATTAGATTTGGCTTCCAAATGTGATGCCGGCTACAAAATGGCCAGAAACAAGAGATTGCATGTTGAATTAGCTTTATTGAAAATTTGCTTCCTCAATAGATTGTTAGATGTTGATCAATCGATAAATATCGAAGCAAAAAAAAAACAGCAGCCTTCACTAGCTGATGAGCCACCTAAAAAGGCAATTAAGAAAGTAGTAATAGAAGAAAAAGCTACAACTAAAGTAGCTCAAGAAACGACTCAAGAAAAAGCGCCTACACCTAAGCAAGAAATTCCATCTACTATAAGGCCGGAAGAATCAAAAAAGGAAGTAGCTGCAGCCTCAGCACCTTCTAAATCATTAATGTCTGAATTAAATAATGCCCTAAAAGATGGTAAGTTTAGCATTGATGAAGATGAACTAGATAAGGCTATTGATTTATCGGAAGATTTATTGAATAAAGCATGGAAAGAATTGTTGGAACAAGAAGACCTTCCATCTAATTTTATTTCTCATGCGCGACCATTAGTGCCAAAACTTACTGATGATAACACCGTTGTTTTAACCGTTTATAGCAATGTGTCAAAAGGTTTTATTACACAGCAAGGAAGCCATATTAAGAGTTACTTTAGAGAGTACTTTAAACGTATGGATCTTCATTTAAGAATAGATATTGAGATAGACGAATCTGTAGAGGAAAAAGATGAAGAACCAACTCATCCAAAAGAGTTGTTTGACTATATGGCTAAAGAAAATCCAACTTTGATTGAATTTCAAAAGCGCTTTGATTTAGATATTGATTATGATAATTGATCCAAAGCATTCAGGAACTTTATCCACTCAAAAACATGTTTAACTTCAAAATAGTCACCTTTGAAAAACAAAAGAACAGTAGTTTTTGCCGCCAGTCTTAAATCGGACCGATACAGTAATTTAGCAGTAGTTAGACTAAAAGAAAATGGAATTGAAGCGATTCCCGTTGGTTTTAGGGCAGGAAAAATTGAAGGCATTGATGTGGTTACGAATTTAGGACCTATCGAAAATGTTCATACAGTTACTTTATATATCAATCCTCGCCGTCAAGTAGAATACTACAATTATATATTGTCTTTAGCACCCAAAAGAATCATCTTTAATCCGGGAACGGAAAATTTAGAATTACAAGAATTAGCAGAAGCTAAAGGTATTGAGACACAAGATGCTTGCACATTAGTGATGTTGAATTTAGGGAGGTATTAGTCCGTCTACATGACCTGTTAGGTTCGCGAACCTAACAGGTCATGTGTGCGAACCTAACAGGTCGGATGCTGGAACCTAACAGGTTAAAGCAATAATTTTATGGAATCTTCTCTGTTTTTGTCTCTTATAAGTATGAATTATATAGACAAATTGGAGCCGGAACGTTTTTATCATGTTTACAATAGAGCAGTTGGAAACGAAATCTTATTCGTCAGTGACAGCGACTATAATATGTTCTTTTCGAAATTGGATAGATTTCTTGAATGTTTTGTAGATATCTATGCCTATTGTTTAATTCCGAATCATTTTCATTTGTTGATTAGAGTTAAATCTGAGGCAGAGTTAAAAAAGGAATTTGACAATGATATCCAAGATTGGAATGCCATCATCAATCAGAAATTCAGTAATTTCTTTAATAGCTATACTAGAACGTTTAATAAGTTTAAAGATAGAAAAGGGAAGTTATTTATGCTACCCTATAGACGTAAGCAAATATCTGATGATATTTATTATACTCAAATTATAGGATATATACATAGAAATCCTATACATCATGGTTTAGTAAACAAACTAGATGAGTGGAAATATTCATCTTATAAACTATTTCTTTCGGATGATTATACTAATTTGAAAAGAAACGAAGTAATAGATTGGTTTGGCGGAAGATCTGAATTTGAAAATTTTCATGATAATTTTGTGGAGGAGTATTATCACGAGCTGATAGGTTCATAGCCCAATATATATACACATGACCTGTTAGGTTCGTGAACCTAACAGGTCATGTGTGCGAACCTAACAGGTCATGGATAGATACCCCTTACAACTCAAACTCATTTACAATTTTATGCGGATTTATTTTGTTTAAGTCTATAGAGAAACTGATGCGTTGCTTGAATTTTGGTGCGTTCAATTCATAGTATTCTTTTATATCATTAGAAGAGACGAAAGGAAAATAAACTTCCAAAGCTTCATTGAACAATGAAAGCATGGCACCCGCTTGAAAAGCAAACAAAGATTTTTTCTCAATATTGCCTGCCACAAAACCATTGGTGTAAATAATTCCAATATCTGTATACAACTTAATAGGAATCCATTTACTTGGAAAATCAGCCCTTAAATTGATACTTGCGGCTAAAATATTAGAAGTTAATAAAGAACTTGGTGCAAATTTAAACTGACCTTCATTCATGCCAATTTGGTTGGATAAAAAACCATCCCTCACATTTCTGCCTAAGTAGTAATCTTCATACAAATAATCTCTATTGCCATTTCTTCCTCCTAAATTTGTTGAATAGTTGGTTCCAAACTGACTTGATCTAGCGAAATCGCCTTGCTTAGCTATAAAAGCTGACATCCAGAATCGCGTAGAAAAATAACTATCTAATTTGCCGTACCTCACTTTAACATTGGTAGTAGCCGTAATCTTAGCATGCTCATTATTGAATTGCATATTGGTGGAGGCGTTTACCGGTGTTTTAATATCTTTTTTCTCAAAAGAATAACCAATTTCCTCTACCCATAATGGAGAGTATTGTGTTATACTATCCGTCCCATCGCTTTTGCTAATATTCAATTCATTCCAAGTTTGATGATGCTTGTAAATCAATTGATGAGTAATTTTTTTACGTCTATCCTCCGGTAATATGGTGACCAATAAAGTAGGTCTTACATTAATATATCTGCCACCAAAAGAGCGATTGTCGTAACTAAACGTTTTAAAATGAACACCATATTTTAACTGAACATGTCTGTCTTTTCTAATATTCTGAGCATAGCTCAAATTAAATATGCCATTCACCTGTTTAGAACCAAATGCATACAAAGGGGTGATGTCCCAATCTAAATTTTTAGAAGGATAAAAACGATTGTAAACGGTTAAGCCCAGCATAAATTTGTCATGTGCATTCCCCGCCATCATTGGAGAAAAGTAAATTTCGGTTCTTTTAGGATTGTCTAGACTAAAAAATAATTGAGGTCTTACTTTTTCGAGCTTTCCAATGCCATTTGTTTTATAAAAATTATCAGCTGGTTGATAATCCATGGAAAGGTTTTTCCTATCCACTATAATCTCCTTTAAACCTGCTGAAGGAACATCAATAAAAGTACTTTCGCCTTCTACCCAAATGGTTTGCTCGCCATCTTCATTAATGATGGTAACCGGCAAAGGCATTACAACTTCTCCGGTTTGTTTGATTTCAACTTTTAAACTCTCGCCCTCTTTACTAACTTTTCCAATTTTTCCATTGACAATTCCATCAGAATTTATCCAATCTTGAAAGAAAAAATTTAAATCTTTTCCTGAGCAACTTTCAAAATGAGTTTGAATATCATTTGGATGGATGTGCTTAAATTGATACGCTTCAAAAAATGATTTTATACAAGTATCAAATTGGGTTCTGCCTAGATAATTTTCTAAATAGATGATTTGATGGGGAGCTTTTGCGTAAAGCGAAAAATAGGAATTGTCATCCGTAAATTTTGTAGCATGTAAACCTACCGCCTGATGTGTATTCTTATTTTCTATTTGCCTTAGTAAAATCTTTTCACCCGATTCATAAGTCACTTCGTCTAAACCAAAGAATTTTGCCACTTTTCGTTCAGAAACAATAGTAGCAGGTTGGTATTCTATGTAGGCATGCTCATTATTATATCGTTTTTCATAGTAAGAAGTAAAACCTTCATCAATCCAAGGGTTGTCACGTTCATTGCTCGCTAAAATACCTTGCCACCAATTGTGTGCTACTTCATGCGCAATGACACTTTCTAAATAAGCTTCATCATTGTAATCATCCAAAATGGTAATCATTGGATATTCCATTCCGCCACCGGCTTTTAACGGACCTTCCACCACCGTGCAATGGCTGTATGGATAAGGTCCTATTAAGTCTGAAAAAAGCAGTAAAGATTTTTTAGTAAAGCGATGAGCTTCTTGCCATCTTTCTTCGTCGGTTAAATAGTAAGTATTTACATCTACTTCATGCCCATTAGGCAAGCTTACTTTTTCGGTTGCGACTTTAAAATTAGGACTCGCAAACCAAGCGAAGTCATGAATGTTCTCTTGGTCATAAATAAGTGTTTTAGCGCCTTCTAATTCCTTTTCTGCAGTTAACTGTCCGGTGGCTGCAACAATATAATTTTCCGGAACAGTAATTTCTACATGATATGTACCGAATTCCGAATAAAATTCTCCCTGATCTAAATAAGGCATAGCGTGCCAGCCATCTTGATCATAAACTGCCGGTTTAGGAAACCATTGCGTGATGGCAAAATAACCATCTTCTGTTCCCATTCTTGAAATAGACGCAGGCACTTTTACTTTAAATGGAGTCGAAATTTCAATGCTTTCGTTGGGTAATAAAGGAGATGTCAATACGATGTATCCTATATCTGGGTCTTTTTCCAATTTATGAAATTCAACCATTTTACTATCTACTTTAAAATCCAATTTTCCAATAGCACCAAGATCTTCTCGATCAAGAATATCCATATTTAGGTTGTCATTCTCCAACAATTGTTTAGCAAGAGCAGTGTTGTATCTTGAATACGCATTCGGCCAAAGATGTATCCAAATGGTATCTAAATGTTGATCAGCGTTATTTTGGTACAACATTTGAACCTCTCCTTCTAGAGTTTTGTTGACAGCATCTAATGAAACACTTATATTGAAATCAACTTTTTGCTGCCAATAATCTTCATTAGCAGAAATTGAAGTAGAAAGAATAATTAGTGTAAATAGTAAAAGAATTTTAGGCATAGGTAGTAAATATGTTAAAGGATTCTTCTTAATAATATAAAATCGAAACTAAAATAGTAGAATTTAATTAGTTCTACTTTTGTGAGGCATAAAATAAATTGCTTTAAGCAGTTGTTAATACTGTGGAATAATAAAGCAATAGTATAGTAAATAAATGATTAGATTAGCTAACACGTCGTTTTAATATGGAATTTTTTGATAATTATGAGAACGAACAACCCGATATTAAATCGTTGGTTGAGCAATATGAGGAAGCGTTAGCTAATAACTTGCAACCACATGTTGATCAAGACGAAGTGGAGCAGATCGTTGATTACTATGAAAATACTGGGCATTACGATAAAGCTTTAAAGGCTATTGAAGCCGCTTTAGAGCAACACCCTTACTCCGGGTTGATTTTATTAAAAAAAGCACAAATCCTTTTTGATCTTAAAATTACCGATGAAGCTTTAGAATGTTTAGATAAGGCAGCCATTTTTGAGCCTTCAGAAATGGGTATTTATTTATTGAGGTCTGAAGTACTGACTTTCCAATCACAACACAAAGCCGCTTTGGAGCAATTGGATAAAGCTATGGATTTAGCAGAAGAGGATGATACCAGTGATGTTTGGCTGCATATGGCTGATGTTTATGAAGATTGGGAAAAGTACGACGAAGTATACGCTTGTTTGAAAGCCTGTTTAAAGGCCGACATGGAAAATGAGGAAGCTTTAAGCCGAATCAATTATTGCATGGAATTGACGGATCAATTTGAAGATGCTATTATATTGTACAAAGAAATTATTGAAGAACATCCATATTGTTTTTGGGCTTGGTACAATTTATCTTATGCCTATGCTTCATTAGATCTATACGAAAAGGCCATTGATGCCTTACAATATGTATTAGCTATCGACGAAGATGTTACTTATGCTTATAGAGATTTAGCTCAATATTATCATGAGATAGGTCAATTTGAAAATGCTTTAGAGGCCATTGAAACTTATAGCGGTAAAACCAAAGCAGAATCAGATATTCATTTATTAGCAGGCAAATGTCATTTTGAATTAAAAAGTTTGAAGGCTTCTCGCTATTGTTTCCGAAAAGCTATTCGTAGTAATCCATCTGCTCACGAAGCATTTTATAATTTAGGCATGACTTACATCGCCGAAGAAAAATGGGAGCAATCTATTCAACATTTAAAAAAAGCAGTAGAACTTTATCCCGATAATATTGAGTATTTAGAAAGGTTATCTGAAACAGCACTTCACGCAGAAGATTACGATGAAGTAAAATACAGTTGTTCAAAAGCTATCAATTTAAATGGTAAATATTCAAGGTTATATATCACCTTAGCACTTTCTTATTTGTTTAACGAAGAAGAAGAAAAGGCGTTAGATACCATAGAACAAGGGATTAGAGAATGTTTTGCCAATATTGATTTACAATATATTAAGGCGGCTATTTTATTAATGATGGATAAAAGGAAAACGGCATTACTAGATATTGAAGCACTATTAGAAGAAGATTTTGGAGCACATATTATCATCTTTAAATACTTTCCTTCTTTACAAGAGGATGTTGAATTGATTGATTTAATTAATACTTGCGATTAAACAATTCATTGCTCTAATGGTAAGATTAGAAAATAAAATAGCATCTAGTCTACTAATTTCCTTCAATAATTTTCATAGTTTCACGTCAAATTTTAACCATTGAAGAATAAAGTATATTTAACCCTTAAGGGTGCTGCTATGGGCGTAGCAGAAACTATTCCCGGCGTTTCTGGTGGAACTATCGCCTTTATTACCGGCATTTACGAACAATTGATCAATAGCATTAAAGCATTTCAGCCTTCTTTAATTACAACTTTTAGAAAGGATGGTTTTGGAGCCGTTTGGGAAAAAATAAACGGTAATTTCTTGGTTTTTCTTTTAGGAGGAATGGTATTGGGTTTAGGTTTTGGATTGGTAGCCGTCGATTATTTTTTAACCAATTATCCTCCAATAGTTTGGGCATTTTTCTTTGGATTAATCATTGCTTCCATCATTTATGTTGGTAAACAGATCAAAAATTGGAATATTGGAACAGTCGTTGTTTTTCTCGTTGGAGCTGCTATAGCTTATGGAATAACCATATTGCCAATTGCACAAGCCAATGATAATTTACTTTTTGTATTCTTTTGTGGCGCTGTAGCCGTCTCTGCTTTATTATTACCGGGCATTTCCGGCAGTTTTATTTTATTGATATTGGGTATGTATCAATTCATTTTGCACGACACCTTAAAAGATGGCGTTTTGGTGCAAAGAGACATGCATTCTATTATCATTATGGCCACATTTGGTATCGGAATGATTGTTGGTTTAGCAATATTTTCCAGAGTTTTATCATGGGCGTTGAGTAAGCATCATACTATTACTTTAGCTGTTTTAGCTGGCTTTATGTTGGGTGCTTTAAATAAATTATGGCCTTGGAGAATTCCTACAGTTATAATGGATGAAGAAGGTGTGGTGCATAATTTTGTAACAGGAATGCATGTAGATAAAATTATTAAAGAAGTGAATGTTTTGCCTGCTCAATATTCAACTGAACTAAGCGAACCAGCTTTTGTTATTCCTGTAATAATTAGTTTAGTAATTGGATTTGCCTTGGTGATGATTTTAGATAGTAAAAGCGAAGTAGAACTGTAATGAAACAATATGGCCTGATCGGTTATCCTTTAAGTCATTCTTTTTCTCAAAAGTATTTCACAGAAAAGTTTGAGAACGAGCATATTGGAGGCTGTAGATATGACAATTTTCCCCTGACAGAAATTAATGAGTTTAAAGATTTAATTTCTAACAATGATTTTTCAGGATTAAATGTAACCATTCCATACAAACAAGTGGTTATGCCATTCCTAGACAGTGTGCAAACTGAAGCAGCAACTATTGGTGCAGTGAATACTATCCAATTTAAAAACGGCAAACTAAAAGGCTACAATACAGATGTATATGGCTTTGTAGAAAGCTTAATGCCATTTATTTTAGAGAAGAGCGATCTTAAAGCATTAATTCTAGGAACTGGTGGAGCATCGAAAGCAGTAGCTTATGGCTTAAAGAAGCTAGATATTCCTTTTTTATTTGTATCCAGAACAGAAAAAGAAAATACCATCACTTATAATGCACTCACTCCAGAATTGGTTAAGCAAAATCAATTGATTATTAATACCACGCCGTTGGGTATGTATCCAAATGTTGATGATGCGCCTCACATTCCTTATGATGGCATTACCGATGAACATATTCTATATGATTTGGTTTATAATCCTATAGAAACCTTATTTTTATCTAAAGGAAAAGAAAAAGGAGCGGAGATTAAAAATGGATTAGAGATGCTTCATTTACAAGCTGAAAAGGCTTGGGAGATATGGAATAGTTGAAAGATTCAAACGCAAACACAAGCGCAAATTCAAACACAAATACTAAAGTTAACTTGCCCCAAACAACCAAACAACCAAACAACCAATGAGCCAAAACCAAAATTCAATACCTCAAGTAGATTTCAGCAATACTGAAACAGCGTTTGCTTATCGAAAGAAGTTTGATCTCATTAAAGCATACAATATGTTTTATTTGATGAAGTACGATTGGTTGGTAAAAGTAGGTACAAGTGTTACCATGAAGGCAGTTGAGAATGGTATTGTGACTCCATTTTCAATCGCCATGAAACCAACGGTTTATAAACTTTTTTGTGGCGGCCCATCTTTGGAAAAATCAGTTGAAAAAATTGATCGGTTATATGAATATGGTGTGCAATGTGTTTTAGATTATGGCGTGGAGGCGCAGGAGAGTAGCGCAGGTTTTAAGCAAACGGAAGCAGAAATTAGAAAAGCTATCAAATTTGCGCATGAACAAGCCTCTGTCCCAATTGTAGTGTCTAAATTTACTGGCTTAATCCGGTTTTCTATTTTAGAGAAATTGCATAAAGGGGCTGAGCTAACTGAAGAAGAACAAAAATCGTTTGACGATTCAAAAAGTATGATCAATTCTATTTGTCAATTGGCGCACGATAAGAATGTTGGCTTGTTTGTAGATGCGGAAGAATCATGGATTCAAAAGCCACTAGACGATTTGGTTGATGAAATGATGGCAAAATATAATCAAAAAACAGCTATTGTTTACAATACCATTCAACTCTACAGAAAAGATAGATTGGAGTTTTTGAAGTTGGCCCATAAAAAAGCCAAAGCCGGAGGATATATTTATGCTGCAAAATTGGTGCGAGGGGCTTATATGGAAAAGGAAGCAAAACGGGCTAAAGAAAAAGGCTACGAAAGTCCTATCCAAGATACTAAAGAAAACACGGATAGAGATTATGATTTGGCAGTAGAATATTGCTTAACTCATTTAAATGAAATCTCTGTTTGTATTGCTACCCATAATGAAGACAGTTGCCTTTCCGCTGTAAAATTTTTAGAAGAAAGCAAGTTTGATAGAAAGGACAACAGAGTGTTTTTCTCTCAATTGTTCGGCATGGGTGATCATATTTCATTTAATCTCGCCGAAGCAGGCTATAACGTTGCCAAATATATGCCTTATGGGCCGGTGAAAGAAGTGATTCCTTATTTAGTAAGACGAGCACAAGAAAATACTTCCGTTGCCGGGCAAATGGGACGGGAGCTAAGTTTGTTGAGAAAAGAAATGCGACGAAGAGGGTTGATGTTGTTCTGAAAATAAGTGACTAAAGTGCCTAAAGTTACGAGTGCCTAAAGTTGATTTTTAATTAACCTCCTTCAATGTCTCTCGAGCTCCTCCGCTAAAGCTTCAGCGCACGCGGAAGAGGACGTTGAGGATTTCTAATGATAATGAAAGTATTGTCTAATTGTCAACTGCGGACTGCCAATTTTTTTTAAGAAATTCTCTCCAATTCCTTACCAATCTTCTCTCTCAACTCATCATTGATAGGCACCAAAGGCAATCTTACATGTTCTTCGCAAAAGCCTAAATGTTTGTAAGCGGCTTTTGCGCCAGCAGGATTACCTTGAGCAAATAGCATGAAGATGAAGTCATATATATCTTTATGAATTTTACCCGCTTCCATAAATTTGTTCTCTAAACACAAATTAATCATAGTGGAGAATTGCTTCGGAATAACATTTCCGGCAACAGAAATTACACCGTCGAAACCCAATTCCATTTCATGTAAAATCAAGTCATCACAACCAGAAAGTAAGTAAAAGCCTTCCGGTTTATTTTTCGACAAATGGGTGATTTGTTCCAAATTATAAGTAGCCTCTTTTATGGCTACAATATTTTTAAAATCAGCCGCTAATTTTAAAGTTGTTTTATAATCCATGTTGGAAGATGTTCTTCCAGGTACGTTATATAAAATGATAGGAAGGTCGGTTGCATTGGCTACAGCTTCAAAGTGAGCATAAATACCTTCTTGAGTAGGTTTATTGTACGATGGACTAACAGATAAAATGGCATCTATACCTGTAAGGTCGAAATTTTTAAGATCATTGACCACATGTTTGGTGTTGTTACCTCCAAATCCTGCAACTACAGGCACTCGACCTTTAGCAAATTCAACTGTTTTATGAATTAACTCTTGCTTCTCTTCTTTTTCTAAAGTGACTGATTCTCCAGTGGTTCCAATAACCACTAAATAGTTGATTCCATTATCAATTACGAAATCGATAATTTGTTGATGTGCGGCGTAATCAATCTCGTCATGCTCATTAAACGGTGTCACCATGGCAACACCAGTTCCTCTTAAAAATTCTAAACTCATATTGGGCTTATTAGCCTTGTAAAGTTAAGTAATGATGCACGTTTTCTATAAAGCTATCAGGAGCGTTACTATTATTTAATTTAAGGAGAATATCGTAGTAACTATTTAGATGTGTTAGGCCATTTCCAATGATAAATTTTGCCGATGATAAAGCAATTATACTCTCTAAGGGCAGTAATTTATCAGGACAAAAATTTAACAATAGATCAAAAGGTTGCTCAATAAAATTAATTACAGATTCTTTGATTGGTTTGTAATACCAATTAATATCTTCTTTCGTAAAAAATGGAATACTTAAACTAATTTGTTTATTCACTTTAGGTAGATAGGATAGGAGAGTAACTTTTATACCTTGCTTTTCTTGCTGTTCAGCATATTGCGTAACAGCATCTACAAAATTTTGATCTCTACCGTCCAATACTATCCCAATAGATTGCAATTGTTGCATATTGCAAGCCTCTTTTGGTTTGTTTCTACCAAGAATGGATTGGTCAATATGCTTTAGGAGTTTCTTAGTTTTAAAATTCTGTATCACGTCTGTAATTTTAAGTAGTAATTTCAAACTGACCGATAGCCTCTAATTTTTCTATCCGTTTATTAATTCTTTTTTGAGCATCCATCTTTTTTAGCTTGTCTAAGCTCTTCAAAATATGCTCTTTAAAATTTTGCTGCATTTTTTCTACATCTGCATGGGCGCCACCATTGGGTTCTTTTACCACACCATCAATAATACCTAACTCCAACATATCAGGAGAAGTGAGTTTTAACTGCTTACTCGCTTCTTCTTTAAAATCGGCACTTCGCCATAAAATAGAAGCACAACCTTCCGGCGAAATAACGCTGAACCAAGTATATTCTAACATAAAAAGTAAATCTCCAACGCCAATCCCCAATGCACCGCCACTGGCGCCTTCCCCAATAATGTAATTGATTACTGGCACTTTAAGCTGTACCATTTCAAACAAGTTACGTGCAATGGCCTCGGCTTGTCCTCTTTCTTCTGCTTCAATACC
The DNA here is from genome assembly GCA_041393015.1 of Chitinophagales bacterium. Lineage (GTDB taxonomy): Bacteria > Bacteroidota > Bacteroidia > Chitinophagales > JADIYW01 > JAGQYH01. The sequence continues at coordinate 858 of JAWKKV010000001.1, read as the reverse complement.
AGGATAAGCACCTGGCGTATCTATCATGGTAACAATAGGAATGTCAAATTTTTCTGCTAAACGCATTAATCGAAGCGCTTTTCTATAGCCTTCAGGATTAGCCATCCCAAAATTTCGAAACTGTCTTTCTTTAGTATTGCTTCCTTTTTGATGACCAATAATCATCACCGCTTGCCCATCAATCTTACCTAAGCCACCAACAATAGCATGATCATCTCCAAAATTTCTATCTCCATGAAATTCTTCAAACTCCGAACAAATCCCTTTTATATAATCTAAAGTATAAGGTCTATTAGGATGTCTTGCTACTTGTACTTTTTGCCACGGAGTCAAGCCTTCGTAGATCTCTTTTCGCTTACTCTTAATTTTTTGCTTGATCTGTTTCACCGATGCGGATACACTAATATCTCCATCCACTCCAACTTTTTGAAGTTTCTCCAATTGAATGAGTAAATCTGCTATCGGTTGTTCAAAATCTAAGTATACCATAGATTGAAGCTTCAAATTAATAAGGCTGCAAGTTACAATTTTGTAAGCATACAATTATTCATTCTCTGCACTCTAAATTGTGTATATCTATAAATTGTGGAAATAATACAAAGTATAGCGAACTTTTTAGCTCTTTGTCTGTTGCATAATTTTATACGACTAGCCACGATATGAAAAAAATCATTTTAATTATTGCTATTATTACCGCAATCCTTGGTCTTTCCTATGGCTATTGGATGTATAATAAGCCTCATGAAAATATTGAGAAGTCAAAGATTAGTGCGCATTTTCAAGCTAATGAATTAATGGCAAGTATGGAAGGTGATGCAGAAGATCTTAAACTTTCGCTACAAAATCAAGTAATTAGTG